>CAUQNJ010000007.1:0-74026 GCA_963519515.1 uncultured Campylobacter sp. | reverse complement strand
GCGCGTAACGGCATGGACGATCCGTTTTTCGTGGATTTTGCCCTGGGGGACGCTTCGCCCGTGTATTTTGCCTATCACGGCGCTGGCTCTTGGGAGCCGATCAAGGTCGCGGACGACATCGTTAAATTTGAAGAGATTTTAACCGCCCTCGCCGCGCTTGAGGCACCTTGCTCACTTGATGCGATTGCGCCGCTTACTGATTTAAACAACGAATTTTACCGCGAGCTAGCAGACGACTGCGCGCGGGAATATGAAGCGCGCGCGGAGCCCGAATATAAATATTTCAGCGTTTTTATCGAGGATCTGGGTTCGGATAAGGTAAAAACACTCGTGTTTTTAAAGAAAATCTTTGAAGACGAGAGCTTTGCGGCGACTAAAGAGAGGGCGCAAAATTTGCCGCTTTGCCTTTTTAGCGGCATAGAGGAGTCGGCGCTAGCGCTACAAGACAAACTCGCCTCGCTCGGAGTTAAATTTTACGCCCGCAAGATAACTTTTAGCGAATTTATCGTGCGCCACGGCTAGGCAGGACAGTATCAAAATTTAAAAATTTTGGCTTCCGCCGCGGCTAAATTTTAAGTTCGGCACGGAGAATCTACAAAATTTACATTTGCCTGTTTTGGCTCGTGCGGGCGGATTTACGTGCGGCAAGAGCGTAAATTTAGAGTCTAAATTTAAGCGACCCTGCCCTGCTTTTGCCGCGCGCGACTATCGCTATGCCGTAAAAATAAGTTTTAAAACTCGGTTTAATTGATTGCCGTTATCTGTAACTTAGAATTTTTATATTATAATGGCGCTCAAAATTTTATTTTAGAAAGGATGAAAATGAAAGAGAGAATCGAGGCGCTGTTCGCGCAAAATCCTAAAATTTCGATCGCGCAGATCTGCAAGGAGCTCGGCGCCAAGGAGATCGACGTGCTGCTAAATCTGCCCGAGCGCTTTGGAAAGAGCGCCGGCGGCGATAAATTCGGCGAGGTCATTAGGGAGCTTGAGAGTTGGGGCGAGGTGCTTTTTGTAAAAAATACGCCGAGCTTCATCATCGAGTTTAAAACCAAGATCCCAAGCGGCAAGAGCGCGCGCGGATTTTATAATTTCGGCATGGGCGCAAACGGCGATGAGGCGCATGGGCTGGGCATTTTGGGGGGCCATCTAAAGACGGATGAGATCGATAAAATCATCCTTGTGACGCAGACTTTCATGGGGATGCTCTCGAAATTCGTGGGCTTTTACGACAAAGCGGGCGAGAATATCTTTAAAATTTACGTCTCGCGCGACGAGAAAGGACAGCTTCTAGCCGAGCAAGACGCGAAATTTGAAGCGCTAAAGGCTGCGATTTAGCGCTCGCGCAAGACCGCTCTTGCGCGGCTTGCGTAAAATTTGCTCTTGTCGGGCATTTAGGTTTGATCTCGCCTTTGTGCGCGAGATCAAATCCGTAAAATTCTACTGCGAAATAACACTGCGCGCATTCCTATGCGCTCGCGCAAGACCCGCCTTGCTCTGCTCGCTCATCGTTTGCTTAACGGCGCGTTGAAATTCTACGGGGCGCCAACCAAGGCGCTTTAAGCTAGCCAATAAGCTTTCGGGCAAAATTTTAAATTATCGTTGATGATGAAATTCCAAACTCACCTCGTCGCTATTTCGTGTCTTAAGGGCGTTTGGAATTTCACTAGCCCGGGCTAGCGTCTGCCTTATCTGAAGCGGAATTTTGCCGCTTCAGATAGATATTCTTTTCAAATTTTATTTCAACAATCTACTACTAAATTTTCAAAAACTAGGTCTATATTATCTTTGTACTGCTTATCGTCAAATTCTAAATTATTATTCGTAATTTTCCGCCCGGTAATATCTCCAAGCTCCATAAGATATTGCTTGAACTTTTCTAAAAATTTATCTGCATTTGCCTTTTTATCGTAGCCCCACTCATCTGAGCTAAAATGAATATACGCGATAATTTTTTTGCTTTTAAGATAATATTTCGGCTGGTAAATTCCCGATTTCGGAAAATATCTCGACACTTCCCCGCTCAAACAAAGGCAAATATCGATCTTTTGCAGCGAGTGCATTTCAAAATCGCTAAAAACCCTTTTAATCTCTTGCCTTGCTGCTCTTATAATATTCGATATATAGATCGGCACATCATCCGCCCCGCCGATAACGGCATTTATGTTAAATTTCACACGGCACCTCGTCCTTAAATTATAAAGTGATATTATTCAAAATTTTGGCTCATTATATCATCTTCATAATATTTATTGAGCGTCGGGGTTACCCGGGGTTTTAAATCGGTTATATTTTTTATCAAAACAGACCCGAATAAAGATAAATTTTATAAAATCTACCATTTTAATTTCATATCTCAAAAACGTTTTGCGCCGCGCAAGGAGCGACAAATTTTAAAATTGAAATTTTATACGTTAAGCTTAAAGTGTATAAAACTCCGATATTTAGGCAATGCAGACATGAATTTTTATCTTTTACTGCTATAATTCTCTCATAAATTTAAATTTTAAGATTAAAAAGTATTCTTAAGAATTTTATAAGACGGAGGAGATCTTGAATAGATTGATCTTAAAGATTTACGCGTGGCAAAATACTGCCACGCCGTGGTTTTGGCTCTTTGTGATAAGCGCAGGCTATCTTGCGACATCATATTTTTTCTTTCAGCGCTGCCTTTTTATGTCGCCTACGCAGATGAGCACCCTCGTACGTCTGGGCTTTGCCGTAGCGGGCGTGGGCGCGCTCATCGGCTTGCTGATGTCCTTTGGCTTCATAGCAAGGCTCATTGCCTACGTGCTTGGTTTTGCGGGCGCGATATACGGGTTTATGCAAAGCTCCGCGCCGCATACCGCCGCAGATACGGCAAATTGCCTCTCAGCGCCCGCATTTCCTTTTGCGGCGCCGCTTGATAGCCTGCTGCCGGAGCTATTTCGCCCCGCAAGCTGCACGGGCACTCCGTCCTTTCCCGCAGGCACCGCGCTTAGCGAAGTGCAGAGCTTTTTCGGCGGATTTTACGGCGAGGGGTTTTATCTGGTGCCGAGCATTAAATTTGCAGACGCGGCGCAGTGCGCGCAGGTAGCGTTTGCGGCATTCGCGGCGATTTTGGCCGTGATGTTTGCGAGCTTTTTATACGGCAGATTTACGAGAAGTTTTTAAAATTTTAAGAAAGGATAAGCATGAAGTTTTTAAATTCTATTGCGGCTGCGGCGGCTCTTGCGGCTGTGATCGCAAGCTGTGCAAACGCCGAGGTCAAGGCGGGCGAGACGCTTTACGGCACGGTGCTAAAGCAGGTAAGCGTAAGCGGCGATTTGTCGCACAAGGACGGTAGGCTACTGCCTACGAATGCCATAGAGGTTTTGGAGGTTAAGGACGGAGTAGTGAAATTTTCGCTTACCGGCTATCAAAATCCAAAGGCGCCCAACGTTATTTATTTCACGCCTAAAGCGCGCATAATCGCGGTGGCGTTTTCGAAGCAGGCTAAATTTCAAAGCGAGAGTTTGGGCGAAGAGGACGGCTTTAATAAAGTTAAAATAACCGCCTACACCGACGAGGGCGCGCTAAGCGGCGACGTGGATAAAATTTTCGCCGAAGCCAAAGAAAAATTCGAAACCTCGTGTAGCGTCTGCCATGCCTTGCATCAGCCCGCAAGCTACGAGGCAAACAAATGGCCCGGCTACATCAAATCGATGCTTTCGCGCACGCCTATTAGCAAGGATGAGAGCTGGACGGTGGTGCAGTATCTGCAAAAGCACTCCAAGGATGTAAATTTAAAGGATATGAAATGAAAAGACGAAATTTTTTAAAGCTCGGCGCGGTGGTTTCGGCGCTTCCGCTCATTCCAAGCTCAATGCTTGCGGCGGATAAACTCACCGCGCTTAAGAAAAACGGCGAAATTTTAACCGCGGCGCGGTGGGGAATTTTAAAAGCGAGCGTCAAAAACGGCAAGATCGTAAAATCCGCGCCGTGGAAGATCACCTCTAAAATTCCAAATACTCTTCAAAATACGATGGCGGATCTCGTTTATAACACGCGTATCAAGGCGCCGATGGTGCGAAAATCATACCTCGCCGATCCCGATAATCCTAAGCCCGAGCTTCGCGGACTCGACGAATGGGTCGAGGTAAAATATGAAGATGCGATCAAACTCGTCGCGCGCGAGCTTAAAAAGACGCGCGAGCAAAAGGGCGCAGACTCGGTATTTGCGGGTAGCTACGGCTGGCAGAGCACGGGCAACGTGCATGTCTCAAGGACGCTGCTTCATAGATTTATGAATTTAACCGGCGGCTTTACGGGCGTCACGGGCGATTACTCCACGGGTGCGGCGCAGGTCATAATGCCGCACGTAACGGGCTCAAATCAGGTCTATGAGCAGCAAACCTCGTGGCCGGTGGTGCTTGAAAACTCCAAAGTAGTGGTCTTTTGGGGGCTCAATCCGATCTCTACGCTTCGCGTGGCATGGACGAGCTCTGACGAGCAGGGATTTAAGTATTTCGAGCAGCTAAAAAACAGCGACAAAGAGATCATCATCATCGATCCGATCAAAACCGTAAGCGGCAAGTATTTTGAGGGCAAGGCGCGATGGATCACCCCTCGCCCTAACACCGACGTAGCGATGATGCTAGGCATGGCGCAGCACCTCTACTCGCAGGGCAAGTACGATAAGGAATTTTTGCAAAACTACACCGCGGGCTTTGAAAAATTCGTGCCGTACCTCACGGGACAGAGCGACGGCGTGGCTAAGACGCCCGAGTGGGCTAGTGAAATTTGTGGCATTAGCGCGGACGTGATAAAAGAGCTTGCGATAAAATTTTACGAAAACCGCACGATGATAATGGCGGGTTGGGGTATCCAGCGCGCTCATCACGGCGAGCAGGCGCACTGGATGATCGTAACTTTATGCGCGATGCTGGGGCAGATCGGACTTGCCGGAGGGGGCTTCGGCTTTAGCTACCACTACGCTAACGGCGGCGCGCCTACCTGCGCGGGCGGCGTGATCGGCGGAATGAACGCGGCAAGCGTCGGCGTCGTTAAGGACGGCAAATTTTTAGGGCTTGCGCAGGATCAGAAACAAGGCGGCGAAGCTACTCAAGCGTGGCTGGTAAATACGGCGAAGGTTGCCTTTCCTCTAGCTCGCATCGCGGACGCGCTACTAAATCCGGGCAAGACGATCGACGCGAATGGCGCAAAGATCACCTATCCGAAGATAGACTTCATCTACTGGGTCGGCGGAAATCCGATCGTGCATCATCAAGACACCAACACCAATATCAAGGCTTGGCGCAAGCCGCGCACCATCGTAGTGAATGAAATTTACTGGACGCCGACTGCGAAGATGGCGGACATCGTGTTCCCGACCACGACGCAGTATGAGCGCAACGACATTACGATGAGCGGGGACTACTCCAATATGCATATAATCCCGATGAAGCAGGTCGTCGCCAAGCAGCACGGCGCGAAGGACGATTATCAAATTTTTACCGACCTTTGCAAGGCTTACGCAGACGGGCTTGCCGAGGTTTATACGGACGGCGGCAAAACGGAGATGGACTGGATCAAAGAATTTTACGAAGGGGCAGCAAGCGCCGTGAATGCAAACACCGCTTTAGGTATTCAGATGCCGAGCTTTGAGCAGTGGTGGGAGAAAAACGAGCCGACTGAATTTTATGAGACGCCAGAGAATGCCGCCTACGTGACGTTTGAGGATTTTAGAAACGATCCCGTTTTGGAGGCTTTGGGAACGCCTAGCGGGTTAATTGAAATTTACTCCGATACGATCGCTGCGATGAACTACAAAGACTGCGGCGCGCATCCGATGTGGTTCGAGCCCGTCGAGTGGCTGGGTATGAAAGAAAAGCCTGCGAAATTTCACCTGCTTAGCCTGCATCCGCTCGATCGCTTGCATTCGCAGCAGAGCAATACCTCAAATCGCAAGAGATACGCTGTCGCGGATCGTGAGCCGGTACTAATAAATACCGAGGACGCTAAGGAGCTCGGCATCAAGCAGGGCGATCTGGTGCGCGTGTATAACGCTCGCGGCGAAATTCTGGCGGGAGCCAACGTAAGCGGCGACATAATGCGCGGCGTGGTGCAGATTTTCGAAGGCGCGTGGTACGATCCTAACGCCGAGGGTCTTTGCAAAAACGGAAATCCGAACGTGCTTACGATTGATCTGCCTACGAGCGAGCTTGCCAACGGCAACATCTCCCACACGGCGCTGGTGGATATCGAGCTTTATAAACACAAGGCGGGCGAGGATATCAAGCTAACCGCATTTATGCCGCCTAAAGGGGCGAAGTAAGGATTAGGGCACCATAGCGCCCTAATTTCTCTTCAGTACATAGAAACAATCTGCTGCGGTTGCTATTTTGCCATTGAAATAGCGACTTTTGCTTCATCAGAAATTTCGTGTCGCGTTGCATTGTTCTCAGGCATCCTCAATCTCCTTATCAAAAATTTTTGTATTATGGCTAATTAAGCTGCATACTAAAGTACCTTTATTGAATCCCACACTTTTAAATCTCTCGTTGATAGACGGATTGCTTTCTACGCAGATAAATAAGTTGTCAAATCTGAATATTAGATATTTCCGTATTTTAAAAAGAGAAAGGGTGTAAAAAATCAGGCTTCTAATGGAATTTAGAATAAAATTTAACGGGTAGAACATCTTATCTACGGAGTCGCGATTTTCTGGATGAAAAGTTCCAAAAATCGGAATATAGGCATGTGTAATTATTTCGCTCCCGGATAACGGCACGGTTAGCAGATCTTTGTTGCCCTGATAGTCGATAAATTCATATTCTATGCGATCATCATAAATTTTGCTGTAAGTTTTATTTTTAATTAAAGAGCGCAAAAATTTCAAATGACCGAAAATAACATATAAAATTCCAGAACATGCTATCGTTATCCCAGTCCTTCTAGAAAACTCCCTCATAGCATCTTCAGGAGATGAGCAGATCAAAATTATTAGGGCTAGGACAAAAAATATAATGCATGAAATCATACCGGTAATTTCAGCGCGTAAGAACCAATTATTCTCGACGATCAATGGTTTGTCCGCCCGCTCCTTATCATAGTCCCTCATAAAATCCCCGTTTTGTAAAATTTTGGCGCATTTTATCCTTTGGGCGCTTACGAAGCATTTAAAATTTAATCTTAGCGGCGGTTTCGATGTGTATTTGACGGGGCATGAAATGACGGATAGAAATTTAAAGACAAAAAGCAGCTTCCGCTTCGGTAATTTCGCTATTTTAGCGAACAGCAAGAGCCGCGTTACCAAAGTAAATTTAATCCGCAAATTTCGCTCTCAAATTTACGGATTTTAAAGAAGGCTCGGTGAAATCATTTTAAAGCAAACTCGATAAAACTGCGCAATGCAAGCTCTATGAAATCGCTTAAGGCAAGCACGCCACGCAAAACGATCAAATTTCGTCGAAACAATCAAAATTTATCGAAACGATTAAATTTTACTGAAACGCCCTAATCTCCCCGAGCCAAAGAGAAATTCCGCCGAGCAAACCCTGCCGAACCCAAAAATCAAGCAACTAAAATTTATTCCTTCGGCGCGATCATATCCTCAGGCACCACCCACGCGTCAAATTCCTCGGCGGTTAGTATGCCCGATCTTATCGCCTCCTCGCGCAGCGTCGTGCCGTTATGATGCGCGGTTTTGGCGATCTTGGCGGCATTTGCATAGCCGATGTGCGGATTTAGCGCGGTTACTAGCATCAGACTCTCGTGCAGTAGCTTGTCGATTTTCGTGGCGTTTGCAGTGATACCGCACGCGCAGTGTTTATCAAAGCTGTTCATCGCGTCGCTTAGCAGGCGGATGCTTTGGATGAGGTTGTACGTAAGCACCGGCTTAAAGACGTTTAGTTCGAAGTTGCCCTGGCTTGCGGCGACGGAGATCGCGACGTGGTTGCCCATCACCTGCGCGGCGACCATCGTGACGGCTTCGCACTGCGTCGGATTTACCTTGCCCGGCATTATCGAGCTTCCAGGCTCGTTTTCGGGGATGTTTATCTCGCCGATACCGCATCTTGGCCCGCTTGCTAGCCAGCGCACGTCGTTTGCGATCTTCATCAAATTTGCCGCCAGGCCGTTTAGCGCGCCGCTTAAAAACACCTCCGCGTCATGGCTGGTTAGGCCGTGAAATTTATTCGGATGGGATTTAAATTTAAACGCCGTGCCCGTTAGCGCATTTAGCTCGTCGCTTACCATCTGGCTAAATTTCGGGTGCGAGTTTAGCCCCGTGCCCACCGCGGTGCCGCCGATAGCAAGCTCCTGCAAAAACGGCATAGTAGCTAGGATCTGCGCCTTGCTCGCCTTTAGCATATGCGCGTAGCCGCTAAATTCCTGTCCGAGCGTGAGCGGCGTGGCGTCTTGCAGGTGAGTGCGGCCGATCTTTACGATCCCCGCAAACTCGGCGGTCTTTTTATCCAGCGTCGCTTCTAGTTTTTCGATCGCGGGCAGTAGCTTTTTTTGAAGCTCTAGCACAAAGGCTATTCGCATCGCCGTAGGATAGGTGTCGTTTGAGCTCTGGCCTTTATTTACGTGATCGTTTGGATGCACGAATTTTGCGTCTCTCGCGTCCAGCGCCGCCTTATCGCGGAAATTTAGCCCTAAAATCTCCATCGCGCGGTTTGAAACAACCTCGTTTAAATTCATATTCGACTGCGTGCCCGAACCCGTCTGCCACACGACTAGAGGGAAATTTCCGTCCAGTTTGCCGTTTAAAATTTCATCGCACGCCTGCGCGATCGCCTCGGTGCGAGGCTCATCTAGGCGGCCCAGCTTGCGATTAACCAGCGCGCACGCCTTTTTTAGATAGGCAAAGCCCTCTATGACCTCCCTTGGCATCGTCTCCAGCCCTACTCCGATCTCGAAATTTTCGCGGCTACGCTGCGTTTGCGCTCCCCAATATTTCTCGTTCGGAACCTTTACCTCGCCCATCGTGTCTTTTTCGATACGAAATTCCATAATTAATCCTTTCCTAAGAAGTTTTTAAAATTATAAATCAATATATATAAATTATAATTGAATTTAAATCGTAAGATTTCTCTTGCGACGAGAAAGGCGACCCTAAATTAGCGATATTAAAATTTTACTAGAATCTCGCCAAGATGGGGCATTCTTACTGCGCAGTTAAACTAAAGGTGCTTATTTCGCTTCGCCCAGAGCATCATCTTTATCGCGCAACTCCCGCTCATGCCTTTTAGTCACTTTTACTAGCGAGACCCTCGTGCCGTCCATTCGCAGCACTTCGTAGTCGCAGTTTTCATCGCTGATCTTATCGCCGATCTCGGGGAGGCTTCCGAAGAGATTAAAGACGTATCCGCCGATCGTGAGCTGCTCGGTCTCCTCGTCGAAGTCGATACCCATCACCTCCTCGACGCCTTCGATCTCGAAGCGCCCTCTAAACTCGAAGGTATTTTCGTCTATGCGTTTGAAATTTTGCATCTTGCCGTCGTGCTCGTCGTTTATATCGCCGAAAATTTCTTCGATTATATCCTCCATCGTCAAAAATCCCGCCGTACCGCCGTATTCGTCGATGACGAGCGCAGCGAAAATGCGCTGCTTATTCATCATCGGTAAAATTTTAGAGATCGGGCTGTTTTCGGGCACGATGATGAGCTTGCGCACGATCTTATCGAAGCTTCGTTCGCCCTTTTGTTGGATGATGTCGCGGATGTGGATGAGGCCTAGGACGTTGTCCTTGCTACCGTCGATATACGGGAAGCGCGTAAATCTCGACTGTAAGACGGTATCGTAGTTCTCCTCGTAGCTTGCCTGCTTGTTTAGGCAGATTAGATCGCGACGCGGCGTCATTATCTCTTTAGCGACCGTGTCGCTGAAATCGACGGCGTTTTTGATGATCTCGGTCTCTAGGCTATCGAGCACACCGCCTTTTAGGCTCTCGCTTGCGATGATTTTGATCTCTTCGTCAGAAAGCGCGAGCTCGCTTTCTTTAGCGGGCTTTACGCCGATTATTTTAAGCGAAACGGCGGCGATGAAGTCAAACGCCTTGATGATCGGGAAAAACAGGATCCAAAATAGATGCAGCGGCCTAGCGATGAAAAGCACTACTTTTTCGGTTTTGGCGATAGCGATGGATTTTGGCACCAGCTCGCCGAGCACGACGTGAAATAGCGTAACGAGCGTAAAGGAGACGATGAAAGCGATCGTATGGATCGCTACCCCGCTTACGCCGAAGGTCTTTAGCGGCAGCTCGATCAGCCTCGCTACTGCAGGCTCGCCGATCCAGCCCAGAGCCAGCGAGCTTATCGTGATACCGAGCTGAGTGGCGCTGAGGTAGGTGTCTAGGGAGTTTGAAATTTTAAAAGCGAGCTCCGCGTTTGGAATTTTATCTTTGATAAGCTCTTCGAGGCGCGATTTTCTTATTTTTACGATTGAGAATTCCGAAAGAACGAAAAAAGCATTCATAAAGATGAATACAAAAGCTAAAACTAACATTAAAACCGAACTGTCCGTGTCCAAATTTCTTATCCTTTGAAATTTAAAAATAAATATTTTGCGATTATATCTAAAAACGCTTTAAAATCCAAAAGGCGCGGAAAATTCCTCACGCCGGCTCGTAGAATTTCGCGGAATTGAAATTTGGCTATCTTTTATCGCGCAAAATTTCATCTGCTCGCGCGAGACTTGCCGCTACGCAAAGACGCTGAAATCCTGCCGCCCAGCCCGAATAAATTTTATTTTTGCGCCGATTGCGGCTGCAAAATTTCATTTGTGTACGGCCGCGATGAAATTCCATCTGCGCTCGAAGGAGTAGAATTTTGCTCTAAATTTTACCGTGCTTAAAATCGTAAAATTTTGCGCCGTAAAATTCTATGGCTACGGACATTTCGGCCTCCTATGCGACGAAATTTTATCTAACGCTTGCGTTTTAAAAGATGAAATTTTATCTCGGCGCGATTTTGTTTATCGGGGGCGTGCTAATGAAATTTTGCGGTGATTTAGGATTTTGCGCCGCGGCGGGCTTTTGTCGCTACGGAGCTTCAGCGCGGCGGCTGATTAGTGGATAAAATCCTAGCGCCGCGCGAAAAGCTCTTTTGAAATTTTAAATTGCGAGATTATTTATTTCTCGCGGCGGCCTCGTAAAGCGGCAGAACTTTTGGCATCACCTCTTTCAGATCGGCGATGCGATCCTCGTTTGAGGGGTGCGTGGACATAAATTTAAGCGGATGGCTCTCATTTAGCTTGTTCATCTTCTCCCAGACGTTTATCGCAGCTCGCGGATCGTATCCTGCGCGCGCCATCAGCTCGACGCCCATCAGATCGGCCTCCGTCTCATGTGTGCGCGAAAATGGCAGCGTGAAGGTGTATTGCGCCGCCATATTTAGTGCGCTCGCACCTAGATCGCCCAGACCCGCCACTTGGCTGACGGTGAAAATTCCTACATTTTTGAGCTGATCGCTGGACGCCTGCTCGCGGCTGTGCTCGCGTAGTGCGTGCGACATCTCGTGCCCTACGATAGCGGCTAGCTCGGCGTCGGTGAGCTTGAGCTTATCGATGATGCCCGTATAAACGACGATGCGACCGCCCGGCATACACCAAGCGTTGATCGTTTGGTCGTTGATGACATTGACCTGCCAGTTCCATTTCAGCGCATCTTTTCTAAACACCCCCACCTGCTTGATCAGCCTGCTTGCGATCTGTCTTACGCGCGCAGTTTGCGTGGCGTTGGTGTTTAGGACTTTGTCGTGATTTGCCTTCGAGATTATCTGCTTATACGCAACCGCCGCACTTTGATCCATATCGCTTTCGCTTACGGTGAATAGCTGGCTGCGATCCGCGCCGACGACGCCGCTTTGCGTAGTGCTTGCACAGCCGCTAAAAAGCATCATAGCGACGAACGATATTAAAAGAGCTAATTTTTTCATCTTTTCTCCTTGTAATTTTGCGGCGATTTTAGCAAAATTTGGTTAAATTCTTGCAATTTCGCTTTTATTCAGCGCTTTGTTTGTCTGACGGCTCGTTTTGCGAACGTATAGGCGGCGCGGGATAATTTTTCGCTAAATTTGAACACCGGCTGAACCACGCGGCATTAAATTTAATGAAATTTCGACGCTAAATTTAGCCTAGCGCGCAATTCGGCTTAAATTTTAAATGCGCATTGCTCGTTCGTTTAGGTTCAATGTAAACGGCGAAAACAAGCGCTGGACTAGTTCCCGCAAACTACGGCGCTGGTCGTCAAATAGGGCTTTCGCCGTGTTGCTATCGCTTGGCGCATTTACAAGCGAAATTTAGCTGAGCTCGTTTTTGCGCCACTTTGAGCTGAGCGTTTATATGCGCCCTACTTCGGTACACGATTACGGCCGTAAAGCTCGCCGATGCGCGTTTAGGCGACGAGGCGGGGACGCCGGAGCGGGCTCTATATGCTCTGCCGCCTTGCAAAGCTCGCCTTTGCGGCGCCTACGCGCGATTAGTCCTTTTTGGACTTTAGCTTGGCGATCGTCTCTTTTGCGGCCTCGTAAGCCTTAGCGCTCATCTCGCGCGCCCTTTCGCTTACGTTTTTAGCGACGTCGGAGCTTTTTAGCTCGGCAAATTTTTGGCTCATTTTCTTTTCAAATTCGCTAAGCTCTTTTTTGATTGCGTCGAGCTTCTCGTCCAGATCGAGGTTTTCGATGATTTTGGCGCTTTTTTGGCTCAGTTCTTGAGTGATTTCGCGCGCTTTGGCGCTCGCCTTTTTCGCGCGCTCGCCAAGCTCAATTTCGCCGATTTTGGCGCTTAGCTGCTCGGCAAGATCGCTTGAAATTTTTCTAAATTTAGCCAGATAGCCTCCGAATTCTTCATCGGCGATCTTGGCGATTTCGCTTTTAGCGGGCTCCTCCGAGCTTGCGACCGCATCGCTTAAAACCGCGCTAAATAGCTCGCTCATCTGCGAAATTTGAAGCCTTTCGTTCTCTAGGCTCTGCGCATCGTCCGCGGGCGAGAAACTTAGCTCGTCGCGGTACCTCTCGGCGGCTTTATTTATGCCGTCGTAGCAGCCTAAAATCGCGCCTCTAATCAGCGCAGCGGCGGTATTTTTACTCTCGTTTGCGACGAAAATCGCGCGATTTATGATGATTTTTGAAATTTCTTTAGTGCGGAATTTCGTAAATTCTCCGTCGACGATAGCCGAAAATGCGATATTTTTCGCCGTTTCATGCGCGGTATCTTCGATGTCGGTGCCGCTTTCGAGCACGCTTATGAAGGCTAGCTCGCTTGCCTCTTTAAGTACGTCCGCAAGCGGCAGTTTGCTCGCAATCGCGCGCCGTAGCGCCGAGCCTATGTGCTCTTTCGCTTCTGTTTCGCTTGCGCTTTGCAGCGCGGTATCCAGATCATCGTAGCTGCGCAGAACAAGGGTTTTAATCGCCTTTTGCTTACAAGCGATCTTTTTGCGCAGATCGTCGTAGTCGTAGATGAGCTTGTAAAGAGCCTGCTCGTCCTCGTCGCACAGCGCCTTTTTTACCCCTTCGATTAGCGCTTCGGAGGAGGCGTCCTTTAACGCTCCTATTTCGTTAAGCTCGGCGGCAAAGCTTAAAATTAACTCGGCGCTTTTAGCGCTTTTTGCATCTTCGCTTAGCTCGCACAGAGCCTTTAAGCTCTGTTCAAAAGCTAAATTTTGCACGCAGGCCGCCAGCTCGGCTTGTGAAATTTGCGCGAGATCGGCGCCGAATTTTTTGATTATTGCTTCTTTCATTTCATCTCCTGTCACAATACATATTTAAAGTGGGCTTTTAAGCGCTCGAAAATTTCGTTTCGATGTAAGTCGCCTTTAACGAAAACGCTTACGTTGAAGCTCATATATTTGCCGCCGTTTGAAAAGCGTGAAAAGTCTATTTTGTAATTTTCGCCCTTTAAAATTTCATCGATCTGCTCGCGCTTTTGGGTGCTTGCGTCCAGGATGATTTTGTATTCCCAAAAGAGCGGATAGTCGATTTTGGGCTTTTCAGCTCCTAGTATACACGCCACTCTTGCCCCCCTCTTTGCGTTGCAGCACGACATCGGTGATCTGCATCGATTTATCTATCGCTTTTAGCATATCGTAAATCGTCAGTAGCCCCACGCTCACGCCCGTTAGCGCCTCCATCTCGACGCCCGTTTTGCCGGTGATTTTTACCGTTACGAAAAGCTTAAACGCGCATTCGCTCGCAAGCTCCTCAATGTCTGTTTTAATCGAAGTAATCGTAAGCGGATGGGTCATTGGTATGAGTTCGCTCGTCTTTTTAGCGCCCATTATTGCGGCAACGACGGCGGTTTGAAGCACGGGGCCTTTTTTCGCCGTGTTTTGCTTAACGGCGGCAAACGCCTCCGCGCTCATTCGTATGATGCCGCTAGCGGTGGCTACGCGCTCGCTATCATCCTTAGCACCGACATCCACCATGCGCGGCATATTGTTTTCGTCGATATGTGAAAGCATAAAATTTCCTTGCAGTTTTTGGCAGGATTATAGCAGAATTTCGGATATAAAAAAAGCCCGAGCTTTTACACTTGGGCTTCATACAAAAAGGAGGTTTTATCTTGTCGGACAAGGACGATTATACTACCTAAACAGTAAATAGAAATAAAATATATCCTTTTTAGGCGAACACTTTCCCGCTTAATTTATAGCCGTTTTTAAAATTTTGATAAAATTTGACGACTTATTATGACGCGCTGCGCGAGAATTTGAATGGGCGATAAAATAAAACGGAGTCAAGGAGCGACTAAATTTAAAGCGGATGTTAAAGAGCAAAGATGAAATTTAAGCGGCATTTGAGATTGTTTCATCTTGAAACGAGGATTTAAAGAGGATCGAGCGGGGCGCTCTGCCAAGGCGCCATAAACAAAATGCTGCAAAGGCAAAACGGGCTTAAATTTTAAATAACTTTTGCTTTAAATTTGAGCCCGCCTTAATTAAGCGCGAGGCCTCGCGCGCAATGCAGCGTAAATTTAAACTCTTCACGCGAGCGCCGTAACGGTGCGGGCACGGATTAAAATAGCGCGCGCAAATTTAAGCATCGTCGCGCAAAGTCCGGCCTACATTTGAAATTTAGCCTCGTTTAAATTTTAAACGTTTTTAGCAGGCTGCCTAAATTTAGCCCCTTGCCTTCGCCGTTTGCGCCGCCTCCTAAAAGATCGCCCAAAAAGCTACTTGCGTCGTTGATGTCAACTTTGCCGTCGCCGTTTAGGTCGAGCTTGGCGCTTGCGATTTTGCCGATCAATGCGCTAAAATCCACACCTTTGCTATCGACGGCGTTTGCTTGTACGTCCTCGCCGCCGCCCAAAAGTCCGCCCAGCATCGAGCCTAGCGAGTTAGATCCGCTGCTTTCGTTTTTGCTTAAAAAATTTGAGCTAATGCCCGCAATTATCGCATTTATCTGATCGTCTGGCAGGTCCACGCCTAGAAATTTTTCGATAAAAGCGACCGGCCCGCTTTGAAATTCTCTTAAATTTTTATCGTCGCTTTTGAGCGCAGAGACCATATCTACAAGTCCGTTTATGTCCATTTACGCCTCCTTGATCTTGGCTTTCGGGGCCTGTTTTACGATAAGCTCTATTACTTTTAGGGCATCCGCCTTAGCCTCAAAATCCTTGCTGACGGCGATGATCTGTCCGTTACTAGCCGTTAGGCGGAAGCGAACCTTGCCGGCTTTATCGGTGTAGAGCTCAAATTTCGGATTGTTTAGCTTCTCGCCACCTGCGATTTGATCCTCGATCTTATTTAGCGCGGCGTTTTTTGCGACGCTTTCGATGCCGTTTTTGCAAGCGGCCTTGCTCGTGTAAACCTCGGAGGTGCACAGTACGTGCCCGTCATAAAGTAGATCGAATTTGCAGCCGTCCTTGGCGTCTTTGATTAAAAACTCAGCCATTTTTCATCCTTTCGTAGAAGATATTCGCTATTTTAGCCGAATTTAATCAATATTCTTAAAAGGGCGAGAATTTTCGCTAAAATTGCGCGCAAATTTCATTTACGAGGGATCGTTATGGCTAAATTTCTATCTTTTTGCCTGCTTTTTATCGCTACTTTAGGCTTTGCCGCAGATGAGAGCGATGCGCTGTTTAGGGACATAAGGACGCGCCTTAGTTGCAACCTAGCCGCTCAGGATTGCGAGACTAGCGCGGGCGGGCAGAAGGCGGTTTTTAGCGTAACGCGTCGCCCGATCGAAGCGGGAGCAAACGAGCTAAAAATAAGCGGAATTTCGCGCGAACTGAAAAATCCGAGCGTTAAAATTTCGGGCGTCAGTATGAGTATGGGAGACGCGGAATTCCCGCTAGAGCGCAGCGCAGACGGCTATGAGGCGGCGCTTGACGTCGCAGTGTGCACGCACGCCGTGATGCGCTACAAACTTGAAATTTACGAGGACGGCGAGCCTAGCGGGCTTTTCGTGTATTTTGATCTACGAAGGCGCGCTACGGATCGAAAGCGCGGCGAAGATATAATTTTGCACCGCCACGAGTATTAAATTTAATCCGCGCCGCGTCGCGTAAATTTAGCCGTAGCTGGCAAGCACGGGCTTGTCGCGCGTTTGGCGCATTAAATTTAGCCGTAAGCGGGATTGCGAGTCGCCCTAGCCCGGACGTCGCTATCGCGCTTTAAAATTTTAAAATTTACCTTCGTTTTCTCCGCCTAAGCTACGCGGAATTTTGAAATTCCTTGTATAATTTGAAGCAAATTTTAAAATCTAAGGAAAGCCATGCAGACATTGAGGCAAAAGCACTTTAGCGGTGAGCGCGCGCTGTTCGGCGCAAAGGATCTGCGGATCGAAAATTCCGTCTTCGGCGAGGGCGAGTCGCCGCTAAAACACAGCGCAAATATCGTTGCGCAAAACTGTAAATTTGAGTGGAAATATCCGTTTTGGTACGCCGAAAATATCCGCGTGCAGGACTGCTTCTTCGACGAGGTCGCGCGCGCAGGGATCTGGTATAGCCGCGGCGTGGTGCTAAAAGACTGCCTCTACGGCGCGCCTAAAGGGCTTCGCCGCATAAAAGACGCCGCGCTGCAAAACGTGGAATTCCACGACGCGCAGGAGACCTTGTGGCACTGCAGCGACGTCACGCTAAAAAACGTCACCGCAAAGGGCGCGTATTTCGGGCTTGATTGCGAAGGCTTAAGCATCGAAAATCTATCGCTCTTCGGGGATTACTGCTTCGACGGCTGCAAAAACGTAACGATCAAAAACTCCAAGCTCCTCTCTAAGGACGCGTTTTGGAACTGCGAAAATATCCTTATCGAGGACTGCTTCATCGCGGGCGAGTACTTCGGGTGGAATTCCAAAAACGTAACGCTTAAAAATTGTAAGATCGAGAGCCTACAAGGCTTTTGCTATATGCAAAATTTGCGCCTGCAAGACTGCGAGCTCATAAATACGACGCTAGCGTTTGAATACAGCAATGTGCATGCCGAGGTAAAAGGCGCGATCGATAGCGTCAAAAATCCAAGTAGCGGGCTAATTCGCGCGGAAAGCATCGGCGAGCTGATCCTAGACGGCTCGACCGACGCGTCTAAAATAGAGATCATCACTGAGTTAAGGGCGTAAGATGGGACTTTTTGATTTTACCTTCGGCAAAGAGAAATACGACTTCGACACTCTGCCGAACCGCCGCGGCACGAAGTCGCTTAAATGGGACGTAGGCGAGAATGAGCTTCCGATGTGGGTCGCGGACATGGACTTTGCCGTCGCGCCCGAGATCATCGAGACTCTGCAAAAGCGGCTGAACGAGCGGGTTTTGGGCTATTCGCTTGTGGATGATGAGTGGCGCAGCGCGTATCAAGGCTGGTGGCTCGCGCGACACGATTATGAAATTCAAAAGGAGTGGCTGATCTATGCCGGCGGCACGCTGCCTGCGATCGATTCGATCATCCGCAAGCTCACCTCGCCCGCCGAGAACGTGCTGCTGATGAGCCCCGTTTACAACTGCTTTTACTACTGCATCAAAAACGCCGCCCGCGTGCCTGTGGAGAATGAGCTTGCCTATGCTAACGGCGATTATAGCATCGATTGGGAGGATTTACAGGCTAAGCTCGCCGATCCGCAAACGACGCTTTTTATCCTTTGCAATCCGCACAATCCGGTCGGCCGCACTTTTAGCAGGGATGACCTTGCTCGTATCGGCGAGCTGTGCGAGAAGCACGGCGTGACGGTGCTTAGCGATGAGGTGCATTGCGATCTGACCGAGCCGGGCGTACGTTACACGCCATTTGCTGCCGCGAGCGAGACGTGCGAGAAAATTTCAGCCTCCATAATCGCTCCTACGAAGGCGTTTAACATCGCGGGGCTACAAAGCGCGGCGGTCTTTGCCGCAGATAAGCGCTTGCGTCATAAAATTTCAAAGGCGCTAAATTCCGACGACATCGCCGAGCCGAATTTTTTCGGCGTCCAGGGCGCGATCGCCGCATTTACGAAGGGTGCGGCGTGGCTGGACGCGCTGCGCGAATACCTCAGCGAAAATCGCAAATTCGCGGCGGAATTTATCGCGCGTGAGCTTCCGCAGGTGCATATCGTGCCGCAAGACGCGACCTATCTGATGTGGCTCGACGCGGGCGCTTACACGCAGGATAGCGCGGAGCTTGCGCGCTTCATCCGCGAAAAAACGGGGCTGTATCTCTCCTGCGGCGCGCAATATGGCAAGGGCGGCGAGAAATTTTTGCGTTTAAATATCGCGACATCTAGGGCGCTGCTAAAAGACGGGCTAGGGCGGCTGAAAGAGGCGTTAAAGATCTGCCTGCACTAAGCAAGTTGCGGCACGGTAAGGGTGAAATTTAAAATTTTACAGCGGCCAAATTTAAAGAGGCGGAGTAAATTTTAAAATTTATCGCAGCGGGGCGCGGCTTTACACTAAATTTAGCGGCGATCAGGCGGCGGCGCGCGAACGTTTAAATTTACGCGCGGCAAAAACCGGCGCTTAAATGCGCTACAAAAGGCGGATTATGGATAGAAACGGCGATCTGGAAGAGCTTTATCTGCTTGAAAAACGGCGCGAAAAGCTCGCGCGCATTAGCAAGCTCGTCTCATTTTTGATAGCCCTGCTGCTGCTCGGGCTTTATGTGCTTTTAAATACTAGGGCGGAGTCCGTCTCGTTTGATACGAACTGGCTTATAATCGCGCTTTTCATCATCTTTCCCCTCTTAAACGGACTACTCTACCGCCTATTTTACAGTTTAAGCTTTGGCAAAAACGGCGGCACGCAGCGCGCAAATTTTGATAAATTTAGCGACTTAGACACGGCGCAAAATACGGACGTATTAGGGCAGAGCGCGGCGCAAACTGGGCAAATTTTAAGCACCGATACAAACGAGGGGCAGGTATTAAAAGCTGAAGTGGACGAGGGCGGTAGCTTCGAAAGCAGTGATAGCCGCGCGAGCGCTACTTACGGAAGGTTTGAGTCCAAAGCCGCCGAAAGAGAAGGCGGGAGTGAGAAAGGCGGCGCAGCCGGATCAAAATTTAACTTTCTAGCCGATCTGCAGAGCCTGGAGGATGAGCGCGCGGCGCTGCAAAAATCGGTGAAAAAGGCCGGTCTAATCGCCGCTGTCGTAGGGACCGGCGTGGGCGCACTAGTGGCGCGCTTTTGGGACGAAGTGGCGCCCGGCGTATTTTTCGGCATCTCCGTTTATGGCGTCGTGAGCGCTCTTTTAACGGCGAGCAAAAGACGGAATTTCAGATCAAATTTTAAAAACAGGATCGTCGCGAGCATCGCAAAAAGCTTCGGGCTTAGCTACGATGAAAGTGACGGGCTGGGGACGGATGAGTTTTTTGAAATTTACGACTGCTACATAAACGAGCAATCGAGCGAGGATATGATGAGCGGGGAGGTGCAGGGCGTGCGCGTGAGGTTTAGCGACTTTTACGCCGCCGAAAAGGTGCGCACCAAAAACGGCACTCGCACCGACGTAAAATTTCAAGGAGTGCTTTTCGTCGCGGACTTTCACAAAAGGCTTAATTGCGAGGTGCGGGTATGTCACAAAAACTCGCGAAATCTGCGCAAATACGGGCAGCGAGCGAATATGGACGACGTGAAATTTGAGGAGTTTTTCGACGTCTATACGACCGATCAGGTGGGTGCGAGATACGCTCTGACGCCGCTTTTGATGCAGCGACTGACGGAGGTCTATCTAAGGCTGGGCTCGCAGATAAACGCGGTGCTAAGGGAGGATAAAATTTACGTGGCGATCGAGACCTGGCGCGATAATTTCGAGCCTAGAATCGACTGCTCGCTAAAGCAGGACTCCACGATAGAGCTTTACGTAGATGAGATCGGCGCGCTCGTTGATATCGTGAGCGAGCTAAATTTGAACCGTAAAATTTGGAGCGAATGAGGCAGGCGGCGGCGCGGTAGAGTATGGCAGAGGTGGCGGACCGCATACGGCTCTGGCGACACACAGATATGCAGACAAAGCGCTCTGAATCGTAGGCTTAGAGCGGTACAGATGCGCTGTATAGCTGAGCGTGGAAATAAACGTGTCGTGCGGATTGTGCGTTTAGGTGGATATGTGATCGCTCCTTCGCGCGAGCCAATCGAAAGATAGAACGCACGCGGGAGGCGTTCGTATAAGACTTTGCAAGCCGCTTTGAGCCGATAAAATTTTATAAATTCCCGCTCCGTTAACGAGCGAGCGCTTGCGATTTATCATCGCTCGCACGGCAAAATTTTTATCGCACGAGCAGTTTGTATTAGAATTCTACTATCGCTTGAAATTTATGCCGCCGTGCGCGACTTAAATTTTGCCGAGACGATCTGCGCTAGGCTGCATTTCGGCTAGGCTAAATTTACTCTCTGTCTCATTACAGCATGGCGGTAAAATTCCGCGGCAAGATAAACCGCTTAGTCCGCCAGCCCCTCTTTGCCGCATTTTGCGATGAGAGCGTCAAATTCCGCTTTGCTAAATGCGCTTACGATTATGTTTTTCGCGTCGATAAATTCGTATTTTTCTTTCGGCAAATTTTGGATGAAATTTTCATATTTCAGCGTCGCAAGAATATCGTGCTTTTCACAATGATCCTCATCGCCTCCAAAAATGGCGACGCTCCACCGCGAGACTTCCTTTCCGCCCAGAATTTGTAAATTATTGTAATCCACGCTGGGCTCAAAGGGTAGTACGGCAGCAATATCTTGCGGAAGGATATATCGCCCTATGATCTCACTATCCTCGTTTATGCCGGAAAACATCTGATCTGAAAAATATGCGTTTAGGTTTTGGATATCGGTTACGAATTTGCTAAATTCGTCTGCGGGATCCGGCGCGTCCATAATGCGCGCGATAATTTTTTGATCAAATGAAACTTCGTTTCGCACGCCGTAAATCGTGCACATTACCGCTTTCTCTTCCAAATTTCGTTTTATATTTGCAAGTCCAGCGCGTATATCAGACTCGAAGTCAAAGCCCTCGATATTTTGCGCGCTAAATTTCTCCCCGTCCTCGCTCGTGATTTCGCCGTCCATTTTCAGGGCCAAATTTTTGAGGTATTCTAGCGCGATCCGCCAGTCTGAACGGGTGCTAGGCGTGCCGATACAGACATTATACGCGCCATCCTCGTAGCATACCTCAAGACCGCGCCCGCTAAGTCCGTCCGCACCTGCAGTCAAGCAGCTAAGCTCGCTTAGCTTCGTGCTGTAAAAACCCTCAGCGTCAAATTCCTCGTCGTCTTCATCCGCGTTAAACTGCGATAAATTCGGCACCAGCCGTAGTGCCTCCTCTACGCTCATCACGGGTGCTTCGTCTCCCGAAGGCTTCTTTTTGTTTTTGACGAAAAACGTGATACTCATTTTGATCCTCTGGAATGAAATTTAGCTCAAAATGCACTTTAAGCTTGGACTAAATTTATAACTTTCCGCCCTCGATTACGACGTCGTCAGCCTTGATGTCGTCGCCGTATACCGGCGCTAGCGTCGCATCGTAGTCGGCGTGGAAAAATTTCTCGTCCGCAAGCTTTACGATTAGATCGTCAAGCCATTTGCGAAGCTCGTCGTTGCCCTTTTTGACCGCGGGCGCGATGACGTCCTGATCGCCGAGCGAGCGGATACCTACCTTAAAGCCAGGATTTGACTTCGTCCACGCAAACAAAAGCGTATTATCATGCGCGATCGCATCGCCCCTGCCGTCCAGCATCGCACCGAAAGTCTCGGTATTTTGGTCAAATTTTAAAAGCTTGATCTCGGGGTGGTTTTTCGTAAAATACAGATCTGCGGTCGTGCCTTTGTTGATTAAAAGCGTTTTGTCTTTAAGCTGCGAAACATCGGTGATCGCGCCGCCCTTGCTCGCGACGCCGAGAGCCACCTTCATATACGGTAGCGCGAAATCCACGACCTCTTTGCGCTCCGGCGTGACGGTGAAATTTGCAAGCGTGATATCGACCTTATCAGACGCCAAAAATTCCGCGCGATTGGCAGCCTCTACGAGCACAAACTGCACCTTGCTCTCATCGCCCAAAAGCTCCTTTGCGATACGTTTTGCAAAATACACGTCATATCCCGCGTTTTTGCCCGCCTCATCGATGTAACCAAACGGCGGCTTGTCGCCGAAAACCGCGATCCTTACTACGCCGCGCTTTTTAATCCCGTCGATATAACTTTGCGACGCGACGGAGCCTTGCGCGGAATTTGATGAGCCTTTGCCCTCGTCGTTGCAACCTGCGAAAAATAATGCACCTAAGATAAAAAGCGTGCTTAGCGTTTTTTTCATCTTTTCTCCTTTATTAAAATTTATTTTTTAAATTCGAACATATTTAAAAATTTCTTCGCACGCTCGCTCTTTGGAGCGGTGAAGAATGCTTCCGGCTCGTTAATCTCCACGACGCTTCCCTCATCCATAAAAACTATGCGATCGGCTACGGCGCGCGCAAAGCCCATTTCGTGCGTTACGATTAACATCGTCTGCCCCTCTTTGGCAAGATTTAGCATTACGTCTAGCACCTCGCGCACGATCTCTGGATCAAGTGCTGCGGTAACCTCGTCAAAAAGCATGATCTTGGGCTTCATCACAAGGCTTCGTACGATCGCTATGCGCTGCTTCTGCCCGCCGCTAAGCTCTTTGGGATAGGAGTTTTCCTTATCCGCAAGACCTACGATCTTTAGCCATTCGCGCGCTAGAGTTATCGCTTCCTCTTTCGGGGCGTTTTGTACCTTCATTGGGCCCAGGATTATGTTGTGCAGAACGCTTAGATGATCGAAAAGCTCGTAGCTTTGAAAGACCATACCGATCTTTTGTCTGATCCTACGCCACTCTTTGAAATTTTGATCGATCCGCTCGCCCTCGATTATAAAATTTCCGCTTTGTACCGGCTCAAGCCCATTGATCGTGCGAAGTAGGGTGCTTTTGCCGCAGCCGCTGGGGCCTAGGATCACAACGACTTCGCCCTGCGCAACGCTAAGGCTGACGTCCTTTAGCGCGTGCAGCTCGCCGTAAAATTTATTGACTTTATCGATTTTTAAAATTTCCATCAGCTCCACCTGTTTTCTAGTTTTTTCGAAAGCGCCGAGATCGGATAGCAGATCAAAAAATATACGAAAAATATCGCTCCGTAGATGATTAGCGGCGCGTAATTGTCGCGGAAGACATTTACTTCGATGATCTGCTGTCCGACCTTGACGAGCTCGATGACGCCGATTAGCACGGCGATCGAGGTTGTTTTTATCATCCTGCTGAATAAATTTATCGTTGCGGGCACCAGGCGCCTCATCGCAAGCGGCAAGATGACGTAGAGATAAATTTGCGATCTGCTAAATGCGAGCGCTTCGGCGCTTTCGAACTGATGCTTGGGTATGCTAAGCACGGCGCCGCGCACCAGATCCATCATCTCAAAAACGCCCCAGACGCTAAAGACGATGATCGAAGCTGCGATATTTGAGATGTGGATGCCAAATGCCTTGCTCGCGCCGAAATATACGATGAATAGCCAAACGATAGGCGGCATGATGCGCACGATCTCTAGGCAAATTTTAAGCGGGATGTATAAGGCTCTGCGCCCGGAGGCCATTAAAATTCCAAGCACCAAGCCTAGAGCGAGCGAAACCGCGATCGAAATGAGCGCGATTTGCAGCGTGACCCCAAGTCCGCCAAGAAGCCTGATTAAATTTTCGCCGCTTAAGAGTTCCATCGCTAGCCTCTCATATATGCAAGTCGCTTTTCAAGCAGCGTAAGCGCTAGCGAAAGCGGCAAGATTATGATCAGATACGAAACGCTTAGCATAAATAGCGCCTCGTTTGTCTTGTAATACAATCCGATCACGTCCTTTGCGGCATAAACGAGATCGGCGAGTGCGACGATGCTAACGATCGAGGTTTCTTTAAGTAGAAAGATTATGTTTGCGCTGATGGAGGGTAGGGCGATCGCAAAGGCGCGCGGCAGCACGACGTAAAACACTATCTGCGCCTCGCTAAGGCCCAGGCTCATCGCGCTTTCGATCTGGGATTTTTTTATCGCCTCAAAACCAAGCCTAAAGCTCTCGCTCATATAGCTTCCGCCCAAAAACGCAAGACCTACTATCGCGCAGGTAAAGCCCGAAATTTGAACGCCTAGCTTCGGCAGGCCGTAGTATAGAAAAAATAGCTGAATTAAAAGCGGAGTATTGCGAGATAGCTCGATATATGCACTCACGAGCGGGCTTAGCAGCGGCAATCTTTTATATTTTATTAGCGTGCAGATAAAGCCGATGATGGTGGATAGTAAAATCCCGTAAAATGCGAGCTTTAGCGTTAAAATTCCCGCCTTTACGAACATAGGGCTAAATTTAGCTATAAAATCAAAATCCATAAATTCTCTCTTTAAAAAATGTGTTTATTATACAAATAACTGATTAAAGTAGTATTAAATATAAATTTTATCGCTAAAACCACGAGAATCACGAGCTGCAAAAATATAGCAAATAAATATATATAGTCCGAGTTGTTACTCGGACTATGAAAACCGCAGAGGCTTAAGAGTAAAAAATATACGCGTAGCCCGAAACTAAAATTGCAGAAACCACTGCTAAAATTCCGCCGCTTCGCACCATCTCTATCTGGCGTATACGTCCCGTGCCGAAAACCAAAGCATTCGGCGGCGTCGCTACCGGCATTACGAAAGCGCAGCTCGCGCCTACGCCGATGATAATCGTAAGAGTTTCTTTCGGTAGCCCCATTTGAGCCGCTACTCCCGCAAATACGGGTACCAAAAGCGCAGCAGAGGCGGTATTGCTGGTAAATTCCGTTAAGCAGATGATGAAGATCGCCGTTACAAGCAGTATTACGTAGGTAGGTGCTCCGCCGAAAGTGTGCGCGACTAGATCGCCCAACACCTTAGAAGCTCCCGAATCGCCCAAAACCGCACTTAGGGTAAGTCCGCCGCCGAAAAGTAGCAATACGCCCCACTCGGTGTTTTCTGCGATATCGTGCCATTTGGCAAGCCCTAGCACGACGATTGCGACTGCCGAGCAGATCGCGACGTAAGCGTCGTCTACCTTGAAGCCCGCAAGACCGGAAATTTGTTTCGAAAATATCCAGCCGATCGCCGTTAGAGCAAATACGACGATCGTAATTATGCGCTTGCGCGTCCAAGGGATATGCTCCAGATCCATCTCGATTTTATGACTTAAATTCGGCTTGAAAATTACATAAAGTACCAAAAGCATTATCGGTAGCATCACTAACATTAGCGGTAGGCCTACTTTCATCCAGTCCGCGAAGCTATAGTGTAGAGCCTGCGCCACGATCAAATTTGGCGGCGAGCCTACGAGCGTGCCGAGACCGCCAATACTTGCCGAATACGCGATACCTAAAAGCAAAAATACGAGCGTGCCGCGATCCTTGCTATCGTCCATGTTAGCGCAAATTCCAAGTGCGATCGGAAGCATCATCGCCGCAGTCGCAGTATTTGAAACCCACATCGAAAGTATCGCGGTGGCAAGGCAGATCAAAATCGCAGCCACGCCCAAACGACCGCCCGAGCGGGCGATTAGCCACATCGCGATCTTTTTATCGAGCTTTTGCATATGCAGAGCCGTCGCCAGAGCAAAGCCGCCGAAAAAGGTAAAGATCGTAGGGTTTGCGAAATTTGCGAGCGCGCTTTTAATGGTGGTGGCGGTGAAGGTGCCGTCCTTGGCAAATTTACCAAGTCCGATCGCAACCGCTAGTATCGGCACCATAAGCGCGGTGACCGTGATATGCACGGCTTCGGTAAGCCACATAATCGCGATGAAAGCAAGTAGTGCGAGACCCTTCTTGACATTCGGCTCGAAAGGCAGCGCGGCATACAGCGCAAAAGCTACCGCCGCCGCGATCGCCATAATGATGACGCCGCGCTTAGGAAATGGGACGGTATCTGTAAGCCTATCTAAGCCCAACTCGTCCACATCCGAATCCAAAGGTCCCTGGAGGCGCGAATTGTGCAACTCTATTTTATTTTCTTCCATAAATGCTCCTTTTTAGATTTGGCTTATAATACAAAAAATGCGGCGGGAATTTTATAAATTTTAAATCAAATTATCTTAAATTTTAAAGGCGCAGTTACCATCGGTAACACGGCGCAAGCTTTATGTGTAAATTTTAAATTTCAGATAAAAACGCGAAATTAACCGAACGTTTTAAATTTAATCAAAGATTACTTTTCAGGGCGCTTTGGCGTTTAAATTTTTGCGGGCTGTGCGCGCGGGACGAGGCAAGGAATTTCGCCCCGAATTAGCGAGGTAAAATTCCAACTCTTGTCGCAAAATTCATCGAAATTTCAAAAAAAGGATATTATAATCAGTAAATTTTAAACGAGCCCGTAAGCGAACCCGGCGGAATGTTTAAGGACGGCAAGTGGTGAAATAGCAAAAGCGGCGGCGGCGGGAAGCTCAAAATTTTAAATTGCAAGGAGAAAATATGAAAAATAAAATTTTAATCGCGGCGTTTGCCGCTGCGGTATGCGCGAGCGCAAGCTTCGGCGAGGGGGCATTTTTAGGTATCGAGGGAGATTACTCTTTTAAATCCAGCCTTACTACTAAATGGTCTGACGAGGACGATTCCGGCACGAATAGATATAGTAAGGCTCAGCCTGCACTCGGCTTTAAAGGCGGCTATGATTTTGGTATCGCAAGGGCTTACGGCGAGTACTTGTATGATTTTAAAGTTTCAAAAACGGGCACTGACGAGACCGTTACATTTAAAGACGAGTGGAGTAAACACAGCTTGCTTGTAGGCGGGGATTTTACGCCTGAGATTACGAACGACTTTAAACTCGTAGCGGGCGCTTATACGGGAGTTTCATTTTTAAAATATAGAGCTTATTCGTATGATGACTTTGACGGAAGTAGCAATTCACTTTCAAAGACGGTGCCGGGCTGGGTCATCGGCGCGAAGCTGGGCGGGCTATATAACTTTGATACGCACCACGAGATCGAGTTTGGCTACAAGGCGGACTACACGAGATACAAGGCTAGTAAGCTCGGAGAGGACGTAGACAAGGTATATGAGACCAACCATGGAATTTATTTAGGGTATAACTTTAAATTTTAAAATTATTGCGGTAAAGGGAAGCGCAAATCTGGCATCCCTTAGAATTTCTAAATTTATACTTCTATAGAGAAACGGTAGGGGTTAAAATTTTATTAGTCCCTACTTTAGAATTTTATTTGACTAAGATATGGTAAACAAGCAATGGCAACATCGACAGCTTTATCGCCAAGCCATTTAACGACTTCCATTAGCTTTGACTTTTTTTCTTGACTATTTTTGCAATCCTCAAGCTCGCTAAGCATTCCCTTTAATTCATACTTTAAATTTTTAGCAAGAATTTCATCTGGAATTTGATTTATTTTTTCCATCGTGTTTTTGATACTTATATTTTGAGTTATATTGGCGTTAGTTGTATTTGTATTGTTATTATTTATTGTAACTGAATTTGATTGATTTGAACTCATTGTTTTTTCATCCTCATCTTGTAGTTTGGCTACATATAAATTTAATCTATTTATTAACCTTTCAAGATATTCCTTGTATTTACTATAGTCTATAGGAGTATCATAGTAAAGGCTGATTGCAGCTGGACGGACAGGAATATAGATTTCTTCTATATTCTTATATGTTGCATTTAAATGATTAAAAAAAACATAAATTTCTTTAGGCTCTTTATTTAAATAGCTTTTTGCTTCTATAATATGTTTTTCTATTATTTCTATCCGTTTTTTATTTGCCATTTTTACCTCTAAGTTTTTTACTTTCCGAATACTCTCGCAAATATCCCATCCACGTGCCTGGCGTAATACGAATAATCAAAGCACTCTTTTATCTCGGCTTCGTCCAGGCTTGCGCGTAGCTCCTCGTCGGCGAGCAAATTTTGCAAAAACAGGCTCTCGCCGTTTTCGTTTATAGCTTTTTTGCCCTCTTGTAGATCCGCCCAGACTTTCATCGCGTTGCGCTGCACGATTTTATACGCATCCTCGCGCGAAATTCCGCGCTGCGGAAGCTGCAGAAGCACGCGCTGAGAAAAGACGAGCCCGCCCGTTAAATTTAGATTTTTCATCATATTTTCCGGATAAACTACCAAATTTGCGATCAAATTCGTAATGCGCGCGAGCATGAAATCGGCCGTGATGAAGGCATCGGGCAGGATAAAACGCTCGACCGAGCTGTGGCTGATATCGCGTTCGTGCCAGAGCGCGACGTTTTCGAGTGCCGGCGTCACGTATGAGCGCAGCATCCTGCAAAGGCCGGTGATGTTTTCGCTAAGCACGGGATTGCGCTTGTGCGGCATCGCGCTAGAGCCCTTTTGACCCGGGCTAAAGTATTCCTCGGCCTCGTAAACTTCCGTCCTTTGGAAGTGGCGCACGGCGACGGCGATCTTTTCGCAGGTGGCGGCTAGGACGGCGATCGCGCTAATGACATGGGCGTAGCGGTCGCGCTGGATGACCTGATTTGACGCTGGGGCTGGTTTTAGACCTAGCTGCTCGCAGGTTAGCTCCTCAAACTCGAGCGGTGCGTGAGCGAAATTTCCCATCGCGCCGCTTAGTTTGCCGTAGGCGGCGACCTCTTTGGCGTCTTGCAGCAGCTTTAGCGCGCGCGCGACCTCGTCGTACCAGACCGCGAGCACGAGTCCGAAGGTGATCGGCTCGCCGTGGATGCCGTGGCTGCGGCCGACCATCATCGTGTTTTTGTGCTCCTGCGCTCTGGTTTTGATCGCGCTCATGAGGCCTTTTACGTCCTCGATGATGAGCTCCATGCTGCTTTTGATCTGAAGCGCGACGGCGGTGTCGATGCAATCTGAGCTAGTCATGCCGTAGTGCACGAAGCGGCTCTCCTCGCCCAGGCTCTCGCTCACGCTCGTTAGAAACGCGATCACGTCGTGTTTGGTCGTCTTTTCGATCTCGTCGATACGCGCCACGTCAAATTTTGCGTTTTTGCAAATTTTCTCGCAGTCCGCATCGCTAATGAAGCCTAGCTTATTCCATGCCTTGACCGCGGCTTTTTCGACCTCCAGCCACGCGCCGTATTTTGACTGCATATCCCACTTCTGCGTCATCTGTTCGCGCGAATATCTCTCTACCATTTTGCAACCTTTGCTCGAATTTTTGTATAATGATGCCAAGATTATATAAAAGCGGGGCTGAAATTTTAATATGGGCTACGAAAAACGAAGTTTGGGCGTGTTTGAGGGGCGCAAAATTTATGAAATTTTACTCGGCCTCGGATATGATATGAAAAGCGCGCAACGCATCTGCGACAAGCGCAGGATCGTCGATGCAAACGATCTGAATTTGCACAAAAACTCGGTTGCGCAGGGCGAAATTTTCATGATCGATTACAAATGCGAGCCGCGTGGGCTCAAGCCGATTTTTGAATGCGACGAGTTCGTGGCATTTGATAAGCCGAGCGGCATCCTAAGCCACCCCAGCGGCAGAAACTCCCCCTACAATATGTACGACGAGATCTGGTCGCTATACGGGCAGGATGCGTGCGTGGCGCACAGGCTCGATCTCGAAACCAGCGGCGTTTTGATCGTCGCGAAAGATAAAAACGCGGCGCGAAAGTTGAAGGATTGCTTTGAACAGCGATCTGTGATGAAAAGATACATAGCGCTAGTGCGCGGGGATCTGCGGCACGGATCGCGCGGGCGTTTGCAAGGCGTGGCGCGCGATGGCGCGCGAGAAGATCGCGCCGCGTCCGGCTTGGATGAAATTTGCGGATCGAAATTTGCGGAGGGTGCTGTGAGCCTAGGCGACGTATCGAGTTTGGGCGGCGCGCGCGCTTCGGCAACGAGCGTGCACGGTGGATTTGGACCTGATGTTTTAGCTAGCAATGCGAGCGATAAATTTAGATCGACTACCACGACAGGCGATACGGGCGGCGTATATGAAGCTTGTGCTTTGACGACGGCTAAATCTATGCCCGATACTTTCGGCGTAAATTTGAAGAAATTTGAGCCTGCAGAATACGTTAAATTTAGCGAAAAGTTGAAATTTTTAGAGGGCTTTGAAGGTTTTGTGATAGATGCTCCGATCGCGCCTAGCGGTGAGTTTGCGGATATCAAAATCCGTATGAAGATCGCCGCAGACGGCAAGGAGGCGATTACACTGATCCGCCCGCTGAAATACTTCGCCGATATTGATGCGAGCCTGATCGAGTGCTATCCGCTCACGGGCAGGCAGCATCAAATCCGCCTGCATTTGTTCCACGTGGAACATAGCATTTTGGGCGAGCCGCTCTATGGCCTTATGCGACCGCAAGTAGAGAAAATTTTGGATAAAAAGATGAGCGAGGCGGAGCGGATTTTGACGACGGGAGCGCCTAAACTGCTGCTACACGCGGATGAAATTTGCTTTGAGCTAGGCGGTAGGAGATATGAGATAAAGAGCAAATTTGACGCTGCGAACGAGTTTTATGATCTCGCGAAATCGATAAAATTTAGATTAGCTCAATAAAAATTTTAGACGGTCTGGCAGATTATTTTTTAATGAGAGGTTTATTTTGCTTGCGAGCTTTTGCAAGATTTTAAAGTGCAAAAGTACTAAATTTTATCGCCGCAAAAAAGTGGTCGATGCGAAAAAAATTTAGGCATCCAATTTGCTGATAAAAAACTTGTGGCTACTCGCTGCTCTCAACTATTCTGCACACGTTTTAGGAATTTGGTATGCGTAAAATTTGCCAGAATTCTCGAGTGGATTTTAATACCAATTTGCTAAAAATTCTAAATTTGGGCTATCTACCCTGCAGCCAGGTTTTATAGTGCACCGAAAACTAAGAAAGCCTGCAGGCCTGTTTGCTAATACCCGCATGCAGCGGTTCAAAGCAGCAAAGCGGGGCAGTTAAATTTGGGTTGCAGTCAAAGGCGCTGTATGTATTGGCTAGCTTGGATTGGAATTTTAGAGCCGATCAATCTTTTAAATAAAATTTATGCCCGCTTTTAATATAAGACAAGCATTACTTCATAGCGCAAGATTTCAAGTAAGAGATAATTTATTTCGGCGGTAGATGTAAAATTTAAGTCGCTCATTAAGAGCGAGAGTAAAATTTTAAAAATTTAATCGTTTACCAGTTCGTCTTTTTGTGGCGCCATGTTTAAAATGATCGGTTACAAATTTTAAATACAAAATCGATCTACTGGTACCCAAACGCCACCTCTGCTTCGCCGATTTTTACGACCTTGTCTTTGCGCGTCATCACGCCCAAGCCGTGCTCCATATCCCACGAGCAGCTAAACTCAAAGCCGATTTTCGCGCCGTCTAGGATATAGATATTTTGCAGTTCCAATAGTTCGCTAAGCTCCTGCGGCGTGCAGATGTCGGGCATGAAATCGCTTTTCGTCTCGCTCGGATAGTCGTAGATCTCCTGCCATTTTGGGTAGTTTTTTAAAATTTCAGCTAAGATGCCCGTCAAAATTTCTTCCTGATTTTGCTTTAGAAACTCTAGCGCATTCAATTGCGCCTGGCTTGGCTCGTCCGTCTCTTCGCTGTCTTCATCTAAAAAGGTGCAGCGAAACTCGCCCTCTTGCTCTAAAGCTTTACCGAAATACTCCAGTAGCAGCGGGAAACCAAAGTCCTCGTATTCCTCATCTTCAAATTTAGACAAAATTTTAGGTTCTGCAAGATGTGCATTAAAAGACTCCGCGACCTTTGGGCTACGGGTGAAAAGATACTCCTCATCCGCTTCGTAGCTTTTGCGCAAAAATTTAAGCGCCTCCTGCTCCGCGCCGCACTCCAAGCAGCACTCGCCCTTGTAATAATCGTTCACATAGAGCGGATTTTCCTTGCTCCTGGCGTGCTTATCCATCTCGCCTAGCCAGCGCAGCATATTTGGGGCGTCGCCCGCCCATTTGTACTTATTCACCATGCGCGCCGCGTAGATGCATGAGGCATAGATGCGGTATTTCTCATCGTCCGCCTCCGCCCATTTTGCCTCGATAAAGCGGATAATTTCCGCCTTTGTGATCTTGGATTTTTTAAGCAGCGATCTGTCTAAGAAAACGCCGATCTCATCCATTATTTTTTGCGCGCCCATTGCTACTCCGTTATAAATTTTTTACTGATCTGCCTTACGGTCTGAAAATAATCGTCGAATTTCTCCTCGACTTTTTTGAAATTTTTTATCTTGTATACGTCCTTTTTGTCGCGATGACAGAGCATCAAATAGGTCGTAAAGTGTAAAACATCCAAAATTTCGGCCCTTAAATTTTTATCTTCTATCTCGGTTCGCTGACAGATTTTTAGAATTTTTTTGAAAATCTTCTTATCGAAATAGCAAAAATCATAGAGTAAAACGAAAAACGAGCCATCATTGTCTCTATCTACCTGTGCCCTTAAAAAGGCTATATCATCGCTTGCGTTCGTCATTAAAGCCACCTTTACTATCGGTTCGAGCCTGGGCGGCATAGCGACGCCGACGAAAATAATCAAGCGATGTTGGCGCGATCATTTTTTCTCGGTGCTAGTTAAATTTTGCGTTGTATCCGCACTCTCGGGGCCGGTCTTGCGGCTCGAATTAGTTAGCAAAATTTGATCTTTCCCGCCGCTAATTTTGATTGTCGGCTCGTTTGCATCAGTCCTCTCTCGCGTCTTTGCGGATGAAATTTTATCGGTACCGATACCGCCATGAGTCGGAATTCTATTTTTCTCATTTCTTTGCTTGAGCTGTCCGCATGCTGCGCTGATGTCGAGCCCCTTGCTCTGGCGGATCGTGCATGTTATGCCGTGAGCGCAAAGATAGTCTTGGAATTTCACCATATCGCTAGGCTCCGGACGCCCGAATTCGCTGCCCTCATGCGGGTTAAAGTAGATCAAATTTACCTTTGCCTTGATGCCGTGTAGCAGCGAGACAAGCTTTTTGGCATCTTTTATGCCGTCGTTCATGTCTTTTATGACGAGATACTCAAACATCACTCGTTTACGCATATCGATAGGAAAGCCTCTAACCGCCTCCATAACGGACTCGATTTTGTAGGCGTTGTTTATTGGCATTAGCTTGCTGCGAAGCTCGTTAGTAACGGCGTGCAAAGATATCGCTAACAGCACGCCCAGATCCATCTCGCCGAGCTTTTTTATCTGGCTACCTAGCCCGCTAGTACTAACGGTTTGGCGGCGCGGAGCGATAGCTAACCCGTCGTTTTCTTTTAAAATTTTTATGGCTTTACTAACGTTTTCTAGGTTATCTAGCGGCTCACCCATGCCCATATATACGATGTTTACGCGGCGTTCGTAGGGGATTTTATTTTCTCTTTTTATCCATAAAATTTGACCTACGATCTCGCCCGGCGTTAGGTTTCTCGTTAGTCCGCTCTTGCCCGTTAGACAAAACGAGCAGCCCATGCGGCAGCCTACCTGCGAGCTAACACAGATCGTATAACGAGCATGGCGTGCCACCTCGCCGTTTTCGTCGCTGATCTCTTCTTTCATCGGCAGTAGCACGCTTTCGATCCGTAGTCCGTCTCTAAGCTCGAAAAGATATTTGATAGAGCCGTCGGAGCTCTGTTCAAATTTGACGCACTTTAGCGGATCAAGGTAAAACTCCTGCGCCAAATTTGCGCGCATTTCTTTCGGCAAATTTAGCATTTCATCAAAACTAGTTGCATTTTTTTTGTATAACCACTCAAAAATTTGCTTCGCTCGAAACGGCGGCGAGAGCTGCTCTTTTAGCTCGTCTAACGTAAAATCAAGCAAATTTTTCAAATGATTTCCTTTTGTTTTAGATATTTTTCGAGCTCTTTTTTGGCTTGCTCGTGGTTTTTGATAAAATTAGCATGCGCATTTTTGCTGCAGAAATTCGTCGCTACAAATATACCATAAGCGGGGATTTGAAATTTTTGCGCGACTTTAAGGACGGCAAAAAATTCCATATTTTCTAAAAAATATCCACGATCAAAAAGCTCGTGAGCCAAATTTTGATCGGTTGTGATGAAATTTGAGGAGTTTACTTTACATGTTCCACGTGGAACAACAGAAGTGATTTCGCTCTCTATCGGCGAATAGCTCTTGTTTTCTAGGCTTGAAATTTCAATATTTGTTGCGACTGAGCTCTCATAAATTTTAAAAACTTCGCCATCTTTGTAAAGCCCTGCCGAACCTACGAAAATGATTTTGCTCGGCAGCGCGCTTAAAATTTTATCCTGATTTTGTGCGGATTTCGCGCTTTGCAAAATAGGCAAATCTATCAAATTTAGCCTCTCGTCAGGTTGCCGATTGGTCGTCAAATTTTGCTCGTATCTACCGCAACCATCAACCATAACTCGCTTTTGTAAAAACGCCGTCAAATTTATGCTCATATCCACTAGTCCCACGCCCATAGGTAGAGCGAATGCAAATACTTCATTTCGTCCAGCCGAAATAATCACGCCCTGACCTTTTGCGCGCTAAAAGTGAGTTCAAATTTCACAGCCTAACCTCGATGCCGTTTCGTCTGAGATATGTTTTAAGCGCCTTTATCTCGATCTCTCTAAAATGAAAGATCGACGCCGCTAGGCATGCGTCCGCGCCCACTAAAAATGCGTCCTTAAAGTGTTCCATTTTACCCGCGCCGCCGCTTGCGATGACGGGAATATCAAGCGCGCTGAAAATTCGCGTCAAATTTAACTCAAAGCCGTTTTTAACGCCGTCGCAGTCCATCGAAGTGAGTAAAATTTCGCCTGCACCGCGCTCCTGAGCTTCTTTTGCCCAGGCAAGCGCATCCTTGCCGGTATCTAGCCTGCCGCCGTTTATAAAAACGCTGTAGCCCTCGCCCGTCTTTTTTGCGTCGATCGCGACTACAACGCACTGCGAGCCGAATTTATTTGCCGCTTCGTCTATCAAATTTGGATTTTTTATCGCGGCTGAGTTGAGGCTGATTTTATCGCAGCCGACGTTTAACAGACGCGAGATATCGTCGATCGTACGGATACCACCGCCCACGGTTAGCGGGATAAAAAGCTCGCGCGCAACGCGCTCTACGACGTCTACGATCGTATCGCGCCCCAGGTGTGATGCTGTGATATCGAGGAAGCACAGCTCGTCCGCGCCCTCCTCGTTGTAGCGTTTGGCTATCTCGACTGGATCGCCAGCGTCCACGAGACCTACGAAATTTACGCCCTTTACCACTCGTCCGTCTTTGACGTCTAGGCATGGTATTATGCGTTTTGCGAATCTATTCAAAGCAGCCCTTCGGAATAAAATTTTTTATGATTTTAGCCAAATTTTACTTAACATAATGACTTTATAAGTAAAATTTGGCTAGACTCTCGCGATGATTAGGGCGAAAAAAGAGTTCGGGCAAAATTTTTTAAAAGACGAAGCCGTTTTAAGCAAGATCATCCAAGCGATTCCCGAGAATGTACAGAATGTCGTTGAAATCGGGGCTGGCTTAGGTGATTTAACTCGCAAGCTTTTGGAATTTTACAGATTAAAAAGTTTCGAGATAGATGAAGATTTATATCAAATTTTAAGTGCTAAATTTGCGCAGCAGATCGCTAGCGGCGAGCTTGAGCTCGTTTTGGGCGATGCTTTGCGGATTTGGCAGCAGCGGGGTCTTGAGCGCGGCGAGTATTTTTTAGTCGCAAATTTGCCCTACTACGTCGCTACGAAGATGATTTTGCAAGCGATCGACGATGAGCTATGCAGTGGATTTTTGGTGATGGTCCAAAAGGAGGTCGCTTTAAAATTCTGCGCTAGAGCCGGGCAGAGCGATTTTAGCGCTCTTTCGATCCTGGCGGATCTTGCGGGCGGCTGCGAGCTTCTGTTTGACGTTGAGCCAGGCTGTTTCGAGCCTGCGCCAAAGGTAACCTCATCGGTGATCAGGCTCGTAAAAGGCAAAAATTTCAAGCCTGGTGTCGAGGGAAGCGCGGAGAGTCTCGGCGTAAAAAGTTGCGCCCGCTTCCAAAGTCTCGATGAATACGAGAAATTTAAAAGCTTTTTGCGCGTATCTTTCAGCGCGCCGCGAAAAACGCTTATTAAAAATTTAAGCGCAAAATTTGATAGAGGCTTAGCCGAAGAGATCTTTTTAAATTTGAAAATTCCGCCCACAGTTCGGGCGCACGAGTTAAATTCCACCCTTTTTTTAGAAATTTTTAAAAATTTAAAGGTAAAAGATGGAAGAAAACAGAAATGAAAACGGCGTCGAACGACTCAAAAAAAGCAATCGCTACAAAAAACGCAAGGAAAATCTAAAAAAATCTATCGTGAGTGAGGGCTCTGCGGGCGGTGCGGAATTCGGCGGCGAGCATGAAAACGGCTCCCGCAAAAATAAAGGCGCGAAAAACGGGCAAAATTCCGCTCGTTCAAAGGGTTCAAAAAACGGCTCTCACAACGGATCGAATTCTGTGGGTGGCGCGTCAAATGGCGGTTTAAACGCCGTGCATTCAAACGGTGCGGGCGGTGTAAATTTAAACGGTGCCGCAAAACCGAGCGGCAACAACGCAAAAGGCGCAAATTCTAACGCCGCAGACGATACGAACTCTTCGGACTCGCAGAAAAAGAAAAAGCACAAAAAGCGCTCAAATATGCCAAAGAGCCTCACGGGTAACGAGCCGTGGCAGAAGGCGATGGACGATGCGATCGCGCAAAATAAGCTGATCCACGAAGAGCGCCTACATCCGCTTAAAAACGCGAATCGCAGCGACGATACGATACGCATCACGCCGCTTGGCGGGCTAGGCGAGATCGGCGCGAATATGACCGTTTTTGAGACCAACACGAGCGCGATCATCGTAGACGTGGGCATGAGCTTTCCCGAGGAGAGCATGCTCGGGGTCGATATTTTGATCCCAGATTTCGATTATGTCCGCAAGATAAAAAATAAGATCAAGGGCATCCTCATCACCCACGCGCACGAGGATCATATCGGCGCGATGCCGTATTTTTTCAAAGAATTTCAATTCCCGATCTACGCTACGCCGCTTCCTCTGGGGATGATAAGCAATAAATTTGAAGAGCACGGCCTTAAAGCCGAGCGCAGCTACTTCCGCCCCGTGCAGAAGCGCCAGCTCTATCAGATCGGCGATTTTGAGGTCGAGTTTATCCACATAACTCACTCGATTATCGATGCCAGCGCGCTTGCGATCACGACGAAGGCGGGCACTATCATCCACACGGGCGATTTTAAGATCGACCACACTCCGATCGACGGCTACCCGACCGATCTGAACCGTCTGGCGCATTACGGCGATCAGGGCGTCATACTTTTGATGAGCGATAGCACAAACTCGCACAAAGAGGGGATTACAAAGTCCGAAAACTCGGTAGGCAGGACCTTTGATACGATATTTTCGAGCTGTAAAGGGCGCGTGATAATGAGCACCTTCAGTTCAAACATCCACCGCGTCTATCAGGCTATTGAGCGCGGCGTAAAATACGGCCGCAAGGTCTGCGTCATCGGACGAAGCATGGAGCGAAATTTATTTACCGCGATGGAGCTTGGCTACGTAAATTTAGACAAAAAGATCTTCGTTGATGCCGATCAGGTCTCAAAATATCCTGATAATGAGGTTTTGATCGTAACCACCGGCTCACAGGGCGAGACGATGAGCGCGCTGTATCGCATGGCGACGGACGAGCACAAATACATTAAAATCAAATCCACCGATCAGATAATCATCAGCGCCAAAGCGATCCCCGGCAACGAAAGCAGCGTCTCGACCGTGCTTAATTACCTGCTAAAAAGCGGCGCAAAGGTCGCGTATCAGGACTTTAGCGAGATACACGTAAGCGGGCACGCCTCGATCGAGGAGCAAAAGCTCATGCTGCGCCTAATAAAGCCGAAATTTTTCCTACCCGTGCACGGCGAATACAACCATATCGTAAAGCACAAAGAGACTGCGATGGAGTGCGGCATAGAGGAGAAAAATATCTATCTGATGAATGACGGCGATCAGATGGAGGTTTGCGAAAAATATCTAAAGCGCGTCAAGACCGTCAAGACAGGCAAGGTCTTCATCGACAACCAGATCAATAAGCAGATCTCCGACGAGATCGTCAAGCACCGCCAAAATTTAGCCGACGCGGGCGTTGCGGTCATCATCGCGCAGATCGACAAAAACGAAAAGAGACTCATCCAAACGCGCGTCATCACCTACGGGCTCGTCGCCGAGAACCAAACGGCGCACTTTACCAAGGAGATGCAGGGCATCATCGAGCAGTTTTTGGCAAATTTAAAAGATGAGTTTTTGCTCGATCACTGGGCGCTGGAAGGCAAGATCCGCCAGGCTGTGCGAAAGCACATCTTTAGAAAGATCAAAAAATATCCGACCATCGTGCCGGTGATTTATTTAATGTAAGCGCGGCTAAATTTAGCGAACAAGGGGGCTTTGACTGCGGCGGGCGAGTGAAATTTTATAGTGCCTCCGAGCTTTCAGGCGTGAAATTTTGCGATGAGAGCGAGTTTTTCGGCGCGGAATTTTAAAGCGGCTAGTAAAATTTGAGCGCAAAATTTGGCGTAAAGCGAAATTTAAAGAGCGCCCAGTAAGCTCGCGGCAAGCGGGCAGAGCGGCGCGTGATTTTGTAGATTAGAATTTATGGCGTAAATTTTAAAGGCGTGAAATTCCGCGTAGCGTAAATTTAAGCGTGGCTCAAAGAGGCGCAAAATAGAAGCAAATTTTAAAAAGAAGGTTTAATGAGTGAAATTTTAGATACGGCACGAGAGGTGCTGAGGCTCGAAGGAGCGGAGCTTTTGCGGCATGCGGAGCTTATCGGCGACGAAATTGAGCGAGCCGTAAACTTGATCCTTGCTTGCAAGGGCAAGGTGATCGTCACCGGCGTGGGTAAGAGCGGCCACATAGGCGTTAAGATCGCCGCGACGCTTGCCAGCACCGGCACGCCGTCGTTTTTCGTCCACCCTACCGAGGCGCTGCACGGCGATCTGGGCATGATCGGTAAGGACGACATGGTGCTTGCGATCAGCTTTAGCGGCGAGAGTGAGGAACTGGTTAGAATTCTACCTCATCTCAAACGCTTCGGCGTGAAGATCATCGCGATGGCGCGTGATAAAAACAGCTCGCTCGGCAAGGTTAGCGACGAGTTCATAAGCCTAAATATCGTCAAAGAGGCCTGCCCGCTAGGCGCCGCACCGACGGTTTCTACGACGCTAACACTTGCGTTAGGAGACGCGTTAGCGATCTGTTTGATGAGGCAGCGCAGATTCGGCAAAGAAGATTTTGCAAATTTTCATCCCGGCGGAAGCCTCGGTAAGCGACTTTTCGTCAAAGTAAAAGATGTGATGCAAAGTAAAAATTTACCGGTCGCAAGCCGTAACGCCAGCCTAAAACAAGCTATCGACGTTATGACGCACGGAAAGCTCGGCACCGTCTTGTTAGTGAACGAAAAGGGCACGCTCGAGGCGATTTTAAGCGACGGCGATCTGCGCCGCGCGCTGATGCGAGAGGATTTTGACATCAATGACGGCGCGCTAAAATATGCCACCAAAAATCCTAAAATGCTGGACGATAAAAATATGTTAGCCATAGACGCGCTAAATTTGATCGAGCAGTTTAAAATTCAAGTCCTGCCCGTGGTCGAAAACGGCGTGCCCGTGGGGATATTGCATATCCATGATCTAACGAGTCTGGGGCTAAAATAATGCAAAAGATGCGTCTGAATAAATTTATCTCTCATAACACCGCCTACTCACGCCGTGAGGCGGACGAGCTGATCAAGCAGGGCAAGGTTAGCATTAACGGCCGCGTCGTTAGCGATTTCATCGAAGTTAGCGGCGAGGAGAAGATCCGCATCGGCTCGCGCCTCATCAAGCCTAAGACGGAATTTACGATGATCGTTTATAACAAGCCGAAAGGCGAGTTAGTTACTAAAAAGGACGATCGCGGCAGGCGGACGATTTACGATAGCTTGCCGGAGGGATTTAGTAGATTTGTTAGCGTGGGGCGTTTGGATTTCGCAAGCGAAGGGCTTTTGCTGCTAACCGATGCGCCCGCGATCGCTACGGCGCTGATGAACAGCGACATCGAGCGAGAGTACTATCTAAAGGTAAAAGGCGAGGTGAAAGAGGAAGTCGTAACGGCGATCCGTGAGGGCTTTTTCGCCGCAGATGCGAGCAAAGGTGCGCACGCTAAAAGCAAGATCAAATCGATGGAATTTAAGCCCTTCTTGGGCTACCGCATAATGCCCAGCAGCGGCGGTTATACGAAAATAAAAGCGATCATTAACGAGGGGCAAAACCGCGAGCTGCGCAGATTTTTCGGTTATTTTGATCTGGACGTTGTGGAGCTTAAGCGCACGGCATTCGGTAGAATGACGCTTGGGACGCTAAAGCCCGGCAAATGGCGCTATTTCGATCAGAGCGAATACGAAGATCTGCGCGATTTTTTGAAAGGAAACAAAATCCGCTATTAAATTTAAGAAAAGAGGCAAAATGAGTTCAAAGACGAACGCCGCGCGCGTACTGGACGGTTTGAAAATCCCATACGAAATCAAAGAATATGCGGTAGACCCTTTAAATTTAGACGCGGTGCATGTTGCAAACAGCGTGAACGAGTCGATCGAGCGGGTTTATAAAACGATAGTTTGCACGGCGGATCACGAATACGTCGTAGCCTGCCTGCAGGGCGATCTAAATTTGGATCTCAAGGCGCTCGCGCATATCTGCGGCGCAAAGCGCTGCGAGCTGATGGATTTGAAGGATTTGCAAAAGGTCACGGGCTACGTCAGGGGCGGCTGCTCGCCGCTTGGGATGAAAAAGCACTTCCGCACTTTCATCGATGAAAAAGCGTTAACGCAGGAGAAAATTTACGTTAGCGCAGGCGTGCGGGGAAAACAGATCGCCCTCGCGCCGAAAGACCTCGCAGCCGCTACCGAGGCGCAAATTTGTAAAATAACGCATGACTAACGCAGCATATTTTACCGCCGTTTGTGTAAGTAACGCCAGTGGCTAGCTAGCCAAAATTTACGCTGCGAAATTTAGACTTTTAAAATTTGGCGTTGCGCCGTTTATTAAAACAAGCTCCTGCGCGCAGAGAAAATACAAATCAAATTAGTTTTATAAATTTTATTGTTAAAATTCTAAGTACCGCGCATCGCAAAATATCTCAAACGAGATGACGAGCACGCGGGGGCGCAAAGCAAACCTCTCTTTAAAAGGACATGCTTTGTGCGCGCTGTATTTTGCTCGCTATAAAATTTAGCCTTGTGGCACTAAGCGTTATTTGCGATAAAATTTTAAAATTTTATCGCAAATTTTATACGTCTCGCGCCTATTTTTTGAAAAGCTCAGAGACATTTGGGGCTTGCTTTTCTTGCTCGCTGGCGGCGAAAAATTCCGCTTTGGCGAAGTTAAAAACGCTGGCGATGATGTTAGTAGGAAACATCTCGCAAGCGTTATTATAAACCGTAACGGCGCCGTTATAAGCGCGGCGTGCGGCGCTGATCTGCTCCTCGCACTCGCCTAACGCGTTTTGTAGCTTGGCAAAGGATTCGTTAGCCTTGAGGTTCGGATACGCCTCTACCGCAATGCGGATCTGCCCCAAAAGAGCCGAAATTTCGCTATTTAGCTTAAATTTATCCGCGTTAGAAGCCGTGTTGATCGCTTGTGAGCGAAGTTCGCTAACGCGCGTTAGCACGGCGTTTTCGTGGCTCATATATTCGCGCGTGGTGCTAACTAAATTTGGGATGAGGTCGTAGCGCTTTTTAAGCTGCGTATCAACGGTAGAGGCGATATTTCGCACCTGATTACGCTTGGCGATGAACGAGTTATAAACTCCCACTAACGCCAAAACTAACAAAACTATGACGACTAATAAAATCAAAGCCGCATTCATTTTCTCTCCTTTTAAAGTATTTCAATTAAAAATAAGAATATTTAGCTATACTGCCACTTCTTTATTCGTGTCAAGGTAGCTCAGCTGGTTAGAGCGCTGGTCTCATAAGCCGGAGGTCGAGAGTTCAAGTCTCTCTCTTGACACCATCTTAATCCCTTTAAGAGCCGCAACGGCGCCCCGAAAAGTTTGGGATTATATCTTACTTATACTTGAAAAATAATGAAAATTAGCAAAAGTAGAAAATTTATCTTATTGATACGCCTTTAATACAACCTAAATTTAAATGCTCGCCGAGATAAAATTCGTTCTTAATTGCCGGCAATTAAGCGAGAGTATTGCTAGTCTAAAACGCAAAAGCTCATTTTGTAGTATAATTTTCACAAAATATTATAAAGGCTATCCATGCTTAAATACTTAGAATTAGGCGTTTGCGGTATAGATCTGAAGCCCTCGCATCCTTTTATCGGCTCGATGATTCGGGGTGCTTTTGGATATGCTCTTAAAAAGGCGAGTTGTCCTTTCGTAAGTGCAAGCTGCGAGAAATGCGACATCTTCGGCGAATGCGTGTATAGCGAATTTTTTGAAAACGTATCGGACACGCCAAATTTCAGGCTGGATATCGATCTTAATCAAAAGAGCTTTGATTTTAAAATTTTACTTTTCGAGCACGCCGTAAGTTATCTGCCTCACGTCGCTATCACTATCCAAAATATGCAAGAAATCGGACTTGGAGCAAATAGAAATAAATTCAAATTTACCCATTTGCGCCTAAATGGCGAAATCGTAGAGCCTAAATTTCTACTTTCAAATAAAGTTGAAACGCTAAATTTCACGCCAGATTTCACCGCGGGCGATTATGAAATTTCGCTTCTTACTCCGCTTCGTATAAAGCAAAAAAATACCCTCGTCCGCCGCGATATCGATTTTAAATCCTTCATTCGCCAAATCGCTATGAGATTTGAGAACATAACGCGCGAGCCTATGGATAAATTCGAAGTCAAATTTGATCGCTTCAAGCAGGATTTGAGATTTTACGATCTTAACCGATACTCAAACCGCCAGCATACTAAAATGCAATTTGGCGGCGTACTCGGACGGATGCGAGCTTTCGGGCTTGACGAGCGCTCGGCAAAGCTTTTGCAACTCGCTCAAATTACAGGAGTCGGTAAAAGCACCGTTTTCGGACTAGGCAAGATAAAGGTAGATCGGATCTAATTTTGCGCCGTAAAATTGCAAAATCGTAAAAAAAGGAGCTTCGTGTTTGATCTAAACTTAGAGGATATTTTTACAAATAGCGCCTTTGAATACGCGCTAAAAAGATTAAAGCGCACCGCTTTGGGGCTTGACGGGCTTGGCGCGGAAGATATTTGTTCGGGCGAATTTTATGCTGAGCTAAAGAGCGAAATTTTTAGCCTTTCTTATTCGCCGCAGCCCTTAAAACGAGCCTTTATCCCAAAAGAAACCAAAGACGAGCTGCGCAAGCTTGCCATCCCCTCGCTAAAAGATAAATTTGCGCAAAATATCCTCACTCGCGAGCTTTCAGGCTATTTTGATAAAAGCTTTTCAAACCGCTCTTATGCTTATCGAAACGGCAAATCCTATGCTAACGCGATCTTTCGCGCTCGCGATTTTTTTAAAATTTTCAGCTTTGCCGTCAAAACCGACATCAAAGATTTCTTTGAAAATATCGATCACGAAAAATTGCTTGAAATTTTGCGCGCAAATATCCGTGACGCTCGTATCATTAGGCTCATCGAACTTTGGATCAAAAACGGAATTTTTGAGCGCTTTGATTACCGCGCTCATACAAAAGGCGTTCATCAAGGCGACGTCCTAAGCCCGCTGCTCTCAAATATCTACCTAAATCAAATGGATAAATTTTTAGAGCAAAGCAGTACTGAGTTCGTTAGATACGCCGATGATTTCGTTATGTTTTTTGTTTCATATGAAGTCGCCGAGAGGGGACTCGCGCGCCTGAAAGATTTTTTAAAAACCATAAGCTTATCTCTAAACGAAGCCAAAACCTCCATTCACGGCAAAGATAGCGAATTTGTCTTTTTGGGCGTAAGCTTTAAGGGCGCAAATTTAAGTATCGGCGAGGAAAAATTTAAGCGCATTCTCGCCAAACTCTCGACTTCTGCTAAAAAGCAGACCCCAAGTCAAAGCGTAGAAAATTTAAACGCCTACATATATCATCTAAAGGCTATCTCGCTTAAGCTTTTCTCGCCCTCGCAAAGGGATAGATTTAACCTGCATTTTGATGAAGTCGTAACGAGCCTAATACGCAGATTTCTAAAAACCTCGGATAAGCGGACTTTAGCCGAAGCCCTAACCAATCTAAGCTTCCCCTACGAGCTAGGCAAAACGGCTAGAAAGGCCAAAATTCTAAGCTGCTATAAAAACGCCAAACGTCCCGCCATAAAATCCGTCCGAAACACGCTTGAGGCAAAGAAAAGAGAGTATCTAAAAACTTTCTCGCAAAGCTCCGTCATCCACATCACGACGCCGTTTTATTTTTTAGCTTTGTCTCAAGGCAAATTCGTCCTAAAAGACAAAGGCGCTATCAAGCATAAATTCCCCATAAATCAAATCAGCCAGATCATCATAAACGCTCAAATTTCGCTTAGCTCCGCCGTCATCAAAGAGTGCGCCAAAAAGAAAATTTCCATAAATTTCATCGACGAAAAGACAAACTTGAGCTACGCCACGCTCATTAGCGCAAATTCAGCCATACCCAAAACCGCCGCTTCGCAAATTTCGCTGCTAACGACCAAAAAATCGCTCCGTATCGCTCAGCAGTTCATCATCGGTAAGCTAAAAAATCAGATCAACTATCTAAAATATCTAGGTAAATACCATAAAAGCTTAAGCTCAGAGATAGCGACTATGCAAGAAATTTTAAAGCTCCGTGTGCCAAACGCCGCTAGCGTAAACGAGCTTCTGGGCCTTGAGGGCAGCGCCGCAACCGCCTATTGGCAAGGGATTGCAAAGGTGATCGACTATAAATTTAGCTTTATCGGTAGAGTGACTCAGGGCGCTACCGACGTCGTAAATTCCGCTCTAAACTACGGCTATGCGATCCTCTATTCAAAAATTTTAAAGTCTATCGCCGCTGCGGGTCTCTCGCCCCACGTTTCCTATCTACACGCACTCGATGAACAAAAGCCCACTCTCGCCTTCGATCTCATCGAGGAATTTCGCGCCTTCATCGTCGATCGTGCCGTAATTTCGATGGCAAATAAAAACGAGCCCTTTGAGATAAAAGACGGGCTCCTGTCCGTTTCGACCAGACAAAATATCGCCAAAAACGTAAACGAAAAGCTCTTCGCTTATACCGAGTATCGCGGCGAGAAGCTAAAAGCGCAGGATATTATAGATAAGCAAGCCTACGCTCTAAAACGAGCCGTAACGCAAAATGAAAAATATAAGCCTTTCATAGGGAGATTTCAATGAATTTAATCATCTGCTACGACGTCTGTGTGACTAAGCGCCGAAATAAGATCGCCGCCCTGCTGGAGGGCTACGGACTGCGGGCGAACTACTCGGTGTTTGAGCTTGACGTTTCCGAGCGCGAATACACCTTGATAAAAGACCGCATTGCCCGCATAATCGAGCCCAAAACCGACAAGGTGCTTTTTTACCGCATCTGCAAAACCTGCATGGCTAAAAGCGAGAGTTTAGGCGAGGGTGAGATCTTTCGCTCCCCTGACACCTACGTCTAAGCCCCGATTCTGCGAGTTTGATTTTCGGACTTTTCTTAAATTTAAAATTCCGAATTTAGCGCATTTTTATATTTTATTAAGTTTGAAAATCTCCGCAAACCTAAATTTTAATCCGCTCTAAAAACCATTTCTCGGACTTCTACTATTTCGTCTATTCATAAAGCCCCACTTTTAGGGCTTTTTACGTTCGCGGAATTTAGTAGAAATTCGAAAAAGCTCTAAAATTTCATTTTTGCTTTTTGATTTTCGGACTTTTGTGCTTGCCCCAATGCCGTTAAATTTGCACTTTTAAGTCGGTCCTAAGCAAACATCTCGAAATTTGGAATTAAATTTTCGCCCCTTTCTCGGACTTTTTTGCGTTTTGTGATATAATGGCGCTTCCAAATAGTTCTTTAAAAACTCATTGTCAATTTTAATGCGTTTTTTGGGCTATCTGATTAGAATTTTCCCGATTTAGGGGATTGAAACTCCCCGCTAAACAAATACCCTCCGTTGCATTCTCCGCAAATCTGATTAGAATTTTCCCGATTTAGGGGATTGAAACTCGCCCGTAGGAAGGTGAGTAGCCGTTTCAACTTTATTTTCATCTGATTAGAATTTTCCCGATTTAGGGGATTGAAACAAAACGAACTTATAAAAAAAAGCATGCCTCGACTCCTAATCTGATTAGAATTTTCCCGATTTAGGGGATTGAAACCTTTCTATCTGCAAGTAAAATACCTGCTATAAAGAGACATCTGATTAGAATTTTCCCGATTTAGGGGATTGAAACATTTTCATTTCGAACGTAAGCTTTCGCTTCCTTCTATCTGATTAGAATTTTCCCGATTTAGGGGATTGAAACTTCGTCCGTTTTGCAGGTGTGGGCGTCGCCGGGCTTGCTGGATCTGATTAGAATTTTCCCGATTTAGGGGATTGAAACTTCTCTTGATCACAATAGGAATCCTCACGAAAATCATCAAATCTGATTAGAATTTTCCCGATTTAGGGGATTGAAACGCTTTCTCATAAGAAATGAGTTTATCCTCACTCTCAAATCTGATTAGAATTTTCCCGATTTAGGGGATTGAAACATTCCATTGAGGAAATTGGGTTACTACGCGATAAACTTATCTGATTAGAATTTTCCCGATTTAGGGGATTGAAACCTCACATCTTCAGCAGTAACGAACGCCCAGCTATATCATCTGATTAGAATTTTCCCGATTTAGGGGATTGAAACGCTTCAGGCATGAATGAGCGCTCTATCCCATGAGAGGATATCTGATTAGAATTTTCCCGATTTAGGGGATTGAAACCTCAGAAATATTTTTCATAAGCTGAAAACGAGCTACTATCTGATTAGAATTTTCCCGATTTAGGGGATTGAAACTTTTTGCCATAGTTCTCTCCTTTATGCACTATATGCGTATATCTGATTAGAATTTTCCCGATTTAGGGGATTGAAACTTATTAAAGCTTTAACTGTAGCATCGTAGAAGCTATCATATCTGATTAGAATTTTCCCGATTTAGGGGATTGAAACAAGATATCAGCTAACTCTAGTGATATATTGGCTGCAACATCAGATCTGATTAGAATTTTCCCGATTTAGGGGATTGAAACTTTTTGGGTCTTTGCAAAGTCTAGCGCTTTGTCTAAATATCTGATTAGAATTTTCCCGATTTAGGGGATTGAAACATTTCGTATGAAAATTCTAATTTGTTCGTCTTTTGTTTCCTATCTGATTAGAATTTCCCCGATTTAGGGGATTGAAACCCCCAGTGTTTTTCACCGGTTTCTTCGTTGGTGTAGGAAATCTGATTAGAATTTCCCCGATTTAGGGGATTGAAACCCAAGAACTCAAGTTCTCGTTTTGTAGAGATCGCGCCTTGAATCTGATTAGAATTTTCCCGATTTAGGGGATTGAAACGTTCTAATCCTTGTTTCTTTAGCCCTTTCTTAGCCAAATCTGATTAGAATTTTCCCGATTTAGGGGATTGAAACCCTAGTATATGCTCACTAAAGTCTGAATATTCTAATGGGATCTGATTAGAATTTTCCCGATTTAGGGGATTGAAACTAGTATTCCATAGCTTAGTTAGATTATCAATGAAGTTATTATATCTGATTAGAATTTTCCCGATTTAGGGGATTGAAACTAGTATTCCATAGCTTAGTTAGATTATCAATGAAGTTATTATATCTGATTAGAATTTTCCCGATTTAGGGGATTGAAACTTTTTGGAGCGTAAGCCTCAAAAAGCCTTTGTAACCAAATCTGATTAGAATTTCCCCGATTTAGGGGATTGAGACAAACGGGGGCCTCGTGATGCTGTGTGATCACGCTGATTTGATTAAATTTCAAGATATACGACTAAAATTTAATGGATTTTTTAAAAGCACTCCGTAAATTGACAGAATTTGACAACTAAACTCCCTATAATCACGCCCAAAGTTGATATGGCGGGTTTGAATTCTATGAATAATTTTGTTATTTTTCGAAAAAGAATTTTAAAACAAAGGAGAAAGTATGAAAATTTTGTTTAAAGTGTTTTTGCTTGGTTTGATCGGAGTTATGTTTTCCGGTTGTTTTATAGTAATGCCGCCCGATAAAGAAACGGTAATGGCTCAGCAGCTAGATGTTTGGTGTATCCTTAGAGAGAATAAGGATAAGGAAAGATATGAGGAATCTATACGTAAAGCAAAGTCGTTCCTTGATAAAGATAAGTATGGAGATAGAGTTCAAATAGCTCCGAGAGGAGAGTATAGTGTTTCGCTATTAGATAGAGCTTTTAGTGGTGACAATCACCCGGGACTATACTGGCGCGAATATGGTTTAGTGTATAAGCCGATAACTTGCGACAGAGAAAATAAAAAGCTTAATATGGTTGTAGAGATTACACCTCATAAAGTTAAAGCTCAGAATGAGAAAGATGGAAAAAACGAAGACGCTTATACCTTTATTAACTTTTTAAAAGAGCGAACGGCTCAATTGCTTTATTCTTCTAAGGAAATCGGAGAGCTAATGGAGTTAGGCTCATCACTCGATTTAATTTTTATCGATTATGAAACAAGGAAAGAGATCGATAAAAGTACTTATGATTTTGCGGGTTACAAAGCGTATAATGAAAAGTAGGTATAAGTTCAACTACCTGACAATTGATTATCGAGTATTCGCCGCGAGAGTTAAATAAGATAGCTAATTTTGCTTTGCTTCAATTGGAAAGCGATGCAACGGATAGTAGAATAACCGGCTTTTCAAATTGCCCGATTGTTTATAAATTTAAAGGAAGGAAAATGTTATGAGAACACTGTTTTTAGTATTAATTGCTATATTTTTAATAGGATGCGTAGAACCGGACCCGGAAAGCTACTATGGAAGGGTTAATAGAAAAGATGAGTTTACGACTAACTTTCAAAGTAGAAGGCTTGCTAACGAGCTAATCGTCTTATTTGATATGGGCGAAAAATCTCAATATGGAAACGATTACTTTGATAATTCGCTTAAGATAGCCGATTACGAAAACGATGTAAAGCTTTCGGAAGTTAAAAGCTTTTTAGCTTCAAAAGGAGCTGCGCCGTTACGCGTTTATGAACGTGCGGTTAAAAGTAGCGGCAAGAATAAGTTTAAGAGATATTCGGGCAGGCTGAATGCTGAAGTCGCTTCTCTCGTTCCTTTCGACACTCAGTTCCGAAAAGCGCAAAAGAATTGTTTTGATGGCACTTCCCTATGCTTATTTGATGAATTTCCGTTACTTACCGAAACGGACGTGGAAGGAGATATGGCTTCAATGATGATAAATTTTGTTGAAGTAAAATCGGCTTTCAACAACTATCAAGATGGCTTTACGCCGGTAAAGATCATCATCCATACTGCAACTTACACTGGAGCGAAGCTCAACACTATCTTAAGTAAAATTCCGAAAAAAGCATTTGAAAATAATGAGTTAAACTAAATAAGAGAGTCGGATGAATGAGGTAGAATGGATCAATAAATACGGCTTTTGCTAGGAATGGTTTTAGGCAGCGAGGGATTTAGTTAGAATTTGCCCGATCTGGGGATTGAAACTAAAAAGCTCTAAATTTAATCTCTCTCATCGATTATATTTGATTAGAATCTCCCCGATCTAGGGGTTTGGTTTCTCTTGACATCTAAAATTTTCAATCTATTCTCCTGATTTAATTAAAATTTCCCTCTCATTTTTCAAAGTTTTCCCTTGGCTGACAGAATCTGACACTATGGCTCACTATAATTGCGTTCAAAGTCGGAGGTAAAACGCCGACGAGATCAATTAAAGGAGTTGTAATGAAAAAGATTGTGTTGTCGCTAGCAGCGGCTGGAGCTATGAGTGGCGCTTTGGCGCAAGAGGTGCCGAATTTAGCCAATATCGCTCCGAGCAATTACGGCTCGTACGTCCCTACGCTTGATCTTTACGTCAAAGGCAAGGATATAACGGACAATATGTCTTTTGCGGTAGGACTAGACAATAAATTCGGTCTAGCACGAGGCGTTGCTTCGGCTAGTTCATTTTGCGTAATTTTTCAAAAAATAATTTAAGTTTAGTTGCGATAGAATTTCAAAAATATAACGAAAAGGAGGCAAGATGGCTAAATACCTATACGGTGCAAGTATCCAGGGTATACAAGAGTATATTTACGCCACGAACAAGCTACAAGAGATCATCGGTGCCAGCGAAATAATAGATTCGCTCGGGCAAAAATTTGATGAAAAAAAGATTACGGCGAGATATACGCTGTTTTTGATAAACTAAGAGAAAACGACTTGGTGGAGCAAATTTTGCTTAATGCCGCAGGAAATTTTAGAGCGATCGTAGATGGTGAGGAAAATTTAAAAAAGATCGTCAGGGATCTACCTAAAAAGATAATGCAAAATGCTTATGGCATTACCATTTCTCAGGCTACCGCTCCTTATAATGGCGGCGACTACGAAAAAGCCTCGAAAGAGCTTGAACAAAAGCTAAAAACTCAGCGCAACCGCCCGAGCTTGCCGCTTGATATGAGCATAAATTTTATGGCTCTTGCGCCTAAGACGGCGCGACCTATCGTAAAATTTGACGGTGACGACGCCTTAGATATATCGTGCGATCAAAAGAGGAAGGCGCACGGAAGGTGGGCTAAAAAACGCCGCAAAGAAGCAGAAAAATTAAAACTATTTAGTGATATTTCAAATGATAAAAACAAACTAGCCATTATCCACGCAGACGGCAACGGGCTTGGCGTATTGGTTAAAAATTTAGTTGAAGTCGTAAAAAAGAGCGATGATACTGAAGCCATAGCTAAATTTTCAGAGGCGCTTGATGAGGCAACAAAGGCTGCGTTTGTTAATGCCAAAGAAAAAACAAAAGACGCTCTCGGCAAAGTTGACCTGAGGATAAAAGAGCTAATCTTAAGCGGCGACGATATGACGGCTGTTTGCGATGCCGATATCGCACTCGAATTTACTAAAAATTTTATCGAAGAATTTGAAAACGAAACGGACAAGAAAAAGTCTGCAATAGAACAAAAGCTAACGATGTGCGCAGGAATTGCCTACTGCAACGAAAAATTCCCGTTTCACTATGCAGTAAGTTTGGCCGAGGAGCTTTGCAGCGCGGCAAAAAAGCATAGCAAAGATCGCTACGTAAACGATGCCGAAAAAGACATAGCGCCAAGCTGCTTAATGTTCCATAATGTCCAAAGCTCAAATTTCCAAAGCTGGGGTAAATTTATAAAAGACGAACTTACGATCTGGGGCAAAAAAGAAGGATGCGCGACCGAAGGCGAAAAAACGCGAGAAATCAGGTGCGATTTCGGTCCTTATTATTTGGGCGATACGACCAAGTCAAAAAATGAGCCAAAGGTAGAAAATTTTATAAATTTAGCCAAAATTTATCGCGGCGAAAACAGCCCAAAAGGTAAACTGCGCGAGTGGATAAAAGAGCTCGGCATAAATGACAAATTGGCTAAAAGTATGCTAGATCGGATAAATGAGATGTTGAAAAACAAGGGAGAATTTGATAAGGCGCTGAGCAGTCTTTACGGTGGGTTAAAATGCGAAAATTTAATCCTAGATAAGGACGGGGAGCAAAAAACTCCGATCTACGACGTATTGCAATTTCTGTCCGTTACTTCGGGTACGGAAGATAAAAAAGCGGAGGGCAAAAATGACGATAAATTACGAGCTTAAATTTTTCGACTACTGGCACGTCAGCAGCGGTCTTAGCGGCGGAGCAGCGCTTGATAGCTACGTGGCAAAAGACTCCGCAGGCTTTCCATATGTGCCAGGCAAAACCATAAAAGGACTTGTGCGTGAGGCGGCGGAGCTGTTTTGGGATCAAGGAGATATAAATAAGTGCTTTGGCTCCAAGGGCAGCAAAAATAAGCAAAATAATGGCAATGAGCAAAACGAAAACGACGATACTACGCAGGCACAGTGCTATTTTGGCAGCGCTACGATAGATGAAAAAATCGCTGCCGAAATTACGTCAAATAACTTGCAGCGCAATCTTTTTGAAATCATTTCGGCTACCAAAATCGACGACAACGGCATCGCGGTAGATAATTCGCTAAGAGATATAGAGGTGGTTTTGCCTATAAGTTTAAAAGGCGAGATCCAAAATGTAAGCGACGAAATCGCACAAAATTTAAAACGCGCGCTAGAGATGATAAAGCGTATGGGGCTAAATCGCAACCGGGGCCTTGGTAGATGCGAATTTAAAGTTAAGGAGCTATGATGAGAAAGCTTAAATTTGAGATAACTTTCAAAAGTCCTATTATCTTGCAGGCGAGCTCCAATACGCAGGGCAAAATGAGCTCGCTTGATTTTATCCCCGGAAGCGCGTTTTTGGGTATGGCGGCTAGCAGATACGGCGAATTTAGCGATCCTTTTAAAATCTTTCATAGCGGTGCGGTAAAATTTTGCGACGCTTCGCCGATCAAAGATGGCAAAGAATTTTTTAAGATCCCGCTTTCGTATTTTCACGAGAAGCTTGATGGTAGCAAAATTTATAACCATCATTTACTTTGCAAATATAACGCTAGTGATAGAGATAAATTTGAGGATTTTATCCAGCTAAAACAAATGAGAAACGGCTATATAAATGAAGGAAACGAACAGCTTAGCATGGATCTGGATTTTTCCCAAAAGAGCGCATACGATAAAAGTAAAAGACGCTCTAAGGATAGCCAAATGTACGGCTATGAGGCGTTTAGAGCCGGAATGAAATGGCGATTTAGCGTTAAATTTGAGCCTAGCGTGAGCGAAGACGACATAAACCGCGCAAAAGAAATATTGGAGCATTCAACTAGACTCGGTAAATCGAAGAGTGCGGAGTATGGAGCGGTAGAGATTAAATTTATCGGCGAAAATACGGATAAAATTCAAACCTTTACGCCGCCGGAGAAATATACTTTCGTTTATGCTAAATCCCGCCTCGCGCTTATTGACGAAAACGGCAATCCGAGCTACGACGTAAAATACATTTTGCCAAATTTAGACGCAAATAATGTCGATTACGAAAAGACGCAGATTAGAATTTCAAATTTTACCCCTTATAACGGTGCTAGAGCTACAAAAGACTACGAGCGAGCTTGCATAAATAAAGGTAGCGTGATTGCGCTAAAAGAGCTAACGGGTGAGCAAGTAGCCGAGCTAAAAAACGGTGTCGGAGCATATCTGAGCGAAGGCTTTGGCGAAGTGCTGATAAACCCGTGGTTTTTAAATGGTGGCGATGTGCAAGAGCGGCCGATAAAATTTCAAGAGAAAGAAGAGGAGAAGCAGGCGCACACAAGTTTGCCGATACAAAGCGATCTGGCTAATTTTTTACAGCAAAAGGAAACTGCCAAGAAGCAAATTCTTGAAATAGACGAAGAGGTAGCTAAATTTATAGGAGATCATAAAAACAAATTCAATAAAATTTCAAACTCACAGTGGGGTGCGATAAGATCAATATGTAAGGAAGTCGCCGTTAGCGATAAAGTATTGAATGATAAAGGCGATGAAATAGGAAATCAAACTACTGCAGAGAAAAACAAAAATATAGCGGGTCAAATATCCAAATTTATGTGTAATGGCGTAAGAAGTGCAAACTGGGATTGCAAAAAAGAAGGCGATAAAATTGTCCTATTAGAAGGCGGGTGCGGCGATATTCTTTTAAAAGCTATAGAATATAAAGAAAAAGATAATGAACAGCCGCTTAAATTTGCCTTGCTATTATCTATGCAAATGCCAAAAATCACAGGAGAAAAGCAATGAAAAGATTTTTAGCGCACGTCATCATAGAAGCCAAAACTCCGTTAAAAGTCGGCGGCGGCAAAAATGATCTATTTTTGGATGCACCGGTGCAAAGAGATTGGAACGGCTTGCCGATGATCTTAGGCACTTCGGTTGCAGGGATTTTGCGCAGGGCGTTTGAAGATAATGCCGGCAAGGATGCCGCGAATGAAATTTTTGGAACCAAGCGCGAGAAAAAGGATCAGGGCGAAAATGGAAAGGTAAGCAAAGACGAAAATAAAAAAGAAGACGAAGATCTACTCGGCTCAAGACTAATTATCTCAAACGCTCTGTTGCTCGTCGATAAGAATAACAAGGTTTGCGAAGAGTTGCTTTTAGAAAAGAACGAGTTTTTGCGCCTTTTTGATATTTTGCCGATTAGAGATTATGTAGCCATAGGCGCAAACGGCGCGGCAAAGGATGCGGGGAAATTTGACGAAGAAGTCGTATTTAAAGGCACTAGATTTAAATTCTCGCTTGAGTTTGACGGAAGCAAAGAGGAGTTTGATAAAATTTTAAATTTGCTTAGCGATCCTACGCTAAGGCTTGGCGGCGGAAGCTCGAAAGGCTTTGGCTCACTTGGAATTTTAGAGATAAAATGGGGCAAGTTTGAGCCGGACAGATACTCGAGCAGTTTAAATTTTAGCTCCGATGGGTTTGCGAAATTTACGCCCGATAGCGCAGCGGATGGTAATTTGAAAAGACATATCAGATACGAACTTAAAATTTCGCCCGATGATTTCTTTATGTTCGGAAGCGGATTTGGTGATAAGGATGCGGATCAGACGTCCGTACTTGAGTGTGCGATAGACTATGAAAACAAATGCCTGAGCAAACGTAAAATTCTAATCCCTGCAAGCTCGGTAAAGGGCGCATTATCGCACCGAACGGCGTTTCATTTTAATAAAATCAATAAACAATTCGGCGAAAAAGCCAAGGTCGGCAGTGAAAACGAAGCCGTAAGAGAAATTTTTGGCTACGAAAAGAATAAAAACGATAAAGGCGCCAAAGGCAAAATTTTAATCAGCGATTGCTTTTTGGATTACGACGAAGTAAAAGATACGAAGGTTTTCGAACACGTCAGCATCGACCGCTTCACGGGCGGCGCGATCGATAGCGCTTTGTTTCAAGAAAAGGCGATTGCAAAAAGAGACGAATTTATAATAGAAATTTTGCTTAGAAACGACGTGTGCGGCGACAAAGAGAAAGAAAAAACTTTTAATAATGCATTAGAGGCTTTTGAAACGGCTTTAGATGACGTAGTTCAGGGGCGTTTGTCGCTTGGCGGAGCAACCACAAAAGGGTATGGATTTTTTAAAGGCAGGGTCTTAAAATACAACGAAGGACGGATCAAAAATGAAAAAGAATAGAGACGAAATTTTAAAATACGTGAATGAAAATTTAAAAGGCTACGAGGGCTACATCCAGCTAATGGGTGAAAAAATCGATGAGAAGCACCTGTTTTTAGCGGGCGAGCGAACTCCTGGTCTAGGCGAAGACGAGCTAATTTACGAGGCGCATTTTTTTAATGCAAATTTGAAGAAAAGCATTTCTATCCGTCAGATAAACGACGCTTGGTTTGTCGATGAAACGGAGTTGGGGGGCGCAAATTTAGATCCGAAGAAAAACCCCGACATAAAAGAATTTCACTCTAAATTTAAACCTGAGTTTTCTGCCAAATTCAAAGAAGTCAAAATAAAAATGGCTCAAATTTGGCAAGATGAAAAAGACGAGTTTTGCGAAGTGCTTCGAGAGGATGGAACTCGCGAGAGTTTACCGGTATTGAAGCTTCAAAAGATAGTATTTGCGGGCTTTGTAAAAGATGAAAAGGATAAAAAATGATAACTGCTCCATATAATTTCGTGCCACTAAACGATAAAATTTTCTACCCGCCTTGGGCTAGCGAGGACGCTCTTAAAAATATCCACGACGTGCCGTTTGAAGATGGCGAAAGCGGCGTAATCGAGCTTGAGATAACCGCCAAAAGCCCTATTTTTATAAAGGATAGCAAAAATCCGAGCGAGTTTTGCCATTCTATAAACGAAAACGGAGGCAAAGAGTATTATATCCCCGCAACTAGCATAAAAGGCATGATAAGAAATGTGCTTGAGATAATGAGCTTTGGTAAAATTCGCATAGATGAAAGCAAGCACAAAAAGTATCTTAGCGTCAGAGATATGACACCAGGTATGGATTTTTTAGTCGGGAAAGCAAAAGGTTGCGGATTTTTGGTTAAAAATGACAATGGCTACATGATAGAAGATTGTGGGAGACCATTGACTATCGGTTACGATAAGATGGGGAGTGAATTTGCATTTGCCCGTAAACTAGGAACAGCTAAAAATAAATATGAAAAATGCAGAATATCTCGTGAAGTAAATTTTTTAACATATATCGAAGAGGGTAGGCGCAATATAACTAGAGCAAAGATAGATAAAAACTCATCTAAAATAGGAAGGCTTGTATTTACCGGTGATATTGGCAATAAAAAACACGAATTTGTTTTTGCAAAAAATGGTAATAAAATCCCGTTAGATAAGAGTGTTTTTGAGGATTTTAAAAGTGTTTATTTTGAAAATAAAGATTCCATAGATGGACAATATTGGAAAGAAAAATTTAACGAGGGCAAGGGCGAAAAAATCCCTATTTTTTATACGAAGGATAATGGCGATAAGATAACAGCCATTGGCTTAACGCAACTTTTCAAACTTGCTTACAAAAAAACTATTTTCGAAGCGGCAAAGCAGGTGAACGATGATGAAAAATTTGACCTTGCCGAGACGATTTTCGGAACCGTCAGAGGCGATAAGGCTTTAAAGGGCCGTGTATATTTTTCACACTTTAAATCAAATTTTGAACGATTTGAAGCTCAGAAAGAAGGGGTATTTGGCACGCCTAATCCTAGTTATTATCCAAATTATTTGGAACAACAAGGCGGAACTTACACAACGCTTATGAGCAAGGACGCCAAAATAAGGGGATATAAGCGATATCCGCTACATTCAGGCGTAGAGCAATTAGGCGTCGGAAATGACAATGAAAAGATGAAGGTTAAATTTAAACCGCTTTCTGCAAATAGCGTTTTTAAGGGCAAGATCGTATTTCATAATCTTAAAAAGGTCGAAATCGGAGCGCTGATAAGTGCGATAACTTTTCACGGTAGAAGCGATAAATTTATGCATAATATCGGCTTCGCAAAGCCTTACGGCTACGGAAAAATAGATATAGAGCTTGCACTACAAGGATTAAAATATAGTCAAGACGAATATCTAAAGGAATTTGAAAAGCAAATGAATGAGTTTGTACCAAATTGGCTTAATACTGAGCAGCTAACAGAACTTCGTAAAATGGCAAGCATGAGTTATAGGGATTCAAGACTATTGCGGTATCAGCAGCTAGAGAATGAGAAATCCGAATACTTTAAAGTAAAAAATAACCATCAAGAAAGGAATGAATTCTCGGGGGCCAAAAGCTACAATGAGCGTTTAAGCCCGTACTCTGGTATGGTTGTGTATTCAAAGCCACAAAAGCCGCTACAAAGTCTTAATGGACGAAATCACAATAATAGTAAAAATAATCGAGGATATAAAAAATGACGCATTATGAAAAAAGAAATTTTCAAAAAATAGTCGTTTCGCTTTTGGGAAGTTCTCTTTTAGGATATAGAGCGTTTTTTATCATCGCGGGAGTATTACTGTTTTTCGCTTGGTTACCGGACGGAATGTCGTCGCTACTAGATAAAATTTTCGGCGGCGAAATTTTAAAATGGAGCGCCAAAGACGGCACTATGCTGGTTCAAATTTTAGGCTCTATAGTGATTTTTGGGGTAATCAAACGAATAATTCCCAAAGACATCCCTAATGTCGATATAGATATAAATGATAGACCCAAAAGGGCTAAAGTTCTAGTGCTATTTTTAAGCGAAAATAATGGCGGAATAGAAGAAATTTTGAAATTTAAAACTATCGATGAGTATGGAAGAAATAATTATAGAATGCCGCTAAAAGCGATAGATTATCACAAACAAAGACTTGAAAAGATTATAGTCGCTTGTTCCGAAAAATCTCACGGAGATAGAGAGAAATTTTTAAAATGCGTGCAAAATCTCTTTGGCAAGGAGCTTGCGGATATGGCAAATGTGCGATATATAAAGAATTTCGAAGATGCAAAAAGCGTCTATAAATTTTTAGAAAGCGTATATAGCCAGCTTAAGCAAGAGGGCTTTATGGAGGACGACATTGTATTTGATGTCACGGGAGGGCAAAAGGCGATAAGTATAGCCGGAGCGATGTTTGCGATACCCAACGATAGGCATTTGCAGTACGTCTCCACTAGCGATTATACTGTCAAACACTACGATTTAACTTATATGCAAAATGAGGAGTAAAATATGAAAGTTGTAACGATTTTAGGGAAAGGTTATGTTAAGGAGGCCGAAGAAAGACCGATCTATGAATACGATGAGAAGCTTAAAAATTTGTATTCTTTAAAAAAGCAAAGATATACGAATATGCTCCCGCTTTTGATAGATAATTTCGGCGTTCAAAATATCGTACCTATTTTTACTGAAGATGCGAGAGATGATCAAATAAAAGTTTTAGAAAAGGAATTTAAAACAAGCCATATCGAGATATTTAACAATAAGAATTTCATTAGAGGCGATACGGATTTTTATGAAATTCTACGTATTATAAATGAAGCAACCAACGAAGACAATGAATATATAATCGATCTAACTCACGGCTTTAGGCATATTCCTATTTTAGCTACCATCTCACTTATATCTCAAAGCTTAAGCGATACGAATAAAATCAAACATATATTTTTTGCGAAAGAGATAATAAATCAAAAAAAGTATGAAATTATCGATTTAAAAGAATACTTAGAGCTTGCAAATATGTCGTATATGCTCGAAACATTCGATAAAAATTATACCGTTTCATTTGTAGCCGCGTTTGAAAACGAGGATTTTGAAAATTTAAGAGGCGAGCTAACAAAATTTTCGAATGATATTCTTGCGAATTCATTAAAAGCGCTCGAAAATCGTTTTGACGTAGTTTTGCAATACATAGAAAATATCAAAAAGAACGAGCAAATTTTTACTTTCAGAACCAGTCTTGATAAAATCAAAGAACATATAGAAAATTTAAAGCAGATCAGCACAAAGATAGATTATCAAAAGTTATACGAAATGGCAAAAGTACTTAATAAAAAGGGCTACTTATTAAACGCTATAACATTGCTATTTGAAGGGATTGGATATTATTGCGTAAGCGGGCTAGAAAAAATTAGTCCCAAAGTAGAAGCTTACGTGAGAGAATTTAAAAATAGTGGATTTTTTGACTCTTATGATCTAACCAATCAATCTAGAAATTTAATAAAAATCGGCAGGGAGATGAAATCTTATTTATTTGGCACAGAAAAGGCGCAAACTCATTTTGGACTTAGCGAGAAAAAAGCTAAGGAATATCTAGGCGATATAAAGAATTCGATCTGCAACAAACTAGAAAGAATTCCGGATATAGAAGAATTTAAGAATTTTATCATTGCGGCTGAAAAATTAAGAAATAATCTAGCTCACGGAAACAGTAGCGATGAAATAGCAAATACAAAGTTAAATTTCAAACGGCTTTTAGAAGACTATAAAAAATTCTGCATAAAGGACGATATTTTAGGGGTAAGCGCGTGAAAACCCTATTCACCCTAATAAACCACACCTTGACGTCGGAGCAAGAAGAAGACGCGAGGAAGAATTTAAATGTCGATAAATTCGTAAATATAGCCGATGCGAGGTGGAGCGATATTGACCCGTCTGAAAAAAGCATAATAAAATTTGTTGAAACATATAAAGATAAACTCAAAAAGCAAGCAAAAGCGGGTGACATATTGCTGGTGCAGGGCGATTTCGGAGCGACTTATAATATGATAAGGTTTGCTAAAAATATGGGTCTGATAGCCGTGTATGCGACTACTAACCGCATCGTAAGTGAGCGGGTAGAAAACGGCAAAGTCGTGATTAAACGAGAATTTAAACATGCAAGATTTAGAGAATACGAGGAGTTATAATGTCATCAGATGCAGACAATAAAACGATAGTTATCTTTGAAATTTTAAAAAAGCTAGTTGCAAAGCAAGAAATTTATCTTACCGATACAGAGCTTTTAGATGAGTTAAGGATTAAGGAAAGAACGCTTAGAAGGTATATGGGCGAAATCGACAAGCTATTTCCATATGCTTTTAGGATAGAAAGCAAGCTCATAGGGCATGGCAAGAGACCGGTAAAAGTATTAAGAGTATATGATAAAAATAAAGATATAATCGGCGTTTTAAAATGTCTTTTAGAATATGGCAATGATCTAGGCTGGTTAATTAGTTTATTAAACGAAAATGATCCTAGGTTGTTTAACGATTTAGATAAACATGAAAAAGAGAAGGTATCTGAACAATTAAAAGAGGATTCGGACGTATTTTTATTTAGAACCAATCCTTTGGAGGTTTTGCAAGACGAGCTAAGTAGAAGATATTTAAGCGAGCTTCGAAATGCCGTTAAAAATAAAGAATGCCGAAATATCAAGTATAAATATATAGGTAAAATGGAGAATTTAACCGATGCGAAATGTCTAAAGATAGTTTTTACTGATAGTAATTGGTATCTGGCTATCGAGGATGCTGATGGAAATTTTAGGCTTTTAAGAGTGGCTTTTATTGTATCGCTTAGCAAAAGCTCAAAAAAATACGAAGGAAAGATCTTAAAGGAATATGAAACGTATTTTAATAAAATACAAAATGCTATGAGCTTACCGTCAGAGACAACGCGAATAGCGCTATTAAAAGCCTCCCCGAAAGTGGCTATATATTTTAAGGAGGGTATGAAGCTGTTTTTCCCAACTCAAAAATTTAAAAAGAAGCTAGATGATGGTAGCATTATTTTTAGCATAGATTTTACTCAGGATATGGAGATATTGCCATTTATAAAAAAGTGGCTTCCAGATATCGAGATACTGGAGCCGGCAGATCTAAGGCAAACATTCAAAGAGCAGTTAAAAATCGCTCTTGAGACATATAAGTAAGTAGCAAAACAGATTACGCGGGGGCGGTCTAAAAAATTAACCTCGTTTTAAAATTAAATTCTACGACGGTACTGTAAATTTATTATTTTTCAAAATAGAGCAAAAGCAAAATTTACGCAAAAAATCGCGTTTGAAACTTATCTAAAGCCCACTCTCTACTCCACGTATCCTATAAACTCGCCGTTAAAAGTGTGCCTAACGTCGCCGCGAAAATAAATTTTACCGTTGCTTGCCAAGCGTAAATTTAGCATTTCGCCGCTTGCGGGCACCACGCGCATATCTGCCGCCAAGCCCATATTTTCGACGCCTGCAATGAAGCATGCCGCCATTCCCGTGCTGCATGCAAGCGTTTCGGTTTCTGCGCCGCGCTCGTAAGTACGCACTTTTAGAATCACGTTTGCGATCCGCTTTTGCACTAACGCGTAATTAACGTTAGCACTGTATTTTTCGCCGAGTTCGCGCGCTAACGCGATGTCAAACTTGCTCAAATTCTCCGTGAATGTTACCAAATGAGGCGCGCCTGTGTTATAAAAATACCATGTTCGCCCAGCCTCGTCAAAGCTCTCGCCCAGGCGTTTCGGCTGCGCCAGCATCACCTCGACGTTAGCTACTAACGCGTGAGCATTATCGCGTAGATTAAAAATTTCGCCGAAACTCACGTTTCTAAGCTCACCCTGCATGCCGCCGTTTAGATTACCGCCGAAAATCCCGAAAATTTCGCCGTCGATTACCCCTGCGCTGCTTAAAAATTTCATACTTTTGCCGGCCAAAAAATTCTCATACGCGTACATACACACCGCGCGCGAGCCGTTGCCGCACATATCGGCGGTGCTACCGTCGCTATTATAAATTTCCCACTCGAAATTTATCCCGTCTATGCCGTTAAATTTAGGCAGCACGACGATGAGCCCGTCGGCACCCACCCCTTCGCGCCTGTCGCATAGTTCACGCGCTAGTTTGGACCTATCTTCTTTAACCGAGTCCGTAAATATCACGAAATCGTTGCCGCTCGCATTATATTTTGAAATTTTCATCATCTACCTCGCAAATTTTTAAAATTACTAACATTCGCTAACGCTTTATTAAAATTTATCTCTATTTAAATTTAAGCCTGCCGCTTGTTTTAGGCTATTCCAACACATGTTTTACTAACTCGCCAATTAGTTAGTTTGTTTATCGTACGCCTTTCGCGCTTGATGTTAGGGCCTCTCATCTCATAGTCTCTAAATGCTCGCAAGCATCAAATCTTCCGAGCTTACAAGCCTTTTCGTAAAGCTCGCGCGCCCTCTTTTTATCTTTCGCTACGCCCCAGCCCTTTTCGTATTGATACGCTAAATTTGAGCAGGCTAGCGACTCGCCACCATTCTCGCACGCCTCGCTAAAATACTTCGCAGCAAGGGCGTGATCCTTTTGCCCGCCGTCGCCTTTGAAATACGTGACGCCCAAATTTACGCACGAATCCGCGTGTCCTTGCTCGCAAGCCCTCGTAAAAAATGTCCTGGCCCTGTCCGCATCTTTTTTCACGCCGTCGCCGAGAGCATAGCTAAGCCCGAGATTGTGGCACGCCTCGACCTGCCCCATTTTGCAAGCCTTGATCAAAAGTTCGATCGCTTTTTTCGTGTCGGGATAGACGCCGAGCCCCTTTTTATAGTTGTACGCGAGGCTCGCGCATCCCTCGCTGCTATTTTTCTTGCAGGCGTCGCTAAAAAGCTCATTCGCCCTCTTGCGATCCTGCGCCACCCCTTGCCCGTCGTTGTAGAGCAGCCCCAAATAGACGCAGCCCTTCTGCTCGCCGAGCTTGCACGCCCTGTCGTAATAGCGCGCGGCCTGCCTGAAGCTTCTATTTGAGTCGTATGCATAGCCTAAATTTGCGCAATCCAGCGCGTTTTCCTCGCCGCCGGCGTCGCAGTTGCGCTGCAGCTCATTTATCACGCGGCTTAGTTTTTTACAATCCATCTCGCTCCCCGCGGCGCAGCCCTTCCTTAGATCGTCGATCTCCGCCGCAGCGCTCGTCGCAAACAGCGCAGAGAGCAAAACCGCTCGCGCCGTAAATTTCAACCATTCTTTAAGCGGCGCACTTTTAAAATTTTGAAATTTAGTGCCGCTTTGGGCGAAGCTACCGATCCTCATCATCTCTCCTTTATTTTTAGTCTCATCTCAATTCGCGTAGAAATTTTACGCAACCGCGCAAAGGGCTAAATTTTATCTTTTAGCTCTTTTAAAAATCTCTCCACCGCGGCCTCAAGCGCGGCAAGATCACCGCTATTATCTATCACAAAATCCGCCATAGCGCGCTTTTGCTCGATATCCGTTTGCAGTTCCACGCGGTGTTTTGCAGCGGCATGATCTAGCCCGTTTCGCTTCATCACGCGCGAAATCAGCGTATCTTTTGGCGCATAAACGACCGCCACTTTGTCGAAAAACTCATATCTCTTGCCCTCGAAAAATAGCGGAATATCGACAAAATAAAGCCTTCCTTTTGCCTCCAAAGCCTGCGCCTGCGATAAAATTTCAGCCGTTATCTTCGGATACAGCAGCGCTTCAAGCTTTGCAAGCTCCGCCGGGTTTTTAAACACCAGCTCGCCTAGTTTTTTTCGGTCCACCGAAACGCAGGGCGCGGACGAAATTTCCTCATCCGATCTGGCGTTAAATTCCGCGTGAGAGCCTAAATTTTCGGCCTGTGCGTCTTTTTGCGCGACGTACTGCGCGCCGAAAATTTCAGCTACCTGCGCGGCGCAGCGATCCAGGACGCAATGCGAAATCCTATCGGCGTCGATGATCTCAAATCCGCGATCACGAAGCAGCTCGCAAACCGCGCTCTTGCCGCTACCGATGCTGCCCGTGATGACGATGGCGTGTTTAAATTTCAAGGTGGGCCTTTATAGCGTTTTTATTCGATTTTAGCTAAAATCTGCGAAATTATACCATCTTGGAGGATAAAATTTGATAAGCTACAAAGACGCGGGCGTCGATATAGACGCGGGAAATGACTTCGTAAACGCGATAAAACCATTCGTCAAAGCGACGCAAACTCCGCATGTTTTGGGAGGTATCGGTTCGTTTAGCGGCGCGGTGAGACTGCCCGCAGGTTACAAAAAGCCCGCGATCCTGGGCGCCACCGACGGCGTGGGTACAAAGCTGCGACTCGCGATCGACGCGCGTAAATTTGATGGCGTGGGGCGAGATCTCGTCGCGATGTGCGTGAATGATCTCATCTGCAACTTCGCCGAGCCGCTATTTTTCCTCGACTATTACGCGACGGCGAAGCTCGAGATCGCGGATGCCAAAGAGGTCGTAAAAAGCATCGCCGAGGGCTGCAAACTCGCCCGCTGCGCGCTGATCGGCGGCGAAACGGCAGAGATGCCCTCCATGTATGAGAAAGGCGACTTTGACCTCGCAGGCTTTGCCGTGGGCATCGCAGAGGAGGGCGAAATCGACCGCAGCAAGTTCGTACGCGAAGGCGACGTGCTCATCGCGCTTCCTAGCAGCGGCTTGCACTCAAACGGCTTCTCGCTCGCGCGCAAAGTGATCGCCGAGCTAGGGCTAAAATTTGACGACAAGGTAGGCAATCGTGCGCTTATCGACGTGCTTTTGGAGCCGACCAGGATTTACGTCGGCGACTTTTTAAATTTAAAAGACAAAATCCACGCACTCGCGCACATCACGGGCGGCGGCATCGTGGAAAATTTGCCGCGCGTATTTCCGGAGGGACTAGGTGCGAAGATCGAACACGCCGCGATCCGCACGCCTGAGATCTTTAAAATCATCGCGCAAAAGGTAGAGCCTGCCGAGATGATGAGGACGTTTAACATGGGCGTTGGCATGATCGTCGTAGCACCAAAAGAGAATGCAGACTTCGTGCTGGCAAATACGGACGGCTACATTATCGGCGAGGTCGTAAAAGGCGGGGGCGTACAGCTCGTGTAAATTTGAGGCGGTAAAATTTGCCGCTTTTTGCCAAAGCAGAATTTATGTTTAGACTAAATTTTAAAGCAAGTGTTGCGACCGCTTCCAAAAACAGCGCCGAGAATTATTATATGATAGGCCTTGCGGACGACAAGTACGACTATAAGAACTATCTGCTTTTCCAAAGACCGATCAAGCTCGGGCGATACGAGGACGCAGACGCGCCGCATAACGGCTTATGCGCAGAGTGCAATGGCGACGTATGCTATAACGGCTGTAAGGCGGTGAAAATCACTAGCGAGCTTATCGTTTTTGAGATCCAAGACAGCGTCATCACCGTGGATATCAGCGGCGTTAAAATTCCCAAACGCTTCATTCAGTATTGCAAAGAAATTTTCGGCGATCTACTTAGTATCGAGAGGTAAATTCTATCTGGAGGATACTTACTCCGCATTCTTTGCGTCCGCTTTTTCGATGAGGCTTTTATATTCGTCTTCGCTTACATGCTCCATCCATGCTACGTTTTTGCCGTCCTTTTCAAAGGTTACCGCGATGTGCTCGCCGTCTTCGTGCAGTCCGGCTCCATGCCAGTGTTTGACGCCCGGCGGACAAAGCACTACGTCGCCCGGGTGAGCGATTTGCACGATTCCGTCCGCCGTACCGGTGTAAATTTTACCCTGCGTTACGATTAAATTTTGCCCCGCAGGATGCGTATGCCATGCCGTGCGTACTCCGCGTGGAAAATGCACTAGCGCTGCTCCTGCATTTGAGTAAGGCGTCGCGCCGAAAAGTAGCGTGACTTTCGGCAGACCGCCTGCAAAAATTTTATCGCTCACCTTATCATAAACGGCGGGATTTTCCTTTTTAACCAAAGCTTGCCTTTCCTGCATCTTTTCTCCTTTGTTTATATTTTTTGCGATGTTTTCCCATGTGTTTAAATTTAATGCACGCAGTATCGCCACCGTACTTAAAATTTTAAGAAATCTTCATTATGTTGGCTTTAAATTTAATCACAAATTTAAAGCCAAAGTGCAAAAGTCGCCTAAAATTTCGCAAGCCACTCTTTTATCTCTTTTTCGCTCGGCCTCTCGCCGAAGCACTTCCCCGCTAGCCACTCGCCGCTTCCCGCCATTTTGGCTAAATTTTTATCGCTATTTTCAAGCCCTGAGCTATAAACGGTGCAAAACGGGATCACCTTTTTGCCGCTAAAATCGTTATTTTTTATAAACTCGTCAACCGGCCACGCAGCATCGTGCCACCAGATCGGATAGCCTACGAAAACGACATCATAGCTCTCCCAGCCTTCGATTTTAGCGTTAGCCAAAGGTACTTTCCTAAGCGACGTATCATCATGCTCTCGGCTAACGCGACTTTTTGGATCGTTGTAGTTTAGATCAGCGTTCGTATAGGGCTGCACGGGCTTTAGTTCAACTATCTTAGCACCTAAATTTTGTGCTATTAAATTTGCCGCTTTAGCCGTATTGCCGCCTGCGGAGAAATAGACTACGAGCGTCTTTTGGGGCTCAAATTTTATATTTCCTGCTGCACTTTCGCCCGCCGCGAAGGAGCACATAACAAGCGCTCCAGCCATTATTTTGCTTAATTTTTTCATTTTATTTTCCTTTCTTTCATCTCATCTGTTCTTGCCAAAATTTGACCGCCTCATCCAGCCAGCCCTGTGCTGCCGTGCCGGTGCCTAAGCCAAATCCGTGACCTAAATTTGCGTAGCTACGAAACTGCGTTTTAACGCCCGCAGCGGCCAAATTTCGTATCCGTCGCTCCATCACGCCGGGGCTTGCGATCCAGTCTTTTTCGCCAACGACGGCAAAGGTCGGCGGATCGTTTCGCGTAAAATCCGAATAGCCCGTATATTGCATTATCACGGCTGCAGGTCGCGGATGCGAGCCCTGCTCAAAAGCCTGCGTGCCGTAGCTTCCCAGCATCGCCGCAAGCCTAGCTCCGGCCGAGCCGCCCCACAGCGAATAAAACTCCGCTCCCACCTCAAGCTCCTTTGCGTGCTCAAAAATAAAGCTAATCGCACGAGCAAGGTCTTGCGCCCCGCTCCTAGCGCCCGGGCGGTAGATCAACGCAAAGGCGTTGTAACCCTTTTTAGAAAGCTCAAGCGCGTGCGGGAAACTATCATGCATCGCGCCCACATAGGCAAAGCCGCCTCCGGCGACCACCACTGCAAACGGCTTGCCCCGCTCGCCTTTAAAATAAAAAAGCCCAGTATCATTTTTGCGTGGATCGGCGGCTTTTTCGGTATTTGAGTAAATATCGTAAAATACCTGCTTGCCGGCTTTGGCGCGATCTTTTAGATAGTTTAAAATTTCAACCGTTTTATCGGCATCAATATGCTCGTACCACGTCAAATTTAGCTCGCCGAGCCTACCGCCGCTAAAGTAACCAGCATCTGTAGGAAAAAGCAGCCTGCCGTAATCACCAAACGCCGCATCATGGACGACGTCTGAAATTTTGCTCTCTTTTGTAAAATTATCGTTCATTTGCCCTCCCGCTAGCGCCGCCGCAAATAGCGCCGAAATCAAAAACTTTTTCAAATTTAACCCCTATAACCAAAAACCGCTAAAGACTTTTTAGGGCATCTCTTGCGTTTTGCAGCGCGACTTTTAGTTTGTCCGCATCGCCAGCCGCCGCATAAGCAGCCAAGCTAACGAGCGCTAGCTGTTTGTTGCTAAGCGCCCCGCTAAGCTTTGCCGCGTGCGGAAGCTCGTTAAAATTTATCATCGCTTGCTCCTTTGCAGAGCTTAAATTTAAAGCGAATAAAATAGCTAAAACAATTCTAAAAATTTTTACCGCATACCCTTTGTTTTTATTCGTTTTTACAAATTTTCTCCGTAAAACTGGGCTAGCTTTTTCATCGCGACATCCACGTATTCGGGCTTATAGTAAGTGTCAATATGTAGCGCTCCGTCTATCTTAAAGTACTCCTTCTTCTGCGTACCGCTAGCGCCCGCGAAAGCTCGCTCGCTCATATAGGCGCTGTCGGCTTTGGAGCCTACCATCATCAAAAGCGGCTGATTGATTAGATCCATATTGCTCGCAGCGTCGAAGTTCATGAGATCTAGCAGACTGCTTTTGGTGTAGGCGAAGGTGGAGTTTGGATGCGCGTGCGTGCGGTGGTAGTATTTTAGCCCCTCGCGGTAAAGATCGTTGGTGATTTTGGCTATCTCCTCGTCGGTTAAATTTGGATCCGGCACGTATTCAACCTCGCCCGTTAGCACCTCTTTGGCGCGTGCGTCGCTAGCGTCTTTTAGTCGTTGCTGGATAGTCGAAATTTGCGCGTCCAAAAAGCCGTTTCGCCTAGCTAGTCCGCTATCAAAAGCACTTAGCGTCGCCACGGCTTTAAAAATTTTATCGGTCTGCGCGGCTTTTAGCGTATATCCGCCACCTCCGCAGATGCCTAGCACTCCGATACGGTCGCGATCTACGCCTTTAAATTTAAGCAAAAAATCGGCTGCCGCGCGGATATCCTCGATCCTGTTTGCAGGCGTATCGACGTTGCGCGGCATGCCCCCGCTAGCGCCCTGATAAGCCGCGTCAAAGGCGATCGCGATGTAGCCAAGCTCCGCTAGGCGCTGCGCATAGAGGCCCGCTACCTGCTCCTTCACACCGCCGTTTGGATGCGCCACGACGACGGCCGTGTAACTCTTGTTAGGATCAAAATTTGCGGGCGTATAGACGTTGGCCGCGATATCTAAGCCGCGAGATTTATAGCTTACCGGCGTCAAATTTACCTTGCCCGCCTCGTTTTTGCTTATCGCGTCGCCGTAGACCAGGCCGAACGGATTTTTAGCCGCATTTGCGGCAGCCTCTTTGCTCGGGTTGGCGAATGGGACTTTGGGTTTTTCTACCCTCTCGCCAGCATTGTTTTCTTTTGCGTTTAAACTGCTCATAGCTACTGCTCCTCCTACTGAAATTTTCATAAAATCGCGTCTTTTCATTGCTTGCTCCTTATTTATAGTTATTTAGTCTTTTGACCCATTGCGGGTCGCGGTGATCGAAAAATAGGCCTGCTTTTATTGTTTTGGTGTATTATCCTTCATCCAGTTTATAATCCGTTTTACCATGCTGTCATCTCTGTGGTCGGAAAATAGCGTCTTGCCTGTATCCAGCGTAGCGATAGCAGCCATATCATCAGGCGCAAGCGTAAAATCAAAAATGTCGAAATTTTGCCTCATTCGCTCGATTTTAACGCTTTTTGGAATGACGACGATGCCGCGCTGAATTAACCAGCGCAAAATAACCTGAGCTGAGCTTTTGCCGTATTTTTCACCGATACCGCTTAGTACGGCGTTTTTAAATATATCGTTTTTACCCTCGGCGAAGCTAGCCCACGACTCAAACGCTATGCCGTAGCCATCAAGCACGCGTTTTAACGCTTCACGCTGATAAAACGGATGGCACTCAAGCTGATTTACCGCAGGGATGACGCCGCTGTTTTCGCACAGATCGACGATCCGATCGGCGTAGAAGTTGCTAACGCCGATAGAGCGGATGCGACCCTCTTTTTTAAGCCTACTCATCGCTCGCCACGAGCCGTAAATATCGCCATATGGCTGATGAATGAGATACAGGTCGAGGTAGTCAAGCCCTAGCTTTTTCATCGACGTATCAAAGGCCTTTAGCGCGCGCTCCTCACCTGCGTCGCTGATCCAAAGCTTAGTAGTGATAAACAGCTCCTCGCGTTTCACGCCGCCGGCTATCGCCGTTTTAACCGCCGCGCCAACGCCCTCTTCGTTGCGATAAGCCTGCGCGGTGTCGATGAGACGGTAACCCACGCCAATCGCATCCTCAACGCACCTTTGAGCCTCCGCAGGCTCCACCTGATAGACTCCGTAGCCTAAAATCGGCATTTTGTTGCCGTCGTTTAAGATTAAATACTGCATTTTTGCTCCTTGTAATTTTAATTTTTTAACTGAAATGATTATAGCGGTTTTTAAAAAAAGGAGGTAGAACGATCCTGCAAAATCATTGCCTATTTCTGCAAATTTTATAAAAAATGCAAAATTTAGATCAAAATTTGTAGTTATGGTGGGTCAAAAATGTAAATTTGGATAAAAGAGGCTTAGAAGATAAAATCAACGAAAGAGACAGAAGGTCTGCTCGCACTAAATTTAAGCGCCCGTTATGGCTAAGACGTGCGCCTTAGGAGGCATGCCAAACATCCTGGAGTATTCCCTATTAAACTGCGACGGGCTCGCGTAGCCGACGGTAAATGCAGCCTCTGCGGCGTCTAAATTTTGATTTATCAAGAGATTTTTTGCCTCTTCGAGACGGATCTTTTTTTGAAATTGAAGCGGACTAAGCGCCGTAATACGCTTGAAGTTATGATAGAGCGACGATGCGCTGATACCGAGCTTTTTGGCTAAATTTTCGATATTTATCGCCTCGGCGTAGTTTGATTTTATCTCTTTGGCAGCGCGCGTAACGCGATTTTCTATGGTTTCTAGCATTGCATATTGGCGCAGGAAATCGCCGTTTTCACCCTTTAAGAGTATGTATAAAATTTCCTTTATCACGAGCTTTGCTAAAAATTTAGCATCGTTTGGGCGCTCTAGCAAACGGATAAATTTAAATACAGCTTCAAGCAGCTCATCGTCTACTGCCCCAAGAGCTAGCCCTGCAAACTCGCCCTTTTTGCTCTCGGCGCCGCCAATGCTCTCGATCACGCCCAAGATATCTTCTAGCTCAAAATTGATCTTTATGGCTAGATACGGGCAGCCTTTGATCTTCGCAACGGCGGGGATATGCGTAGCGGCTAGCAGATAGCGCTGCTCATCGTACTCGTAAAAATCATTACCGACTTGGCCAGTTTTGAGCCTTTAAAAACCATGCAAAGCGCCGGCTCGTAAACGCCGGTTAAAAACTCGGTCGGCACGCTTGCTCGGTAGATAAATAGCTCCTTGGTATCGCTTTGCATCTTGCCGTCTGAGCTAAATTTAGCGTCCAAATACTTACAAATTTCATCTATCTTGCTCATTGTGCCTCCTTGGTTTTTTGGAATTTTAGCAAAAATTTATAAAATAGCAAGCTGCGAATATCCACCGACCCGCTTTCTCAAATTTAGCAAGTAAATAGGCGAAGTCGGCTAGCCAAATATTTAAAAGAGCTCAATCCAAAATGATAAGTTCGGACGGTTTAACGACCGCCCTAAAATCAAAAGTCAAAGCAAGGAGCTAAAGCCATAAGCCGATTTACTCCATTTAAATTTATCTTGCCAGCTCAAGAATTTTAGCGATATTTTCGCGGCTGTAGAGCTCCGCCATATTCCACGCTTTAGCGTTTGTCGCGGCTACGTCTATAACCTCGTCCAGCACCTTGCCTTTGATGCCAAGCTGCGCGAGGCCAGTAGGCGTACCGATCTTATCAAACCATGCTTTAAGTGCCGCAATGCCTTCATTCGCGCTTTTAAGGCCGAAAATTTCACGAGCAAAACGCTCAAACGCGCTTAAATTCCTATCCTTATACCACCTCATCCACGCAGGCATTACCACGCTAAGACCGGCTCCGTGCGCGCAGTCCACGACCGCGCTCATCGCATGCTCGATCATATGATTCGGATAGCCGAAGCCACCCACGCCCACGTAGGTTAGTCCATTTAATGCCATCGTCGCGGCCCACGCAAACTCGGCGCGCGCATCGTAATCGCTCGGATCTGCGAGCAGGATTTCAGTCGTGCGGATGACGGTTTTGATGTTGGCTTCGATATAGGCTCGAACGATGTCCGGGTGGACACTAGCGGTAAAATACCCCTCGATGCTGTGCGCAATGATGTCGCTCGCGCTATATACGAGATACTCGCGGCTGACGGTTGCTTGCAGCTGCGGGTTTATGACCGAGACTTTCGGGTATAGACACGGCGCGCTGATCGGGTATTTTTGCCTGGTCTGCTCCTTGGTCACCACGCCGCCGCAGTTCATCTCCGAGCCCGTCGCGGCAAGGGTAATGATATCAAAAATTTTAAGCGCAACGCTCGGGCTTTTGCCGGTGAAAAAATCCCACACGTCGCCCTCGTAGCAGGCGCCTGCGGCTACGGCTTTCGCCGAGTCCAGCACGCTTCCGCCGCCCACAGCAAGCACGCTATCGGCGCCAAATTCTTTAGCGAGCTTGATCGCTTCATTTACTTTACTTAACACGGGATTTGATTTTATGCCGCCAAGTTGCGCAAATTCTATGCCGCTTGCCTTTAAGCTGCTCTCCACGACGTCCATCAGGCCGCTCTTTCGCACGCGCTCGCTACCGTATAACACGAGAGCTTTTTTCGCGCCCGCTTCCTTCATATACTGCCCGATATGTTCCTCTTTGCCCTTGCCAAATTCTATCCTCACGGGGTTGCAAAAACTAAAATTTGTCATCTTTTCTCCTTTAAATAAAGTTGCTAAATTATAGCCTTTTTTAAAATTTTGCGGTAGCACGATAGTCCAAATTCCTTGCCCAATCGTGCAAATTTAAGTATAACCCGCGTAAATTTAAAGGAGCTAGTAAGCGTCGCCGCTAAACTTATACTAGCTCATGTTTTGCATAAAATATGTACTATTTACAAATAATATAAAAAGCTCTTGACATTTTCTAGCTTACTTGATATACTTCTCTTAGTATTATTTACAAGTAATACATAAAAGGACTTTGTGATGGTAAAATTAAACGATATAGCCGAGATAAAAACCGGCTTAGTATTGAGTAGAAAAAAGGCTGAGGCGCATAGTCCGTCCGAGCACTCGTATAAAATCGTCTCTCTAAAGTCGTTTGCAGAAAATGCCATTTACGACGACGCTTTTACAGACGAATTTATATCTAGCGAGCAAATAAACGAGGATTATAAAGTGAGCCAAGGCGATATCTTGCTGCGGCTCAGAGAGCCGAATTTCGCCGCTTACATAGACAAGGAGTATAGCGAGCTCGTCTACACGTCTTTGATGGTGCGCATAAGGATTGGCAGCGATAAATTTGATCCGCATTTCGTGGCGCATTATCTAAATAGTAGCGCCGTTAAAAGAGCCCTTGCACCAGATGTTTCAGGCACTGCCATAGCGATGATAGGCGTCGCAAGCATAAACAACATAAAAATACCGACGCTAAATTTACAAACTCAAAACAAGATAGTAAAATACCTAAATTTAGTTCGCCAAGAGAGCGAAATTTTACAAAATTTGACGGCAGCAAAGCAAAAATACCACAAAAGCATATTTGAAAATTTGATAAAAAAAGAGGAGAACTAAGATGCAAAAGACCACACAAGAGACCATAAACAACGTCGTTTGGAAAGCCTGCGATACATTTCGCGGCACGATGGACGGAAGCGACTATAAAGACTATGTTTTAACTATGCTTTTCGTAAAGTACCTATCTGATTTTTACAAAGAAAAGCTTGAGCAGCTCATAGCCGAGTATGGCGACAGAACCGATAGGATCGAAGCAAAGCTAAAGAAAGAGAAATTTAAGCTTGATGAAAGTTGCACATTTGAGTATCTTTTGGCACACAAAGAGGCGGTAAATTTAGGCGAGATAATGAACAAAACGTTAGAAAAGATCGAAGAGGATAACAAAGACAAGCTCGAGGGTATCTTTAGGAGCATAGATTTTAATAACAAAAACAAGCTTGGCGACACAAAAGAGAGAAACGCCATCTTGCAAAATTTGCTTGAGGATTTTAGCGATAGCAGACTAGACCTCCGCCCATCCATGCTTGAAGGCAACGACATAATCGGCGACGCATACGAGTATCTCATAGCTCATTTTGCGAGCGATGCAGGCAAAAAAGGCGGAGAGTTCTACACGCCAAGCGAGGTTTCTACACTTCTTGCAAAGCTAGTCGAGCCAAAAGACGGCGATATGATCTACGATCCTACTTGCGGTTCGGGCTCGCTTCTTATCAAGGCTTCAAAAGAGGTCGGTAGCAAAA
>CAUQNJ010000006.1:0-76263 GCA_963519515.1 uncultured Campylobacter sp. | reverse complement strand
GGCGTATTTTAATAAGTAAATTTTAAATTACGGCGAAATTTTATAATTTGCCATCGAGTTTAGCTCTGTTTTAAACAGACGGGCGGTTTCTTAAATTTAAACTCTAGCTAAATTTTGACCGAAATTTTTAAGTAAACTTTGCTATAATCGCCGCAATTTTGAAAAAACCGAGGAGAAAATATGAAACTAATTTACGCCGCTTGCGTGCTAGCCGCTTTTGCTTCGGCTCAGACCGAAACTGTGCAGGTGCCGGACTTTGCCAAAAGCTCGATGAAAACGCATGAGCAGGCCGAGGAAAAACTAATCGCAAATGCCCTAAAAGGCGATCTAAGCCAGATCGCAAGCGACCTGAAAATCGACAAAACTCTAAAGGGCGGCGAGTCGCTTGTTATTAACGGCGCGCATTATAGGACGATCGAGGGCGATAGCACGCAGTGGAAAGAGGGCGACGCCGTGCGCCTGCTAAGCGGCAACAAGGACGGCAGGTGCCTAAGCTCGATCATACTTAATTTGCGCACGAAAACCGTCTGTAAATTTATGTGTGACGCATATTAAATCGCGTAAATTTCATACTTCATAGCGCGAGTAGATAGATCAAATTTCGGTTTGCTCGCGCGTTGGAGACAAATTATCTCCTTTAGTCTGCAAATAAACAATTGCCCTCCTTTTTGTATTTTAAAACAATCTGCATACATTCCTACCATGTCTAATATAACCTATCTACGGAGCGCCTTATTTACTTTAAATTTAGACCGCGTTTTATAAGCTAACGCTAACATAGCGGTTGAAATTTCACCGAAAGGAGTAAATATGAGAAAATTTGTTGCAAAAGCGTTGTTGCTTAGTTCTTTAGTTGCGGCGAGCGCTATGGCGGAGGGGCTTTTCGTAGGTGGCGAGGCCGGTTACAATTTCAAAAATGAAGCCGCGGGTTTTGATGACGGACAACCGCAGATCGGAGTTAAGGCCGGGTATGATTTCGGTACGTTTAGGGCTTACGGCGGGTATTTTTATGGATTTAAGGGCGAGGATTCCAGCTCGAACGCCTATGCCAAAAAAAAGGTTAAATGGAGAACGCACGATTTCGTAGGCGGCGCAGATTTTACGCCGGAGCTTTTTGGCAGATTTAAGCTTGTTTTAGGCGCTTACACCGGAATTTCGGTGCTAGATACCGAGGTTAAGATAGACTATAGAGACGGCAGCTGGGCCAGAGCAGACGATACGCTAAGCGGCTTTATCTTGGGCGGTAAGGTAGGTGCTTTATATGAGTTCGCTTCTAATAGCGAGATCGAAATGGGATTTAAAGCAAGCAAGGCTTGGTATAAGGACGGCGATTATATCGAAGATAACGACGGCAAAAAATACGGAGTTTACGCCGGATACAACTATAAATTCTAAATTCTTGGAATTTAATCTCACGGTTCATCCGCTCCCGATTATCTGAAATCGGGAGCTTTTACTAAAATCCATAAAAGCGAATCCAGTTTAAATTTACGCCGCTTATGCGCGCTACTATAAAATTTATCTGCTTTGCGAGATTAGATTAAAATTTTAATAGCGGCAAAAGAAATTTTAAGATAAAATCCAACCCTTAATACCAAATTTACGTAAAGGATTAAAATGAAAAGTTACGTCACGGGCTTTCCGCGTATCGGGGAGCAGCGCGAGTTAAAGAAGGCTTTGGAGAGCTATTGGGCGGGTAAGTGCGATTATGATGCGCTGGAGCAGGTCGCCGCAGAGCTAAAAGATCGCCACATCAAATATCAGCTGGACGCTTGGAGCGGCCTAATTAGCGTAAACGACTTTTCATACTACGATCTGATGCTCGATACCAGCGTGCTTTTCGGCGTGATCCCGCAGCGCTTTGCGGCTCTTTCAGCGCACGAGCAGTACTTTGCGATGGCGCGCGGCAGCAAAGACGCAGTCGCGATGGAGATGACGAAGTGGTTTAACACAAACTATCATTATATCGTGCCAGAGATCTCTGCGTATACGGAATTTAGCCTAAATCCTAGTAAAATTTTAAGCGAGTACAAAGCCGCGAAAAATAACGATTTTAAGGATTCCTGCGCGCTAAAGATAAATTTGATCGGACCTATCACCTATCTTGCGCTTAGCAAATCAAGCGACAAAAGCGATCCGCTCGCGCACCTGGGCGCTCTTTCCGCGAAATACGAGGAGCTGCTGAAGCTTCTTAGCGAGCTTGATAGCGAGGTCGTAGTGCAGATCGACGAGCCGATCTTCGTGACGGATCGCGCGGCTGAGCTCGTGCCGAAGATCGCACCGATTTATCAGCGCCTAAGCAAGGTCGCAAGCAACGTAAAAATCATCTTTATGACCTACTTTGAGCACGCGACCGAGGCCGTGCGCGAGATAGTAAAGACCGATGTTTGGGCGATCGGGCTTGATTTCGTTTACGCAAGCGAAGAGAATATCAAAAAAGAGCTTCAAATTTTAAAAGACGCCAAGACCGTGCTTTTTGCGGGCGTGATCGACGGGCGCAATATCTGGAAGAGCGATATCGATAAAAAGCTCACTCAGCTCAAAGCCGTCGAGGCCTACGTGCCTAAGGAGCGCATCTACGTGGGTACCTCCTGCTCGCTTTTGCATGTGCCTTTTACGCTAAAGTACGAGGACAAACTAAGCGCCGAGATCAAATCGTGGCTAAGTTTCGCGGTCGAAAAGCTAAGCGAAATTTCGATTTTAACCCATCTTTTCTTTGAAATTCCGATGTGCGAGCACGGCATAAAGGCTTACGAGCAGAATCAAAAATCCGCCAAAACTCGCCAGAGTTCGCTGCTCATCCACGACGAGAAGGTCTCTGCGCGCGTGAACTCGCTAAGCAAGCTTGAGCGCACCGATCGCTACGAGGATCGCATCAAGGTGCAGAAAAAAGAGCTCGGGTATGGAATTTTACCTACCACTACGATCGGCTCCTTCCCGCAGACTGCCGAGCTTCGCCAGGTTCGCAACGCCTACAAAAAGGGACTTTTAGCGCGCGAGGATTACGAGAAGCAGATCAAAGCCTACATCGACGACTGTGTCAAATTTCAAGATGAGATCGGCCTAGACGTGCTGGTTCACGGCGAGCCCGAGCGCAACGATATGGTAGAGTATTTCGGCGAGCAGATGAGCGGTTACGCGTTTAGCGCCAACGGCTGGGTGCAGAGCTACGGCAGCCGCTGCGTGAAGCCGCCGCTACTTTTCGGCGACGTGAGCCGCCCAAAACCGATGACGGTGGAGTGGATCAAATACGCTCAAAGCCGCACTAAAAAGATTATGAAAGGTATGCTAACGGGGCCGGTTACGATCATGAACTGGAGCTTCGTGCGCGACGACAAGCCTCGCGAGCAGATCGTAAAACAGCTCGCTCTCGCGATTTTTGATGAAATTTCGGATCTGCAAGACGTGGGTATCAAAATCATTCAGGTGGATGAGGCGGCGTTTAAAGAGGGCTATCCGCTACGCGTGGAAAATATCCCTGCGTACGAAAAATTCGCCGTCAGCGCCTTCAAGCTCGCCGTTAGCGCAGCCAAAGCGCAGACGCAGATACACACGCATATGTGCTATTCGGAGTTTAACGACATCATTAAGACGATTGAGGCGATGGACGCCGACGTAATCAGCATCGAGACTGCTCGCAGCGGCAACGAGCTGCTTAAAATTTTTAGATCGGTCGGCTACAAGCAGGAGGTCGGTCCGGGCGTTTACGACATCCATAGCCCGCGAATTCCTAGCGTACAGGAGCTCGTAAGCCAGATCCGCGCGCTGCTTGAGGTGCTTCCAAAAGAGCAGCTGTGGATCAACCCGGACTGCGGCTTAAAAACGCGCAAATGGGAAGAGGTGGAGCCGAGCCTAAAAAATATGGTCGAAGCAGTTAGGATCATCCGCGCAGAGGCATAAATTTCGCGCAGAAAAGACTTTGCTGTCGGGCAAAATTCCGCCCGGCAGCCGTTTCGCGATAAATTCCGCGCTAAATTCTATTTCAAATTTCAAGGCCCGATCGGCGCGGAACTTTAAAATTCGGGCTTTCAAATTTAGCATTTGTTGTTTTTATAATCAAAATTTTTAGGAGCAAAAATGAAAGTAAAAGTATTTGCTGGCGCGGCTATTGCGGCGTTTGTGCTGTGCGGCTGCGGCGAGGATAACGTAAAGATCGTCAAAGAATACACGCTGCCGCAACAAAAATCCATGACTATCGGTAACGCAATCGACGGCTCTAGCGAGTGCAAGAAGGTATCTTGGCAGGATATCGGCTCAAAAATAGCATCCAGGCGGTGAAGATGACTTGCGAGGTAAGCGCTGAGGTGCTAAAAGCGGAATTTGACAGGGCTAGCGCAGCCTATGAAAAAGCATACGCTTCGGAGGCGGAAAGCAAAGAAAAGCGTTTACAAAATAGCTTAAAATACGCGTCTGATAGTTACGAAAGGCTAAAAACGCAAAGCTCGCCGCAGTTTGATAAAGATAAAATTCTACAAACCGCGAATAAGTTTTGCAAATTTGACGAAGAAAAGAGCAAGAGTCTTTCATTCGGCTCTCAGGTCAAATGCGACGACGATGCCCTGCAAAAGGAGATCACAGAGGTTTATAAGCTTAACGCGAATAATTGGAGTTATGCTAATTTTTTAAATTTAGTAAAAGATGTCGCCGCAAGCTCCCAAAGACCGATAAAAGTATTATTTGTCGATAAGCCCGCGCAGATCGCCTCGCGCCAGATAGAGATAAAATTTATAGTAAATACCGATAAGAGCGTTGATGTAGACCGAGCTGCGATGATGATCGAAGATGGCAATAGCAAAGAGATCGGAAGCGGAATTTTAAGAAAATTTTACAAAAGATAGGTTTTGATTGCACCGCGCCGCGAGCGCTCAAATTTTAAAATTTTACGCGGCGCGTTTTACGGATAGTTCCGCGCCGCGTAAAATTGGAATTTAAACGCGAGCTAAATTTACGTCGTTATGCTAGAAATTTTAAATCGCTAAATTAAAATTTACATTATCGCGTTAGAATGGCTAAATTGTGAGCCTGAGCTTTGGGCAGTATGAAATTCTGCGAATTTGTACTTAAAATTAAGAGTTGAGATTTTTACTTCATAAGGCGTAGAATTTTGATAAGCTCCGTTACGAGCGGATTTGATGCGACGAATGCTCTGTAAATTTTCGCAGCCGTTTTTGTAAGTAGAATTTTAATGATGCCGCGGAATTTTATATGGCGGCGGAAATCTGCGGCGGTTTTTATTTTTGAAATTCTGTGCTAAATGCCGCAAAGATTTTGGCTGGGCGTTGCAGGTGCGCATAAATTTCATGCCGTAAGCGCCTTAAAATTTAAATTGGAAAGATTGAATGACATTTTTTTCACCCGAGTTCGTCCTTGCTTTTCTATTGTTTTTAATGATCTACTGGGCGTTTCGGAGCTCTGTTTTAATACAAAAAATTTTAATCCTTCTGGCAAGCTACGGCTTTATGTGTTCCATAAATCCACACTTTGCGCTACTGCTCGCAGCTTACAGCATGTTTATCTATTTTGCGGGAGTGTGCATCGGCTACGCAAACCGCGTAGCCGTAAGGATCAGCCTGCCCGCAAAGCAATCCTCGCACAAGAAAAAGCTCTCTCGTAAAGCTGCGGCGAAGCAGGCGCGCAAAGCCAAGCAAGCGCAGCAGATCGCCGCTCCAACCGCAAAGGCACTCGTAGTGATGCTCGCGGCGGTCGCGGCAAGCCTATTTTTCCTCGCATTTTTTAAATATTACGAGTTTATAAGGGAAGCCTTCAACGCCTTTTTGGGCGCGCTGGGTATCGCCGCCGTCGATAGCGTGGCGTTTCCGCTCGGGATTTCATACTACGTTTTTATGTCGATCACCTATCTCGTGTCGGTTTATAGGCGCGAGTGCGGCGAGCAGGGCTTTTTGAGTCTGGCGTGTTTTTTGGCGTTTTTTCCTAGCGTCGTGATGGGCCCCATCGGGCGCGCAAGCGCGGCAAAGAGGATCGAGCCCGTGCTGCCGCAGTTTGACGCGCCCAAACGCTTCGGTAATGCGGATGAAATTTACGTGCTGGTCATCTTTTCTCTGATTAAGCTGCTGATCGTAAGCTCCTATCTGGGCTCCTACGTAAGCGGCCTGTTTTCGGGCGTTTACGGCGACGCTCCGGAGTCTTCCGCGGTTCAAATTTTAATCGCCGTTTTGCTCTACGGCGCGGTGCTTTATACGAATTTTAGCGGCTTTATCGATATGGCGCGGGCGCTCGGGCTTGCGATGGGCTTTAATTTGCCGCAAAATTTCAATATGCCCTACGCGGCTAGGAGCTTGGGCGAGTTTTGGGACCGCTGGCACATCAGCTTATCTACTTTCATACGCGACTACATCTATATCCCGCTCGGCGGCTCGCGCAGGGGTTTTGCGCGCACCTGCCTAAATTTAATCATCGCGTTTGCGCTTTCTGGCATCTGGCACGGCGTGGGGTTAAATTTTTTGATCTGGGGTCTTCTGCATGGCGTTGGGATCGTATTTTTAAAGTGGCGAGCGGGGCTCGGCGCAAGACCGCTAAATCCTCATCTTGCGCTGTTTTGCACCTACGCCTACGTCAGCTTCGCGTGGATATTTTTTGCCAACTCCTCTTTTGGCGACGTTATGGCGATTTTTAGCGGTTTTGCGCGCGCGCAGGCATTTCACGACATAGGTGAGCCGGCGGTGCTCGCAGCGGTTATCGCGGGCATTTTTGCCTATCCTAAAACGGCGGGGTTACAGGGCTGGCTGGTAAAATTTTTCTCTGGCGTTTCTTTTCTGCCGAAAGCGCTGCTTCTGGGCGCGATTTTCACGCTCATTTTCGCGCTGATGCCGAGCGGGATTCCAAATTTCATCTACGCGGGATTTTAGATGGTTAAATTTATTTCGACGATATTTTTTGCACTGATTTTTGCGGCGTTTTTTATGCAAAATTCCTTGATCTACTATTTGGAGCAGAGATTTCACAACGATTTCGGCTTGGAAGAGGCACTGCGCGGCAGCTCGTTTGCTAAAGGCGGCGAAATTTACGAAGCTATTAGCGAGCGAGCGCAGGGTTTTATGGATCGCGCGCAGAAGCTCGCCTCGCAGCAGGGCTTAGAAGGAAGCGAACGCGACGTCGAAATTTCGCGTAAAACTCAGCCTGAAATTTACGGCGCGCAAGATCTGCAAGAGGAGAAAAATTTTAAATTGCAAAATTCCGCGCCGCAAGGCTCCGTTTCTCGCTCTGCGGCAATGGCTTCCGCGCAAAGCCAGGGGCGCGAGGCCGCTATCCAAAATTCTGCGCGCACGGGGCAGCCGTTGCAAAGCTCTGCCGCAAATCAGGCTTCAAATTTCGAGCCGCAAATTGCGAAATCGCAAGTCGCGGAGCTGCAAAATTTAAACCCTCAAAGTTCCGATCCGAAAAATTCGGAGGCGGAAAATTTCGCTTCTAAAAATGCAGAGCCGCAAAGTACGGAGCCGAAAAATCCCGCGCCTGATAAGATCGCCTCGCTAGAGCCGCAGTTGCGGGAGTTTCAGACGCTGGCAGCGCAGACGCAAACGGGCGCGGATCTAAATTTAAGCGGTGCAAGCTCTGCAGCTAGCGATCTCTCCGCGCGCGCTTCGTCGTCTGATGATCTAAATTTAAGCGGCGAGGGCCCTGCGGATCAAAACTCCTCTGCGCTAAGTCTTGCGCAAAGGATGCAGCCGTGCGGCAGCGGCGCGGTTTGCGAGCTAAACTCCACGGCGCAAAATTTTGCTTCGCAGACGGGGGCGAACGCGCCGCAGGGCGCTAAAATTTTACTCACCGCAGACGGCAAGATCCGCCTAAATCAGGGCGACGGCGTGCTTTTTATCGGCGACAGCCTGATGCAATACGTGGGGATGAACGCTAAGAAATTTTTCCCGAAGCGAAGCCTAAAGGTGATCGATCTTAGCAAGCAATCGACGGGGCTTGCGAGCAAGAAATCTTTCGACTGGCAAAAGACGCTCGATACCGCACTTAGCGAAAACGGCGGCGTTAAGCTCGTAGTCGTGCTGCTGGGTGCGAACGACGTCTGGGAGTACCGCGCAGGCGGCAAGACCTACGGCATCAAAACACCGCGCTGGCGGGAGTTTTACGCTTCGAGAGTGCGCGAGATCTACGATACGGCGCACTCGCACGGCGCTGGGGTGTTTTGGATCGCGATGCCGTGCATGCAAAAGGCCGATTTTGAGGAAAAAATAGAAATTTTAAATAAAATTTACGCGGGTGCCAGCGAGGAATTCGGCGGGTATTTCATGCAGACGAGCCCTTTCGTGTGCGAAAACGGCAAGTTTAAAACCTACCTAAAAAGAGGTTCCTCTCTCGTGCGCGTGCGCCAAGACGACGGCATTCACATGAGCAAAGAGGGCTGCGAGAGCGTCGCGAAAGAAATTTTATCAAGGATAGAAGTTGAGTAAATTTATTACGATTTTGATGGCCGCCTTGCTGTGCGGATGTGCAGCGCGCGGCGATGCCGCAGGCGGTGCGCCGTACGCGGGATATGGGGTGAAATTTTTTGGCGATTCGCATCTGGGTAGCGACGCGCTGATAGATGCTTTTAGGCGGAATTTCTTTGTGCAAAACAGCGTCGGCTTCGTGCCTGCGATGATGCCGAGATACCATGCGAACGAAAACGTGAGCTTTAAGCAAAAGGGCTTTGAGGTGATCTCGTCTCGCACCGAGCAGGATCCGGACTTCCCGCTTTGCGGCGTGATCGCTACGGCGAAAAACGGCGCGAGCGTTCAGATCGAGCTAAAGCAACTCAGCGGCGATTTTGAAGTTGAAATTTTACACAAAGACGCGCAGGCGGGCGAAATTTTTAAAGTGCGCGACGCAAGCGGCAAGAGCCTTTATATCTCGCAAGAAAAAGAGGGCGCGTGGGAGTATTCGAGATTTAGGCTGAGCTTTCCGATCACGATCACGGCGCTTAGAGACGGCGCGAAGCTGGGCGGATACAAAATTTACCGCAAAAATGCGCGCTTTGCCGATTCGTGCGCTAGCAACGGAGCGTTTAGCAACATCTACGAAAAGTGGGGCACGGGCGCTTTTAATAGGGATTTTGCGAAGCTAAAATACAATCTCGTAATCATCGCCTACGGCACCAACGACGCGATGGATCCGCGCTTTGACGAGCAAAAATTTTATCAGAGCATCCGCGGGCTTATCCGTAGCGTCCATTCCGCGAGCCCGGGCGCAAAAATCCTGCTCGTAGCGCCGCCGCGAAGCCCGAAGGTGCCGAGTGCCGCCAGGGCGAGCGCCGTGCTAGCCAAGCTCGCGCGCGATGAGGGGACGATGTTTTACGACGTCGCGGGGCTGATGAACGAGGACGGCGGCTGGAACGGCTGGCGCAGCATGGGGCTCGTGCGCCCCGACGAGATCCATCTGCAAAAAGCGGGCTACGAGCGGATCGGCGCAGCTCTAGCGGGACAGCTGCGCAGCAAGCTTTAAATTTAATCTTTAAATTTACGCGGCTTGTTGCGAAATTTACACAGCGCGCCGCGAAATTTACGCAATACGCTATGAAATTTAGGCAGCCGCTTTGAAATTTTGCCGCTAAATTTAAATTTACAGCGGTAAGATAGATCCCGCTCGTTTAAATTTTGCTGCTCAAATCCGCGTCGTAAAATTTAAAATCGGAAGCCGCTGCTTTAAATTTGCGCGGTTGCGGCTCGTCGTGTCGATTGCGATCTATACGACGCAGCGGGTAAATTTAGCGCTTAAAATTCCATTCGCACGGGCTGGGGTAAATTTAAAGGAAGCAGATGATATATCTTTGCGGCGATACGCACGGCATAAACGAGATCGGTAAAATAACGAACAAGGCCTTTGCGGGCGGGCTTAGCGCCGATGATTTCGTCATCGTGCTCGGAGATTTTGGGCTGTTTTGGAGCGAGCGGATAGATGAGTTTATGGCGCGCAAAAATATAGAAAGATATTTCCCCGCCACGCTTCTTTTTATAGACGGTAACCACGAAAATTTCGATATGTTGGATGAGCTGCCGCGCGAGCGGAAATTCGGCGGCACCGTGAGCGTGGGCGGCGAAAACATATTTTGGCTGCGGCGCGGCGAAATTTACGAGATTGCAGGGCGACATTTTTTGTGCTTCGGCGGTGCGCTTAGCGTCGATAAGGCGCATCGGATACCGGGGCTTAGCTGGTGGGCGCGCGAGATTCCGAGCGAGGAGGAGTTTAGCTACGCGATGCGAAATGCGCGCGATTTCATCGCCGCGGGCGGACGGATCGATGCGGTGCTGAGCCACACGGCGCCGTGGTTCGCGATGAAATTTTTAAAAGAATACCTTTGGTGCGGCAAAAGCATCCCCGATAAAACGTCTGAGTATTTGGAGCGGATCTTTGAGCTCGTAAGGCCTGAGCGGTGGTATTTCGGGCACTTTCACGGCGATAAGAAATTCCATGCGCACGGCTGCGATTTTTATCTCTGCTACGATAAAATTTTAAAATTTAAGGACTAGCCTTAAGCCCGCAGCAGCGAAATTCCAAGCTTTGCAAACGGCGAAATTTCGCTCGTAAATTTTAAATACTGAGGCGCGCGAAATTGAGCTTTTATATTAAAATTTAAGCTAGTTCTGCTAGAATGTGGCACTTTTTTAGAAAGGAATAAAGATGAAGGTTGTAATTACTTATTGTAATTCTTGATCTTATAGACCGCAAGCTCTCCGTGTGAGAGATGAAATAACAAGCGTCTATAAGGATGCAGTTGTCGAGTTGGCCCCTGGTGGCAGCGGAGACTTTCTAGTAGAAGTTGACGGCAGAAAGCTTTTCTTCAATAAAGATTTTGCTAAGCCTCGTTTCCCAAGTGAAGGTGAAATTTTAAATCTAATTAAAGTTGCAGCCTAGCTCAAAGCCCGAAAGCGGGTCGTAAGATTTGCTTTTGGGCGTTTTTATACTCAAATTTCAAATCCGTAAATTTAATCGTAAAACCATTTTAAATTTTGCCAAATCGGCGCTACGCAAAATTTATATTAAATGATCTCGCATTTCGGCGAATTCGAAAAGCTATTTTAATTAAATTTACACAACCGATACGGTTTAAATTTATCGTCTGGAATTTATAAATTTTAAAAGAAAGAGGAATTTTTGCGAAATTAAAATTTCGCAAAAACAGGGAGGGGGATTATTTATTCGCGCGCTCGATATACTCGCCGCGGACGGTATCTACGCGGATAACCTCACCTTCAAGCACGTGAAACGGGATCTGTACCACGGCGCCGGTCTCAAGGGTGGCGGGCTTTTTGTTGCTGCCTTGCGTATCGCCGCGAAAATTCGGCGCGGTTTCTACAATCTTAAGCTCCACCACCTGCGGAACCTCGACGCCGATCGCCTTGCCGTTGTAAAACATAATGTCCACCATCATGCCGTCAAGCATCCATTTTTTCGCCTCGCCCACGTCCTCGTCGCTGATCGCGATCTGTTCGTAACTATCGGTATCCATGAACTGACACGCCTCGCCGTCGTCGTAGAGATACTGCATCTGCTTGTCCTCGAGGTTTGGCGCCTCGCATTTATCGCCGGCGTGGAAGGTCTTTTCAAGCACTTTGCCGTCGATGAAGGATTTGATCTTAGCGCGCACGAACGCCGCACCCTTGCCCGGCTTTACGTGCTGATACTCCACAATTTTATACGGGATGCCGTCGATTTCGATCTTCAAACCCTTTTTTAAATCACCCATTGAATAAGCCATAAATTTCTCCTTAAATTGATAGGGCGCGATTATAACAAATTTTATTTTAAATTGATATAATTGGCGAAATTTTAAGGGGAGGGAAGCTATGAAAAAAATCATCTACGTTTTGGCTGCGTGTGCGGTTTTTGTGCTTGGTACGAATGCGAACGAAGCGGAGTTCGTAAAAAACCTAAAACAAAGTCTAAATGATAAAAACGCTCAGCTCATCTCGATCGATAAACTAAACTCGCTAAACGGGCTAAATTTGCTGATCGTCCGCTCGGGCGAGAAAAAAGAGGCGTTTTTAGCTAGCGACGATGCCAAAAGCCTGGTGGCAGTGACTGAGGAGCCTAAGCTTGCGGACGCGGCGGACGCGGCGCTATTTAAGATGAGAACTCAAATTTTAAAGGACGCCAGGGATGCCGCCGCGCTTGAGCTGTTAAAGAGCATAGATCCCGCGAGATTTGCCTATATCGAGTCGTTTGATAAAAACAACCCCTATATGACCTACATCGTGGGCGATCCGGAGTGCCCGTATTGCGTCGAGGAGATGAAAAGGATCACGAAGCACCTTCGCAACAGCAACGTAAAATTGATCTTTGCGCCGGTGCACGGTAAGAGCGCGTTTATCAAATCGGCGCTGATTTTAAAGCATCTGAAGGCCCTCTCTCCGAGCGATCAAAAGGGCGCGATCGACGTGATCGAGAAATACTATAACAAGGACGCGCAGGTAAGCGATGCGGACGTCTCAAAGGCCGAGCTTGACGCCGTGTATGCAGACACCAAGACGCTCTTTTCCAAAGGCGTGATCAAATCGGTGCCATACGTGATCAAGGTGAAAAAATAGTCTAAATTTATGGAATTTAGGGCGCGAGGTTTGTGTGCGAGCAGCGCGAGCTTGCTCGCGGTAGTGCAAATTCGCGCGCAGCACAGCCGCCCGCGCGAGCTGAAATTTCACAAAACTCCGCCGTCTTAAAATTTCAAGCGGCGGAATTTTATATTGATTGTAGCCCGACAATTCTAAATTTAAAGCGATACATCTTCTAAAATCGCGTCCAAGATTTGCTTGGGCTCATAATTACATGCACTACCATCGGGCTTTTTTAACGCGCAATTTAAAGTAAAATTTTAAAATCCTCGAGCGAAAAGAGTAAAATTTTATCGCTTTTTAGGTTTTGTAGCTCGCCGCTAAAGCCGCTTTTGGAAAACAGCGCGAGCAGATCGGGCGCGAGGTGCGCTTTTTCGCATTTAAGTATGAGCTCGTTTAGCACGTTTTTTGAAATTTTTCGCTCCTTGTATTTGCACTCGCCCGCGACGCAAAAGCTCTCAAATTTCGCGTAGATGTCGATCTCGACCTCTTTGTTCCAGAAACTCGAAATTTGCGAAATCTCTAAATTTAGATACTTCGCGAGCAGCTCCTTGCTTAAAATTTCAAACCCGAGCCCTGCATAGGCGTTGAAATCCGCTTTGATTAGGCTTAGCACGCGTCCTATTTCGCCGCGTCGCAGCGCGGGCAGGTTCGGCTCGATAAATCTAAACCAAAACCTCGCAAAGTTGCTGCTAAAATGGACTTTGTCCGTGATATGGTAGCGGCGCAGTGCGCGCGGGAGGCGGTCATTTTTGCGCTCTTTTTGCGCCCTTTGCTCGCTTGATTTTTCGGTGATTAAAAACTTCGCGTTTATGAGATCTGCGGTGATTTTTTGCGCCGTAAACCGCGGTAAGATTTTTGAAATTCCTATTTTTTTGCGGTCGCTTCTAGCGAATTTCATCAGCGCTTTTTTGATCTGCTCTTCGCTCTCACCGCCGAATTTAAAGCGCTCGCCGAGTTGCTCGAAGCAGAGCAAAATTTCATTTTCGATCGCTTCGAAAACGTCCGCGTAGCCGCTTATACAGCCGATCTCGTCAAATACGAAATGAAACTGCAAAATCGCGTCGATATCAGCATCGCCCAAATTTCGCGCCGTGTCTTTTAACTCGTAAATTTCGCCCTCCTTGCGGGCGTAATTTTAGCGAGTTTGGATATAATTTGCAAAAATTTTGGAGTCGCGCTTTGGATTTTCAAACGATCAAAGAAAATATCATCTTAAAAGAGGGGGTCAAATACTTCGATTTTGCCGCCTCGGGCCTTGCGTATCGCCCTATAGAAGCGGAGATCGAGCGCGTGCTTGCAACATACGCCAACGTCCACTCCGCAGGCGGTGCCAATGCCGAGATTACGAGCGATTACTACGAAAACGCAAGGGCCAAAATCAAAGAGCTTCTAGGCTGCGAAGGGCGCTACTATCTGATCTCGTGCGGATTTGGCGCGACCGCGGCGATAAAGAAGCTCTGGGAAATTCTAGGTATCTACCTGCCGCCCGCGACGCGAGATAGGCTGGGCTTGCGGCGCGAGAGCTTAAAGCAGCTACCGCTTTTCATCATCTCGCCTTTTGAGCATCACTCCGTGGAGATCAGCCTAAGACAGGGGCTTTGCGAGGTCGTGCGCGTTCCGCTGGATCCAAGCGGGCTGATGGATTTTGCGCGGCTGGGCGAAATTTTATCCGCAAACAAAGGGCGCGAAATTTACGGCGTGCTTACCGCGGCATCGAACGTGACGGGGCTTAAGCTCGATTACAAGCGCGCTTACTTGATGCTAAAAGCGCACGGCGGGCGGCTGTTTGTGGACGCTAGCGCGCTCATCGCGCACGAAAATGTAGATCTCGGCTTTTGCGACGGCATGTTTTTCGGCGCACACAAGCTCTTAGGCGGCGTGGGTGCTAGCGGGATTTTGGCGGTGCGAAAGGAGCTTTTGCGCGGCGAGGAGCCGACGTTCGCGGGAGGCGGCACGATCAAATACGCAGACGCCCAAACGCAGCGCTTTATAATCGACAAGGAGCGCTTGGAAGAGGCGGGCACGCCGGGCATCATCGCGCTGGTGCGAGCTTATCTTGCCCTAAAGCTTCGCAAAAGCGCGGGGCTAGAGGCGATCAAGTCGCGCGAAGAGGCGATCTGCAGGCGCTTCATAAGCAAAATTTCAAAAATCCCCGAGATTGAAATTTACGGCAATCTAACCGCGCCGCGCGTGCCGATCTTTGCTTTTAATATGCAAGGTCTTGGCGCGGACGCGCTAGCCGGGGTGCTCGGGCAGAAATTTGAGATCCAGACCCGCGCAGGATGCGACTGTGCAGCGCCTTACGGCTTTGATCTGCTCGGTTTGCAACCCGATACCGAAATGTCGCGCAAACCCGCTTGGGTGCGGGCTAGCTTCTCGTTCATCCATGACGAGAGCGACGTGGATTTCTTGGCGGAGGCGCTAAGACAGATCGCTCAGATCCGCGATAAAATCACCTTTGTAGCGGGCAAATACCGCTGCGGCAGCGTAAATTGAGCTCGCGAAATTTTGTAGCAATAGCCGCTTTTAAATTTTACGGCGCGGAGTTTTGCGACATAAAATTTTATCGGTGAAATTTCGTAGCGTAAAATTTTATGGCTTGGAATTTTAAAGCGTAGAATTTTACGCGCGGCTCGGGCGGTAAATACTCCGTGCCGATTGGAACGTGGAATTCTTCGACATAAATTTCGTGGCTTAGAATTTTGAAATTTTAAATTGCGAGCTGAATTTTGGCGATAAATTTTGTGCTGCGGAATTTTGCGCCGCGAAATTTGAGCGGTAGAATTCCGTGCCGTGCGGATAAATTTTAACGCCGACAAATTTTAAAATTCCGAAATTTCAAAATTTCGCTATTCGAACTAGCTTCGCGAATTTTGTATTTCGTGAACGCATGAAAAATTCTGCGTCGTGGAATTTGTGCCGTAAAATTTTGAAATTTTACAAAGCTGAATTTTACTCGGCAGACTTCCGCGGCGAGAAATTTTACTGCATAGCCCGTGGCGGCGTAAATTGACGCGGCTGTCCGAAAGCTGAATCAGGGCGCGAGCAGTTGCGATAAGAGTGCAAATTTTAAGAGGTGAAATTTTACGCAGATAAAAGGCGCAAAATTTCACCGAATTTACTCGCCAAATTCCTTTTGCAGCTTGTAAACCTTATCGTAATCGACCCCCTCGATGATGCGCGGACGCGAGGCGTTAAAATCAGCATTGATCACCGAGCGAGCGGGATCGTACTCCGGTAGATCGGTCATCTCTAAAATTTCTGCAATCGCGTGGATGAGATCGTCGTTTAAAAACGGCCTGTCTTTGGCTGCCGCGATGCGCGCCCAAAGATCAGCGTTTTGCTCTTTGAACTTATCCGACGCCATGAAAATCAGCGGGATTTCGAGCGTGAAGCGGTTGATGCCGCCATGGATCAGCTTGCCGCGGTATTGATAGAGGCTCTGGGCGTGGTCGCTGAAATAGACTATCAGCGTGTTGTCGCTTGCAAAAATTTTATAAATTTCGCTTACTATAAAATCGTTGTAAGCCACGGTATTTAGGTAGTGCGCGAGCTCTTTTTTCTGCCCCTCATCAAGCGGCTCGCGCGAGATATCTGCGGCGCTAAATTTGGCAAAGCTTTTTGGATAGCGAAACTCGTAGCTCGGGTGCGAGCCCATCAGATGAAGGATGAAAAATTTATCCTTTTCCTGCGTGCCATTTACCTCTGCGGCGGAGCTTTCGTCCTTGCGCGCAAGAGGCGATTTTTTTGCGCCCGATTTGAAATTTTTTATACTCGGAAGCAGGACTTCGTCGAGCGAGTAGGCGTATTTGTAAACCGGGATTTGATTCGTAAAGTCCGAATGATCCGTCATCTGCGCACTCGCGCCGCTTGCGACCGCCCACTGTCCGTAGCGCTCCTGGTTACTGATCCAAAAGGTCTCGTAGTTTGCCAGCCGTGCGAGATTTACGATGTCGAGGTTGGCGCTCCACGGGCGCTGTTTTTCGCTCTCGTAATTTCCGAAATTTAGCACGTATTTTAGCACGTCGTTGGTCTTAGCGCCCGGCGAGACAACATCGCTAAAGGCGATTAGATTTCCGCTTTGCTCAAGCGCTTGCAGATTCGGCGTGGTGGGCAGATAGTAGCCGTATAGGCTCATAAAATTTCGCTGCAGGCTCTCTCCGATAATAAAAACGACGTTTGAGATGCGGTTTGGCGTGGTTTTATGCGAGTGTGAGGCGTAAATGCTTTGGTATCCAGCTTGCAGCTCGCGCACGCTTTTAAAATCGGCGCCGAAATAATCCTTTGTAACGAAAGCAAAGTTATAAATCGGAATTTTATTTAGCGCGATTATGACGCTGGCGCGCATTTTCGAGCTTTTGGCTACGTAGCTTTTAAACGCCGCATGCGCGATAAAAACAAGCAAGCTAAGCAGAAAGACTAGCTTTATTGCGCGACATAGCTTCATCCGCACTCGCTGGCTCACTCTAAGCCTAAGAGTGGTGATGACGAAAATTAAAAGCGCCAAAAAAGCCGCGATAAGCTTGAAATTTAAAAATGCATGCGCGAACTCGAAGGCTTCCTTGGGCGTCGTTTGCACCAGCGCGTCCAGTGTGCCGTGCGAGTAGGTAAGCTCCAAGCTAAAGATCAAAAAAATCTGAGCGATCGCGAAGGCTACGTTTAGCGCCAAGAGCGCAAAGGCTAGAATTTTATATAGCATGGTGCTGTAAAAGCTAAGCGCGTAAAGCGCGAAAAAAAGTATCGTCACGCCGCAGATCGCAGATGCCGCAAAAAACAGCGCCTGCGCAGAGAGCAGCTCGCCGCCGCGTGCGATAAGAAGCAACCCGAGGGCTAAATTTAATACCAAAACTAGCGTGTATGCGTTTAGCACCGCGCCGCCGAATACCGATAGGAGGCTGAATCTGTCTTTTAAAAATGCGCCGATATTTTTTGCTAGGCTCATGAAATTCCTTTGATGATTGCGTTTAAAAAACGAAGATGAAAAAGATGGCGCCGATTAGAATTCTATAAATTCCAAACGGGATGAAATCGAACTTCGAAACGAAGCTTAGAAATAGCTTGATCGCCGCAAGCGCCACGACGAACGCCACTGCGCCGCCTACGAGAAAGGTCGTGATATTGTCGGAGTTTTGCGCGAAGGTGTCTAAATTTTTATAGGTGTCGTAAAAGGTCGCCGCAAACATCGTAGGGATCGCGAGTAGGAAGCTAAAACGCGCGGCCAGGTTTCTGTTTAGCCCGCACAGAAGCCCTGCGATGATGGTAGCGCCGCTGCGCGAAGTGCCCGGCACCATCGCAAAACATTGCGAAAGCCCGATGATAAAGGCCTGAACGTATGAAATTTGATCCAGATGCTCTAGCTCGCCGTCCCTAGGGCGTGCCTTGCGAAAGAGCTCGACCGCGATAAAAATAACGCCCCAGCCGATCAGCGCGTAGGCGACGGTCTGCGGCGCAAATAGAGATTTGATGCTTTTGTAGAGCAAAAAGCCGATCGCGGCTGTAGGGATGAAGCCCACGACGAGCTTGCACCAGAGCTTAAAATCGACTAAAAGCCGCTTGTAAAACATCGCCACGACCGCTAAAATCGAGCCTAGCTGGATAACGACCTCGAAGCATTTAAGCGTGTCGGTTTGCTGCAAGCCCATAAGTTTCGCAGCTAGGATCATGTGCCCGGTCGAGCTTACGGGCAGAAACTCCGTCAGCCCTTCAACGATGCCTAAAATCACGGCGTCAAATATATTCATCCATTTTTTCCTTTAAATTTGCTAAATTCTGCGTGATCGAAGCGGGTCTGTAGATCGCCTCTACCATCGCGATATAATCAGGCTTTAGGGCTAAAATTTCATCCAGATTTTCTAAGCTTATCCCGCCGATTACGGCGATTGGGAGGTTTAAAGATTTTCGCGCCTCTTGCACGAGCGCATCAGGGCAAAGCGGCGCATCGGGCTTTGTCTTGCCGCGCCTGAGCGAGCCGAAGGCTACGTAGCTAGCGCCCTGCGCCTCGGCCTTTTGCGCGCGAGCAAGATCAGCATAGCAGCTAACGCCGATGATCTTATCCGCGCCTAAAAACTCGCGCACCTGCGCCGTCTCTCCGTCGCCCTCGCCGATATGCACGCCGTGCGCGCCAAGCTTTTTAGCAAGCGCCGCATCGTCGTTGATGATGAGTTTGGCGCCGTAATCCTCGCAAAGACCGATGAGAGAGCGGATTAAAGCTTCATCCTGCGCGGCGAGCTTGCTGCGATACTGCACGAGCTTTACGCCGCAGCGTAAAATTTCATCTATCTGCGAAAAGATAGTTTGCGGCGGCGTTAAGACATCGTCGCTAAGCGCGTAAATTTCGCTCATCTATCCTCGTCTTTTTTAGGTATAGGTACGCCGTTTAGAATGCAATTGGTAACATCCCAAAATTTTTCAGAATACATTCCGCGCTTAGCTTTTTTAGCCTCCTCATGAGCCTTGATAAGAACCTCGCTATCCCCATATGGAATGGCATAACCGTTTTTTACAAGCAAAAGTCTAAAATTATCTTTGTCATCGCTTACATCGCATATAAAGCCATTCCCATATTGGCCATAGTTTGTGACGTAATAGTTAAAGCCCGGTTTGATAATTTTTTCAATCTCTTTTTTATGGGCGCTTTCAAATTTTTTAATCTCTTTGCTTTTTTTTAGGCAGTCGGGCGCATCTCTAAGCGAGATAATTTTCAAATTTTTTAATTCGCAAGAAAATTCGTTCAATGCATTCCAGCGAAACGCAAATAACTTATCGTCTATAAAGCGGGTAAATTTAACCACCTTGGTTACGGGTTCCTGAGATTTTGCAGCACAAAAATAGACTAATGCTAGCACGATAAAACATATTTTTTTCATAAGCTACCTCGTTATAAATTAAAATTACGTGAAGCAAATTTATAAATTGGGTATCTAAATTTGCTTCACTCCTCTGTCAATAGCTATTTTAAATTATACTTCTCCAAAAGCTTTTCGTAGCTTCCGTCTTTTTTCATCTCCTCAAGCGCCGCGTTAAATTTAGCGAGCAGCTCGGGATACTTGCCCTTATCGAATGCGATCGAAAAGCCCTCGCTGCCGTCGGATTCTTTAAAAAATGCGACCAACTCGTCGTTTTTCTTGAGGTACTCGTAGCCCACGGACGAATCCACGCAAAGCGCGTCGATCTTTTTGTTCTTCAGCGACATAACGGCTACAAAGACATTCTCCGTAGCGCTAACTTCGGCACCTTTTATATCTCTGATCGCAAGCTCTTGAATGGTGCCTAGCTGCGCGGCAAGGCGCTTGCCTTGCAAGTCGGCTTTGGAATTTAACGAGCTATCGTCCTTGCGTTTGACGTATAAATTTTCGACCTTGTAGTAGGGATTTGTGAAATCGATCGCCTTTTTGCGAGCCGGCGTCGCGCTCATTCCCGAGGCGATCATGTCGATTTTGCCGCTTTTAATCGCGGGGATAAGCCCGTCAAAGCTCATATTTAAAATTTCATATTTCACGCCCGCGCGCTTTGCAAGCTCGTCTACCAGATCCATATCAAAGCCGGTTACTTTGGAGTTTTCATCCACGAACTCAAACGGCGGATACTCGGCGTTCGTGCCTACGATAAGCGTATCTTTAGCGATGTCCTTAGCGACCAGCGAGCCGCAAAGCAAAGCGCCCGCAACTAAAAATTTAATGAATTTTTTCATCTCTTCCCCCTCTTAATGGTTTAAAATTTTATTCAAAAACTCTTGTAATCTCGGATTTTGCGGATTTTCAAATACGTTTTTGGGCGTATCGTCCACGGCGATCTTGCCGCCCTCCATAAAAAAAATCCTATTTGCGACGTTGCGCGCAAAGCCCATCTCGTGCGTTACCACAAGCATCGTAATCCCCTCTTTAGCGACCTCTTTCATAAGGCCCAAAACCTCGCCGATCATCTCCGGATCTAGCGCCGACGTAGGCTCGTCAAACAAAATAACATCCGGGCTCATCGCCAGGCTTCTAGCGATCGCGATGCGCTGTTTCTGCCCGCCGCTAAGCTTGTGCGGATAGGCGTAGGCTTTGTCGCTAAGACCTACTTTAGCTAGCAGCTCCTCGGCTTTTTGTACCGCTTCGCTTTCGGTATAGATCCCCGCCTTTATCGGCGCTAGGGTTAAATTTTGCAATACGTTTTTATTCGCAAAAAGATTGAAATGCTGAAATACCATGCTTACCTTGCGGCGAATCTCATTGATATTCGTGCCTTTGTCGGTAATATCCTTGCCGTCTATTTTAATCGTGCCGCTAGTCGGGGTTTCGAGCAAATTTAAGCAGCGCAAAAAGGTCGATTTTCCGCCGCCGCTAGGGCCGATGATCGCTACGATATCGCCTTTATTTATCGTCTTACTAATGCCGTCTAAAACGAGCAGCTCGCCGTAGTATTTCGTTAAATTTGAGATCTCAATCATTTCTATTTAACCTTCTCTCCAGCATTTTTACCAGAAGCGAGAAAAATTTCACGCTCGCATAGTAGATCACCGCCGCAAAAAGTATCGGCTGGACGGTATAAAGCGCCGCCTGCATACTTTTTGAAAAAAACGTAAGATCGGTAATCGCTACGAGACCTACGACCGAGGTTTCTTTAAAAAGGCTTATAAACTCATTCGCAAGCGCGGGCAAAATGTTTTTTATCGCCTGCGGAAAGACGATCTCTTTCATCGCCGTACCGTATCCCAGACCCATCGCGCGCGCAGCTTCCATCTGGCCGCGATCGACGCTGTTTATGCCGCTGCGCACGATCTCTGCGACGTAGGCGGAGCTATTAAGCCCCAACGCGAAGATCGCCGAGAGGATGTTGTTCGACCAGGTAGCAAATATTATAAATACGAACACCATTAGCTGGATTACGATCGGCGTACCGCGGATGATGTCTACGTATTCGTCGATGATGAGCCTTATCGGCTTGATGTCCAAAAATCTCAAAAACGCCAAAATAAAGCCCAAAACTATACCGATGGCGATACCGCCGGAGGTTAAAATGAGCGTGATTCCGTAGCTTCTGAGATATGAAATTTTTTGCGCCTGAGTTAGTTCGACGGGGTAGGTAAAATAGAGCCCTGCGCAAACTACTACCAAAAAAAACGCGATTTTAAAAATTTTCTCGTTCAACACAGACGCCTTTTGGTTAAATTTAAAAGCGAAGAATACTAAAATTTCGTTAAAATCTGGCTAAATTTCAAAAGCGAAATTTTATTTGAAGTAGGGTAGAATTAGCCTTTTTAAAAGGATGACAGGATGAGCTTTTGGACCTATTGCGCAATCGCGATATATTTCGGCGCGCTTATTTTTATAGGTAGGTATTATTATGACAAGAATGCGAGCTTAAGCGAGTATCTGCTCGATAATCGCCGCCTAGGGCCATTTGTAACGGCGCTTAGCGCGGGCGCTAGCGATATGAGCGGCTGGATGCTTTTGGGAGTGCCGGGAGCGATGTTTGCGACGGGGATTTGCAATATCTGGATAGCCCTAGGGCTTTGCGTGGGCGCGTGGTGCAATTATAAATTCCTTGCCAAAAGGCTTAGAATTTACACCGAGGTAGCAAGCAACAGCGTAACGATCCCCGATTTTTTAGAAAACCGCTTCAAAGACCATACCAAGACGCTTCGCATCATCTCCGGGCTTTTGATTATCATATTTTTTACGCTCTATGTTAGCAGCGGCATCATCGCAGGCGGCAAGACCTTCGAGAGCTTTTTCGGGCTAAATTTTACCTACGGCGCGGTCGCTACGATCTTAATCGTCGTATTTTATACCTTTTTCGGCGGATTTAAGGCCGTCGCGATCACGGACGCATTTCAGGGCGCGCTGATGTTTGCGGTGCTTATTTTAATCCCTCTGTTTTCTTATCGCGCGCTGCAGATCCCTGCGGACAGCTCCTTTTTTGCGCAGGTGCGGCTATATGGCGCGAACCACCTCGATCTATTTTACAATCAAAGCTTCTTTGGCGTTTTAGGCTTGCTTGCTTGGGGGCTCGGATACTTCGGTCAGCCGCATATCATCGTGCGCTTTATGGCGATTAGAAGCTCGCGCGAGCTTGATAGCGCGCGCCGCATCGGAATTTCGTGGATGGTGCTAGGACTAGTAGGCGCGATGCTTAGCGGTCTGATCGGCTTTGTCTATTTTTCGCAAAAGGGCCTTAGCATAGACGACCCAGAAAAAATTTTCCTAGAGCTCGGTAAAATTTTCTTTCATCCATTTATCCTAGGCGTGATAATCTCTGCGGTGCTGGCGGCGATTATGAGCACCATCTCAAGCCAGCTTTTAGTAAGCGCGAGCGCGGTTACGAAGGATTTTATCTTTGCGTTTTATAAAAAAGAGGTAAGCGAGCGCACGCAGACGCTAAGCAGCCGTATCGCCGTCGTGATCATCGCCGCAGTCGCCGCGATCTTGGCGTTCGGCTCAAACGATACGGTGCTAAACGTCGTGGGCAACGCCTGGGCGGGATTTGGCGCGAGTTTCGGCGCGGTGCTGCTTTTCAGCCTGTATTCTAAAAAAATGAGCGCGCTCTCGGCTTTGGTGGGTATGCTCGTAGGCGGTATCACGGTCATTTGCTGGATATTATCGGGGCTTTCGGCGATCGTTTACGAGCTGCTGCCGGGCTTTTGCTTTTCGGCGCTTGCGATACTGCTCGTAAATCGCTACAACTCCGTGCTCGATAAGATGGCGGATGAGCCTAATGCCGCGCAAATTTCGCAGGAATTTGAAAAGATGAAAGAGCAGAGTTTGGGAAGTAAAAATGGCTAACGTAAAGTGCCCGCACTGCGGCTCGCAGATTGATATAGACGAGGCGCTGCAGCGCGATATCAAGGCTAAATTTGAAGATGAAATTTTGCAGCAGAAGCGAAAGTGGCAGCAGCAGCAAAACGAAGCCGCGCTTAAATTTGAAGCAGAAATCGCCGCTAAGCGCGAGGAGTACGCGAAGCATCTGGCGCAGTTGCAAGCGAAGGAAAATGCCTTCGAGCAGCGCGTAAAAGCGGCGACCGATTCTGCGCTAAACAGCGAGCGGGAGAAAATTTTAGCGCTCGCAAAATCTCAGATCGAGAGCGAAAACGCGGCGAAATTTGAAATTTTACAAAAGGAACTGCAAGAAAAATCGCAAAGAATTTCCGAGCTAAATTTAATAAAGGCCGAAATGGAAGCGCAAAAGCGTAAATTTAGCGAGCTTGAGGCCGAGAATAAAGCCAAATCCGAGATCGAGCTAACCAACCGCGTAAACCAAGAGCGTGAGCGACTAACGAAACAAATTTCGCAGGAAAATGAGCTGAAATTCCGCCAAAAAGATGAGCAGATCCAAAGCTTAATCGGCCAAATAAACGAGCTTAAGCGCCGCTCGGAGGTGGGCTCGCAGCAGCTTCAGGGCGAGGTACAGGAGCTTGCGCTGCAGGAGTATCTGCGGCTAAGCTTTCCTTTGGACGAGATAGATGAGGTCAAAAAGGGCGCGCGCGGCGCGGACTGCGTGCAAATGGTGCATACGAGGGAGTTTGCGGGCTGCGGTAAAATTTTGTACGAGAGCAAGCGCACGAAAAGCTTCGAGCCCAAATGGATCGACAAACTCAAAGATGATATGATAGGCGAGGGCGCGCAGATCGGCGTTATCGTCACCGAGCAGATGCCGCCTCACAGCCCTAGGCTGCACCAAGCGCCGAGCGATGCTAGCATCTGGATCTGCTCGTTTGAGGAATTTAAGGGGCTTTGCGCCGTCTTGCGCGAACACGTCGTGGCGCTTGCGTTTGCCAAAAGATCGGGGCAAAATCAAGATAGCAAAACGGCGATGCTCTACGACTATCTGACCTCGCCCGAGTTTGCCAACCAGATAAAAACGATCGTATCGGCATTCGTCGGCATGCAGGAGAGCCTAAATAAGGAGCGCAACGCGATGGAGCGCATCTGGAAACAGCGCGAAAAACAGATCGCGCGTGCGCGAGACGGCGCGATCGCGATGCACGCAAGTATTAGAAGCATCGCCGGAAGCGGCGTAGCGCAGCTGGAGGACGTCGATGAAATTTTAAGCCTCGAGGCGATAGCGGCGGAGGGCGAAGCGAGCGCGCTTCAAGACCAAGACGGCGACGAGACGCCATAGCGGCGTATAGACCGCGGCTATGGCGAGAGCACGAGGTGATTTCGCGGCGCGGGGAGCTTGCTGAGAGGAGAGCTAAATACCTATGAATTCGCGTGACGCAACTTGTTAAGTCTTGTCTGCTCTTTGCGCCTTCATGCGGCATAAAGCCTTGCGCAGCCTTGCTCTCTATATTCGCCATTACCTTAGTATCTACATAAATTTTAAGCGCAAAATGTTCTATCTCTCTGGTGCGGCGTGTTTGATACTTTGCCGCGACGTGAAATTTCCTTTAAATTTGCCGCGCAGAGCGCTGCGGTACGTTTTAGATCGCGCCGTTAAATTTTAAAGTTTAAAATCGTTGGCTTCCGGTTTGTCGTTTGCTCGTTTTCGAAGTGGCATGAAATTTTTCACAAAAGATGTGGTACGCGCCTTAGAGTTTACCGCGACATCCGTTATAACGCTGGGCTTGAAATTTATGATTAATTTTAACGCCGTTTTAAGATTATTTTTGTAAAATCTCATTTCTTTTTTACCGCTGGCGGGCTCATAGCTCAGTTGGTTAGAGCATCCGGCTCATAACCGGATGGTCCTAGGTTCAAGTCCTAGTGAGCCCACCACGACGCAATTATTCAAATTTAAAAATCCCGTGAATTTCCAAAATTTCATCGCGACGAGGCTTTGCAATTTTAAAATTTTAAACATCATCAAATATCGCCGCGAAATTCAGCGAGTTCAAAATTTTAAAACCGCGCCACCAAATTCCATAGCAAACGCGGTAAATTTAAAATTCCAGCGTTTAAATTTACCGCTTAAATTTCATCTTTTTTGCCGTTTTTGTGTAAGCAAGTTCGGTTGAGCCGTCGCTTAAACCGTCTAAATTTAAACTTCGCCGAAGCGTAAAATTTACCGCTTTGCGCGCTTTTTGCGGCGATTTTTGATCGATTTTGGCGACAATTGCCGCAGCGTGTCGTCGCAAGAGGTCTTGATGCGCGGGATGAGCGCGGAGGGCGAATGGCTACGATGGCGATTACAAAAACAGACTCTACCGTCGAAACCCCCGCCTTTGCACTTCAAATCCCTGAAATTTGATGGAATTCTTAAATTTCCATTGCGCGGAGCGATTAAATTTTATTTATGCCGAATTGTAGTAAAATTACTAAATATCTACTACAAAGGAGAGCCTATGTCGGAAGAAAAATCTATTAAAAAACGCGGGTTACTCGCGCTTTATTTCAATTCAAATTTACTGCTACGCATTATGATCGCGCTTGTTATCGGCTCGGCGCTGGGTATGATCTGTAGGCAAAATTTAGCCATAGCCGACTCATTTTTGATAAGCAGTATGCCGCAAGCGGTACTAGACTGGCTCGGGAAATCGACGTGGATCGGCTTTTTAACGCCATTTGGCGATCTATTTTTGAGGCTTTTAAAGATGATCATGGTGCCGATCATCATCTGCTCGCTCATCGTGGGTACGAGCTCGATTTCGCCCGCGCACCTCGGTAAAGTAGGCGCCAAAGCGATCGCGTTTTACGCGCTTACGACGCTTTTTGCGATCGTTATCGGCCTGGGATGCGCGTTTGTGTTTTCTCCCGGCAGCGGGCTTGATCTAAGCGACGCGTCCAAGGCCATAACTAAGACCGCCGAAGCTACCAGTATGAGTAAAATTTTGCTAAGTATAATCCCTACGAATCCTTTCGATTCAATCGCCAAAGGCGAAATTTTACCGATTATCGCGTTTTGTCTATTTTTCGGCGTGGGGCTTGCGTTTTGCCGCGACAGCGACGATGCGCGCATTAAAAATTCCGCCGACACGGTTTATAATTTTTTCGACGGAATGAGCGAGATTATGTTTAAGGTCGTGCGCTGGGTGATGCAATACGCGCCGATCGGCGTTTTTGCGATGATGTTCGTCGTATTTAACAAAAACGGCATCGAAGCCTTTAGCTCGCTGCTAAACGTTACGATCACCCTATATTTGGGACTTGCGATTCAAGTATTTTTGGTTTATTGCGTTATTTGTATGCTGCTTGGCATTAGCCCGGTTAAATTTCTTAAAAAGGTGCGTCCGCCGATGCTTACGGCTTTTGTTACCCGTAGCTCAAACGGCACGCTGCCTATCACGATGCAAACCGCCGAGGATATGGGAATTCCAAAGGCGATCTACGGCTTTGTTTTGCCCGTGGGTGCTACTATCAATATGAACGGCACGACCGTATATCTGGGCGTTTGCTCGCTTTTTATCGCTAATGCCTGCGGTATTGATCTAAACGGCGGTCATTACCTTACGATCATCATCACTTCGATGCTTGCCGCGATCGGAACGGCGGGAGTGCCTGGAGCGGGCGCGCTGATGCTGCTTTTGGTACTTGAATCGATCGGTCTTAAAGTAAGCGGCAACGTCGCGATCGCATACGGCATGATCCTCGGTATCGACGCGATTTTGGATATGGGGCGAACCTCGATGAACGTAACGGGCGACGTCGTGGCGTCGATCTACGTCGCAAAGAGCGAAGACGAAATGGATATGAGCAAGTGGGAGAGCTGAAATTTTAGGCTTTTGGCTCTTGCGGCGTTAAATTTAGCGTTTTGTAGCGCGTTTGCATCACCAGGTCATTGCGGCAACAAAATTTTGTCGCGATAAAATTTCTGTTGCGGCGAGGCTCAGGCGGCTTGGCAAATTTCATCGCCGCATGTTTGCAAGGCTACGGCGAGATGAAATTTCGCAAGAGCAAGTTTAAATTTGATAAATTTAGAAAGGATATTAGATGAAAAGAGTTGGAATTATCGGTGGAATGGGGCCTTTGGCGAGTGCGGATCTGTATCTTAAAATAATCGAGGCGACCGCGGCGAAGAGCGATCAGGAAAATATCCCGCTCATAATCGACAGCTACCCGCAGATCGAGGATCGCACGGCGTTTATCTTAGGCAAGGGCGAAAATCCGCTGCCGCGCCTGATCGAGAGCGCTAGTCGTCTTAAAAATGCGAACTGTGCGGCGTTTGCTATGGCTTGCAATACGGCGCATTTTTTTGCCGATGACATCGTCGCGGCGGTGGATCTGCCGATCATCCATATCGCCGAAGTCACGGTAAAATCGATCCTGCAAAACCACAAAGAGGCGCGTAAGATCGCCGTTTTGGCTACGATCGGCACGAAAAAGGCGCAAATCTACGACGAGCCGCTAAAATCCGCGGGGCTAATCAGTGTGGGCTTTAGCGAGCAGATCCAAAACACGCTGATGGACTGCATCTACAAAGGGGTCAAAGCGGGCAATATTAACGAATACGTAGGCATTTTCGAGGATCTTTTGGGCGAGATCGACGCCGATATTTTCATCGCGGGCTGCACCGAAATACCGCTATTTTTGCCGCTAATTAAAAGCGATAAAATTTTTGTCGATCCGACGCTGGAGCTTGCTAGGGCGATCGTGGAGTTTTCGCGCTTGTAAATTTAAAGGCTACCGCTTAAAGGCGCCGCGCACAGGAAGCGTTATTTCGCGCGGCGCTGCTTTTAAAATTTAGTTCGGTGAAATTCTAAAGCGAGTCGCTTTTAAATTTAGTCGTTGCGTCTGCGAAATTTAAAATTTTAAATTTGCTGGTACCGCGGCCGCAAATCGATCTAAATTTAATCTATGAAAGCCGAAATTGACCGCTAGCGGTAAGCTTTGAAATTTAGTAAATTTTTTAGCTTACGGCGGATAAATGGCTGCCGTAAATTTTATCTTGTGCGTTAAAATTCCGCGCCGAAAGCAGATTTTAAGCCTAAACCCACTACCCTTAAACTCCAAATCAACACAAGGATTGAATATGAAAAATTTTATACTCTCGGCGTTTGTAGCGTTTGCAGTATCGGGCTGCGCGCTGTTTACATCCAACGATGCGCCTGCCATGGCGGGCAATATAAACGCCGTCAAATCGGAAGTGCTCAGCTATACGCGCCAAGGCTCCACTTCATATATCTACACGCTCAAAGACCTCTCTAGCGGCGACGCCTACATAGCGCGCTCGGGTAGATACTACGCAGCCTCGGGCGACATCGCCTACGTGAGCACCAGTAACAGCACCATCACCGAGTTTAGAATCATCTCTCGTAAAGCGGGCGCGAGCTCTCCGCGCGCTTATAGCGGCGAGAAGATCGTAACCAAGCAGGTCTATAAAAACGACTCCATAGCCGTACCAGATAGCGAAAATATAAGCTTTTAATCCGCTTTATGCCTTTTGTCCGCAGGTTATTTGGCTGCCGATCGATTTTTGATCGCCTTCGTTGCTCGCCGTTTTAACCTACGGATCGCTTTTAGCCGCTCTGCTTTCGCGGCTTTTCTATGGTGCGAGGATTTATCCTTATCGCGCTATTCGGCTTGTTTAAATTTGACCACCGCTTTTTATACGAAAAAATTTTACTAAATTTAATCCGCGCCAAATCTACACGAAAATAATCGATAAACAAAAGCCAAACAAAATATCGGCTTAAATTTAAAATTTTAGATATAAATTTAGAGTCGAAAAAGCTAAGGCGTAAAATCCTGTGTTGCCGTCTGTTTACCGCGGCTTGCTATAATCCTGCCATCGAAACTAGAACTCCTTTCAATAATCAGCGAGGCTTGTGTGAGCCTCGCTTTTTTTATGCCCGAAATTTTTGCGATTTTGGTAAACACTCGGTAACAATTTAGTCATATTTTGGTATTTTTCAGCCTATTTTAAGCATATAATTTGCCATTTTGTGCTACTATTGCACCTACAAACTTTTAAAGGAGTTCAAATGAAACTATTCAAACTTAGTTTAGCAGCAGCTATCGCTGCAGGTGCTCTTGCTACAAGTGCAAGCGCTGTTCCGCTAGAAGAGGCTATCAAGGACGTGGATCTAAACGGATATGCTCGTATGCGATATACACACGATCGTGATAAAAATGCCGGAAATAGCAGCAAGAGCACTTGGGAGTTTAAATCCGAAGCAGATTTCAAAGCTAAAATCGACGATAACTTCTTTGGTGTAGTCGGTATTCGATTTATGGATAGAGATGGCGGCGAATCATTATCTTCTTCAAACAGCCAATACCATGGTGGACAAAATCCAAGCGACAAAGACTCCCATTTTGATATCGCTAAAGCTTACTTAGGATATACCGTCGGCGGTACTGTAATCGCAGTCGGTCGCCAAGGCGTAGGTTCATTCTTTACTGATGATATGTATGGAGACGGCGTTAAGATTACTAGCACCGATATCGAGGGCTTAACTCTTACCGGCTTTTGGATGGATTCTTTAGAAAACGACGGTGATATTGGAAGCCTTGATTGGGCTGGCATAGGTGCAATGAACAAATTAACTACCGATCACAATCTATATGGCGCAGGAATTGCAGGCTCATACGATCCGGTAGCTTTCCAACTATGGTATAACTCTTTAGAGGATGTAGCCGATCTTTTCGCTGCAGAGTTAGCATTTAACTTTGATATTTCCGATGATTTTAGCCTTGGTATAAAAGGTCAATATGCATTCTCTGATTTTGACGGAAGCTATAAAAACGCAAACGCTGATGATGCGGATTTCTGGGCTGCAGAGGCTAGCATGGGTCTATTCGGTATCGATTTAGCCGCAGGTTACTTAAGATTTGAGCCTGATAATAAAAGCAAAGATTCTTTTGTATCATTTGAAGATCAAGGCTCTTTCATCAGCCCGGGTGAGCAGTTGCTAGATTATACGAACTTTACCGGCAAAAACGAATACTGGTATGTAGTAGCAGGATATACTATCCCTGATACGGGTATCAGAATCGGCGCCGATTACCTAGACGGTAAAGCGCATGGCGACGATGCATACGAGGTAGTAGGTAGAATTTCTTATAAATATAATCAGAAACTAAGCTTCAAAACTTGGTATTCACACTATAAGATTGATGGCGCTGCAGGTGCTGCTGATGAGAAAAATGATCGAATCAGATTCGAGGCTAAATACAGCTTCTAATTATTTACCTTCCACGGGTAAAATTAGGGCGAAGCTTTTGCTTCGCCCTTTTTAAATTTAAAATCAAGGTTTTTTATGAAAATTTTTAAAATTTCTTTTTTAGCATGTTTTTTTGCCTTCACTCTAAATGCTGCGGATAATGCAAGCGATGATACATACGTATTCGAAGCCAAAGGTGAGTTTGCCAAAGAGCTAAAATCCCTAATCGAAAAGCATTCTAAAGATGAAAATATAACCGTAAATATCTACAAAAGCGCTCCAGCCGCAGGCGGCAAAACTCATAGCGGCAAGGTAAATCGAAATATAAACTCTTTAAAAGAAAAAGGCAGAGAGATCTTTGCCGAAAAGTGCGCTTCCTGCCACGGCGAAAACGGGCAAAAAAAAGCTTATGGAGTATCGCGTAAACTCAAAGATCTGGACGCCAAGGAGATTTCGATAGCTATTTCGCAATACACCACGGATCTAAGCTACGGCGGCAAGATGAAAAATATCATGCAGCCGATCGCCGCTAAAACGGGCGCTACGGAGCTAGGCTACATTATTGCTTATCTAAAGGGCGACGATTCGTTCCTATACGATAGCTCGTCTAGCAGGAGCACGAATACCGAAATTTCGACCGCTCCGAGCGAGCAAGGCTCATATCTAAAATAAAGGAGCGTAGATGAAAGTAGCGATCATTTTAGCAAACGGTTTTGAAGAGATCGAGGCGGTAAGTCTGATCGATATTTTGCGCCGCGCGGAGATCGATGCGGTATCCGTGGGGCTGGATAAAAAATGCGTCTGCGGCGCGCATGGCGTAGAGATGATTGCCGATGAAATTTTGGGCGATATAAAAGTTTCGGAATTTGATATGATCGTTTTGCCTGGCGGCTTGCCGGGGGCTGAAAATTTGGCGAAGAGCGAAAAGCTAGGGCAGATACTGCGCGACTTTGATGTAAACAATGCCAAGATCGGCGCGATATGCGCGGCTCCATGGGCGCTGGCTACCGCAGGCGTGCTCAAAAGCGCCTATACTTGCTATCCCGGCTTTGAAAAGATCGTCGCGCACGCTGGATATACCCCATCTGCAAACGTCGTGAAAGACCAAAACATAATGACCTCGCGCGGACCTGCTACCGCGATGGAATTCGCGCTGCAAATCGTCCGCGAGCTAAGAGGCGATGAAGCCTACGCAAAGCTAAAGGACGATCTGCTTTTTAAATAGCCGAAGCGACTCTTTTGAGAGACCAAGGCGTAGAGGGCAGAAATACGAAACGACTGCCTAGTCGAGGTATCGCTGCGATGGACGTAAAATTCACACCAACCGCCGCGCCGTCACGAGATAAAATTTAATACTCTCGCAAACTTTTTTATTCGCTAAGTCTATTAAATTTAAACTATAAGAAATTTTATACTCTCTCGGCTCTCAAGCAGGTTTTGATTAAATTTTATAATCTTATTCGGCGTTGAATTTTCTAAATTTAGGCGTAAAATTTTTTAGCTTCGGATCGGTTCTAAGTAGCGGAACTTCAAGTTTTGGGAAATCTTTATCGTTTGTTACGATGGTTATACAGTTGTTTTCTTTTGCGCAGAAATATTGTAGCGCATCCTCAAAATCCGCGTTATTTTCTTTGGCAAATTCCAACGCTTTTATTTGCACATCCAGGCTTTCGCAGGCTACAATAAAACTATCTTCGGCAGAATAAATTTTAAGCAGCAGTTCCGCAGTGTGAGCCATTAGGCTTTTGTTTTTATTTGTTAAAGCAAAAAATGCAGTAACTAGAGAGTTTGAGCTAATAACGCAAATTTTATCCCTGTCGCTTAAAATTTCTTTGATTTTGCTTTTCGTAAGATTCGGCACGTCATCACTGCTATGAACATTTTTATAATTAGAATTTACCAGCAGATCTATGAGGATATTGACGTCCAGAAAATATTTATTTTGCATATTTCTTAGCTCTTAGCTCTTTCAGCTCATCGCCGGTGCTAACATACTCGGCCTCAATTGCATCATCAAAAATTTCATCCAAGAGCCGCATTCTTTCGGATACTATTTCGTCTGAAGTATCGATTTTCTGCGTTTTAATATTTTCCTTCTTTGCCAAATCTTTTATAAAAGCAACCACGAAGTCCAACTTATCGGCTTGAATTTTTAGTGGGATATCGGCATAGATCATCTCATCTCCTTTTAAATTTTCGCCCAGATTATATCATAAAATTTCCCCGCCAAATTTCGCACCCAAATTTAAGCTAAAATTCCATTAAATTTGACCGTTTCTAAAGCCCGAATTTACTATAATCTTCAAATCGAAAAAGGATCAAAATGAGCGACTACACCCACCTGCACCTTCACACCGAGTATTCGCTGCTAGACGGCGCGAATAAAGTAAGCGAGCTCGCCGAGCTTTTGCAGAGCCGCGGCACCAAGGCGTGTGCGATCACCGATCACGGCAATATGTTCGGCGCGATAGACTTTTATCAGACGATGAAAAAGCACGGCATCAAGCCGATCATCGGCATCGAGACCTACCTGCACAACCACGACGATATCGGCGATAAAAGCGACCGCCAGCGCTACCACTTGATACTGCTCGCCAAAAACGAGACGGGCTACAAAAATTTAATGTATCTTAGCTCGCGCGCGTTTTTGGACGGCTTCTACTACTATCCGAGGATCAACAAAAAAATTTTAAAAGAGCACAGTGAGGGTCTCATCTGCTCCTCGGCATGCCTAGCGGGCGAGGTGGAATTTCATCTAAATAGAAGCGAGCGAAATTTAAAGCGCGGCGCGGGCGGCTACGAAGCGGCGAAAAAAGCGGCGCTTGAGTATAAGGAAATTTTCGGCGAGGATTTTTATCTCGAGATCATGCGCCACGGCATCGGCGAGCAGTTAAACGTCGATAAGGATCTCATCCGCCTTTCGCGCGAAATCGGCGTCAAGATCATCGCCACCAACGACGCTCACTACTCGCGCAAGGATCGCGCTAAAGCTCACGACGTCTATCAGTGCATCTCGATGGGCAAGACGATCAACGACGGCGACCGCCTAAAACACGTCGTTTCGGAATTTTACGTAAAAAGCGACGAGGAGATGAGGCGGCTTTTCGCGGATATCCCCGAAGTGATCGAAAACACCGCCGAGATCGTACAAAAGTGCAATTTGAAATTTGCCTTCGACGAGAAGGACTACGCGCCCACGCCGCCGAATTTTAAATTTACGATCGAATACGCCGATAGGCTCGGGCTTTCGCTGCCCCAGCCTAATGAGCGCTATAGCTTTGCAAACGATGATTTTTTATTCGATCATCTCTGCCGAGAGGGGCTTAAAGAGCGCCTTAAATTTATAGATCCGCAGAATCATGAAATTTATCGTGAGCGCCTGGAAAAGGAGCTTGCCATCATCAAAAACATGCATTTTTCGGGCTATATGGTCATCGTGCAGGATTTCATCAACTGGGCGAAGGATCACGACATCCCGGTTGGCCCAGGTCGCGGCTCTGCGGCGGGAAGCATCTGCGCGTATGCGCTTCGCATTACCGACCTCGATCCGATCCCGTATAATCTACTTTTCGAGCGATTTTTAAATCCATCGCGTATCTCGATGCCCGACATCGACGTGGATTTTTGCCAGGCGCGCAGAGGCGAGGTGATCGACTATGTCATTGATCAGTACGGCAAATACAACGTCGCGCAGGTTGCGACCTTCGGTAAGCTGCTCGCGCGCGGCGTCATTCGCGACGTGGCTCGCGTCTGCGATATGCCGCTTTCGCAAGCCGATAAGATGGCGAAACTGATCCCCGATAAGCTCGGCATCACGCTTAAGCAGGCTTATGACGCCGAGCCGAAGCTGAAGGAATTTATCGACGCAGATCCGATCGCACAGCAGGTTTGGGAGTTTGCGCTGGGCCTTGAAGGGCTAAATCGCAACGCAGGCATGCACGCTGCGGGCGTGGTGATCTCAAATGAGCCGCTGTGGAATAAAGCGCCGCTATTTAAGCAGGATAAGGGCGAGGATGCGCGCCTGGTAACGCAATACACCAAAAACTATCTTGAAGACGTCGATCTGATAAAATTTGACTTCCTGGGTCTAAAAAACCTCGACGTTATCGATAATGCCGCCAAGCTCGTCAAGCGGCGCTACGGTCGCGATATCGTCTGGGAGGAGATCGATTTTAACGATCACAAGACCTACGAGACGATTCAAAGCGGCAATACGCTGGGGATTTTCCAAATCGAGGGCGCGGGTATGCAGGATCTGGCGATGAACCTGCGCCCCGACCGCTTCGAGGATATCATCGCGATGATCTCGCTCTACCGTCCTGGGCCGATGGATCTAATCCCCGATTTTATCAGGATCAAACACGGAGAGCTAAAAGCTAGCTATATTTTCCCCGAGATAAAAGAAATTTTAGAGCCAACATATGGCATCATCGTCTATCAAGAGCAGGTCATGCAGATCGTGCAGAAGGTAGGCGGCTTTAGCTTGGGCGATGCCGATCTAGTGCGCCGCGCGATGAGTAAGAAGGATGAGAAGAAGCTCGCTCACATGCGCGAGCAGTATCTAAACGGCGCCAAAGAGCTGGGTTTTGACGTAGCTAAGGCAGATGAGCTATTTGATCTGATTATGAAATTTGCCTCCTACGGCTTTAACAAATCCCATGCCGCGGCGTATTCGATGATCACCTTTCAAACAGCCTATCTTAAGACCTACTATCCGGCGGAGTTTATGGCGGCGCTGCTTACTTCGGAGGAGGGTAATACCGATAAAATTTCAAAATATATCGATGAGGCTAGCCGCCTAGGTATCGGGCTTTTGCCGCCGTCGATCAATCAAAGCTTAAGGGGCTTTAGCGTCGTGGACGACGAAAACTCCAAATCGGGCACCTCGATCATCTACGGCCTAGGAGCGATTAAGGGGGTGGGCGGCGCCGCGATCGAGAATATCTTAGAGCTTCAGAGCGAGGCTAAATTTCAAAGCATCGACGATTTCGCTTCGCGCGTGGATAATTTCCGCGTCAATAAAAAGGTCATCGAGTCGCTGATCTACGCAGGCGCGATGGATTGTCTGGGCAAGAGCCGCCTGGCGATGATTCAAAATATGGAAAATATCCTAGACGTGATGAAAAAGATCACCGAGATTAAAAAGGACGCCGAGAGCTCGCTTTTTGGAGAGGATGAGGATATGACGAGCGGCATGAGCGTAAGCTTCGTCGATACCGACAAGGAATTTCCGCAGGGCGAAATTTTAAAATTTGAGCAGCAGACCGTGGGCGTGTATCTTTCGGGGCATCCGCTGGATGATTATAAAGAGGAGATGGATGGGATCGATTATGCTCTATCTTCGGCGTTTAGCGAGATCGACGGCGATAGCGCCGAGGTGCTTAGCGTAGGGCGGATCGAGGATCTGTCCACGCGCATGACGAAAACGGGCAAAAAAATGGGGATCTTAAACATGCTTGATCTGCACGGCAGCTTCGAGCTTGCGGTGTTCGATAATGCGCTAAAGGCGATCGAAAACTTAAGCCCGCAGGAGCGGGAGCGTCCGTATGCTTTTATGATTAAAATTTCAAAAAGCGCGGTCGGCGGCGCGGCGTATCAGCTGTCGTTTCTTTCGATGATGAGTCTGCAAAACGCCCGTGATCCGAGCTTTCGTCCGCATGCAGGGGTATTTTTGGGCGAAAATCCGCTAAGAGCCTATGCCGGCGAGCTTGGCGGCATTTCATACACCAAATCCAGCGAATTCGACGAGCTGGTAGACGACGGGGGCGCGGGCGTTAAAATTTTATGCGTCGGCAAGATCGAAAACGTCTTTTCGCGCACGACCAAATCGGGCAAGCAGATGGCAAACGTCACGGTGCTCGATCTTTCGGGAAGCTTCGAGATGAGCGCGTTCGGCGATGTTTACGAGGCGGTCGCATCGTTAGACGACGACGCGCTGGAGCGCCCGATGGCGTTTTGGGCGCGGCTTAGCAAAAACACGAGCCCTTACGGCGGCAAATATCAAATTTATCTGGATGAAATTTTAAGCCTGGATGCGGCGCGCGAGATCGAAAACTACGCGCCTGATAAAATTAGAGGCTCCAGATTCGGCTCCGAGCGCAGAAATGAGGGCGGAAACGGTTTCTGCGGCGAACGAAGCGGCGGCTACGGCGGCGGGAATTTTGCTGAGCGAAGGGGCGGGTTTGCTGCGGAGGATCCCGCTCTTAAGGCGCGCAAAGAGCGCGAGGCGCAGCGCAAAAACGCGCAGGATTTCGAGTTTGAGCTAAATTTGGGCGAGCTAAATCGTGAGAAAATTTATAAAATTTACCACCTTGCATTTTGCGACACGGCGCTAAAAAATACCAAGCGGCTGATCCTGCGGATCCGCAACGGCAGCGAGGTGTTCGTTTATCCGACCGAATACATCGTGGGCGATAATTTCAGCGAAAAGGTGCGCGAAATCATCGCGGCGTAGGTGCGGCTCTTTCGTCGCGTGCTAGGTCGGTTAAAATTTTATTCTTGCCCACACTTACACGCAAGCGCCGTCTTAGCGCGTAGAGAGCTTAGATTTTGGCGCAGCCGAGATAAAAGATAAGTTATTTGGCTATAAATTTGCCGCGCATAAAATTTACTGTGCTACGCGCAGAAACCAAAACCGCACGGATTGCTCCCAATATCTAAATTTATTGCGCGTTTATCGCGGCGGAATTTTATGTGTCATAAATTTACAAAAATACAGACCCCTCTGCTTTATTGTCGGCAAGGCTCGCAGCGCGCCGTTTATGCTGCCGCAATAATCGCTCGCCGTACCTCGACTCTCCGTTGCGGTTTGCTTACGGTACAGCAGATGGTATGCGCGCTTTCAAATTTAAAGCTAAAATTTTGCGAAGTTTTACTTTGGCAGAGCTCTGCGCGTAGTGTAAAATTTTACCGCACGAAATACAGAGCGGGATTTTGGAATTTTAAAATTCTGCGCCGCGGAGGTTTGGATTTTGAAATTTTGCGAGCTGTAAATTTAGGGCTAAATTTAGAATTTCGTAGTGATAGAATTTTAAAATTTTACGCTGCGCGGCTCGGCAAAGCGCATCCGCCTCTTGATAAATCAAATTCGAAGGATTTCTAAATTAAGCGGTGCGGTTGTTACCAAAAAATTCTATCCGTAGCGGCGGTTTTTAAATGGCAGCGCCGAGACGAGAAATGATGATTTACGGAAGTGCGCCGCGCCGGCCGCAAGCACCGTGCGGCGGGCAAGCGAGCGTTAAGCGATCGTGCGGGCTAGTTTATCTCTTAAATTTAAAATTTCATCGCGTTTTAGCACGAAGCTGTTTTTGTTGGCGATGAGGTGCGCGGAGCTTTGCATTATGGTTTCTGCGGGCTGCAATCCGTTTTGTTTCATCGTAGCGCCGGTCTCCACGACATCGACGATAGCGTCGGCAAGCCCTATGAGCGGGGCTAACTCGATTGAGCCGTAGAGTTTGATGATATTTACGGCGACCGCTTTTGAGGCGAAGTATTCGCGAGTGATGTTGGGCATTTTCGTAGCGATTTTTAGGCTCGGAGCGCCGTAGTTTAACTGGGTGCCCGCATGCACGCCCACGCAGACGCGGCATTTTCCGATTTTAAGATCGAGCAGCGTAAGCACGTCCGGGCGATGCTCCTCAAGCACGTCAAGCCCCACTACGCCGATATCCGCCGCACCTCCCATAACGTAAGTAGGGATATCTTGGTTGCGGACGTAGAGGAATTTAAAATCGCCCTCTTGCATTATGAGTTTGCGATCCTCGAAAGCAAAATCAAGCCCGAAGATGGTTTTGAAAATTTTAAGCGTGTCGTCGGCTATGCGGCCTTTTGGTAGCGCTATGTTTATCATGCGAGCCCCTTTTTTGCGATCAGGCTTACCATCGATTTGAAGATCAGATCCTTTTCATAGATCGAGTTGCGAAAATACCGCATCAGATAGGCTCCGTCGCCGCCCGTGAAGTAAATTTTATTATTGCCCGCGATGTTTTCGATCGTAAGCACTATCGGCTTTAAAATCCCGTAGTTTACGGCGCTTACGGTCTTTTGCGGCAGCGGATCCAGATCGATATTGGTTGAAAGCGTCACGTCCAGCACCGGCGCGATGCTTGCGAACGACTTTAAAAGCGTACTAATGCCGGGCATTATAAATCCGCCTAAGTGTGAGCCTCTAAACATCAAATCCACTGTGATCGCGCTGCCCGCATCGACGACGATACCCGTCGCTACCGCGGAGCACGCCGCTATGCGGTCGATCCCGAGCCCGCGGTAGGCGGTTTTTAGCTCAAAGTGCGGCGCCAGATCGACGAATAGAGGATTTTTCAGCTTTTTTTTCACGCTTTCGTTCACGTTAATGAAAAAAATTCGCTCTTTCGACTCGTACCGCATAAACTCCGCTATGGGCATGCTTTGCGTTACGCCGCCTTTATAAAATTTAACTCTGGAATTTCCCACGTCACACAAAAGCATAGAGGCTAAATCCGTTTTCTTTTAAAAATTTTGCGCTTTTAGAGCACATTTGCGAGTTGTAAAACAGCACTCGCTTTTTGACGACCTTGCCGAGACTTGTGCTAATGTCGTTTGCTAGCGAGAGCAGAAATTCCGCATCGCGCATCACAAAGCGAGATTTTGCGTCGCGCATAAACAAAAGCACATTGTAGCTTTTCAGATCCACGCCGAAATACGCGCCGTATGAGCGCGAGCGCGTGAAGCTAGCGATATCTAGCGTTTGAAATTTTTGAAGCAGAAGCCCTTCACGAACGCAGAGTTTTGAAATTTTATCTAGCATCAAAATTTAAAATTTTATCGTCGTAGTAAAAGGACGTGCCCGCGATAAAGGACTTGTCCTCGACTTCGTCATTTAGCTCGTAGATCGCTTGACCTTCTAAATTTTCATCGGTGCGGATCACGTAGCCGTTGCGCTCGATGATATACAGATAACCGCTGCTAAGCAGCGCGCCGCTAAACTGCGCGAAGGTAAATTTGCGAGATTTGAGTAAATTTAAATTGCGATCCAGTAGCTCGACCGTGCCGTCTTTTAGGAATAGATAAATTTTACCGTTTTTAAAGATCGCGTCTTTGATGTCGCGGTTGTGATTTTTATTGCCTGCAGGACCCACCAGCATCAGCCTAGTGGCGCTCACCGCGTAGAGGTTGTCGCCGCTGTTTTCCAAAGCGATGATGTTATTGAAAAACGGCTGATTGCTCACGACGAAATCACGCGCCGAGCGGCCACCTACGTGCTCGACCACGCTTACGAGCCCGTCAAGCGCGGGATAGGCGATCAGTTGATTGATAAACAAAGGCGGCGCCACGCGCGAATCGATCGCAAATACATTCCCCACTCTGTGATCCAGCACGACCGCGCCGGAGCTTAGCTTGATGAGCATTATGGAGTTATCGCTCATCACCAAGGCCAGATTATCGCCCTTTACGTTTGCGCTAAGAGCTTGTCTGCCGAGATTTTTTTCAAATTTAACGCTGCCTGCGCCGTCAGTAATCTTAGTAGTGCCGTTTATGTCGGTAATGACGAAATTGCCGTCATATTCGCCTAAAAATTTCTCGCTTTTTAAGAGCTTTAAATTCTGCACTAGGCCGTTTTTGGAGATAACCTGCCCATTTTTAAGCGTCGCGCCATCCTTGCTAACCGCTACGATCTCGGACGGCAAGGAACCGTTAAATTTCATATCGCCGGTGATGTTTTCGTCGCTAGGCTCGAAATACTGGCGCTTTGTCGAGCAGCCCAAAAATAAAAACGATAGCAAAAGCGTAAATATCAGCGTTTTTTTCATTATTTATTGCCTCCGTAGTGCTTTAGGGCGAGTGCGATCTGGCGCACGGGCGAGTTTAGAGGAATTTTATCGAGCTCAATATTGGCCTGCTCGATCTTGCCCTCTTTTAGCAGCTCGTAGCCTTTAACGAGATAGTCGTAATCGCTTAGCAAAATTCCGGAGGAGTTGCCGCTTTGAAGCTTGATTATCTCTTTTAGCATTACGTCGACGCCCTGCGTATCGGCAAGAGCCGCCAACTCCTGCGCAGAGCCGTTTTGAAGCATATACAAAGCGTATAAATTTACGTCCTTTTGCTTTAGCTCGGCAAGTTTTGCTTCATCTTTTTTATTAAGAAGTTCATCGTAAATGGCGTTAGCTTGGGCTGTGCGGCGTTCGCTTAAAAATTCGCTCGTATAATATCCCACAAAAACCACGACTAAAACCGCGGCCAAAAAGATTAGCGGCTTTTTGTATTTTCTGACGAAAATTTCACTTTTTATAACACTTTCTAAGAATTGCTCCTCGGTGCCGATCTCTTTTTTCACGCCTTCAATGTCGTCTTTTAAAGCCAAAATTCAGTCCTTTATTTGATAAAATCGGCGTAATTGTAGCATAAAAAATTTTAAATACCGCCTAAGATAAAGAATTTTTATGATATAATGTCGCATTTATCAGAAAAAGGAAAGTTATGATAATAGACGACGCCTTGCTAAGTAAGCTAGAAAGGCTATCCGCTCTTAAAATTCCGGATAAAAAACGGGAGGAATTTAAGGGGCAATTAAATAATATCGTAGATTTTGTAGAAGTTTTAAACGAGTTAAGCTTAGAGGGCGGCGAGGTCGCCATAACGACACTAAAAGGCGGAACCCCGTTTCGCAAAGATATCCCACGCAAGAGTGATGTAAGCGCGAATATTTTAAAGCACGCGCCGCAGTCCGAAGGAAATTACTTCGTAGTGCCGAAGATCATAGACTGAAAGGAATTTTAATGGAAGAAGCTCAAAGAAATTTAGTAGATATCGAAACTCTACTTAAAACGGTCGTTTTTAACAAAGCGAGCGACCTTCACTTGGTTTCGCGCTCCGCGCCTCAGATCCGTATCGACGGAGTTTTGCGTCCTTTGGCGATGGATCAGCTCAAAGGTACGGATATCGAATATATCTGCTACGCTCTTATTACCGACGCGCAAAAAAGCGTGCTCGAGGAAAATAAAGAGCTTGACTTTGCGATCGAGCTTCCTAATATCGGGCGCTTCCGCGGAAACTACTACTACACGATGAACGGCGATCTAGCCGCAGCGTTTCGTATCATTCCGATCGACATTCCAAGTCTAGATGATCTAAAGGCGCCTAGTATCTTTAAAGAGGTCGTAAAGCGCGAGAAAGGCATGATCTTAGTTACCGGACCTACCGGTAGCGGTAAATCTACGACGCTTGCCGCGATGCTAAATGAGATCAACGAAAAAGAACGCAAGCACATTATCACCGTCGAAGATCCGGTCGAGTTCGTCCATACGAACAAAAAAGCGCTTTTTTCGCACAGAAACATCGGTACCGATACCCACTCCTACGCGCAAGCGCTTAAATTTTCGCTCCGTGAAGACCCGGATATCATCCTCGTGGGTGAGATGCGCGATAGAGAGACGATTTCGATCGCTATTACCGCGGCCGAGACCGGTCACTTGGTCTTCGGTACGCTGCATACGAACTCAGCAATGCAGACGATCAACCGTATCATCGACAGCTTCGACGGCGGCGAGCAGCTTCAGGTGCGAAATATGCTCTCCGTATCGCTTACGGCGGTCATTTCGCAGAGCTTGCTTCCGCGTCTCGGCGGCGGACGTATCGCGATACATGAAATTTTAATCAACAACAACGCCGTTGCGAACCTTATCCGCGAAAATAAAGTACATCAAATTTACTCGCAAATGCAGCTCAATCAGCAATCCACCGGAATGGTCACTCAGACGCAAGCGCTCGTCAAGGCGATTAGATCAAATTTAGTCGCGAAAGACATCGCGCTTCGCTATTCTACAAATTTACAAGAACTAATCGGCGTAGTGGGTGCTTAATGGAAGGTATTAATTGGTTTGACATCGGCTGTTTGGTGCTCGTAGTACTTTTCGGACTGCGCGGTATCACTAACGGCATCGTAAAAGAAATTTTTGGAATTCTGGGGCTCATCGGCGGATTATTTGCGGCGATGCGCTATAAAACTATGGCGGGCGAGTGGATAGCCGCGAAGATTCCTGCCTTGCAAAACGCAAACAGCGTGCTTTCGGGCGATACTACTCAGGTCGTAATCGGCTTTATAGCCGTGCTGTTCGGCGTATGGATAGTCTGTCTGATTATAGGCGAAATCATCTCGAAATTTTTCAAATGGAGCGGGCTCGGATTTGTCGATAAGATCGGCGGATTCGTTTTCAGCGTAAGTAAAATTTTCTTGATATTCGCCGTCATCGTTACGCTTGCTAGCGGTCTGATCTCTAAGAACGAGCAGGCCAAAAAGTATTTTGAGAGCAGCAAAACCGCGCCGATATTTTTAAAGATCGGAAATTGGATATTGGATTTCAAAGACGATCCGAAGGTCAAACAAAGTCTCGATTCTATCGGCTCGAAAGCGGGAGAAATTTTATCTTCCGGCGAGAGCAATTCCACCGGCGAGCAAAATTCTACCGCACCGCAAAGCGAAATGCAAAGCGCAGAATCTAACGGCACCATTACGATCGATATAAATTCTACTGAAAGGACTAAGTTATGAACGCAAAAATCGAAAATTTGGAATTTGACGCTCTAATTATCGAGTTCAAAAAAGCTCTCGCCTCCAGCGGTCTAAAATATACCAAGCAGCGCGAGGTTTTGCTTCGTACGCTTTATAACAACAACAAACACTTCACGCCCGAGGCGCTTCATAACGAGATCAAAGTAAAATTTCCGGAACTAAACGTAGGCATAGCGACGGTGTATCGTACTTTAAATTTACTCGAGGATTCGGGCATGGCGACGTCGATCTCATTCGGCGCGCAGGGCAAAAAATTTGAGCTTGCAAACAAGCCTCACCACGATCACTTAATCTGCAAAAGCTGCAACAAGATCATAGAATTTCAAGACGCGACTATCGAGCGCAAACAGCTTGCCGTCGCCAAAGAGCACGGTTTTACGCTTACGGGGCATATGATGCAGCTGTATGGAATTTGTACTGAATGCGCTGCAAAAAGGAAGTAGATTGTTCGACTCCCAGCTAGAAAATCAAAGGATAGATAAGGCGTCGGAACTTCGGAATTTAGGGGCTAATCCCTATCCGCACTTTCTGAAAAAAGATATGAGCATAGCCGAGTTTAAAGAAAAATTCGGCTTCATAAAAGATACCGAGGATAAAAAAGCGAGCGAGGAGGTAAGCCTCGCCGGGCGATTAAAGCTAAAGCGCGTTGCGGGCAAATCCACCTTTGCAAACATAGAAGATCAAAGCGGCAATATTCAAATTTATTACTCGCGCGACAGCATCGGCGAGGAGGATTACGCTAAATTTAAGAAAAATCTCGAAGTGGGCGATATAATTTTGGTGCGCGGATACGCCTTCGTCACGCAGACGGGCGAGTTTTCGATCCACGCTAGCAAAATAACGCTCGCGTCTAAGGCGATCTCGCCGCTTCCGGAGAAATTTCACGGCTTAACCGACATCGAGATGCGCTGCCGCCAAAGATACCTCGACATGATAATGAACCCCGAGATCCGCGAGGATTTTATTAAGCGCTCGATCATCGTTAGCGAGATCCGCAGCTTTTTTGAAAAGCACGGATTTTTGGAAGTCGAAACGCCGATGATGCACCCTATCGCAGGCGGCGCGAACGCTAAGCCTTTTATCACTCATCACAACGCCCTCGACGTCGATCGCTATCTGCGTATCGCGCCGGAGCTGTATCTTAAGCGCCTCGTCGTAGGCGGCATGGAGGCGGTCTTTGAGATCAATCGAAACTTCCGCAACGAGGGTATGGATCTGACGCACAATCCGGAATTTACAAGCATAGAATTCTACTGGGCGTGGCATGATTATAACGACGCGATGAACCTAACCGAGGAGCTATTTAAAGCGCTGTTTAAGAGGCTTGGGCTGGGCGAAATTTTAACCTACGATGAGCGCGAGATCGATTTTTCAAAACCTTTTGCGCGCATAAAGTATCTCGACGCGCTTACGCAGATAGGCGGCATCGAGTCGCAGATCGTAAATGATCGCGAAAAGATCATCGCCAAACTCAAAGAGGACAGATTTGAAGTCAATGAAAAGCTGGATCTAGGCCACCTACAGAGCGAACTTTTTGATAATTACGTAGAGGCTAAGCTCATAAATCCGACCTTCATCGTAGATTTTCCGATCTCGATCAGCCCGCTTTCGCGCAGAAGCGACGAAAATCCGCAGATAGCCGAAAGATTTGAGCTCTACATCGCAGGCAAGGAGCTTGCAAACGCCTTTAACGAGCTGAACGATCCGCTCGATCAATACGCTAGATTTAAGGCGCAAATCGACGCCAAAAACGCTGGCGACGACGAGGCGCACGAGATGGATGAGGATTACGTCCGCGCGCTTAGCTACGCGATGCCGCCGACTACCGGCTGGGGGCTTGGAATCGATCGCTTGGCGATGATTTTGCTGAATAAAAAATCGATCCGCGACGTGATTTTATTCCCTGCGATGAGGCCGCTAAATTTAGAGAAGGAGTGAACGTGTCAAATTTAGAAAAATTCGATAATGAAATTTTTAGTTTAACCAACAAAGAGCTTGCCCGCCAGTGCGATTATTTGGAGATGATTGCGAGCGAAAATTTTACCTATCCCGACGTGATGGAAGCGATGGGCTCGGTGCTAACGAACAAATATGCCGAGGGCTACCCCGGCAAGCGCTACTACGGCGGCTGTGAGTTCGTAGATGAGATTGAGCAGATCGCGATCAACCGCTGCAAAAAGCTCTTCGGCTGTGAGTTTGCAAACGTCCAGCCAAACAGCGGCAGCCAAGCCAACCAAGGCGTCTATGCCGCATTTTTGAAACCTGGCGATAAAATTTTAGGCATGGCGCTTAGCCACGGCGGGCATTTGACGCACGGCGCGAAGGTCTCAAGCAGCGGAAAGATGTATGAGAGCTTCGAATACGGCGTGGAGCTTGACGGCCGCATAAATTATGATAAGGTGCTTGAGATCGCTCAGATCGTAAAGCCGAAGATGATCGTTTGCGGCGCAAGTGCCTATACGCGCGAGATAGATTTTGCTAAATTTAGACAGATCGCTGATAGCGTGGGTGCTTTTCTTTTCGCCGACGTAGCGCACGTCGCAGGGCTCGTCGTCGCGGGCGAACACGCGGATCCGTTCCCGCACTGCCACGTCGTAAGCTCGACCACGCACAAAACGCTTCGCGGTCCGCGCGGCGGCATCATAATGACCAACGACGAGGAATTTGCTAAAAAGATCAACTCGGCGATCTTCCCTGGCATCCAGGGTGGCCCGCTAATGCATGTCATCGCCGCTAAGGCGGTGGGCTTTAAACACAATCTAAGCCCTGAGTGGAAGGTCTATGCCAAGCAGGTCAAGGCAAACGCTAGAATTTTGGGCGAGACGCTGGTTGGGCGCGGCTTTGATCTCGTTAGCGGCGGCACCGATAACCATCTGATTTTAATGAGCTTTTTAAATAGAGATTTTAGCGGCAAGGACGCTAGCGCCGCGCTTGAAAACGCAGGCATCACGACGAATAAAAACACCGTGCCGGGCGAGACGCGCAGCCCCTTCGTTACCAGCGGTATCCGCGTCGGCAGCCCCGCACTTACGGCGCGCGGCATGAAGGAGAAAGAATTTGAGTTTATCGGAAATAAAATCGCCGACGTGCTAAGCGACATCTCAAATTCCAAGCTTCAGGCGCAGGTTAAAGAGGAAGTGCGGGATTTGGCGCACCGCTTTATCATCTACGACCGCGCGATGTATTAAATTTAATAAATTCGGGTAAGCTTACCCGAATTATCTATTTTAAGAATTTACGCGATGAAATTTTAAAATAGATAATCTTAGGAGATAGCATGAACGATAAAAATTTCGATATGAGCAGCATAGACGATATAGTTATAAACAGCGGTAACGTCGATAAGAACGCAAATTTAAAAAAGGGTCTTACGGTGGCTGCTGGGGTAGTGGTTTTATTTTTAATCATACTCATCATAATGAAGGTCATCAATAAAGACGATATCGATACCACCGGGGGTCTTACTATGCCTAGCGAAGCGGAGCTTGCTAAGGCCGAGCAGAAGCAAGAGGCGCCGATCCAAAGACCGGAAATCAAACCTGAGCCCGCGGCTTCGGAGCCTAAGCCTATAGAGGTTCGCTCGGAGCCAAAAACAGAGCCTTTCGGCGAGCCTACCAGAGTGGAGATCAAAACCCAAGAGCCTCCTAAAACCGAGACTCAGGTCGCTATAAATACACAGCCCGCCGAGCAAAAGGTCGAGATAAAAAGGCCTGAAGTAAAAGATGAGCCTAAAAAATCCGAGATCAAAGTAGAGAGCAAAAAGATCGAGCCGAAAGAGGAGCCAAAAAAAGTCGAAAAGAGCGACGTGAAAAAGGTCGAAGCCAAAGAGGAGCCTAAAAAAGAGCCGATTAAAACTGAGGTCAGAAAGATAGAGAAATCAAAACAAGAGGAGCAAAAATCCGCAAAGGCCGAGACCACAAAAACAGAGAGCAAAAAAGAGACCGCCAAGAGCGAGCCTGCAAAGCCTGAGAACAAAGAAGCAAGCGCAAAAGCGGGCGTTGCGGCTAAAAGCACCACCACGAGCATAGCAAACGGTAGCTACGTACAGGTCTTTGCTTCAAACGCTTACGATCCAAACGGCGCCGATACGAAAAAAATCACCAAAAAAGGCTACAACCCGATCGCTCTGCAAACCCATGTCGGAAGCAAGAGCATGGTTAAAATTTTAGTAGGACCTTTCGAGGGCGAGGCGCTACAAAAGGCGCTTAGCGATATGCGCAGCATCAATAGCGGAGCGTATATCTACCGAGTGAAATAGTGGACAGATTCGCGGTTTTCGGCAACCCGATCGCCCACTCTCTCTCGCCGCTACTTCATAATTACGCTATAAAATTTTTGGAGCTGGACGCCTACTACGGGCGAGTTTTGCTGCAGCGCGGCGAGGAGCTGCGGGCTAAATTTGAAGCTCTGGGGCTTGCAGGCGCAAACGTGACCGTACCTTTTAAGCTCGACGCATTTAAAGCATGCGACGTCCTAAGCGAGGCGGCACAGAAGATCGGCTCGGTAAATACGCTAGTGCTAAAAGGCGGCACGCTACACGGTTTCAACACCGACGCGCAAGGCTTTTTCTGCGCGATCTTGGGCTTTGGCGAGATTCGCAGCGCACTTATTTTGGGTGCGGGCGGCACGACGCGAGCGATCGGCTACGCACTAAACAAAAACGGCGTGAAATTCGATATCCTAAATCGCAGCACGAAGAATTTCGACTTCGGCTGCGAGGAATTTTTTACCTATGAAAATTTCAAATCCAAAGACTACGATCTGATCGTCAATGCCACTGGCGCGGGGCTCAAAGATGACGCGCTACCTGCGCCCGAGAGAGTAATAGATGAAATTTTATCTCGCGCAAAATTCGCCTTTGATGCGATCTACGGCAAACAGACTCCGTTTTTACAAGCCGCGCGCGCCAAAAATCTGCCCGCAAAGGACGGCAAAGAGATGCTAATAAATCAAGGCGCGCTTGCTTTCAATCTCTTTTTTGGCGGCAAATTTGATCTCCAAGAGATAATTAAGCTTATGAGTTACGCCGCAAATCTTCGCTAAATTTAGAGCCGGATGCGGCGCTAAATTTTATATCGCTCAAACGATAAAATTTTATCTTGCTTTAAATTTGCTGCGTTAAACGATACGACGCCGCTAGCTTTATCTTTTACGCCGCCTGAAACGAAGTAAAATTTTAATCTAAAAAGCGGCGAGACCGCTCGGTTTTTAAAAACGCGCGCTATGGCGCGTCGCGGCAGAGTTTGGAATTTTTTCCGAAATAAGATAAAATCAGCGCGAAATTTTTAAAATTTAAAGTTAGATTTTAATTAATTACTATATAATAAAAAATATAAACTAATAATTACTAAAGGTTAAAATTTGATGTTTTTCGGCAAAATTTTAAAATTTTACGCGCACGGATTTGCTTCGATGAAGCTTGGCAAAACGCTATGGGCGGTGATTTTGATCAAGCTATTTATAATTTTTGTGCTACTTAAATTTTTCATTTTCGACGAAAACTTGGATTCTAAATTTAAAACCGATCAAGAAAAAATCGATTTCATCTATAAAAATTTGACTAAGGAGTAGGAATGCAAGAGCTTGCTAGCGTGGATTGGTCGAGGGCGCAGTTTGCGCTCACGGCGCTTTATCACTTTCTTTTCGTGCCCCTAACGCTGGGGCTTAGCTTTATCGTGGCGTTTATGGAGAGCCTATATGTCGCGACCGGTAAGCAGGAGTGGCTCAAGATCACTAAATTTTGGCTTCGCCTTTTCGGTATAAATTTCGCCATCGGCGTCGCGACGGGAATCATAATGGAGTTTGAGTTCGGCACCAACTGGGCGAATTATAGCTGGTTCGTGGGCGACATCTTCGGTGCGCCGCTTGCGATCGAGGGCTTGCTCGCGTTTTTCTTGGAGGCTACCTTTTTTGCCGTAATGTTCTTCGGCTGGGACCGCGTAAGCAAAAAATTTCACCTTCTCTCGACCTGGCTCGTGGCGATCGGATCAAATTTAAGCGCGTACTGGATTTTAATCGCGAACGCCTGGATGCAAAACCCGGTAGGCACGAGCTTTAATCCCGATACGATGCGTAACGAGATGAGCAATTTTTTAGATATCGCGCTATCTCACTTCGGAGTGGCTAAATTTTTGCATACCGTCGGCGGCGGCTACATTACCGCGGCGCTTTTCGTGCTCGGAATTTCGGCGTTTTATATGCTAAAAAACAAAGACTTCGCACTTGCTAAAAAAAGCTTCATCGTGGCGGCAAGCTTCGGTATGCTAAGCTCTCTTTTCGTGCTATTTAGTGGCGACGAGAGCGCCTATCAGGTTGCACAAAAGCAGCCGATGAAGCTTGCGGCGATGGAGGGTCTGTATAAAGGCGAAGTAAACGCGGGCATCGTCGCGGCTGGAGTTTTAAATCCGAGCAAACTTCCCGGAGATGATAAGGAGCCGTTTTTGTTTGAGATTAAAGCGCCTTACGCGCTGGGGCTGATGGCTACGAGAGGACTTGATAATTTCACGCCGGGCATCGATGATCTAGTGTTTGGAAACGAAAAATTCGGCATCGAAGGCGCGGATAAAAAGATCGAAAAAGGTAAAATCGCCCTGCAAGCGCTAAAGGATTACAAAGTCGCCAAAGACGCCAATGATACCGCTGCGATGCAGCAGGCGCGCGAAATTTTATTCGGCAACCAAAATATGCAAAATCTAGGCTACGGCTACCTTGACGATGCGAAGCAGATCGTCCCTCCCGTGGCGCTTACATTTTATAGTTTCCACGTGATGGTGGCTCTGGGAAGCTATTTTATCTTGCTATTTTTCGTAACGCTATTTTTGGCGATGCGAAAGAATCTCGCCGAATACAAGAAAATTTTATGGCTTTGCGTATTTAGCATCCCTCTGGGATACGTCGCGTGCGAGGCGGGCTGGATCGTAGCCGAAGTAGGGCGCCAGCCGTGGGCGATACAAGATCTCATGCCGGTGGGCGTTGCGGCTACTAGCCTGGCAGGGACGAACATAATGATCTCGTTTGCGCTCTTTGCGGTTTTATTTACGGTTTTATTCATAGCCGAGATAAAGATCATGCTAAAACAGATAAAGATAGGATTTTAAGATGCACGAAATTTTTCAAATTTATTGGTGGTGCGTGGTTTCGCTTCTGGGCGGAATTTTGGTTTTTATGCTCTTCGTGCAGGGCGGTCAGACGCTGCTTTTTACGCTGGCGAAAAATGAGACCGAGAAGGATTTTATAATAAATTCCATCGGCAAGAAATGGGAGCTTACGTTTACTACGCTCGTTATGTTCGGCGGAGCGTGCTTCGCGGCGTTTCCGCTATTTTATGCAACCAGCTTCGGCGGGGCGTATTGGGCGTGGATGGCTCTGCTTTTTTGTTTCATAATCCAAGCCGTCGCTTACGAATACAGAAAAAAGCCCGATAATTTCTTGGGCGCTAAAACTTATGAAGCCTTTCTTTTTATAAACGGCTCTCTGGGTACGATCCTGCTCGGTATCATCGTCTCGACGCTTTTTAGCGGCAGCGAGTTCGCGCTGGGCGATAATAATTTCGTGCAGTGGAAAAACCCCGCTCGTGGGCTTGAGGCGCTAGCAAATCCGTTTAATTACATCTTGGGAGTTGCACTATTTTTCTGCGCTAGGACGGGAGCGAGCTTATATTTGATGAATAATATCGCCGAGCCTGAAATGATCGCTAAGCTCAAAGCTTCGCTTAAATTTAACGCTAGCGCTTTTTTGGTATTTTTCATCGCGTTTTTGGCGTGGGTCTTGCTAAAGCAGGGCTATGCAGTCGGCGCCGCCGGCGTCGTAAGCCTTGAGAGCTTTAAGTATCTGCATAACTACCTAAGCCTGCCTGCGGCGCTAGTGTTGCTGCTGCTAGGTGTCGTGATGGTGCTGGTGGGGATATTCAAAGGTGCATTTACAAGCAGCGTGCGCGGGATATTTTTTTACGGAGTGGGAGTCGTATGCGCGGTAACGAGCGTATTTTTGATCCTAGGATTAAATCACACGGCGTTTTATCCGTCAAATTTCGACCTGCAAAGCTCGCTTTCGATAAGCAACGCAAGCTCTAGCCTCTATACGCTTAAGACGATGTTTTACGTGTCGTTTCTAGTGCCTTTCGTGCTGGGTTATATCAGCTATGTTTGGCGTGCGATGGATGCTAAAAAGCTCGATAAAGAGGGGCTTTCAAACGAGCATTATTAGGCACCCGCTCTAGCTAGCGCGGCTTTTGCACGCCGTGCGGCGGCGAGAAGCTGCTCGCGTGCGCGGCACTGCGTGCTTTTGCGCTTGGTTAAATTTCATATCGGCGGCGCTTTTTACGCGCCACATTATAAAAATTTTAAGGATTAAAAATGATCAAATCTTTAGTTTTCATCGCGATTTGGATGATCTTGCTAGTCGCGAGCTATAAATTTATAAAGCTAAACATTACTCATCAAGAAAAAAGAGAGCAGTAAAAGCGTAGAAATTTTAAAAGCTTGCGTCCCGGAATTTCGCTTTAAATTTAGAGAGCGAATTCCGACTCAAGGTGCGGGCGAAATTTTATCTAGCCCTTGTAATCGATATTTTTTTCAAACTCTTTAAGTCGCATATGGATTGAGCGAAGCTCCGTAATCGTCGTCCAGTTATTCATAAAAATACTAAAACTTCCGCGCACTTGATTAAAGGCATTGCTGACTTGAACCATAACCCCAAGCGTAATTACTTTGGTAAATAACCCAGGACCCATTATCAAGTAAGGTACTATCATTAGGAACTGCGAGAATGAGTTGAACCACATATCAAAATAGCAGTAGTGCAGGTATAGTTTGAAATAGTTATATTTGATCTTATCGAATAGCGAAAGAATTTTTTCCTCATCCGCGTAATTTATCTTATCCTCTTCCGCAAAAACAAGCTCTTTTCTAAACGCCGCCTCGACCTTTTGGTTGTTGTATTCCAGTCTCGGCAGATACCAGCCCACCAACCAAGAAATTATTAATCCGCCGATGCTAACCGCAAGTGCAACCCAAACGAGCGAGCCGGGGATTTTTTTTAGAAATTCAAAAGGGACATTGCTGCTAAGCCCCCACAGCACCGGTATGAACGCAAACAGCGTCATAGCCGCCGAAAGCACTCTCGTACCCATCTCCTCGATAGTTTTTGAGAAACGAAAGATATCCTCTTGGATACGTTGCGAGCTGCCTTCGATATCTTTGCTTACCTTTTTCCAGTATGAAAAATAGGAAAACGTCATCGCTTCTCGCCATTTAAATGCCCAAACCCGCGCTGCGTATCGCTCCGAAATTGCAGAGACTACGTAGGGCATCGCTATCCATAAAAAAACCTTCATCTGCGCGTAGAAATCACCTAGCGTATGGCGATCTACGTTTTGGCACAGATCGTAAAACGCGCGATACCATTCGTTTATTCGCACATTTAAAGTAGTTTGATACCAATTGATCGCAATTAGAAAAAATATTCCGGAATATGCCCAAAATGCCCATTTTTTGCTTTTAAAAAACGAAGCAAACATCAATGCTCCTTTGGATTTAAGATTGCCGTAAATAGATGCTCGTGAAGCACTCGCGCTGCTTCCTGCACGTCCGCGCTTTTTACTGCGTTCACGCGCGCCGCGTAGCTTTTTTCATCGTAGAGCGGATAGCCGTAAAGTGCGTTTGCGGCGATGTTACCGAGCCAAAAATCATTCGTCTGCGCAGCTCTTTTGGTCGATAAAATTTGCGCTTTTTTGAAATTTTGCAGTTCGTTATCTTTTGCGCCCGAGCTTTCGATCTGTTTTAAAATTTCGCGCACCTCCGCAACGACCGCGGCGGTGTTTTTCGGCTCGCACGAAAAGGAGACGTTCAAGCTCGCAGCGATATGTGGGAACTGCACGTACGAGCTTCTTACCAGAGCCGAGTAAATTTGCCCGCGCGCCTCTCTGATCTGCTCGACGATGCGCGTATCGACCACGCTTCTTAGAGCTTGAAATTTATATGTGTTTGCAAAGTCGAAATTTCCGGGCTCGTAGTTTAAAAAGATCATCTGCACTTCGCTTTTATCGCTATCGCCGTAGCTTTGCTCAAGCGTGCCGTTTGCGGTTTTAAGCGCAGGGATTTTCGGCGTGGCGCTCCCTTTGGAAGACTTTAAATTTCCCACGTATTTTGCCAAAATTTCTTTCGCGGCTTTCGGATCAAAATCGCCGCTAAGTATGAAGATAAAATCCCCCGCACCCGATAGAATTTCATCCGCGTCCTTTTGAAACTCGCTTAAATTTGCGTTTTTTACGTCGCTAGCGCTTAGGGGCAGCTTTTGAGAAAGCCCCTCAGCGTAGAGCGATTTTAAAATTTGCTCGCTAAATTTAAACTGCGCCGTCTCGTCGCGCAGCGCGATCGCCGAGAGTGCGTCGGTTTGGTATTTCACAAACGCGGACTCGTGGATCAGCGGCTCGCTAAATCTCGCGTATAGCTCGCGCGCCATAGCCTGCAGATCCTTGCTCGCGCTGCTTCCTCTAAAGCCGCTGGTGGAATCGTCCATTCTAAATTTAAGCGCATAATCGAACTTTGCTGTAAGGCGCCTGGCTTCATATTCGTTGAGGCTGCCGATCGTGCCGGAGTTTAATAGCGAGGTTAAAATTTCGCCCCTTGCCCTGCCGAGATTTGCGTAGCCTCCGCGCCTAACCGCTACGATTTTGACTCGATTTTTTTCGCTTTTAAGTGGTTTTAAAATCGCCTTCGCGCCGTTAGGAAATTCTAAAATTTCAGTGCCGCTGCCGCCCTTTTTCGTGCTAAATTTCGCGGGGCTTAAATTTGCGCCCGCAAGCTCCTTTTTGCCGAGCGACGCGCCGCTAAAATCAAACGGGACGGCGTCTGCGTAGAGTTTGTTTGCATCGGCCTCGCTAAGACCTAAATTTTTAGTAGAAATAAGCTCGGTAAAGTGCGCGCCGTCCGTGATCCGCACGAAAAATTCATTCACGTCCTTAAGCGTAATCTCGTCTAAAATTTTAAGGCTTAGATCGTGCTCGTCCTTTTTGCTGAGCTTGAAATTTCCGTTTTGTACGTAGTCCAGGATCGCGTCCACTTGCGAGCCCTGCGTGTCGTTTTTGAGCAGGTCCGCTTCGACGCTATTTTTAAGCCTCTCCTTTACGCTCTCAAAATCTTCGGCGGAAAATCCGTGCTCGCGCACCCCTTTGATCGCGCTAAAAAGGCTGCTAAGCGTCGCGTTGGTATCAAAGTCGAAGATATTGGCGCTTAGGCTGTAGAGTCTGCGGCTTTTAAACAGATCGTCCGAGCCGAAATAGGCTTTAAGCGGCGTTTTGGAGTTTACATTCATCGCGTCGTAACCTAGGCTCATCAGGCTTGCGACATAGACTTGCAGCCAAGCGTTTTTAAACGCGCCCACGGTGGAAAGCGGCTCGTATTTGCCCGCGTAGAGCACGCTGGCGACATTGGTGCCTAGCTCGGTTTCGTAGATATTTGAAAAGCCCGCTTTAAAAGGACGCAGGTGTAGATCGCGCGGTATGCGCTCGCCTTTTGGCTTAAGAGAGCCGAAGTGCTGCTTTATCAGCGCTTTTATCTTATCCATGTCCACGTCGCCCACGACGATCACGCTAATGGAGCTCGGAAGGTAGTTGCGCGCGTAGAATTTTTTCAGCTGCTCGCTCGTAGCGCCCGAGATTATCTCGTTTTTGCCGATCGGAAAGCGCCTTGCAAAGATAGAATCCGGATACAGATAAGCGGCGCGCTTTTCGTAAAAGCGCCTCTCGAAGTCTTTTTTGGCTTCCTCTAAGATGACGCCCTTTTCCTTTTGCGTCTCGTTCTCGTCAAATTTAACGCCGCCCGCATAATCTTGCAGCACCAAAAATACGTCCTTTAGCGTCTCGTCATTAACCTGAGCTTGGATATTATAGGTGGTGTTTTCAAAGCCCGTTTGCGCGTTTAGATCGGCGCCGAATTTTACTCCCAGGCGCTGCAAAGTGTGAACTAGCTCGTTTTTATCGAAGTGCTCGCTGCCGTTGAAAGCCATATGTTCGACGAAGTGCGCAAGCCCCTGCTCGTCGTCATTTTCATCGACGCTGCCCGCGGCTACGTCGAGGTAAAAAAGTGCGCTTTTTTTCGGTACGTCGTTTTTGAGGATATAAAATTTCACGCCGTTTGCTAGCTCGCCGCGCACGACGTTTTCATCAAATTTAAGCGGAGCGGCGGGATCTAGAGCGGCGTTGGCTGAGCTTAGGAAGCAAAGAATCGCCGAGATAAAGAGTATAAATTTTTTCATAATTCTCCTTGATATTAAAACTCGGAATTCTACCCAAAGGTAGTTTAAACTATAATTTGCTTGCTAAATTTTATCGTTTAAATTTGGAAAGAATTTTAGAATTTAAATTTTAAAATTTAAAGAGGCGATGGCGGATGGAATTTTTAAATTTAGTAAATTTGGAAATTTTAAAAATTCCGCCGCCTTTTAAATTTAGCGGCGGAATTTCAGGATTTTTTTGAAATGAAACTAGCGCGAGATTTATAGATTGTTCGCGTTTTTATCTAGATACTCTGCGACGCCTTTAGGGCTTGCTTTCATGCCCGCGTCGCCTTTTTGCCAGCCTGCAGGGCAGACCTCGCCGTGCTCGTTTGTAAATAGCATCGTATCGACCATTCTTAGCATCTCATCGATATTTCGGCCTAGCGGTAGGTCGTTGATGACGGCGTGGCGGACGGTGCCGTCTTTATCGAGTAGGAAGCTGCCGCGAAGCGCTACGGCGTTGCCGAACAGCACGTCGAAGCTGCGCGCGATATCCTTTGTAATATCCGAAACTAGCGGAAACTGCACTTTGCCGATACCGCCTGCGTTTACCGGAGTGTTTTTCCACGCAAGGTGGGTAAACTCGCTATCGCAGCTAACGCCGATAACTTCGATGCCTTTAGATTTGAAATCTTGATATCTGTGATCGAATGCAATGATCTCGCTTGGGCAGACGAAGGTAAAATCTTTTGGATAAAAGAATACGACCGCACCTTTTTCGCCGATATTTTTATAGAGGTTGAAATCCTCGACTATCTCGTTGCTGCCTAAAACAGCGCTTGCCGTAAAATCTACGGCTTTGTTGGTTACTACCATGTTATTTCTCCTTGTTAATAAAATTTATGATGGTGATTATACATTTTAAACCTTTAGATTTGCTGAAATTTGATGAAAATTTTTATATAATAAAATTTATTTGTTCGGCAATATTAAATTTTATCATTTTTTAAATTTAGTATGTTATCATTACTTCACATTTTTTGATAAAGGAGAAACAATGGCTGTAAAAATCACCGATATTTGCATAAGCTGCGGCTCATGCATCGACGAATGCCCGGTAAATGCGATCGTTGACGATAGCGACAACCCAAGCGGCGAGGATAGCTACTACGTATACGCCGATAAATGCGTCGAGTGCGTGGGCTACAACGACGAGCCGGCTTGCGCTAGCGCCTGTCCGACCGACGGCTGTATCGTCTGGAGCGACATCGTAGCGGGACAACCTAGCAGGGATTCCATAGGCGCGGATCTACGCAGCGGAGATACCCCGGTATTTGCTTAGCAGATAAAATTCCGCGATCAAATGCGCGGAATTTTAATTCATTCAATCCTTAAATAAATTTTAACCTATTTTTCGATACAATCCGCCTTTCACTTTTAAGGAGATTATATGCAGCAAACGCTTTCTATTATTAAGCCTGATGCCGTTAAAAAGGGTGTTATCGGCAAAATTATCGATCGTTTTGAAAGCCACGGACTAAGAATCGCAGCGGCTAAAAAATTATGCCTAAGCGCCGAAGATGCGGGTAAATTTTATGAAATTCACAAAGACCGCCCTTTTTATAAGGATCTAATTGAGTTTATGACTAGCGGTCCGGTGGTCGTAATGGTGCTTGAAGGCGACGATGCCGTAGCTAAAAATCGCGCGCTAATGGGCGCTACCGATCCGAAAAAAGCCGATAAAGGCACGATCAGAGCGGATTTTGCAGACAGCATCGACGCTAACGCCGTTCACGGCAGCGACAGCCTAGAAAACGCAAAAACCGAGATTGCATTTTTCTTTGCAAAAAGAGAAATTTGCTAAGAGTGGCGCGTGAAGATCGCTTTTGCTAAAATTTCCGCCGCGCCCGTGCCGTTTGAAATTTCGCAAGACAGGCTTAAGCTCAGCGGAAATTTAAAACGAAAAGACTCTAAGTTTATCGAGTGCAAGGGCGAAATTAAGGGTAAAATTCCATACATTTGCGACCGTTGCGGTAAAGAATTTGATCTTGACGTGAGCGAGAGCGTAAATTTGCTTTTAAGCGAAGGCGTTTTTAACGACGAAAAGCACGAGAGCTTGGACGTGATGGAGTTTTTCGGCGCCGAAGTTGATGTGGATGAAATTTTAAGAAGCGAAACGGAAGCTTTTAAAAGCGACTATTTTTATTGCGAAGAATGCAAGAACTAAATTTATAAAGGAGAAAAAATGGCAGTTCCAAAGCGAAGAGTTAGTAAAACTCGTGCGGCGAAAAGACGCACTCACTACAAAGTGACCCTTCCGATTCCCGTCAAAGATAAAGACGGAAGCTGGAAAATTCCGCATAGAATAAACAAAACTACGGGCGAATATTAATCCGATGATTTCCGTTGCTATAGACGCGATGGGCGGTGATTTCGGCTGCGAGCCGATAATAAACGGAGTCGTAGATGCGCTGCGAGAGCGTAAATTTAATGCATTTTTGGTAGGCGACGAAGCGAGTATCAAGCCTTTTATCCCGCAAGGTTATGGATTTGAGAAGTATATCACTTACGTAGCCGCAAGCGAAGTCTTTGAGATGAAAGAGGGCGCGACGGATGCGCTCAAACGCAAAGAAAGCAGTATCTTTAAGGCGGTCGATCTGGTAAAAAGCGGTACTTGCAAAGCCGTGGTATCCGCAGGACACAGCGGCGCTACGATGAGCCTTGCTACGCTTCGCATAGGCAGGCTGAAAGGCATTTTGCGCCCGGCGATTGCTACGCTGATGCCAAATTCCACAGGCGGACGCACGCTGGTGCTTGATGTGGGCGCTTATGTGGATTGCAAGCCGGAGAATTTGTTTCAATTCGCGATTATGGGCGAAGCATACGCCAAAGAGATAATGGGATTGCGCGCGCCTCGCGTAGGTTTGCTATCCAACGGTGAGGAGGACAGCAAGGGCAACGAGGTTACTAAAGAGACCTTCCAGATGCTTAAGAATATGAAAAATTTTATCGGCAACGTCGAAGGCAATCAAATTTTTGACGGCTCGGTAGACGTGGTCGTATGCGACGGATTCATCGGTAATATCATGCTAAAGTCCAGCGAAGGCGTCGCAAGCACCATCGGCAAGCTCATCAAAAACGAAACGAAAAAATCCCCTATCGCTATTGCGGGCTCCCTTTTGATGAAGCGCGTTTTTAAGATAATCAAAAAAAGCACAGACTACGACGAATACGGCGGCGCACCGCTTTTAGGCGTCAAAGAATGCGTCATCATAAGCCACGGCAAAAGCACTCCGAAAGCCGTTAAAAACGCGATCTTTCAGGCGCTTAAATTTGCAGACTCCAAAATCAACTCCGCGATAGAAAGCGAAATTTCTTCAAACGAGCAAAAATGAAAAAAGCCTCGATGATCTCGATCGCAGCATACGCGCCGAGTCAAATTCTAACCAATTTCGATCTTGAAAAAATGGTCGAAACCGACGACGAGTGGATCGTAAAGCGCACGGGAATTCACGAGCGCCGCATTGCAAAGGACGAAACTACTAGCGATTTGGGTATGAAGGCCGCAGCGCTTGCGATCGAGCGTAGCGGCTTACAAAAAAATGAGATCGATGCGATAATCTGTGCCACGATCTCGCCCGATTACTTCTGCATGCCCTCGACTGCGTGCGTCATCGCGGATAAGCTGGGTTTAAACTTCGGCATAACGGCGTTTGATATAAATGCCGCCTGTACGGGCTTCATCTATCTTTTGGAGCTTGCAAAATCCCTCATCGAAAGCGGCGCCAAAAAACACGTGTTGATAATCGGCACGGAAAAGCTAAGCTCGATAGTCGATTGGAGCGACCGTGCTACGTGCATACTTTTCGGCGACGGCGCAGGCGCTGCGGTTATCGCAGCGCGCGACGATAATGAAATCATCGACATTCATACCGCTAGCGACGGCAGCAAAGGCGATCTTCTCATTACCCCGGCTCCGGGCAGCGTCAATCCGCTTAGTAGGAAGATCATCGACGAAAAGCTGGGCTTCATGCAGATGGCGGGGCGCGAGGTCTTTAAAATCGCAGTGCCGACGCTCAGCAACGACGTCGTGGAGATTTTGGAGAAAAATAAAATTTCGCCCGAACAGGTTGATCTTTTTATCCCGCACCAGGCAAATTTACGCATTATCGAGGCGGTCAAGGCAAGACTGGAATTTAGCGACGAGCAGTGCGTGCTTACGATCGGTAAATACGGTAATACAAGCTCGGCGTCGATCCCGATGGCGATCAATGACGCTTACGAGAGCGGCAGGCTGAAAAACGGCTCGCTTATGCTTTTGGATGCGTTCGGCGGCGGCTTTACCTGGGGCAGCGCACTTTTGAAATTCGGCGGCAAAAGCGTTAATTAGCGCTTTGCAAAATGTCGCTTGCCAAATTTCCTAGCTATTAAATTCCGCGAGACTTAATAGTTAAAATTTCAAATCAACTTATAAAACTAACTTCAAATTTACATCCGTTCCCGCATAAATTTCAAAATTTTAATATACGGATTAAGATTAAAAAAATCATATTGCCGCTTTGTGCGTTAGTTTCTGCGCAAGATAATAAAACGGCGTTAGCTTGGATGCTTGTGCTACTTTTAGCGACAGGCTTTTTCAAACCAAAAGCAGCATACAAACGCTGTCGATGCTTTTCAAATTTAACTACGGCGGATCTGAGGCGAGTACTTGCGTGCAGAGCGCCAAGAGAGGCGATAGCTATGGAAGCGAGGAGGTCTTATTTATGTCGATTTGGCTACAAATTTTGCTTATCCTCGCCCTTAACTACGAAATATTTTCTAAAAAGATAAAAGGTTGTTATTTTGACATAGATAGTAGCGAGCGGGACGAGACAATTGCGTCAAGCTAAAAGCCCGAGTGGGTCGGCACACTTTGCGCGAGCTACCGAGATTTCTTGATTTGACGGAACAGAGAAGCTTGGCGCCGCTGCGAGCGTTCGAAGATTTTGTACGAATATCGCACTTGCAGATCGCGGACGTCGAACGCGAGAGTGCGTTTCGCGGCGATTTTGCATAAATTTTAAATCCAAATTTTATATGGATCAAATTTAGATTTAGCTTTTAAAATTTAATCCGAAACCATTTAAAATTTGCCGCCTGGCGATAAAATTTTAAAATTTCAAAGAGACAAAATTTTAAATTTCATGCTTTTCGATGATGCCTTTGATCTCTTTTAGCATGACAAGCGCCGCCTCTATCTCGACTCGGCGGGTGCTTACGCTCTCCACATTTGCGCCCACGCTCACCCCTTTTGCCATGGCGTATCGGTAGATGAACTCAAACATCTCCACGCACAGCGCCACCGAGCTTTGCAAGATATCGACGCTGTTTATCAGCCGCTGCTGCAAAAACTCCGGTATCGAGATGCCTAGCCACTTCATAAACTCAAGCGTCTTGAGGCTGCCGCACGGCGTGAAAGTAAAGATTATAGGCACTTTCTCACACTCCAAAGCGGCGTAATCGTCGATGAAATTTTTAGCGTTTTGCACGTTGTAAACCGCCTGAGTGATAAAAAACTCGCAACCGCTCGCCGTTTTTTCCGCGATTTTGAGGTGTTCGTCGCGGTTCTTTTCGTGGCGCTCGGGTATGCAGATACCGCCTACGCAAAGATGCGGTGCCGCTTCGTTTTTTATCTCATAGGCACGGCTTAAATGTAGCTTGCACTCTTCGTCTTTTGAGCTTGCGCCCACGAAAACGCCGAGCTCGCTCGCCTTGTGTTTTAAAATTTTGCGAAATTCCTCCTCGTCGTATTTGCCCACGGCGCGGTAGATGATCGCTTCTTTATCGGTGCGCAGATACTGCTCGTAATAAAGCGCCGGATCGATCGTGTGGGAGAATTCAAACGTGCGCTTTTCCTGCGTACGGGCGCTTTCGTCTTGCAGATCGTAGATGATGATGCCGTCGCATTCGCAGCCGTTGATGCGCTGCGAGCGTAGCTCGCTAAGGCGCGCGAGATCCTCCGGGGTGGAACTGATTTTGGGCGGAACTATGCCGTAGAGTAAAATTCCGCTCTTTTTATTTTTGATTTTTTCCTTTAACACCTGTATTTCTCCTGATTTGGCACGCATTGTAGCAAATTTAAATTTAAAAATTTAAATGATATAATGGCGCCCGATCTAAAATTTAAGGAATTTACGTGAAGAGCTTACAAGAAAATTTAAAGCTTTTTTATCTGGGGATTGAAAACAGCGAGCCGTTTTTGTATAAAAACAAGGATCTGACGACCCACGCGCTTATCATCGGAATGACCGGCAGCGGCAAGACGGGCCTTGGCATCACGCTGTTAGAGGAAGCCGCGATCGATAATATCCCATCCATCATCATCGATCCGAAGGGCGATTTAACGAATTTGGCTCTTACCTTTCCTCAGATGAGGGCTGAGGATTTTGAGCCCTATATCGACGAGTCCGAGGCACAAAACAAAGGCCTTAGCGTGCGCGAGTATGCCGAGCAGACCGCAAATACCTGGCGCGAGGGGATCGAGGGCTCGTATCAAGACCTGGCGCGAGTGGAACTTTTGAAAAACAGCGCCGATTTTAGAATTTATACGCCCAAATCAAGCGCGGGTCTTGGAATCAGCCTGCTAAGCGACTTCGAGGCGCCGAAGGGCTTAAACGAAGAGGATTTGAATAACTATATCGGCGGTATCGCCACTAGCGTGCTAAGCCTTGCAGGGATTAGCAGCGATAATCTCAGCTCGCCGGAATTTTTGCTGATCAGCCAAATTCTGTCCTATCATTTTGGTAGAGGCGAGGGGGTGAGCGTGGTAGATCTCATCGCGCAGATCGGCAATCCGCCTTTCGATAAGATCGGCGTTTTCGACGTTAATACCTTCTTTCCGAGCGATAAGCGAATGGCGCTTGCGATGAAGATTAACGCGCTCATCGCAAGCCCGAGCTTTAAGCTTTGGTGCGAGGGCGAGCGGCTAAATATCGCCAAGATGCTCTTTGACGAAAACGGCAGGGCGCGGGCGAATATATTTTCCATCGCGCATCTAAACGACGATGAGAGGATGTTTTTCGTCACGCTGCTTTTGGGCGAGATGATTAAATGGATGCGCACCACAAGCGGTACGAGCTCGCTGCGCGCCGTGCTTTATATGGATGAAATTTACGGCTTCTTCCCGCCAAACGGCAATCCGCCGAGCAAAACCCCGATGCTTACGCTGCTGAAGCAGGCTCGCGCATTCGGACTTGGTTGCGTATTATCGACGCAAAACCCGGTCGATCTCGATTATAAGGGGCTTAGCAATATCGGTACGTGGTTTATCGGACGCTTGCAGACCGCGCAAGATAAGGAGCGCGTTATCAGCGGCCTAAGCGGCATCGGTTCAAATCCGATCGACAAAAGCGTACTGATGGAGAAAATTTCAAACCTTAAAAAGCGAAATTTTTTGGTAAAAAACATCAACGAGGACGTGCTGCGAGTGATCGAGACGCGCTTTGCGTTAAGCTATTTAAAGGGTCCTTTAAGCAACGAGCAAATTTCAAATTTAACGAAATACAAAAAGGCTGAAATTTCATCCGGCGCCGCGCAAGGCGTTAAATCCGCCGGCGCCGCCAAGCCGGTAGTTTCTGCTGAAATTTCGCAGCTTTACAGCTACGGCGCGGGTCTTGAGCTAAGCCCGTATCTGTATGCAAGCGCAAAGATGCGATTTTGCGACAAGGGGGTAGATTTTACGCAGCAGCGCTCCTTTTTGCTTTCGCTTTCGGACGGGGGCGAAATAGATTGGGGCGAGGCCAGCACGCGAGAGGTCGCAAATTTAAGCGCACAGGAGCAGGTGGGCTCCAGCTACGGCGCGCTTCCTAGCTTCATCGCGGGAGCAAAAAATTTAAACACTCAGCTTAAAGGCTTTAAGGAGTGGATCTACCGCAACGAAAAGTTAGAACTTTTTAGCGCGCTTGATCTGCTCTCAAAACCGGGCGAGAGCAGGGAGGAGTTTTTTGTGCGCCTAAGCGATAAGGCGAATGAAATTTTAGAGGCGAAAACCGACGAGATCGCGGCTAAATTTGAAAAGGAAAAGGCACGACTTGAGGATAAAATTTCGCGCGCTAGCGAAAAATATGAGAAGGAAAAGAGCGACGTGCTAAGCCGCGGCGTAGATACCGCGCTAAGCATAGGCGGAGCGATCTTGGGCGCGTTTTTGGGCCGCTCGCGTAGCGCCGGCAACATCTCCAAAGCGATCAGCGGGGCTAAAAGCGCGCATAAAATTTTAAACGAACGAAGCGAAGCCAAAAATGCACAAAACAGCCTAAGCGCGCTGCAAGAGGAGCTGGAAGTGCTTACGCAGAAATTTGAGGCCGAAGTGGACGCGCTAAAACAGAGCCTGGATCTAAAAAATATCAAGCTTGAAACGAAGGAAATCGCGCCGAAGAAAACGGACATTTACGACGAGAAAATTTCACTGCTTTGGAAGAGTTAAAGGGATTTTATGAAAAAATCGGGAATTTTAGAATTTTTACTTAGCATCGTTACAGCGCCTAATTTTTGGTGCTACGTCGCGGCGTATCTGATCGCTGCGATCCCCTTTGGGCTTTTGATCGGCAGATACCTCGGCGGCGTGGATATCAAAAGCGAGGGCAGCGGCTCCATAGGCGCTACCAACGTCCTTCGAGTCCTCAAAACTCGCGATCCGAAAAAAGCAAAAAAGCTCGCGATCCTCACCGTTGCTTGCGACGCGCTAAAGGGCGTCCTTCCGATACTGATCGCGCGGGCTTTGGGCTTTGATGAAAACGTGCTGTGGGGCATGGCGGTCTTTGCGGTGGTAGGACACTGCTTCAGCCCGTATCTAAAATTTAACGGCGGCAAGGGCATTGCGACGGGAGCCGGCGTGCTTGCCTGCTTTATCCCCATCGAGATCATAATCGCGCTTGCCGTTTGGTTTATAGTCGGCAAGACGGTTAAAATTTCATCCGTAGCCTCGCTTGCAGCGGCGCTCGCGCTAGTCATTGCAAGCTACTTGATCCATCCGCAGATGCCGGGCATCAATACCCACGCGCCGATCTTTCTGATAGTTTTCATCGTATTTTATAAACACGCGCCGAATATCGCAAGATTGCTTAAGGGCGAGGAAAAGCGCGTAGTATGATTAAAATTTTAATAGAAAAGCTGGAATTCGGCGCGATAATCGGGACGCTAGATTTTGAGCGCAAGCGCGAGCAGCGCGTGTGGGTGTGGGCGAAGTTCGGAGCGGAGGAGTTTATCGACTATGCGCGAGTTTGCGAATATATCAAAGCGGAATTCCGCGAGAAAAAATTTCGCCTCGTAGAGGACGCGCTAAAATACTTCGCGCAGGAGTTTCACTCAAAATTTCGCTCTATGGATTATTTTTATATGAAAATTTTAAAACCCGAAATTTTACAAGACGCAAACGTCGGCGCGGAAATCGAAATAAAATTTTAAAATTTCTTTAAAAAAACTTGAAATTTTGCTTAAAATATGTTAAAATCGCCGCAAAATTTTAAGGTAAGGAAATTAAATGAGAATTTTAATAGTCGAGGACGAGGTAACTTTAAACAAGACGATAGCGGAGGGGCTAGCGGAGTTTGGGTATCAGACGGACAGCTCGGAAAGTTTCAAAGACGCCGAGTATTACGTGGGTATTCGAAATTACGACTTAGTGCTGACCGATTGGATGCTTCCTGACGGCAACGGTATTGATCTCATCGCTCTTGTTAAGCAAAAATCTGCGCGAACCTCGGTCGTCGTGCTATCTGCAAAAGACGATAAAGAAAGCGAAATAAAGGCACTTCGCGCGGGCGCGGATGATTTTATCAAAAAGCCTTTCGATTTTGATATTTTGGTAGCGCGCCTTGAGGCTAGACTTCGCTTCGGCGGCTCAAATATCATCAAAATCGACGATCTTATCATTGATCCGGACGAGGAGAAGATCACCTATCTAGGTCAAGAGATCGAGCTGAAGGGCAAGCCGTTTGAGGTGCTAACTCACCTGGCGCGCCATAGCGATCAGATCGTAAGCAAAGAACAGCTATTAGACGCTATCTGGGAGGAGCCTGAGCTCGTTACGCCGAACGTCATCGAAGTCGCGATCAATCAAATTCGCCAGAAAATGGATAAGCCTCTAAATATCTCTACGATCGAGACCGTTCGCAGACGCGGATATAGATTTTGCTTTCCACAAAAAGCCTAAGAGTCCGCTTCGTCATACAATTAGCATCCGCTTCATTGATGCTAATTGTCGTTTTTTCGGTAATGCTCTATAATTATATGAGAATTACCATCTTCGAAACCCCCGTACAAAACCTTCTCGTAAGAGCTCAAAAAATTTCGGAAGCCTCCGTGCCGATAGATAAAATTTCATCTTTTCTGCAAGACACCGCGGGTGAATATGAGAGTAAAATCATCGAAAACGGAGGGCTGAATAAGCCTAAATTTATCGAAAGCTCCGAAGGCGGCAGGAGCTATTTGCAGCTGCACTACCCCTACGGCAAAGATAAAATTTTAAGCATTAAAACCGATGTAAGCCTCTACACCGATATCGTAAATCAGATACTCGCAGATATTATTTTGGTAAATTTAGTGATGATATTTTTGGTGGTGTTTTACGCGATGCTTCTTTCTCGCACGCTGCTAATGCCGATTAAAACGATTAGCCAGAGGCTCGCTTCGGTGGATGAAAAATTTTTAAAACCTATCGACGGAGCCGAAATTCCAAGCGAATTTAGCCCGCTTTCAAACAGCATAAACCGCCTGCTTGAGCGCATTGAAACCTTCATTTTATATCAAAAAGAGCTTTTTATCGGCATCGCGCACGAGCTTAAGACTCCGCTGGCGGTGATGAAAACCAAAAACGAAGTCACGCTAATTAAGCCGCGCGAGAGCGAGAAATATATCGAGGCGCTTAAAAACAATAACGACTCGATCGATAGTATGAATAAGATGATCAGCTCGATCTTGGAGATCGGGCGGCAGGAGGGGGCGCAGTTCGAGGCGCCCGAGCAGACTGATATGATCGCTTATCTTAAGGAGCTCTGCGTAAATTTCACGATCTTGGCGCGCACCGTTTCAAAGGACGTCGAGCTAAACTTAAGCCCAGAAAAGCTTGATATTTCGGTACAGAAAAGCCTTTTTATGCACGTGATTCAAAATTTCGTCCAAAACGCTATAAAATTTTCTCCGGACGGCGAAAAGGTACTGATCGAGAGCGAAATTTCAGACGGAAATTTCATCGTGCGGGTCGCAAACAAAGGCGAGCCGCTTAACGAAGAGATCGATTATTTCGCCCCTTTTAAGCGCTACGGCGGCAAGCCCGGAGCCGGGCTCGGGCTATTTTTAGCCAAAAACGCAGCACAAGCGATGGGCGCGCAAGTGGATCTTAAAAACGACCAATCCCGCCATCTGATCGTAGCGAGCTTCAAACTTCCGCTGAAAAATTTAAAAAACAATCCGAAATTTCGCTATTTTAAAACAAAATGAAGCTTTTTATGGTATAAAAACGCCATAATTTTTTTCAAAGGTTATGGTTATATGTCATTATTGATTACGAAAGAATGCATCTGCTGCGACGCGTGTCGCGAGGAGTGCCCTAATGAAGCTATTTTTGAGGATGAGCCGGTTTACATCATAGATGCCGATCGATGCTGCGAATGCGTCGAGGACTACTCCGAGCCCGCTTGCATCGTGGTTTGTCCCGTCGAGTGTATCATCACCGACCCCGATAATATCGAGACGGCAGACGAGCTGAAATACAAACACGTCCATATGGAAATTTAAATGCCCAAGCGCGTCGCCGTCATAGATCTGGGCTCAAATTCCGCCAGAGCCGTGATTTTCGAGCGCACGAGCAGGCTCGGGTTTTTCATTTTGGCCGAGCACAAGATCAAGATCCGCCTAGGCGAGGGCGCTTACGAAAACGGCGGAATTTTAACTCTCGAAGCGATGCAAAAATGCCTGCTGGCGTTTAAAAAATTTAAAACCCTCGTATGCAATTACAAGGCCAAGCGCGTGCTTTGTATCGGTACCTCCGCGCTTCGCGATGCGCCGAACGGGAGCGAGTTTATAAATCTTGTCCGCAAGCAAACGGGCATCACGATCCGCAAGATAGACGGGCAGACGGAGGCGTATCTGGGTGCTTATGCGGCGCAGAATTTGCTTAGCGACTTTTCCGAGGGCGTTACGTTGGACATCGGCGGCGGCTCGACCGAGCTTGCTTACATCAAAAACGGCAGGATAGAAAATAAAATTTCTCTAAATTTAGGCACGGTGCGGCTAAAAGAGCTGTTTTTCGACCGCGGCGACACGAAGGGGCTGGAGAAATACATAAACAGCGCGATCTCGCAGCTCGGCGCCGAGTTTCGCACGCAAAATTTAATCGTAATGGGCGGCTCCGCGCGAGCGCTTTCCGGCGCCGTGATGAGCCTGCAAAACCACCCGCTAAAGATCGTACACAATTTCAGCTACGATTATGAAAAATACGCGTCGTTTTTTGCCAAGCTAATGAGCGCAAAGACGCTTGATTTGGCGAAATTCCCGATCAAAAAGGACCGTTACGACACGATCAGAGAGGGCGCCATCATCTTTGATAAGATCGTAAGGCGCCTGGGAGCGAAAAAGATCATCACCAGCGGCGTAGGAGTGCGAGAGGGGGCGTTTTTAAGCTCAATTCTGCGCGGCGCAAACCTGCCTAGAGGCTTTAATCCAAGCCTAAGAAGCCTCAAAGATCGCTTCGCTTCCGAGCCTAGCGAGGCTCCGAAGTTCGCAAAGGCGCTGTTTTGCACGCTATCGCCGCTACACGGCTTGAATGAAAAATATATTAAAATTCTTCAGACCGCGGCATCGCTTTGCGAGATCGGGCGGGCTATCGGCTTTTACGCCAAGCACGAAACCAGCGCGGATATGGTGCTCGGCGGGCTGAACTACCGCACGACGCATAAAGAAAAGGCGCTAATAGCCGCTATCATCTCGATGCACGGAAAGCGTGAGCTGGGAGCTACGTTCGCGCCTTTGAGCGCGATTTTGCCGGACGCCGCCAAGCTTGCCTGGCTGAGCTATATTTTGGAGCTTGCGCGCCTCTTAAGCGAAAACGCGCTGAAAAATTTAGAATTTAGCTTTGAAAATTCCACTCTTAAAATCTCCGGCGCCGATAATTTGATAATGCTTAAAGGAAGCCTTAAAAAGCTCGCGAAACCCGCAATTTTCGCCGTAAATTTCGTCTAAATTTAGCTTTAAATTTAACCGCTTGCCGTGCATTTGCGGATCTGCTTTAATTTTATTTAGCCGCGTTACGCCTATTTGCGAAAATTTTAATCAAACGTGCGAATACAAATCGGAGCGGTTGCGCGGAATAATTGCGATGAGCGGGTTTGGTTTGTCTTTTGGGTTGAAATTTTAATGCTTGTCGTGAGATTTTCTGGCTATGGGCTTATATACAAAGTGATTTAAATTCCACGGTTTTTTAAAATTTTATTGCGCGGTTTGCAAGACTTTGTGGCGTTATGCGCGGCTCTTGCGGCAAAATTTAAATTATGATTCGCATCGTGCGGCGGTATTTTGCGGACGGGCAAGCGGATTGTAAGGTGGCTAAACAGACGGGAAAGTAGGCAAGTGAACTTGGCGCAGGAGATACACGGGCGGAGCGGTGAAATTCAAAACATTTGCGCCGCGCGGTATCTTGCAAGCGACAAATCGTTTGATGGCGCTCGTCAAATCGCGGTTGTGCGGCTAAATTTTTTATCGTGCAAATTGATAACCAAGCGATAATCAAACGGCGTGGCAAAATTTAATTGAGTTAAATTTCAGATCGCGTAAATTTAAAACGGCGGCGAGAATCGCGCCGGAGCAAGAATGCCCAGCTATCTGCGTAGCGCTCCGGAATTTCGTGCAATATCCCAGTGATCCACGCATCGCTTTAGAATTTAGTGCAGCACCAAGACATTTCATGCAATGCTCCAGTATCTCGCGTAGCGCTTCGAGCGATTCGCAGAAAAGTGCCCCGACAATCCGTGCAACGACCGAGGCGATATGTAGAAGCGCCCTACGACGAGTGCAGCGTCCTGAGCAATCCGCAAAAGTACTCTAGCGGCTATCCGTGCAGCGTCTAGACCGATCCGCGGAAAGCGCGCCCCGACATCCGCGGAAGCGGCCCTGCGCGAGCCCTAAAATCGCCCCAGAGCCTCTTTGACGTGATCCTCCGCCATGTCGATATTCCACATCGGCTCAAAAACCAGATCAATCTCCACCTCGCCGATACCATCCACGCTCTCGGCACCCGCGCGCACCCATTCCACCATCATCTCATGCAGCGGGCACGACTGAGTCGATAGCGTCATCGTGACTTTGGCGTTGTTTTCGTCGTCCACGGCGACATCGTAGATGAGCCCCAGCGACACGACGTCAAAACCCACCTCAGGGTCCACCACGGCGCGAAGCGCGTCGTAAACTTGCTCTTTCGTTACTTTCATTTTTCCTCTCCGAATTTTATGTAGTTAAAGATATTTACGGTGTTGATTAGCACCAAAATTATGCTTGCCGCTTGCAAGATAACCGCGGGCGTTAGCGCTCCAAGGCCCGCGCATGCAAGCGCTAAGACGTTCGGCACGCAGGCTGCGTAGGCGATCTTTTTGATTATCATATCATCTAGCATAGGGATTTTGCGCTTGCCGACGAAGGGCGAGACGTAGTGGTACCAGATGAGAAAGGGCGCGATTTTATAAAGGTGCGCGACGATGAAGGCGAACAAAAAGCCGTATAGCAGCCAAAACGCCGCCGCATCCGCACGATCCGCGAGCCAAAATGCCGCGCTAAATCCCAAAGCCGCCAGCGAGATATAGACGTTTAAATTCCAATAATCTATCGCTTTTCGCACGCGCCTGGCTAGGATATAGATCGCCTGAGCCGCAAAGCTCGCAAGCGCGGCAAAGGCGATGAAAATTCCAAAGTCTTTTAACAAAAACGGCCCCGCGAGCAGATACAGCGCCAGCGAAGCTTTTGCTAGTGCGAAGCTTAGATCGTGCGCCAGGCTAAACATCGGCAGCAGCACGCACGCGGCACCTACGATAACGAAAAACACAAAGCCCAGCACGAAGTATATGTGATAGGATAAAATTTCTGAAAAATACACTCCGAAAATCTCCACGCCGCTAAGCGCTAGCACGAGCGCGAAGCCAAGGCTGATCCCTACGGCTAAAAACGCAGCCGAAATCGCAAGCGCTACGGCGGGAAAGCTCCATTTGGGCGTGCCGATGAAGCTTAGCGCGTAGCAGATCGTAAAATAAAATAGGCTAAGCAGCAAAACGCCGCCGCCTGCGTGCATCAATGCGACATTTGAAAGCAGCAATCCAGCGCTTAGCAGAGCCACGCCCGCAGCGTAAGCAAAGAGATTTAAAAACGCAAATTTGACGGTGAAAAATTCTTTTTGGATGATGACGGAGGTAAGCTGATAGAGCGCTCCGATGATTATGCTGATTACGAAACCCAGCAAAAATACGTGAAAAAAACTCGCCGTCTGCGGCGCTTGGATCGCGCCGAAATCGGCCTTTAAAAAGCTCGCCGCGCTTAGCAGCAAAAAGATAAAGCCGCAGATGAAATAGCCGCCTACTATGCGAAACGGCGGCGAAAAGGTCGTGATATTCATCTAAATTTTAAAGCCCTTTAGCCGTGGCACTTCGCGTCGGTATCGAAGCCCTCATTGACCGCGCCGGGTTTTAGGCTGATGGTGAGCTTGACCGCGTCGCCGTCCAGATCCTCGCGGGCAATGTCAAATTTAGACTCGATTTTTGGGATCAGCCCCATCGGGAATTTATGATTGACCATGACGACCTTTTTGGTTTCGTCTTTTACGAAATTTAGCGCCACCAGCGCATTTACCATAGGCTCGGGCGGAACGCATTTGCGCGAATCAAAGCCGATGTACTCCACGCCGCCCTGCGATTTTTTGTAAAATTTCACCGTGGCGCCCGCCGCGTCGAACTCCTGCCAGTCTGTGAAAAAATCCATACCGGGTCCTTTTTTTAAAATTTCGCGCGATTATATAGTAAATTTTAAAATTTTGAAATGAGGCAGATCAAGTCCTATTTGGAATTTGTAAATTTAGCCGAATTTTAATACACTACGCGTTAAAATTCTAAATCCGAGGACCATTATGCAGACCATCACGATCATCGATACGTTCGGCTTTTTTTTCAGGCTCTACTACGCTATGAGCGGGCTTAAGACCAAAGACGGCAAACCCAGCGGCATGGTGAGCGGGTTTGCGAGCTTCATCGCAAATCTTTCGAAGGAATTTAAGAGCGATTATATAATCTTCGCTCTGGATAGCAAGGGCAAGACCTTCCGCTCGGATATCGATCCCAACTACAAAACTAACCGCCAAGCCCCGCCGCCCGCGCTTTTGCAGCAACTGCCGGTCTGCATCGAGATGATCGAAAAGATGGGGCTTTACTCGCTCGGACGCGAGGGTTACGAGGCGGACGATCTCATCGCAAGCGTCGTTAAAAAGCACGGCGCCACGCATAAAATCAACATCGTTACCTCCGACAAGGACCTGTATCAGCTCATCGGCGAAAACGTTAAAATTTACAGCCACGGCAAAAAGATGCTTTACGGCAGAGACGAGTGCTTGCAGCGCTACGGCGTCTATCCCGAGCAGATCGTGGATTTTTTGGCGATCTGCGGCGACAGCGCCGATAATATCCCGGGCGTGCGGGGCATCGGCGACAAGGGAGCGAAGAAGCTTTTAGACGAATGGGGCTCGCTCGATGGGATCTATTCAAATTTAGACAGCCTGCCGCAAAACAAACAGCGCGAGTATCTGATAGAAGGAAAGCAGAGCGCCTACATAAGCAAGCGCCTGGCTACGCTTTACGACGAGCTGGAAATCCCGCCTTTAGAGGACGCGAAATTTCCGCAGCAAAATCCGTTTTTTAAAATCCGCGAAATTTTAAAAGACTACGCGCTAAATAGGCTTCTTTCAGCGTTAAACCTGCAAGAGCAGAACGGACTTGATCTTTGGAGCGAGGGTAAAGGCGCAAGCACAAAAAGCTCCGTTTTGGGCGCGGGCGGGAAGGACTCCTGCGTAGAGGCGTCTCGCGGCGGATCTATCTTGGACGCTGCCGTAGGGGGGCTAGACGGGCAAAATTCTATCTCAGGCGGCTCCTCTTGCGGCGGACAAAATTCCGAGAGCGCTTTTAAAACGCCATTTGAGCCTATTTGCATTACAGATGCCGCGGAGCTTGCGAGGCTATGCGAGAGTATCGACGCAGAGACCTTGGTGAGCTTCGATACGGAAACCACTAGCGTCGATAGCAAAAGCGCCAAGATCGTGGGCTTTTCGTTTGCGTTTAACGAGGAGCGCGCCTATTACGTCCCGCTCGCGCATAGCTATTTGGGCGCTCCGGCTCAAATTTCTTCGGATGCCGCAAAGGCCGCGATCGGCTCGTTGTTTCGCGGTTACGTCGTGGGGCAAAATTTAAAATACGATTTTGAGATCGTGAAAAATAATTTTAATATCGAGCCTGCTGCGCGCTTTGCCGATACGATGGTGCTAGCGTGGCTGCTCGATCCCGCAAACGCCGTGGGGATGGACTCTATCTCGCCGCGGTATCTTGGGTATGAGACTGTGCATTTCGGCGACGTCGTCAAAAAGGGCGAGACCTTCGCCTCCGTGGAGCTGGATGCCGCTACGATCTATGCAAGCGAGGATGCGTGGGTGACGCTGAGGCTGTATTTTAAGCTCAAGCAGCTACTTGAGCCTGCGCTTTTTAAGCTCGCGCAGGAGCTTGAGTTCCCGTTCGTGAGGGTGCTTTGGCAGATGCAAAGATGCGGCATCAAGATCGACGCGAAGATGATAAAGAGCCTAATCGGGCGCAACGAAAAGTCCCTACGGGCGCTCACGGATGAAATTTACGAGCTTTGCGGCGAGCAGTTTAATATCAACTCTCCCGCTCAGCTCGGCGCCGTGCTTTTCGAGCGGCTAGGGCTTCCTGCCGCAAAACGCACGAAAACAGGCTATAGCACCGACGAAAGCGTGCTGAAGGATCTTACGGCGCTGCATCCCGCGGTGGATAAAATTTTAGACTACCGCGAGCTGTTTAAGCTGCAAAGCACCTACTGCGAGCCGCTGCTACAGCTTGCCCTTGCAGATCCGCAAAACCGCGTCAGATCGAATTTCTTGCAGACCGGCACGGCTACCGGGCGGCTAGCGAGCAAAAATCCGAACCTGCAAAATATCCCCGCGCGCGGCACGTTTGCGAAGGACGTGCGGGACTGCTTCCTAGCAGACGAGGGTTACTCGCTGATCTCGCTTGATTACTCGCAGATCGAGCTGCGCCTGCTCGCGCACTTTTCGCGCGATCCTGCGCTTTTGGCGGCGTTTAGGGCGGATGAGGACATTCACGCGCGCACGGCGATCAGCATTTTCGGCGACGCGCAGCCCGCGCATCGCACGATCGCAAAGAGCATAAATTTCGGCCTCATCTACGGCATGGGCGCGGGCAAGCTAAGCGACAGCCTAGGCATCGCGCGCGCAGAGGCGAAGGGCTATATCGAGCGCTATTTCGCGGCGTTTTCTACGATCAAGGAGTTTTTGCAGAGCATAAAATCGGACGCGAAAGAAGGCGGTTACGTAAGTACGCTTTTTGGGCGCAGGCGCTACTTCGACTTCGCAAACGCGCGCAACAATATGGTCTATGCGAGCTACGAGCGCGAGGCGGTGAATACGAAATTTCAAGGCTCCGCCGCCGACATCATCAAAAAGGCGATGGTTGAGATTTCGCCGCTGCTAAATGATGAGGCGCGGCTGATATTGCAGATCCACGACGAGCTGATTTTCGAGGTGCGGGACGAGGCGGCGCAGAGCTTCGGCGAGCGCGCGCAAGAGATTATGCAAAGTGCGGCGAGCCTGAACGTGCCCTTAAAGACGAGCCTAAACATCGCCAAGCGCTGGGGCGAGCTGAAGTAACTCCGCTAAATTTAAAGCGGCTAAAATTTTAAGCGGAATTTAAACGGCGCGCGGAATTTTAAATTTTGAGCAAGACGGAGCCTAAATTTGCTTGTTTGATAAATTTGATCGCGTCAAATTTATACTGAGCGGCTAGCGGATTATACGCGCGCATTGTGAAATTTAACGAGTGAAAATTCATACAAAATTTAGCCCGCGAGAAAATAGACATAGGTTTTGCGAAAAGGAATTTTTAGAAAATGAAATGATCGGCGAGCCTTTTTAAACCGACGGCTCGTAAAGATGAGTGCCCTTATAGCCTCACGAGCGAAGCTATAAGGATTTCGGACTAAATTTTGGTATGAATTCTGCGCGCGTAAATTTTACAAGCCTGCATAAAATTCCACAAGCTTACGTAAAATTCGCGCCGCCTATTTTTTAGATTTTTCTAGCGCGGCGGCAAGGTCCGCTATGAGATCGTCCGCGTTTTCAATACCTATGGCTAGGCGCAGCAAATTTTGACTGATGCCGATGCGCTCTTGCAGCTCGCGCGGATAGCTCTCGTGCGTCATCGACGCGGGGTGGCAGATCAGGCTTTCTACGCCGCCCAGGCTCACGGCTAGATCAAATAGCTCAAGGCTGCGCGCAAAGGTTTTATAGTCGTATTGCGGCTTAAGCACTATCGAGATGACCGCTCCGATGCCGCTAGCTTGGCGATTTTGTATCTCTTTTTCGTTAGCCGAATGCGAGCCTGCAAAATTTACCGCCTCTACCGCAGGATTGCCGCGTAAAAATTCTATTATCTTTAGCGTATTTTCGCTCTGGCGGTCGAAGCGTACGCTTAGCGTTTTAAGCCCGCGTATGAGCGAATACGCGTCGGTAGGCGATAGCGTCGCGCCCAGAGTGTTTTTCATAAACTGAATTCTTGCGGCAAGCTCGTCGTCATTCGTCGTAACGATGCCGGCGATCAGATCGGCATGCCCGCCTATGTATTTGGTCGCGCTATAAACCACGACGTCTGCGCCGTGCTCTAGCGGGCGCTGATAATATGGGGTCAAAAAGGTATTATCCATAACCACAAGCGCGCCGTTTTTATGCGCGAGCTCGCTGATGCGCTCAATATCGGTTACTCGCAAAAGCGGATTTGAGGGCGTTTCGATGAAGACCATTTTGACGTCGCTCGGAATTTCGCTGATCAAATTTAGATCGTCCACCAAGTCGTAATTGATCCCTTGATTTTTAAAAATTCCACTTACGTAGCGATAGGTGCCGCCGTAGACGTTATTATTTAACAGCACGCGATCGCCGCTTTTAAGTAGCGCGAATGCAGCGCTCGTAGCTGCCATACCCGAGGCTAGCGCGAAGGCGTATTTGCTGCCTTCAAATTTTGCGAAAAGTTCCTCGAAGGCGTTGCGCGTAGGATTTGCGCCGCGTGAATAGGCGTATTTGCCGAAATCATCCAGGCTTTCTTGCACGAAGGTGCTGGCTAGATATATCGGTGGAATCACCGCGTTGTGGGGGTTGGACTTAGCCTCTATGCCCTTTACGATTAGGGTATCTATTTTCATCTTTTCTCCTTAAAAATCGGTAGTATATCCAAAATTTTAAAAATTTATCACGTTTATCAATTTGCTTATTGTCGATTTGCTCGTTAAAATTTGCCGGATACGGTGATCTTATGAGACGAAAAATTCTATTCACCCTTGCGGCTTTTATTGTTTTTGAGCGTCTATCGGATTTTAAAATTTACGTAGGCTGTGTTTTGCAAAACCCAATGCGGTGAAATTTAGTCTTATGCGCCTAGAGCTTTAAATTTAGCCATTTAGCGGCGCTTTATTTTCAAGAGTAATCACGTGAGCGAAGCTGCGCAGCTTCTATAAAGTCAGCTCAAAGCTAAGATCGACGAGGTCAAAGACCTGCTCGGGCGCGATTTTGGAGCTTAAATTTACGCTGATCCAGTGCTTTTTATTCATATGATAGGCGGGCAAAA
>CAUQNJ010000005.1:0-76524 GCA_963519515.1 uncultured Campylobacter sp. | reverse complement strand
GAGGAGAGTTGACCCTAGTACGAGAGGACCGGGTTGAACCGACCACTGGTGTACCGGTTGTTCTGCCAAGAGCACCGCCGGGTAGCTAAGTCGGGATGCGATAAGAGCTGAAAGCATCTAAGCTCGAAGCCGACTCCAAGATGAATCTTCTTTTAAGAGCTCTAGTAGACTACTAGTTTGATAGGCCGGATGTGTAATGGATGAAAGTCCTTTAGCTGACCGGTACTAATAGCTCGTTTGCTTATCTTTTAAGCATTACTTCCTTGTTAAGGATAAAATTGATTCCTAATTTTTCACTATGCTTCGTTAAACTTCGCTGCAGACTTCGGTCACATACCATACGTATGCTCCCTCGTCTTTGCTCGTTTGCCTCGCCTAGCAAAAAATTAGTTCTCAATTCGAAATAGTAAATTTTTACTATACCTTATCAACTTTTGTTTTTATAAAACAAGATCTGACTTTAACGATGAACGCAGTGTTAAATAAGAGATTATAAAAGATATCCGTAATCTACGATTAATCTAAATTAGATTACGAAGTATTTTTAAATATGAGGCGAATAGGCAGGAACGAGGAAAGCTTGTATGCTATGCGGCTAAAGCTCGTAAGGTATGCGCAGTATTATAATATTACTATCAAACAATAAAAGCAATCCCTTATTTAACACTGCCTGTGGCTATACAGACGAGGAAACGCCTTGCTCCATCTCGAACCAAGAAGCTAAGCTCGTCCTGGCTGATGATACTATCCGTTACTCGGACGGGGAAAGTAGGTCGCTGCAGGCTTTGTTAGAATTCTAGCTTTTCGTATCGTTTAATCATTTAAAAACTCAATCCCGGTTCAATATCTTTATCTTTGATGCTAAATTTAGACTTCTAAATTTTATCTATTATCTATGTTGTTTGGTTTTACCTATCCGCAATGCACCCGCCATCTTAATCTCATCTATAATTTATCTATCTGTTTGATTTTTACCTATCTTGGAGGTTGGGTCCGTAATAGCACAGAGCTCTTCATGGCTTTGGCGAAAGGCTAACAGCTCACAGTTATTGCCTATATAAAATGAAGCGTCCTATAAAAAAGCAAGCCCTGTAATTAATGCGGTTAAATTTCATGAAAATCCGCTATCCTAGTCGCATCTATAAATTTATATATTTATCTGCCTTTTTAATACCAAGTTCAAATTTAACGTATCTAACAAACAAAACTAAAGTAGATAAAATTCCAACATATCCATTAAATTTATCTCCCTTTAAGCCCGCTGCAAATATAATCTTATCGTATTGCAAGGTAGCGTAATGGCTATAGGCGCATATCTCCCCGACCACTGACGCGGGATAGGTATATAAAAGCGCTCAATGCTAATAGACGCTTTATTTGGCAATACAGATATCTCAACCTCAAAGGACTTTTAATGAAAAACCTATTTAAATCCGCACTATTTCTATCGCTTCCTGCATTTATGCTAGCCGCCGTAAATTTAAACACCGCAAGCAAAGAGGAGCTTATGGCGCTTCCGGGTATCGGAGAGGCAAAAGCTAGGGCTATCATAGATTACCGCAAGGATAATAAATTTAAAGATATCGAGGATATTAAAAATATTAAAGGCATAGGCGATAAGAGATTCGAAGCCATTAAGGACGATCTTGCCGTAAGCGGGCAAACAGATATAAGCGATCTAAAATCCGTAAAAGCTAAAGCAAACAAAAAAGCCAAAGATACCGTTAAATCCGCTAAGGCTAAGGCAAATACTAAGGCAGAGAAAGCAAAAGAGGATATGGACTCTATGGATGAGCAGAGCGGTAAAGTTAAAGGTTCTATGGATAAAATGAGCGATGATGCTAAAGAAAACGGCTCGTCAAAGGCTTCGGGAAAGAAGGTTAAAAAATCTAAAAAAGAACAATAAAAAAGAATATATAAAAAAGAACAATAAGAAAGAATATATAAAATAAAGGAGAAGCGTAAATTGGGCTTCTCCTTTGGTTTGTAAAATTTTATGAATTTTTACTAAGGAAGCTTATGAAAAAATTTCTACTTGCGCTCATCGCGATATTTGTTTTAGCGGGCTGCGGCAGCGATTGTTATGTCTAAGCATATTAACTTTCTACCTCTCTGTTGTTTACCTAATTGCTTTATTGCTTTTACAATTACTTTAGATTTTGAATAATTTATTTATAGGCGAATTTAAATCCGCATAATTTATTTATATTGTTTATTTGCTTTTAAATTTTTGCTGGATACAATCATACGATCTAAATTTTTAAAGGATTTTGAGCTTAAAACTATGAGCAACAAAATAAAATTTATCAAAAATATTTCCTGGCTTCTGTTCGAACATGGTATTAGGATCGGCGGCAGTATTGTGACTGCGTCGATTTTAGCCAGAGTTTTAGGGATTGAAAAATATGGGATTTTTCAATATTTATTGGGGCTTGTAGTTATTTTCAAATCGCTTTCATATATTAATCCAGCAGAGATTATGGTGCCTAGGCTTACGAACGCAGACGCCATGCAGCGCAGATATTTAATGGGAAGCGGCTTTTTTATCAGGGTATTTTTCTGCATAGTAGCATATATCGCTTTTTTAGCATTCGTATATTTTAGTGATGATGTAAAAGCGTTTAATCTGGCTCTAATTCTCGGATTTTGTATTTTGTTAGACGAAGCATTCGGTATCGTCACGGCCTTTTTACAATCTCAGACGATGATAAAATATAGAAGCGTGCTATATATCTGTTTTACGATCATCAAGATTACTATTCTGGCATCGTTATTTTGGCTAGGGGTTACTAATATCTATATTTATGCGCTTACATATACGCTGGAGAGTATTTGCATGGCGCTAGGTCTGCTTTGGGTTTATAAGATTTTAAATAAAGAACTATTCTTTACATTTGATTTTAATAAAATTTTGCCCCTTCTTAAAGATGGACTACCATTTTTTCTAGGTATCTGCTTTATGTGTATATTTTTGAGGGCGGATATTGTTGCGACGCGTTATCTAAGTGATGGTACGACTTTAGGGTTATATGCCTCGGCGATTCAGCTTTTTGGTAGCGTGACTGCTATCGCGCCAATTATAGCGGTATCATTTGCACCTTTATTTGTTTATAAATTTGACGAACTATACACCATAAAGAAAAATATATGGCTGCTTGCTTGCGGTATGATTACTATTGCGCTTTTTACGTCTATGGCGATGTATTTTTTATCGCCAATTTTAATAAGCTTAATATTCGGAGTTAAATTTAACGACGCAGTAGAAATTTTTAGATATCTATTATTTATTTTGCCGCTTATATTTTTAAATGAGGCCTTAAATTTATATATAATTAAAATGAAGTTGGGTAAACTCCTTATTTATAAATGGGGGTTTGCCCTAGGCAGCGCTGTTGCGGCTTATTTATATTTTGTTCCTATTTATGGTGCCGCAGGGACAGTGGTTGGGCTCGGGATAGGATATTTTGTAGTATGCATACTGGGCGCTGCAATAATTTTAAACGATAAAGGGGATTTATGAAGGAGGCTTTGATATCCGCAATAGTACCTATATACAATGTCGAAAAGTATCTTAGAAAATGTATCGATAGCATCATAAATCAAACTTATAAAAATTTAGAGATAATATTAGTTGATGATGGAAGTACCGATGGCTGCTCTAAAATTTGCGATGAATATGCGTTAAAAGACGGGCGTATAAAAGTAATCCATAAAGAAAACGGCGGTCTTAGCGATGCTAGAAATGCAGGCATCGATATTGCAAGCGGTGAATATTTAACTTTTATAGATAGTGACGACTGGGTAAGTAAATTTTATATACAAAATTTATATTGCTTGATAGATAGATGCGATGTGGATATGGCTATCACCTCAATCAAGCGCGCTTATGAAGACAGTGAGGATAAAATTTATGAAAAAAGTATAAATGATGAGCCTATTTTAATCCATACAGCCAAAGAATGTATAGAAAGTCTATTTTGCGGTAAATTTTATAATGTCGGTGCGGTTGCTAAAATTTATAAAAAAGAGTTATTTGCAGGCATTAGGTTTCCAAAAGGTCAGATATACGAAGACCTTGCGACCACGCCCATAATAGCTTCAAAAGCAGACAAAATAGCTTTTTGCGACCTGAAGGATTATTTTTACTTTATAAGAGATAATTCTATCATGACGAGCAAAGGCGATATTGAAGATTTAATTATATTTAATATCCTAGACGAGCTAGAAAAATATTTCTGTGATTACAAAGATATTGTAAAATCCATAGAGATCAGAAAGCTCAGAGACGCATTTATGACCTTTTATAAATTTAAGGATAATTTAGACGATTTAAGCAAGGATGCGCTAATAAAAATGGATAAAATCATAAAAAACAACTCCATGATCGCGCTGAAAGATAAAAATTCTAAGACGCAGGATAGGATCGGGGTTATTATATATAATTTATTAGGATTAAAAGCCTATCTAAAATTTAGAGAGATAGCTCTTTGGGTTAGGAAAAATACCTCTAAATAGACAATGAGTTAAAATATGTACACTTTATACGCAATTTTTATATTTTATTTTTTCGCTGCTTTGGCATACGGTTTTTCTATAAAACACAGAGAAATCCGACCGCTGCTATATTGTGCTTTTTTATCTATATTCTTTATTCTGGTGGCATTTCAGGATAATTACGGGACAGATTATGAGCTTTTTAGAGATATATTTTTAGGCAAGATTGAGCTATTCCCCATATACAAGGGGATAATTATGTACTTTTTAATAAAATTTTTAAGCTCTTTGACCACAAATTATGTGCTATTTTTTACTATTTGGGCGGCAGTACAGACCATCGCTTTAAATTGCATGATCAAAACATATGAGAAATTCTACTGTTTCGACGATAGACTTCAAATTTTTACATATATACTTTTTACCTTATCGTTTTTTGCTATGTCTTTTAATGCCTTTAGATCAATCATTGCTACAACTCTCATTCCAATAGTTTTTATTTTATATTATGAGCGTGAAATTCTAAAATCTTTTGCGTTTACCGCCGCAGGAGCGCTTTTTCATCCGACCATTGTTATTATAATACCTCTATTTTTGATATTTGATTTATTTAAAAAGCACTATAAGGTCACTTTGATGATTTTTGCATTTATGCTATTTTTTGTGTTTAATAGGATCGGGATCATTCAGATAATTGCAGAATTTATCTATAATCACGCCCCTGCTAATATCTACACGGATTATCTAGCTTCTTATCATATGAAGCCTTATAGCGAAAGTATTTTTAGCTATTTGGGCATCTATTTTATCCTTTTTACGAATATACTGTCTATAATGTTTTATAAAAAAGAGACGGATGAAAAGAGTGTATTTTTATACAATCTCGCGTATTTCGCGGCACTGCTGCGGATTTTATTTTACGGCATCCCTATTTTAGGCAGAGTTTATCTTCTATTTAGCGTTTTTGAATTTTTTATCCCTTACGTTTTATTTAAAAATTTAAACACAAAAAAGGCCTTCTATTTGGGGTATTTAATCCTAATAGCCTTTTTTATCACCGTAATAAAATATCTATTATTTAATAACAGAGTTTCGTTTTGAAAAAAATTTTTATTATTGGTGGCGCTGCTTCTATGATGATAAATTTCAGAAAAGAATTTATCGCTAGGCTCGCTAGGCAAAATTTTAAAATTTATTGCCTAGCCGGCGGCTACGACGATACTTCTCGCAGCAGGATTAAGGAGCTCGGTGCGACGGCTTTGGATTACAAGCTAAATTCCAAAGGATTAAATCCGCTTGGTGATGCTCTTGCGGTATATGATTTGATAAGGCTCATTAAAAAATATCAGCCGGATATAGTATTTAGCTTTTTCGTAAAGCCCGTAATTTTTGGCACCATAGCGGCAAAATTAGCGGGGGTGCCGCGTATCGTCGGTATGCTTGAGGGGCTGGGCTGGGCTTTTACTTTGCATAAAAACGGACCTTCGGCCAAGACGAAATTTATAAAATTTATTCAAATTTTGCTTTATAAGCTTAGCCTTCCCCTACTCGATAAGCTCATCTTATTAAATAGCGACGATAAAAAAGATCTCATTGATAGATATAAAATCGGCGTAAAAAGTGTTGAAATTTTAGGCGGTATTGGGGTCGACCTGACTAAATTTAAATACTCCCAAGCGCCCGCAAAGCCCGTGAGTTTTATATTTGTAGCTAGGCTTTTGGCGGAGAAGGGGGTGTTTGAGTATCTACGGGCCGCAAAGATCATAAAGCAAAAGCACAAAGAGGTAAAATTTTATATTTTGGGCTCCTTTGACGAGACAAATCCTTTCGGTCTGAAAAAACGACACCTAGATATGTATCTAAACGACGGCATCGTGATATATCCGGGCTTCGTGGACAATGTGGATGAGTGGATCGCGAACTCTAGTGTATTTGTATTACCGTCGTACAGAGAGGGCGTCCCTAGAAGCACGCAGGAGGCGATGGCGATAGGCAGGGCGGTGATCACGACCGATAGCGTGGGCTGCAAAGAGACGGTCACGGACGGACTGAACGGCTTTTTGGTGCCGCCGTACGAATATGAAGCCCTGGTGCAGAAGATGGAGTATTTTATACAAAATCCAGGAGCGATCGATACAATGGGACTGGAGAGCAGAAGGATAGCGGAGGAAAAATTTGATGTTCATAAAGCAAACGATAGGCTTTTAAAGATGGTCCTGGGAGATTAAATTTCATAAACCTTTTTTTCTGATCATAACGGCGATCGTCACAAAGATCGTCTTGATCTCCAGCCACAGCGACCAGTATTTGATGTAGTAGAGATCATACATTAGCTTTTGCTTGGCATCTTCGATGTTTTCTCCATAGGGGTAATTGACCTGCGCCCAGCCGGTGATGCCGGGGCGGACCAGATGGCGTTCGTTGTAATAGGGGATCGCTTTTTCGTAGTTTCTGACTAAAATGTCCCACTCCGCGCGAGGACCGATCAGGTGCATATCTCCGCGCAGTACGTTGATGCACTGCGGCAGCTCGTCCATCCTGGTCTTTCTCATAAATTTGCCGAACTCAAACACCCTGCTATCGTTTTTCTGCGTGTATGGGTTATGAACGCAATGCTCGTGCATGGTTCGAAATTTATAACATCTGAAATTTTTCAAATTTAGTCCTACGCGATTTTGGATGAAGTATAATTTCCCCGGCGACTGCTCGCCTATCTTCCTTTTTACGTGAAATTTGATCGCAAAAAATATAACGTACAGGATCGCTCCGCCTATGTAGTCTATGATGCGCTTCGTAGCGTACTCGAAGTCGTTATACGGCCTAATGTTACTTAAAAATTCCAAATCCCTATCGTCGTCGGGGATATAGCATTTATGAAAGAATTTTTCTAAAAATTTTTCGATAGTTAGAATTTTGAGCCGCTTGTGATTGAAACGAAACTGCAAAAGCGTGAGGAATTTTATCATTTTAGGATCAATAAATTCTTTAGTGTTTATGATCAGAAATTTATAATTGTGATTTTTAAGTAGGCTTTCGATCTGTAGCTGGACCTCTGCAAAGGGACGAGCGGCGTATTTTACGATGTCGACTTTGTCGAATTTTTTATTAAGCCTTCCTAGCTCCGCGTCGGTAAATTTGTATTTTTCACCAAGAATCAGCATGCTTTTACCGCTTTTGCCTTTCGTAAAATTTTGTTATTTTAGCATTGTTGTGTTAAAAGATATTTAATTCGCGATCGCTTTTTATCTAAGATGCGGGTTTATTGAAGATAGATTAAGTGGTGGTTAGAGGCAGAATCGAACTGCCGACACGCAGATTTTCAGTCTGCTGCTCTACCGACTGAGCTATCCAACCACCGAAAAAGAAAAGTAATTTTATCCATGCAATACTTAAATCTCGGTTAAAATCCTCGATTTTGCCAGATTTTTGCACGTTGCGCTCGAAAATGGCTAAATTTACTCAGTTAAAATTTTTTAAATTTCAGTAGCGAAAATATTGTTTGTGCAGTAATTTGCAATAACCAAAATAAGCTATCGATCTAAAAAGCAAAGTGATATAAAATTTTACTATTTAGCCGACTTTGCAAATTGTGTGCTTGGCTTTGGGCTATGCAAAGTAGATAAATTTGCGCGCATAACGGACAACGGGCTGCGATTGGTTAAATTTAACACCGAAAATGGCTTTAAATTTTTTGATTTGGCGAGGCATCTTTATATAAAAATTGCGCCAAAGCCAATGGCGTGATGCCGCGAGGCATGCTTCAGCTAGATTTACTTAGATATCCGCGCAGCAGAGGCGTTGAAATTTTATAATGCGATTGCAAGCCGCGTTAAATAAAATCCCAGCCCGATCCGGCCAACCTCTATAGGTCTATTTATCCTAGCTGTGCAACCTGGTTTTTAAATAGCTCGCCGCGTTCAGCGTAGCTTTTAAACTGATCCAAACTCGCACACGCAGGGCTTAGCAGTGCTATTTCGCTCGCAGAATTTATAGAATTTTTAAAATTTTCGAAATTTTTAGAATTCTGCGAATTCCGAGTTTCACCGTCATTTGCGCGGCGTTTCGGCGAAGAGGCGTCGTCGCTTGCGGCAGATGAGCTGCCGTCATCGCCTTTTTGCAGCGTATTTTCGCCGAACTTTACGTTTTCTTTCGCCTTGCCGCCGTCATACCCGCCATTCGCGCTTAAATTTTGTACTTCCAATTCGCTTGCGCCGTCTTTTTTAAAGTCCGCATCTCGGTAGCGCTTCGAAATTTCACTCACCGCCGTTTGTAAAATTTCGCAGCGCACGCAAGGAAGACTGTATTCATCGCACAAAAACACGATTTTATCGGTATTTGAGCCGATTGCGTAAATTTGCAGATCGTATTTTTTAAACTCCGCAAAAAGCGGGTGCAGATCCACGCCTTTGTCGTCGCCGCCGAGGATCAGATGTATTTTGTGCCCCGCGTATCGCTTCAGCGCCTGCGCGCACGCATCGATGTTGGTGGCCTTCGTGTCATTGACCCAGATCCTGCCGCGCGCGTCGGTAAATTCTTCCAGCTTATTTCCCTCGATCACGAAGTCGTTCAGTCGCATGGCATCGCATCTGTCGAATAAAATTTTCTCCACACACAGCGCCAAAAGCGCGTCGATCAAAAAGGGGGTGCGGAATTTTATCTCGCCGGGATCGATGCCGAATTTTTGCGCTAGATCCGCTTCGTCTTCGTAGCAGATCACGCGAACTAGGCTGTTTTGCGCGGCGGCAGAGCTTTCGTAGGCGCGCGGGATCAGTGCCACGGAGCCTTCGCGCATCGCTAGTAGCGGCGAGAGTTTGGCGCGCTCATACTCCGCAAAATCGCCGTGCCAGCTGAGATGATCGGGCGTGATCGCGAGCAGCACGTAGATGTCGGGGCGCGCGTGCTTGGTGTAGTGCAGCGTAAACGAGCTCGTCTCCAGCACCCAAATTTTGGCGCTTTTATCAAGCTTTGCAAGCGGAACGCCCACGTTCCCGCCCATTTGCGAGCCATATCGCTCGAGCAGGTGCTGCATCATCTTCGTCGTCGTGGTCTTGCCGTTCGTGCCGCTGATCCAAATTTTAAGGCCTTTGTAATCGCCAAAATAATCGTATTCGCTGATTAAATTTCGTGCCTTTCGCACCAGCTCGTGATGCGGCGGAAAGCCCGGGCTTGGGATTTCAAGCTCGCTTGCGGCGGGATCGAACTCGCTTGGGTTTAAAAGCGCGTTACCGAACTCATCCAGCTTCGGCGCGCCCGAAGAAATTTCAAATTTATCGTCGTAAATCTCCCAGACGCCGTCTTTTTGGCAGTGCTCGGCGATCGCTCTGGTCGTAAGCCCGTAGCCAAATAGCGATTTTTTCATTTTTCTCCCCTTTCGCCCCACAAAATTTGCGTTATCTCATCCGCGCTAAGTTCGCTCATTTCGCCGTTCCTCTCGCATCTTTCAAAAAACTGCGCTCGATCTGCGTTCACATTTTATCTCAATTTCAGCGACGTCAGCGCTATGATATTTGCGATCAGCGCGATGATCCAAAAGCGGATGATGATTTTGTTCTCGACCCAGCCTTTAAGCTCGAAATGGTGATGTATCGGCGCCATCAGGAAAATTCTGCGTTTGAAAATTTTAAAGCTGCCCACTTGCAAGATCACGCTGAGCGTTTCGATGACGAAGACGAAGCCGATCATTATAAGTAAAATTTCGTTTTTCGTGATGACCGCGCAGTATCCTAAAAACGCGCCCACGCTGAGGCTGCCGCTGTCGCCCATAAAGACTTCGGCGGGGTAGCAGTTAAACCACAAAAACCCAAGCAGCGCGCCGATCAGCGCCGAGACGATGATGCAGACCTCGCCTGCGCCCGCGACGCGCGGTAGCAAGAGATATTGCGAGTAGATCGCATGCCCGCAAAGATAGGCAAATACGCCTAAAGTGCAGAGCGAAAACACCGACGGAATGGTCGCTAGCCCATCTAGCCCGTCGGTTAAATTTACCGCGTTTGAGCTCGCGCTTATCACGATCGTCCAAAACAGCGGCGCGAAGATCCATAAATTTAGCAGAGGGTATTTGAAAAACGGCACGAAAAATTCCCCGCCCAGGTCGCTAAAAGCATAAAGCGTAGCTCCGATCAGAAAAGCCAAGAAATTTTGCAGTGCAAATTTAGCCCGCGCGCTAAGGCCTGCGTGGTTTTGACGGCCTAAAATTTTAGAGATATCATCCTTAAAGCCTATGTATCCAAAGCCCACCAAACAAAGCAATCCGCAGAGCACGAAGACGTTGTTTAGCTTGGCGCACAGTAGGCTTGCGAGCACCGCGGCGGTAACGAAAACGAGCCCGCCCATCGTGGGGGTTTTGCTCTTTTTCTGATGGTTTTGCGGCGCGAGCTCGTAGATGGGCTGCGCGGCGTGTCTAGCTTGCGCCCAGCGAATAAACTGCGGCATAGCCCAGACCGAAAAACAAAAAGCGATAAAAAACGCAAGCCCTGCGCGAGCGGTGATGTATTGGAAAAAATTTATATTCGTAAGATGATAGAGATAATAAAACAAAGTTTGCCTTTTAAATTTTATGGAATTTTATATGAAAACGCGCATTTTAGTATAAAAGAGGTAAAATTTAGCTTTTAGGGCGGATGAAATTTTGCCGCATTTGCCAAAAGAAAGTATAATGCCGCTCGTAAAAACAGCGCCGCGTACCTGCCTCAAAAGGCCTGCGCGGCGAAATTTAGACAAAATTTAGGAGCCAAAATGGGGCAAAAGACGATTTTACTTATCACCGACGGTATCGGCTTTAACGCGAGCGATAAATTTAACGCGTTCGCAAATGCCAAAAAGCCCGCCTATGATTATCTTTTTAAAAACGTTCCGAATACGCTGCTGCATACTTCCGGGCTTGCCGTGGGCTTGCCGCAGGGGCAGATGGGAAACAGCGAAGTGGGGCATATGACGATCGGAAGCGGTAGAATTTTGTATCAAAACCTAGTCAAAATCGATCGCGCGATCAATGATGGCTCGCTTGAGAAAAACGAAGCGCTACAGAGCCTGCTTTCAAAGTGCCGCAGGCTGCACGTCATAGGGCTTTACAGCGATGGCGGCGTGCATTCGCATCTGCGCCATTTCGACGCGATCTGCGAGATAGCGCAGAATGCGGGTTGCGAGACATGGGCGCACGCTATCACCGACGGACGCGATGTTTCGCCGAGCAGCGGAGCGGAATTTTTAAAGCATTTACAGGCTAAATTTAAAGTCGGCAGCGTGTGCGGACGCTTTTACGCGATGGATCGCGACAAGCGCTTTGATCGCGTAAGGCGCGCTTACGACGTGCTCATGGGCGAAACGGCTCCGCTTGAAATTTTGCCGAGCGAATACATACTGAAAAGCTACGAGCGCGGCGTGAGCGACGAGTTTATCGAGCCTGCGAGCTTTAACGGCTTTAGCGGTATCGACGCGGATGACGGAGTGATTTTTGTAAATTTTAGAAACGACCGCGCTAGAGAGCTTTGCGCGGCTTTGGGCGATGAGAGCTTTAGCGAATTCAAGCGGAAGTTCGTCGTGCAAAATTTAATCACGATGAGCGAATACGACGCGAGCTTTAAATTTCCTCTGCTATTTGAGAAGCCTGTGCTTAAAAACACGCTTTGCGAAGTGATCGCGGAAGCCGGTCTTACGCAGCTTCACACCGCCGAGACGGAAAAATATGCGCACGTGACGTTTTTCTTTAACGGCGGCGTCGAGGAGCCGCTGCCGAACGAAACTCGCGTGCTGATCCCGAGCCCGAAAGTAAAAACCTACGACGAGCAGCCGCAGATGAGTGCGCCCGCGGTGTGCGACGCGGTGATCCGCGGTATCGAAGCGGGGATCGATTTCATCGTCGTAAATTTCGCAAACGGCGATATGGTCGGCCACACGGGCAATTACGACGCCGCGGTAAAGGCGGTAGAGGCGGTGGATGAGTGTATCGGTAAAATTTTAAGCGCTGCAAGAGTGCACGATTACGCCTATGTCCAGATCAGCGACCACGGCAACTGCGAGGCGATGCGAGACGCGGACGGCGAAATTTTAACCAACCACACGACCTTCGACGTATTTTGCTTCGTCGCGGGCGAGGGCGTGCGCGAGCTAAAAAGCGGACTTGGGCTTAGCAACGTCGCAGCGACCGTGCTAAAGCTAATGGGGCTACCAAAGCCTGCGGAGATGGATGAATCGCTATTTTGAAATTTAAACGGTGCAGCTCGCGAGCAGATTTAAACTGCTAAAATTTAGGTAAATTTGGATAAATTTACGCTAGAGATTAAAATTTTAATAACAAGGACAAGTATGAAATTTAGTGGAAAAAACGTTTTAATCACCGGCGCGAGCCGCGGTATCGGCGCACAGATCGCAAGGACTTTAGCGGGCTACGGGCTTAAGGTGTGGATCAATTATCGCTCGAGCCCCGAGCTTGCCGACGCACTGCTAGAGGAGATCCGCGCAAACGGCGGAGAGGGCGCCGTGATAAAATTTGACGCGACGAACGAGGCGGAATTTAGCGAGGCGCTAAGCTTGATTGCACAAAGCGACGGCGAACTAAGCTATCTCGTAAATAACGCGGGTATCACGAACGACAAGCTCGCGCTTAGAATGAAGTTGGAAGACTTCATGGGCGTGATCGAAGCAAATTTAAGCAGCGCCTTCATCGGCTGCCGCGAAGCTCTAAAATTAATGAGCAAAAAGCGCTTCGGCGCGGTCGTAAACATCGCCTCGATCGTCGGCGAAATGGGAAACGCCGGGCAGGTCAATTACAGCGCGAGTAAGGGCGGAATGATCGCGATGAGTAAGAGCTTTGCAAAAGAGGGCGCCGCGCGCGGAATTCGCTTCAACTGCATAACTCCTGGCTTCATCGCTACGGATATGACGGACGCACTAAGCGACGACGTAAAAGCAAGCTACGAAGCGAGCATCCCGCTTAAGCGTCTCGGAAGCACGAGCGACGTCGCCGAAGGAGTTGCGTTTTTGCTCAGCGACGGCGCGGGTTACATTACGGGAGAGTCGCTTAAAATCAACGGCGGGCTCTATATGTAGCGTTAAATAGCGGAATTTAAGGTTAAATATTATAGAATTACGCGGTATTTTTTTAAAGGAGTGCTAAAATGGCAGTATTTGAAGATGTAAGAGACGTAGTTGTAGAGCAACTAAGCGTAAGCCCGGATCAAGTTAAAGTTGATTCGAAAATTATCGAGGATTTGGGCGCGGACTCTCTTGACGTAGTTGAGCTAGTAATGGCTTTAGAGGAGAAATTCGGTATCGAGATCCCTGATAGCGAGTCCGAAAAATTAGTAAGCATTAAAGACGTAGTAGATTATATAGAAAATTTGCCTAAGAAATAAAATTTTAAGGAAGCGGTTTTGAAACGAGTCGTAGTAACGGGCATCGGGATGGTAACCTCTCTCGGGCTTGACAAACAGAGCAGTTTTGAAAATATCTGTAACGGAAAAACCGGGGTTGATAAAATTTCGCTCTTTGACGCTAGCGAATTTCCGGTTCAAATTGCAGCTGAAGTAAAAGGTTTCGATCCTTCGAGCATAATCGAGGATGGAAAAGAGATAAAAAAGATGGATAGATTTGTCCAGCTAGGGCTTAAAGCCGCGGGCGAAGCTATAGAGGACGCTAAATTTAGCGGTTTCGATAGCGACGAATTCGGCGTTAGCTCGGCTAGCGGTATCGGCGGTTTACCGAATATCGAGATAAACGCCAACACCTGCTTGCAGCGCGGCCCTAGGCGAATTTCTCCGTTTTTTATCCCTTCTGCGTTAGTAAATATGCTCGGCGGCTTTGTTTCAATATACTACAACCTAAAAGGCCCGAATTTATCCAGCGTTACGGCCTGCGCGGCTTCCGCGCACGCGATTATGGACGCTGCGAGAGTTATCATGATCGGCGAAGCGAAAAAGATGCTCGCAGTGGGTGCCGAGGCCGCGGTTTGTCCCGTAGGTATCGGCGGATTTGCCGCGATGAAGGCACTTTGTGCTAGAAATGACGATCCAGCGCATGCTTCACGTCCGTTCGATGCGGAGCGAAACGGCTTTGTAATGGGCGAAGGCGCGGCAGCTTTGGTTTTAGAAGAGCTAGAGGACGCAAAAGCGCGCGGCGCTAAAATTTACGGCGAGCTCGTAGGATTCGGCGCTAGCGGCGATGCTTATCATATCACTTCGCCTAGCCTAGACGGCCCGATACGCGCTATGAAAAAAGCCTACGAGATGGCGGGACGCCCGAAGATTGATTATATCAACGCTCACGGAACGTCCACCGCGATAAACGATAAAAACGAAACTGCGGCGTTAAAAGAGCTTTTCGGCGAGGGCAAGGTACCTGCGGTCAGCTCCACTAAGGGTCAGCTAGGACACTGCCTGGGCGCTGCCGGAGCGGTAGAGGCTGCGATCAGCCTTTTGGCGATGCAAAACGGCATCATACCGCCTACGATAAATCAAATTTCAAAAGATCCCGATTGCGATTTGGACTACGTGCCAAACGTTGCCAGAAAAGCTAAACTTGATTGCGTTATGAGCAATAACTTCGGTTTCGGCGGCACAAACGCATCGCTTATTTTCAAAAGAGTGGATTGATGGCGAACTATCTGGATTTTGAAAAGCCTATAAAGCAGATCGACGAGGACATCACCGCCGCTAAAATTCGCGGCGATGAGGACGCGGTCGAAATTTTAAATAAGAACCTCGAAAAAGAAATTTCCAAAGTTTATAAAAATTTAAACGAATATCAAAGACTTCAGCTTGCGCGCCATCCGGATCGCCCTTACGCGATCGATTATATTCGCGCGCTTTTGCAGGACGCCAGGGAGCTTCACGGCGACCGCGCCTTTAGGGACGATCCGTCGATCGTGTGTTATCTGGGTATTATGGGCAACCGAAAAATCGCCGTGATTGCCGAGCAGAAGGGTCGCGGCACCAAAAACAAGCTGAAGCGAAATTTCGGCATGCCGCATCCTGAGGGCTATCGTAAGGCTCTGCGCGTAGCGAAACTTGCCGAGAAATTTAACCTTCCTATTTTGTTTTTGATCGATACTCCGGGCGCATATCCGGGACTCGGAGCTGAGGAACGCGGTCAAAGCGAGGCTATCGCGAGAAATTTGTATGAGCTTAGTGATCTTAAAACCCCTACGATCGCCGTCGTTATCGGCGAGGGCGGTAGCGGCGGAGCTTTAGCGATCGGCGTGGCCGATCGTTTGGCGATGCTTCAAAACTCAATTTTCTCGGTCATCTCTCCCGAGGGCTGTGCCGCGATTTTATGGAACGATCCGAGTAAGAGCGAGGCCGCTACGAAGGCGCTAAAAATCACCGCCGAGGAGCTAAAAGAGCTAGGCTTGGTCGATGATGTGATCAAGGAGCCTAAAACGGGCGCCCACAGAGATAAAGACGGCGCGATAAAAGCGCTTGGAAACTACGTCTTAACCGAGCTGCACAAGCTAGACGATCTTAGCATAGACGAGCTTATCAGCAGAAGACAACAAAAAATTTTAAGGTTCGGTGCTTATAAAGAGAACTAAATTTTAAATTCAGCACTTTTAAAACTAAATTTAATAACTTCACACTCTAAGAGGACAAATGGAAAATACAAATCAAAATTCCACTCAGACTGCCGTTTCAAATTCTAACCAAAATGGCAGAAAAACTTACGCTAAAACGCACGTTCCTGTCGAGGGCTACCAGATTGAGGAGCTCCGCTCGATGGATCTTGAAAATCTCATCGCCATAGCAGACGAGCTGGGCGTCGAGAACCCGCGCGAATTCCGACGCCAAGCGCTCGTTTTTGAAATTTTACGCATGCAGACGAAGCAGGGCGGCTTTATACTTTTTACGGGGATTTTGGAGGTTACCGCTGAGGGTTACGGCTTTTTGCGCGGCATAGATTCAAATTTAAGCGACAGCGCCAACGACGCCTACGTGAGCCTCAGCCAGATCCGTAAATTCGCCCTGCGCGTCGGCGACATCGTCACGGGCCAGGTGCGCGAGCCGAAGGATCAGGAGAAGTACTACGCGCTCTTAAAGATCGAGGCGATCAATTACAAATCGATCCAAGAGGCTAGAGAGCGCCCGCTATTTGACAATCTCACGCCGCTTTTCCCGACCGAAAAGCTAAAGCTCGAATACGATCCTATGCGCCTTACCGGTCGCGTACTCGATCTTTTCACCCCGATCGGCAAGGGGCAGCGCGGGCTCATCACGGCGCCTCCGCGTAGCGGTAAAACGGAGCTTATGAAGGAGCTTGCCAACGGCATTACGCGCAACCACCCCGAGGTCGAGCTTTTGGTGCTGCTAGTCGACGAGCGCCCCGAGGAGGTAACCGATATGGAGCGCAGCGTGCGCGGCGAGGTGTTTAGCTCGACCTTCGATCAGCCTGCATTCAACCACGTCCGCGTCGCCGAGCTCGTCATCGAAAAGGCAAAACGCGCCGTCGAAAACGGCAAGGACGTCGTCATCCTGCTCGATAGCATCACCCGCCTTGCGCGCGCCTACAACACCGTCACGCCTAGCAGCGGCAAAGTCCTAAGTGGCGGCGTGGACGCAAACGCCCTGCACAAGCCGAAGCGTTTTTTCGGTGCGGCGCGAAATATCGAAAACGGCGGCTCGCTCACCATCGTCGCTACCGCGCTCATCGAGACCGGCTCGCGCATGGACGACGTGATCTTCGAGGAGTTCAAAGGCACGGGCAACAGCGAGATCATCCTCGATCGCAACATCTCGGATCGTAGAATTTACCCGGCGATCAACATCACCAAATCGGGCACGCGCAAAGAGGAGCTTTTGCAAGGCAGCGAAAATCTGCAAAAGATCTGGGCGCTGCGCTCGGCTATCTCGACGATGGACGACGTCGAGGCGCTGAAATTTTTATACGCCAAGATGCTAAAAACCAAAGACAACACCGAGCTGCTATCGATAATGAACGGCTAAATTTTATTAAATTTGCCGCTTGCCCGCTCGTTTTAAATTTGCAACGACGAGTATTACAGCTCGTCGCGACGCTTCCGAACAGACCTTGCTATGCGCCCCGCGGCGGCTATTTTACGCATACGCCTTCTGGGTTTAAATTTCGCGCTGCAGACGCGAGAATTTTGACCTCCCTTTTATGGGTACGTATCCTGCTTTGCTACGCCGGATAAGAGTTGTGTGCAGAGCATATACTTTGATGAGTGTTTTCGATACTGCGGCGCAAAATACGCCCGCTTAAATTTATTCCGCTACTCACTCAATTCGCTATATTACTTCTCTCTGCCGCGGTAGGGGAATGGGCGACTATGCTCTTGCACCAAAAATAACTTATGCTGGTTTGGTATGAAAAACGCGCTTAGACTTTTCGTTTTACGACGGATGCCGCAGCCGATCGCACCCGCACTATGGATTAGGCCTATCTATGAGCTAAATTTAAGGCGCCGATTAAATTTCTGCGCCGCCCGCACATAAAATTTTAATTTTCCATCGATACGTTTTGTGAAAGCTCAAACCGCTTTTTTATCTACTTTGCTGCGGCGATCCGCAAGCCAGCCATGCCCGAGACATACGGACGGCGTTTTGAGTAAAATTTAATGGCTCGGACCGATCAAATCGCTTTCTGCCTTTGTTGCTAAATTTTATTTGTGAGGTACATTTCGGCGCTCGTTTATCCGGGCGAGCAGATTAAATTTTTAATACTTTTAGATTTTTTTTGCGCGAATTGCGAAATTTTAATGCGTAAATTTTAAATTTGGGGACGCGTTTGGGCTCTTTTCGGTATGAAACGAGGCGCAAAATTTACGCTTAAATTTTACCGCGCACGATTACCATATGAAATTTCATTGCGTTAAAGCCCTTTGCTGGGGCGCCTTGCAGGTCGTAGCGCGCGATTTGGCCGAGTTTAAACGTCGCAAATTAGCTCGCGATCCCCACGCGCCGCTTCGCACACAAACCTATCGTACGTTTATCACATGAAATTTCGTTCGCTCCTATCTATTTTGCTCCCTTTCTACTTTCCGCCGAAAAACAGCAGATTTGCCATTATGATCACGATCGCGACGGGCGCTACGAAGCGCAGCGAAAAGTACCAAATTTTAAATCCCAGTTCGCCCATATCGGCGCCAAAAAGCCCGCGCAGGCGCTGCGCGTCCATCACAAAGCCCACGAATATCGCCGAGGTTAGCGCGCCTAGAGGCAGCATGACGTTTGAGCTTACGAAGTCCAAGCAGTCAAAAAAGCTCGCGCCGAAAAGCTTAAACCTGCTCGCATAATCCGCGTGCATCGATAGCAGCGAGCACGCTCCAAGTACCGCTATGACGCACCCTGAGATGCAGACTGCGCGCAGACGCGAAATTTTAAATCTGCCGATTAGATAGAAGACGAAAGGCTCGATCATCGAAACCGCGCTCGTGATCCCTGCGAAAAAGAGCGAGACGAAAAACGCGACTTCAAGCACCTGCCCCGCTAGCCCCATTTTTGCGAACATCGTAGTGAGCGATACGAAGACCAGCCCCGCACCCTGCGCGGGATCGGCGCGGAATTCGAAGATGAAAGTAAATACGATGAGCCCCATCATCAGCCCGATCGCGATATTGATAAATACGATGTTTACCGAGCTTCGCACGAGCCGCACCCCCTCGCTAAGCGACGCCGCGTATGCCGCGATACAGCCGACGCCTACGCATAGGGTAAAGAGCGCGAGCCCGAGCGCGGAGAGGACGGAGCTAACGGTGATTTTGCCGAAGTCGGGATAGAAAAGAAATTTCGCCGCCGCGCCGAAGCCCTGCATCGTGCACGCATACGCAAGCATCGCAAGCAGCAGCACGAAAAGAAGCGGCATCATGACGACGTTTAGCCGCTCGATACCGCTTTTGATACCGCGCGCGACGACGGATAGCGTCAGCACGAGCGCAAGCGCGTAAAAGCCCAGACTCGTGGCTAGCGAATGTGAGATGAGATCGTCAAAGACGGAGCCCGCTTCCTCGGCGGTTGCGGGCAGCGGAAAAAAGCCCAAAAAGATATATCGGATCACCCAGCCGAGGATGACGAGGTAGAAGGACAGCACCAGCATGCCGCCCGCGATGAAAACACCTCCCGCGCGCCATTTGCGCCCGCCGTGCGGCGCCAGCGTCTCGTACGCGCTCGGCAGATCCCTCCCGCTCAGCCTGCCTAGCGCCATCTCGGCTAAAAATATGCTAAAGCCTACGCCGAGAGTGAGCGCGAGGTACAAAAGTACGAAGGCGCTGCCGCCGTTTTGACCCACGAGGGTGGGGAATTTCCATGCGTTGCCAAGCCCCACCGCCCCGCCTGCGACGGCAAGTATGAAGCCGATTTTGCTAAATTTATCGTTCATTTTCGCTCCGATGATTTTTTAAATTTTAAAGCTACGGAATTTTAAAATTCTGCAGCGTGATAAGACACGGCTGCGCTACGGCGTCTTTGCCGCGATCTTGCGCCGATCGTCGCGCGGGTTACTGCAGTCACGCCAAAAGCTGATTACGGTGGTCGCATGCTCCTGTCTGGACTAAAATTCCAAGCGCGATTTTTGTGAGCCGCCATAGCTGCTCACGGATCACCGCAACCTCGCTATGAAATTTGGCTCACTACTTTGGGCCGCTTTGGCGCTAAATTTTAAAATTCCAAGCGCGATGCCGCGCGGGCTGTCGTGAAATTTTGCGCACAGTTTCTGCGTAGAATTTTAAATTTAAAACCGCGACGCTCTGTTTATTTGCGCAGATATTCGCGATCGCAGCCGCGCCGTTTTGTGCGAAATTTTAAAATTTTAAACCCTCGCGTCGCAGTAAAATTTTAAATTTAACTCGCGCCTAATCCGTAAAATTTCACCCCACACTTAGATGCGTAAAATTCCAAGCTCTCTTAGTGCGATCAAAATTATGGCTACGGGCGAGACGCAGCGCAGCAGCACGAAGTACCAAATTTTAAACCCGAGCTCGCCCATATACGGCGCCAGTAGTGCGTGGATGGCTTCTTTTCGCATCACAAATCCCACGAAAACCACGATCACGAGCCCGCCTATCGGCATTAAAATTTTCGAGGTCGCGTAGTCTAGCACGTCAAAAAACGGCGTGCCGAGAATGCTAAAGCTATCCGCCGTAGCGCCGTAGTAGCCCAAAATGCACGCGATGCCAAGGACGTAGGTAAACGCAAAAACGATCGCGCAGGCGTGCAGACGGCTTATTTTGTGCGATTTTACGAGATAATACACCGAAGGCTCGATCATCGAGATCGCCGAAGTGATCGCCGCAAAAATCAATGTAAGAAAAAACGCGAACGCCAGCACGTGCCCGATCGCGCCCAGCTTGCTAAACAGCATCGCAAGCGAGACGAAAATAAGCCCGGGACCCGATTGCGCCGGATCTGCGTTAAATTCAAAAATAAAGGTAAAAACCACGAGTCCCATCATTATGCCGATCATGACGTTGATAAATACGATGTTTAGGCTCGAAGTTAGAATATTGGTGCGCTCCGGCAGGCTCGCGGCGTAGGTCATAATCGTCGTAACGCCCAGCGATAGCGTAAAAAACGCAAGTCCGAGCGCTTCGAGCACGCTTTTGGAATTTAGCGCGCTAAAATCGGGCACTAGCAGGAATTTCGCGCTTTTGCTAAAGCCGTCGAAGCTCATCGAATACACTACCATCAGCACCAAAAGGATGAAAAGCGCCGGCATCATCCAGACGTTTAGCCGCTCGATACCGCTTTTGATGCCACGCGAGACGATGTAAAAACACGTCAGCGACATCACGCTAAAGCATGCTATCGCGATGATCGGGCTATCTTTTAGCAGAGCGGAAAATATCTCGCCGCTTTGCGCCATATCGCTTGGCAGAGAAAACGCCGACGTGATCGTGTATTTTAGGATCCAGCCCATCACGACGCTGTAAAACGAGTAGATGAGAAGCCCCGAGATCATAAAAAATCCCATCTTGCTCCAAGCCTCTTTATGCGTAGGCGCCAGGCGTCTGAAGGAGTCCACGGGATCGCTCTCGCCGATCCTTCCGATACAAATTTCGCCGATAAAAAGGACGAAGCTTACTAAAAACGTCAGCAAAAGATACAGCAGGATGAAGGCGCTGCCGCCGTTTTGGCCCACGAGAGTGGGGAATTTCCATGCGTTACCGAGCCCCACGGCACTGCCTGCGACGGCCAAGATAAAGCCGATGCGCGTAAATTTATCATTCATTTTGCACCTTTTTTAAAATTTAGCCGCAATATTAGCAAATTCCAGCTTAAAGGCGGTATCTAAATTTTACCCAAGTCGCTTGAGAGAGCAAACGGAGCGAGATTTGGATATGAATATCCGAGTCCTGCTAAATTTTAAGTCCCGAAACGCTAAAATCATCCAAAAATTTCAAAACCAAAGGCAAAACATGCAAGTCAAACTTCTAAATTTCACTCCGCTTTGGGTCTGCTCAAACGCAATCCGCACCTGTTGGCAGAGCTTTGAGCGCGGCGATTGCGGCGGCGCCAAAGACCTGGCGCTCATTGACCGCGTCGGCAACCAGCTCAAGCACTCAAGCACGCTCGAGCACCTCTACTACAACTTCTACATCAGCGGTATTTCGCGCGCGCTGCTTCAGGAGTTGGCGCGCCACCGCCTCGCAAGCCTTAGCGTAAAATCCACTCGCTACACTCTCAAAGAATTGCGCGGCGAGAATAGCTTCGCGCAAGGGGATTTCGAAAACGCCGCGCGATACATCGTGCTTACGGGCAATGAAGCGGTCGATAATGCAAGCATCGCGGCTCTTGAAAATCTGCGCGTAATCTTACAAAGCCCGATCAGCCTTGATATCGCAAAATACTGCCTGCCCGAGTGCTACAAGAGCGAGCTTAGTTGGAGCATAAACGCGCGCAGCTTGCAAAACTTCCTCGCTCTGCGCTCTAGCAAGGCGGCGCTTTGGGAGATACGAGAGCTTGCGGGTAAAATTTACGATGCGCTACCGCAGGAGCATAAATTTATATTTGAAAGCTGCATGGCGGGTGAGAAGATGCAAGGCGAGTAGTAGCGAGCGGGATAAAATTTAGACATAAGAGAGCTGCGATGATAAAACTTACGCAGATGAGAGCGACTTTTGAAAAGGAGGAGCCGGACGCGCTTTATCTGAGCTACTTGGGATGGGTAAAAACCCTGATTCCGTTTTGGAGGCAGGCTGCTGCGAGGATCGTGGAGTTAAGCGGCACGGCGGATGAAAAAAGAGACAAGCATCTGCGAGCTATCGACAATTCTTTAGAACTGATGCAGGCTTGGCGATTTAAAAAGATAAAATACGTGCAAGCAAGAAGAAAAGAGATCGATAGCGCCATAAGCTTTATTCGAAACGGCGCCTTAACGCAGCAAGTATCGAGATATGCCTTTGCGCCCGTTTGCAGAAATTTAGCGAGCATCTTGCGCAGCTTTTTATACGTTTCTACTTTTGGCTATTCGAACAAACAGCTTCCGACCGTATTTGCCCAAGATATTTACGGCATTGCGCTGTGCCATACTTTATTTCCCTTTGATACTGCCGATTTTGTGTATTATCTGCCGCGAGAGAAATCCATCCACACCGATGACCCCGCCGATTTGGATAACTGGCATCTGATGATGAGCGAGGCTGGCAAGGCTTTAAATATCGCGGAGCTCACCAAAGAGGTAAATGAGCAGGCTCGTAAAATTTACGAAAACTACAAAACGCCGTTTGAATGGAAATACGACGAGGGGATTTGGGATTTGGAATTTGAGAATGTTTCAAAAAGGCTGCACTATGCGGGCGTGCAGGCTTTTGCAGGTCTGAATAAAGCGGAATAAAAGGCGCGCAAAATTTTAAATTTGCTTTTAAAATTTAGCCCGTAGGCGGTAAAATTCTGCTGCCCGACAGGATGAAATTTTAAAATTTTAGCCGAGCGTGCATTCGGTCGCTAAATTTAAACGGGCGTTTTAAACAGACGCTCGTTGCGGCTGCAGCGCTGAAAATTTTAACGGCGACGAGCCGAAAACTGCTACGGTGAGCTATAAATTTAAAGGACGGATTATGAAAAATCTAGCGCTTGTGATGTTTAGCGGACAGACGCACCTCGATTTTGTGGGGTTTTACGATTGTATGCTAAGGCTCAAAGCCGTCCGCCCGCAGCTTGAGATGAGGCTTTGCTCGCGCGAGCGGCAAATTTCGGATAACGGCGGCCTTACGATCGATGCGGGCGAGATCACGAAGGATCTAGGCGGCTTTGATGCGGTTTTTGTGCCCGGCGGTATGGCGACGCGACGCCTTAAAGACGATGTAGGCTTCATCTCGTGGCTCGCAACCGCGCGCGATGCGAAGTATAAGTTTAGCGTTTGCACCGGTTCGCTGCTTCTCGGTGCGGCGGGGTTTTTGCGAGGTAGGCGCGCGACCACGCATCCGTTTTGCTACGATCTGCTGGTGCCTTACTGCGCGGACGTGGTGCATGAGCGGCTCGTGCGCGATAGCCTGCCAGAAGGAGGCGAGATCATCACCGCTGGCGGCGTGAGTAGCTCCATCGAGCTTGGTCTTTGCGTGATCGAAAAATTCGCAGGCGCCCCTGCGCGAGAGACTGCCGCCGCAGTGATGGATTATCCGTATTATAGCCTTAGAAGCAAGCCCGCGCGATGAAATTTTAAAGCCGTAAGAAACGGCGTAAAATTTTAAGACCGCAGCGTTTTTAAGTGAACAAATATCGATACGATGGACTTGAGATAAAATAGGAGATCGCAAAGACAGCATGAAGCCGGCTCAAATTTTATCGCTGCTTTCGCATATATCTTTCGTAGCGGCGATCATTTATAGGTTAAAATTTAGAGACAATAACCCGTGGGAGTTCGCAATCGCGCTTTTTGCCTACGCGATTTTGTTTGCTTTTTACCCGCAGAGCTTGCTTAACGATGATAAAAAGACGATCGCCATGCTGCTGTTTATGGCGCTTTTGATCGTGATCGTGTAGCTGCGCCTATAAATCGGCGGGATCGGTTGCGGCGGCGCGTGCGATTCGCCTTTGATTGCAGCGGCGCGCACGAGCGATACTATTTTTAAAATTTATTGTAAAATTAGGACGTTAATTCATTAAAGCTTAAAGGGCTGGCATGCAGATAAACTTAGACGATGTGAGGATCGAGAGCGGCTGGAAAGAGGCGCTCAGGGAGGAATTTCTAAGCGAGTATTTTGCGAAGATCAAGGAAAACCTGCTCGCCGCAAAGGCGCGCGAGATCGTCTATCCGCCGGGAAATTTGATCTTTAACGCCTTTAATCTCACTCCGTTTGAGCGGGTGCGCGCGGTGATTTTGGGGCAGGACCCCTACCACGGCGCGCATCAGGCGATGGGGCTTAGCTTTTCGGTGCCGCACGGCGTGCGAATTCCACCCAGCCTCGTAAATATCTACAAAGAGATTAAAAGCGATCTGGGTATCAGCGAGCCTGCTAGCGGCGATCTGAGCTACTGGGCGAAGCAGGGCGTGCTGCTGCTTAACGCGAGCCTTAGCGTGGGCGCGAACCGCGCGAACTCGCACAGTGACTTCGGCTGGCAAATTTTTACCGACGCCGTGATTAAAATTTTAAGCGCGAGGCGGCAAAATTTGGTCTTTATGTTGTGGGGAAATTTCGCCAAAGCAAAATCTGCGCTGATCGATGCGCAGAGGCATCTCATTTTAACCGCCGCGCATCCCAGTCCGCTTGCGGGGGGAGCGTTTTTTGGCTGCAAGCATTTTAGCAGATGCAACGAATATCTGCGCGCGCACGGCCTGGGAGAGATAGATTGGGATCTAAATCACGGCGCAGATTAAATGTATTTTAAATGAAATTTGCGTAAAATGCGGCATAAATTCTAAAACGGCTAGGATTTAAGAACTACCACAAGGAGCGGGATTAGAGATAAATTTAGACAAAGCGGCTTGGTTAAGTGCCTAAACCGTGCGATCGCGCGACAAAGGCTTGGATTAAAATTTTAGGAGCAATCATGAAGAGGATAATTTTAGGAATTTTTTTGCTATTTACAAGTAGTGTAGTGGCAAATACTTTATCGGAGATCAGACAATCGGGCGTGATTAGAGTGGGCGTTTTCGAGGCGCAGCCGCCTTTTAGTAAATTTGAAGACGGCAAATTTGAAGGATTTGAGGTTACTTTGGCAGAGGCGCTGTCGAAGGATATATTCGGCACAAAATCTGGCAAAGTCGAGTTCGTACCGGTAAAAGCCAGCGAGCGTTTAAGAGTGCTTGAAGAAAACAAAGTAGATATGGTGCTCGCGACCTTTACGATCACCAACGAGCGTAAGCAGGTGGTCGACTTTACGACCCCATATTTTGCGGTAAATATCGGCGTGCTGACGCGCACAGGCGATAGGATCAAAACCGTATCCGATCTACACGGCAAGCCGATCATAGCCGAAAGCGGCACCACTGGCGAGGCGTATTTTAGAAAAGAGGGCTTTGACGTCATAAACTGCGCTACTGCAAATGAATGCTACAAGATGTTAAAAGAAAATAAGGGCATCGGCTACGCGACCGACAACCTGTTAGTTTTGGCTTATGCCGTCATCGATAGCGATACTGAGGTAAATATCAAGAATTTAGGCCCTTCGGAGTTTTTGGGCGTTGCCGTGCAGAAGGGAAATAAAGAGCTACTGGACTTCTTAAATGGCGAGCTCATCAAGCTAAGCAAAGAGGGCTTTATGAAAAAGACCTACAACGAAACCATCGAGCCGTATTATAAGGGCACGGCGGAGAAAAAATATTTCTTGCTGGATGACCTTTACAGCTTGTTTTAGCAATAGTGCGGCAGCTTGATCGTGCGGAAGCGCGGCCAGCTCTGCCGCGGGTAAAATTTAGGCCGAGTAAATTTACCCGCGATTGGGCGATAAAATTTTACAAATTTACGGCTTGTTTTGCGACGAGCCGTAAATTTAGCCCAAATCTTTCAAATTTAAATTTAAACGCCGCCTGCGTTTGGATGGATTCGGCGGTGGATCTAAAAACTCCCATCATTACCGGCAATAATTTTTGATCGCTAAATTTTATCCTTAAGGCTTATATTTAGGTTAAATTTATGTTTCATAAAAATTTGATTTTAAGAAAATTTATATTACAATATCCGTAAATTTTTTGGAGGAAAGAAATGAAAAAGTCATTGCTTTTGATCTTATTGTCGGTCATTTTTGCATTTGCGAATTCTTTGAGTGAAATCAAGCAAAGCAAGGTTATCAGAGTGGGCGTCTATGAAAACGAGCCGCCTTTTAGTAAATCCGCCGAAAAGGGCTTCGAGGGCTTTGAAGTCGAGCTTGCCAACGCCTTGGCTAGTAAAATTTTCGGTTCCGCCGGAGGCCGCATCGAACTCATTCCGGTAACGAACGAAGTGCGCTTTCCGATGCTTCAAAACAACCAAGCCGATATGATAATCGCGGCTGCAAGTATCACCGAAGAGCGTAAAGGCAGCGTTGATTTTTCGATGCCGTATTTTACGGTGAATTTAGGCATTTTAACGAAGAAAGAGTCAAATGTCCACAAAGTGGGTGATCTAATGGGTAAAAAGATCGGCGTCATCCGCAAGACCACCGGCGAGGCGTATATCAAAAAAGACGGCGGTTATAATGTTTCCTACTGCAACGATTCGGTCGATTGCTACAGGAGATTAAAAAGCGGCGAGATCGACGGGTACTGCAACAACAACCTTTTCGTTATGGTCTATCCGATCGTGGATTCGGCGGTCGAAGTCAATATCAAAAATTTAGGCGAGAACGTATTTTTGGGCGTCGCGGTGCAAAAGGGCAATGCAGAGCTTCTTGAGGCGGTCAATAAAGGCCTGATCGCGCTTAGCAAAGAGGGCTTTTTCAAAAAGGCCTATGAGGATACTTTCGAGTCCTTCTATAAAGGCACGGTTGATAAAAAATACTTCCTACTCGACGATCTTTACAGCTTTTTCTAGTAAATTTTAGCTAAGAATTAGCCTGCGTTAAATTTACACACAACCTCAAATGCGCTTAGCAAATTCCGCTAAGCGCGCTTTAAATCAAATGTTTTTTAAGAAATTTTGGGATAAAATAGCGCGTTTTTTTAGAGGAGTTTAAAATGAAAAAAACGCTATTTTTCATGCTTTTATCTTGCGCCTTTGCCTTTGCGAATTCGTTAAGCGAGATAAGGCAGAACAGGGTGGTTAGAATCGCCGTTTATGAAAACGAACCGCCTTTTAGCAGGGTCGTGGACGGCGACTTTGAGGGCTTTGACGTTGAGCTTGCCAACGCGCTCGGCGGTAAAATTTTAGGTGCAGCAGGCGGCAGGATAGAGCTTATCCCGGTGCCGGCGCAGGCGCGCTTTTCGTCTATTCAAAATAATCAGGCGGATATGGTTATCGCGGCTGCGAGCATAACCGAGGAGAGAAAGAAAATTTATGATTTTTCGATGCCCTATCTTTCGGTAAATTCCGGAATTTTAACCAGAAAAAGCGACAACATCAAAAAAATAGGCGATCTGCAAGGTAAGAAAGTAGGCGTCATCCGCGGCTCCACGGGCGAAGCGTATATGCTAAAAGACGGCGGATACAATCTAGCGTATTGCAAAAACTCCTCCGATTGCTACAAGCGGCTAAAAAGCGGCGAGATCGACGGCGCGTGCGACGATAATCTATTCGTAATGGTCTATCCGGTCGCGGATTCGAGCGTTGAGGTTAATATCAAAAGTCTCGGCGAGAACGTATTTTTGGGCATCGCGATGCAAAAGGGAAATTCGGAACTCGTCGAAACCGTCAATCAATCGCTGATCGAGTTAAGCAAAGAGGGCTTTTTCAAAAGGGCGTATAACGACACTTTCAAGCCGTTTTATAGAGGCACCGTCGATAAAAAATACTTCCTTTTAGACGACATATACAGCTTCTTTTAAAATTTTAAATTTTGATTGCGGGTCGGAATTTGAAGCTTTGCGGCTTTAAATTCTAACCCACGCGGTCTTAAAATTTCGTCTCGAAATTCGCTTTAAAATTTCACTTCAAATTTTGTTAGTCCCGCCGCCGCGCCGAAGCCCAGCGTATACGCGGCAGTTGCAATCTTCAGTATTTGCGACCATTTACGGCATGCAAAACTAGATTGAGCTAGGTTTTAAAATTTTACTCCGAGCCCTTGGAATTTTTTAAATCCTGCATGCGCTCTTGCTGCGCCTGCACGAACGCATCATATCTTTTAAAAAGATAATCTTTGATCTCAAAAATCATCAACGTAAAAATCGAAGGCAGCGTAAAAAACCTAATCGTTATAAACACGAGATCAAGCGCGGTCAGATCATCGCCGCTCGCGTGATACCCTCCCGCATCCGCAGTTAAAATCCCGTGCAATACCTCGTAGTTGTAAAGGATAAAAATCGTCACGAAAAGCGTTGAGAGCTTCGATACGATCTTATTCATGATCTGCGCCACATCCTCGTCGGCGATCACCGACATCGCAAACCACACGAGGGTAAAAAATAGTGGAAAGACGATGTTGAAATTTAGCGAGTTATCAAGCTTCTGTGCGCCCGTCACCGCGATGATCGCAAACACCGCCGCAAAGGGTATCACAAATAGCGCGAAGGTCATCGCCGATTTTATCGCCTTAAAAAAGCTATACGCAAGCAGAGGCGCCCCTAAAGCGAGCAAAAAGACCGTCAGCGCGTAGTTGGCTTTGGCAAAATCGTATAGATTAAGCAGCGCAAATACCGATGCTGCGGCAAGTAGCGGCACGCTTAGCTTAAACAGCGCCCCATATTTGGCGTAGGCGCGCGACACGATAGCGTCTAGTCTGCTAAATTTGACGTTTAAGCTGCGGGCTTTGATGAAAAACAAAATGACGAATTTGACGATTATGCCTGGGCTCATACGCACCTCTCCGTTTAAATTTATGAAATTTTATCCGCGCTAAATTTGCGAAATTTTATCCACAGAGCCTGTTTACGGAATTTCACTTGCAAAATTCAGATAAAATTTTCCGCGTTAAAATTCGCTCTGCGCTAGCAGCGTAGAAATTTTATCTATGCCGTTCGCACGGGATTTTCGCGCTATCCGCACGACCGGATTTGAAATTTTTACTCGCGCGATTTATGTTTAAAATTTCCGCGATCAAATACCCACTGCGCTTAAATTTTGTGCCGCGATAAAATTTCCGCAATGTAAATCGCCGTACCAAAATTTACAGCCTCTGTGCCGCGCAACCTGTGGTAAAATTCTCTACTCGACATAGGGCTTGCCGCTCAAAGTCCATTTCCGCTCGCTCGCGCCGATCGCCAAGCCGAAGCCAAGAAACGCGCCGTCTCACATCCAATCTAAAATTTGCGTGATCTCCGTAGCGTGAAAAATTTTAAGCCCCTGCGCGTTTTGCGGCTTCATCGGAACGATTGCGTTTTTAAATTTCTGCATCGCGGCTTCTTTCAGGCGCGCATCGAGGTTGAAGATCTCTCTGATCTCGCCGTTTAGGCTCACCTCGCCGATGAAGACGCTTTCTTTGCTGATCGGGCGGTTTTTAAAGCTGCTTACGATCGCCGCGACGACGGCTAGATCGCACGCCGTTTCGGTGATTTTTACGCCGCCGCTGACGTTTACGAAGACGTCGTATCCGCCAAGCCCGATCTCAAGCTTGCGATCAAGTAGCGCTAGAAGCATATCGAGGCGGTTTTTATCAAAGCCAGTGGCGCTGCGCTTGGGGTAGCCGCTCTCGCACACGAGCGCTTGGATCTCCACGACGAGCGCGCGCGTACCCTCCATCGTGATCGTGATCGCCGAGCCGCTTACCGCCTTGCCGCGCGTGAAAAATTTACTCGCGACGTCCTTTGCGCTTACGAGCCCGTGCGGCCCCATCTCGAAAATCCCCACCTCGCTCGTAGCCCCGAATCGGTTTTTAAAACCGCGCAAAATTCTAAGCTGCTTGCTCGCATCGCCCTCGAAATACAGCACCACGTCCACCATATGCTCTAATATGCGCGGGCCCGCGATCGAGCCTTCTTTGGTGATGTGGCCGATGATGAAGATCGAAATCCCGCGCGCTTTGGCAAGTCGCATCAGCTCGAACGTGATCTCGCGCACCTGCGTGATCGAGCCCGGCGCAGAGGGGGCTTTGTCGCTAAAAAGCGTCTGGATGCTGTCGATGACGATAAATTTATAATCCCTGCGCTCGACCTCTTCAAGTACGGCGTTTAGATCTATCTCGGTGAGCAAAAACAGCTGCTCGCTTATCGCGCCTAGCCGCTGTGCGCGCATTTTGATCTGGCTGGCGCTCTCCTCGCCGCTTACGTAAAGCACGGCGCGGCCGCCGCTTGCTAAATTTGCCGCGATCTTAAGTAGTAGCGTGGATTTTCCGATGCCGGGGCTGCCGCCGATTAGCACGAGCGAGCCCTCCACGACGCCTCCTCCGAGGACTAAATTTAGCTCGCTATCCTTGGTGTCGATGCGAGAAATTTGCTCGATTTCTATCTCGCTGATCGCTTTGGCGCTTGCGGACGAGGCGCGGGCAAGCTCGCCCTCGATCTCTTTTAACGCTTTGATCTGAGCGGGCTTGAGCTCGACGAAGCTATCGAATGCGCCACAGTCGGGGCATCTACCGAGCCATCTGCTTTGCTGATTGCCGCAGTGTTGGCACTCAAAAATCGTAGTTTTAATCTTCGCCATCTTTATCCCTCGTTCATTTTGTCTAAATTTAGCCTTGAATTTCGCGAAATTATACTTAAAATTTTTAAAATTTTAGCCGCCCCGCGCGCCGCTTGCGAGATCAAAAATCACGGAACAAAGGATTTGCGGCTAAATTTAGGCTAAATTTAAATATGTTTTAAACATTTATAACTATAATACAAACTTCACTTTATTTAAAGAAGGTTTAAGATGAAGGGCAAGCTTAGTAGAAGCCAGTTTTTGACGATATCGCTTACGCTATTTGCGATGTTTTTCGGTGCGGGAAATTTTATTTTTCCGCCGGGTCTTGGCAGGGAGTCGGGGCAAAATTTTTATATTGCGATAATGTTTTTTTGCGCTACGGCGGTGCTTCTGCCGGTGCTCGGCGTTGCGGGTATCGCACGCGCAAAGGGGCTTCAGAGCCTGGTGCGCCGCATAGATCCCGTGTTTGCGATCGTTTTTACCGCGCTTTTATATCTTACGATCGGGCCGCTTTTTGCGATACCGCGCGCGGCGAATATGCCTTTTGACATCGCGATTAAGCCTTTTATCGGGCAAGATAGCCTTCAAATTTGGCTATTTGTTTATTCTGCCGCATATTTTGCGCTGAACTATTACATCTGTATGAACCCTTCAAAGCTCGTCGATCTGCTCGGAAAATACCTCACGCCGATACTTTTGGCGCTTATTTTGCTACTTTTCGGTGCAGGATTTTTGTTTCCGATCGGGGGTTTCGTCGCTCCTAGCGGAGAGTATGTCGATCATGCCGCAGCAAAGGGCTTCGTAGAGGGCTATCAGACTATGGATGCGCTTGCGTCGCTGGCATTCGGTATCATCGTAATTAACGCCATCAAAGCAACCGGCGTGAGCGACGAGAAGCACCTTGTCACCTCTACGATAAAAGCGGGAATGATGTCGGGCGTCATACTGATGACGATATATTTTATGCTGGGCTATCTGGGCGCGACCTCCGCAGAGCTTTTCAAAGATACGCCGAATATCAACGGAGCGGAGCTTTTGTCGCGAGTAAGCGATCATTATTTTGGAAGAATTGGCGTCGTGATCCTAGGCAGCGCGTTTTTTCTAGCCTGCATCACCACGACGCTGGGTCTTATAAGCTCGGCTAGCGAATACTTCGAGGAGCTTACGAGAGGCAAGATAAAATACAAAACCTGGGCGATCGCTTGGTGCGTGATCGGCTTTGGAGTTGCAAATTTCGGCCTTACGACCATCATCAAAGGCTCCATCCCCGTGCTCGTCGCCATCTATCCGATCTCGATCATGCTGATAATCCTCTCGCTGATTAATCCGTGGATCGATTCGAGCAAGCTGATTTACCGCGCCTGCGTCTATGTTTGCGTCGTCGAGGGCGTCATAAACGGACTTGATATTTTGGGGATTTCGGTGCCGCTTGTAACGTCGTTTGTGAAGATGATGCCGTTTTACGACTCGATGCTCGGCTGGATCGTGCCTAGCACCTTGACCTTCGCCGTGACCTACGTGCTGCATCTGATCTTTGAAAAAAGAGACGATAGCTTTTAAATTTAAGAGCTATTTTAAAATTTAGCCGGGCTCTACGGGGCTCGGCACACTTCTAAATTTTAATTCGCCGCCGAATTTAATCTCACATATTTTTTACTGGAATTTTGACATATAAAATAAGTCGCCTTCAAAATTTTAACCTAAATTTACGCTAAAATTATCAAAATAAAATCGTAAAAGGAAATAAGATGGATAAACGAGACGAGGCACTAAATCTGGCGCGAGATTTCGAACGCGACGGCTTTAGTATGCCTAATTTATACGAGCGGTTTTGGCGGCTGCAAGGCGACGAGACGGCGTATTTCGCGCTAGCGGACAGCCTGCTGCGCGGGCGGAGGGACGGCCGCACGCTGCTAAAGGACGCTCTGGGCTACGTAGGCGAGGATGATTTTAAAGTTTTGATCACTACGGCGGTTGAAATTTTGCGAGAAGAGGCGGCAGAGGAGCGCGAAACGAAGCAGGACGAAAGCGCGGCACAGACGGGAGAGAATGCACGCTCGGCGCGGGCGGACGAAAGCGCAAGCAAAAATGCACGGCAACGCGGCAGAGATGAAAAGAGCGCGCGCTGGAAAAACGCCGAAGAGGTCATCGTCATGGCAAGTCTCGAGTTCACGCCGTTTTTGCACCCGTATCTGGGCGAGCTTTTTAAATTGCAGCCGAGCGAGAGCACGTATTACGCGGAGTATCCGTGGCGCGGGCTTAGTTACGAGAGCTCGCAAATCTGGCGTGAGAAGCTTGCGGATCCGCAGACGAGCGAAGATGAGCGGCAAAAAATTTTTAGCTGCCTGCTGCAAACCCGCGAGCCGCGAAACGTGAAATTTGCCTGCGAGTTCGCGCTTGCGGAGGATTTTTTCGACCGTCCGTGCGACCTGCTAGAGTATATCGGCTACTGGCTGGAGGCCGTGGGATTTACTTTTGAGCGGGTTAAATTTGACGCAGACGGCGCGGCTCAAATGGCAGCAAATGAAATTTTAAAAATGGATGCGGACGAATGCGGCGGTGCCAGGCAAGCTCAAACGAGCGAAAATTTCAAAGCGGGTGCAGTCGAATATGACTCTAAATTTAACTCAAACGAACCTTGCGTTGATAAATCACAAAAAGCGCCGAACGATGAAATTTGCTTTGGCGGCGAGAAATTCAGGCTCAAAAGATACTGCGGCCAGCGCGTGTATCACATAATCTTTCCGCGAGGCTATTTCGGCGCGCCCTACGCGCCGCATCTGGCGAAGCACCATCCGACCTGGCGGTTTGAGGGCGGCGAGGCAGGATATAAGCTCGGCGGGGTTTTGGACGAGGTGGACGGCGATGCGCAAAATCCGCTATTTCATCTCATCACGCTTGATCCGCTACCTCGTGACTTGCCCGTGCGATCGCTGCCGCGCCTAATCCTCGCCGCTCACGTTAGAGAGATAAACGAAGGCGAGATAGTCTTTTACGAGCACGACGCGCAGGGTGTGCCGCGACGTATCGGAAATAGGACGCAGGTGGAATACGCATTTGACGAACCGATAAAGGAGTGCGAAGTAGTACTTGCGCCCACGGCCGCGCGCTGGGCGACTCAGGACTGGGGGATGTCAAACAGCAGGCAAAATCTTGCGCGCATCGGCGGCGAGCCATCATGGATACAGGGTGCCTTGGTGCCGACGTGCCCGATATGCGGCGAGAAAATGGAGTTTTTGATGCAGCTTGACAGCGAGCTTCCAAGCTGCGAGCAAGGCGGCGAGGTGATATTCGGCAGCGGCGGGATTTTATATGTGTTTTGGTGCGAGCGGACGCGGATGAGCGCGTTTTTTATGCAGTGTACGTGAGTAAAATTTAAGAAAAACGCGCAAATGGACGGACGGATGATCACGGCGAAAATAAAAAAAAGGGCGGTATTTGGTATTTTGACGACTATTTTAAGTCGCTTCACAAGAATGAAAACGAAATAGCAAAGCCTATCAGGCAGTTCGTCTCGGATCCGAAAAGGTATCTGTTCAGTACGAAAGAAACCCTTCACGACGTCGTTTTGACTGAATTTAAATTTGGCATTTTAAAAAACGAAGATAGACTGACGATGAAATTTTTATCGCCCTACCGAGATAGAAATTTTAAATTTGTTTTCAAAAACGTCCTAGCCGTCCGCTTCAAAACGGACGACAAGAGCTTTAAAAACAACGATCTGATAGTTCATCAATTTTCGCTAAAGCCTAGAGGCGTTTGCGAGTATGATTTTATCTTTGCGAGCGGACAGAGGATAACCGTGAAATTTAAACAGCTTGAAATCATTGAGGAATTCTTATAAGCGCGCTGCTTTGTTGATGGCGGAGGGATTTTACGTATTTTGGTGCGAATGGACGCGGGTGAGCGCGTTTTTTATGCAGTGCGTGAGCTAAAATTTTGCAAAATCCTAAACGAAAATTGTAAAATTCTAAGTAAAATTTATTCTAAGATAATAAAGCGGCAAAATTTGCCGAGCATTTCGGCGCGTAAAATTTAAGCTTGTTCGGCGAGAATATGTAAATTTAAGCAGGCGCGAGGCTTAGGCGTAAATTCCCTCCACAAGCGTCTCTACGAACTCATCCGAGTTAAATTCCGCCAAATCCTCCATCCGCTCGCCCACGCCGACGAAAAGTATCGGTAGCCGAAGCTCGCGCGCTATGGCGAAAAGTGCGCCGCCTTTGGGCGTGCCGTCGAGCTTTGTGATGATGATGCCGTCGAGCCTTACGATCTCGTTGAACGCCCTGGCTTGCGCGACGCTGTGATTGCCCTGAGTGGCATCGAGCACGATGATCTTGCGGTGCGGTGCGCCGCTTTTTGCGCGGTCACATATTCGCACGATCTTTTCTAGCTCCGCGGCTAAATTTTTCTGGTTCTGCAGGCGCCCGGCGGTGTCGATCAGGACGCGATCGATGTTTTTGGCGCTAGCCGAGCTTACGGTGTCAAACGCCACGGCCGCGGGATCGTGCCCCTGCGCGGTCGCTACGATCGGTAAATTTAGAATCTGCGCCCACTTTTTTAATTGCTCGACCGCCCCTGCGCGAAAGGTATCGCATGCGCCTAAAATCACGCTTTCGCCGCTATTTTTATATAAATTTGCAAGCTTTGCAATGCTGGTGGTTTTGCCCGCGCCGTTTACGCCTAAAATCAGCTCGACGAATGGTTTTTCATCCGCAGCTCGCGCAATCTCGTAATCGAAATAGCTCTTTAAAACGTCCTTGAGATCATCTTTGGCGACCAGCTTTTTTGCAGGCAGTTTTTCTAAAATTTCCTCCACGAGCTCGTAGCCTACGTCGGCTTCAAGCAGCATCTCTTCTAAAATTTCTTTTGAAATTTTATCCTCGCCCTTTGCATCTAGCATCGCGCCTATGGTCCTGCTAAGCCCTTTTTTAAAAAATTCGAACATCAGAAAATTTTCTCCAATTCGGTCATTAAAATTTCTTCCGGCATCAGCCCGAAATACTGCGCGCTAAACTCGCCCTTTTCGTCGTAGATCGCCATATACGGCACTTCGTTTATGCCGCCTAGAGTTTTTGTGAAAAAGTCGTTCGCTTCGCCGTAAGCGATCGCGTAGTTTACCTCGTGCGCGCTTGCGTAGGTCTTTGCGTCGTCTAAATTTGCGTCACCGATCATTACGCCGATTATGTCAAGCTTGCCCGAGTAAGCTTGTTTGGCGGCATTTAGCGCATTTACCTGCACGGCGCAGGCGTCGCACCACGGCGTAAAAAACGCAAATAGCGTCACGGTGGAGTTATTGTCGATATTAAAGCCCTGTTTTGTCTTTTGCATATTTAAAATTTTGCCGTTACTAAGCTGAAGGGTAAAAGGAGCGGTGTAATCGACCTGAATCACGGCCTCTGGCTGCGTGGCGTTGCTCTCGGTGCTACTTTGCTCCTCGTCGCTGCCGCAACCCGCAAGAAACAAAAAAGCCGTAAAAAGCGCTAGAAAAAAACGAAATTTCATAATAAACCTTGAGAATTTTATCGCAAAATTATACAAAAAATAGCTAAAATAAGCGTTAATATTTTATTCGAAAGATCAAACGATGCTAAAGAATGAATTTAGAAAAGCTTGCAAATCTCGCCTAAAATCTCACGCCGCGCGCGCAGCCAGATGCGAGCATTATCTGCTTTTAAGGCGTATAGAGGGTCTGGTGAAATTTTTAAAAGCGCGTAAAATTTTGATATTTTTGCCGATGAGCTACGAGCCGAATGTTTTGATTTTAAGAAAAAAGCTATCAAAAAGCTGCGAATTTTACGTCCCGTTTATGGTGGATATTAGTTTAAAAATGGTAAGATTGCGTTTACCTTTTAAAATTTCGCGCTTTGGGTTGCGACAGACGCTGCCGCAAAGCGGGTATTTTAAAAAGGTTGATCTAGCCGTGGTTCCAGCTATCGGAGTGGATGGCGCAATGGCTAGAATAGGACATGGGAAAGGATTTTACGATATGTTTTTTTCAGGTCTTAAGTTTAAGCCCGCAATCGCGTTCGTGAGTATAAAAGACTGCTTTTGCAGCGAAATTTTATCGTTTGATCACGACGTAAAGGGTGATTTTTACATAACTCCGAGCCAAAATTACCTAAAAAGAGGAAAGTATGATAGAGATTTTAATCGCCTTGTGCGCTCTTGCGGTGGGCGCTGGCATAGGATACTTAGTAGCTAGAAAGATCAATAACGCCAATTACGATTTCTTCGTCGAACAAGCCAAAGCTAAAGCTAAAGCGATAGAATTTGAAGCCGAGGGCATCTTGCGAAATTCTAAAATTTCGGTGCAGGAAGCCGAGTTTGAAGCGAAGAAAAAATACGACGACAAATCAAGCAAACTGCAGAAGGAATTTAACGTTAAATTTGACGAGCTCGGCAAAAAGGAGCGCGCGCTTCTAACCGAGCAAGAAATTTTAAAAGACAGCAAAAAAGAGCTCGAAAGCGCCAAAAAAGAGGCGAAATTCCTCTACGAAGAGGGCTCAAATTTAAAGAAAAGCTATGAAGAGAAGCTCTCCGAGGCGCTTAAGGTGCTTGAGCGCGTGGCGGGTTTTACGCAGGATGAGGCGCGCGCGCAGGTGCTTAAGAAAGTCGAGGAGCAAAGCCGCACCGACATCGCTCACATCGTGCGAAAATATGAAGAGGAAGCCAAAAAAGAGGCGCGAAAAAAAGCGAATTATATTTTGGCGCAGGCTACGTCGCGATTTGCGGGTGAGTTTGCCGCAGAGCGACTTATCAACGTCGTAAATATCAAAAACGACGAGCTTAAAGGCCGCATCATCGGCAAAGAGGGGCGCAACATAAAGGCGCTTGAGATGACTCTTGGCGTGGACGTCATCATCGACGATACCCCGAATGCGATCATCGTAAGCTCACATAATCTCTACCGCCGCGCCATCGCGGTTCGCGTCATCGAAACTCTTATCGAGGACGGCAGAATCCAACCTGCGCGCATCGAGGATATCTACAAAAAAGTAAGTGACGAATTTGAAGCTAGCATCGCCGAAGAGGGCGAAAATATCGTAATGGATCTAGGTCTTAGCAAAATTCACCCCGAAATTTTAAAACTTATCGGCAAGCTTAAATTTCGCGCCAGCTACGGGCAGAACGCCCTTGCGCATAGCCTTGAGGTCGCACATCTTGCGGGTATCATCGCCGCGGAAACTGGCGGAGATCAAAAGCTGGCCAAGCGAGCGGGCTTACTTCACGACATCGGCAAGGCGCTAACTCACGAATATGAGGGCTCGCACGTAGATCTGGGCGCCGAGGTTTGCCGCCGTTATAAAGAGCATCCGGTAGTTATAAACGCTATCTACGCCCACCACGGCCACGAGGAGGCCACAAGCGTGGAAAGTGCCGCAGTCTGTGCCGCAGACGCGCTAAGTGCCGCGCGCCCGGGCGCCAGACGAGAGGTGTTAGAAAGCTATCTAAAACGCGTTAGCGACATCGAAGCGATCGCGATGAGTAAAACGGGCGTTAAGCAGGCCTATGCGATCAACGCAGGTCGCGAGATCCGCGTCATTGCAAACGCCAAGCTTATGAACGACGACGAGGCGGTTTTGGTCGCCAAAGAGATCGCTTCGGAGATCCAAGATAAGGTTCAATTCCCAGGCGAGATCAAAGTTAACGTCATACGCGAGCTTCGCGCGGTCGAGATAGCCAAATAAGGAGTATGAAATGAAAAAATTTATAATCGCTTTATTTTTGCTTTTTAACGCGGCATTTGCCGATGATGAGCTCATCATCAACAGCGCAAGCGCCTATTCGTCGGTAATGCGCACAAACTCGCAGTACAAATATCTAGCACAACAAGCCCGCGCGATCGTGATCTTCCCAAGCGTCAAAAAGCTGGGCTTCATCATAGGCGGAATGTACGGCGAGGGGATCATCATCTACAATAACGACGGCGCGCGCAGCGTAAGCGGCGCAGAGATCAGCAGCGCCAGCATCGGACTTCAGATCGGCTACGAGGATAATTATCTAGTCATTTTCGTGATGAACGACGATGTGATCGAAAAGATGCGAAAATCCCAAATCACGCTCTCGGGCGATGCGACGGCGGTTGCGGGCAATTACAGCGCGGATTCGGGCGCACTGGACGTGCTAAATCAGGATATGTACGTCTTTACGAACAAAGGCGGGCTGTTTGCGGGCGTGAGCCTCGGCGGCTCGGTACTGGAGACTAAAAGCGATCGCGCTTTCGATTCGAACAGCGACGGCTACGCGTTTTTGATGCGTATAATCGGCGCGGAGGGCGGATATTGATTTCAAAGAATATAGCCTGTGCGCGCTTTGGCGGCTAAATTTAGTCCGAATTTAGCCGAAATTTAGTCCGACAATCGCAGCTGAAATTTAAACGTTTATGAAATTTAGCGCCGCTTGCTTGCGAAACTTTGCAAATTTTAATTTATCGTTTTTCTAAATTTAGCTTCGCGTGAGCTTTGAAGTCGCGTATTCAGGACTTTACGCGGCGGCTATTGCAAAACGTGGAATTTGCCTGTTCGTCGTGTGTAAATTTAGAGCTTTAAATTTAGCTGCCGCGTTGCAAGCCCGCAAACCGAAAGAGCGTATGCTAGGAAATTCCGTTGTAGCGGAATTTCGGCGCATAAAAGCCTCAAAATTTTGAAATTTAAAACCTAAAATTTAATAGAATTTTATGAAAGGATTTGATGGAGTCGATGTTTGAAAACCTCCATACGTGGGGGTATCTGATACTGTTTTTGTATTCGCTGGGCGGAGGATTTTTGGCGCTTGCGGCAGCGGGCGTGCTAAGCTCGGCCGGCGAGCTCAATATCGTCTTATGCATCGTAATCGCCTGCATATCGAACTTTATAGGCGATTCGGGGCTGTTTTTAGTAAGCCGCTACAATAAAAAAGAGATTATGCCCTATCTGCGTAAACAGCGCCGAAATCTCGCTCTGGCGCAAATTTTGTTTCGCAAATACGGCGACCGCATAATTTTAATCAAAAAATTTATCTACGGCCTCAAAACCCTCGTACCGATCGCGATCGGCATCACAAAATATTCGTTTTTAAAATTTAGCGTCATCAATGCCGTAAGCTCGCTCATTTGGGCGCTTGTGGTGGGGCTACTGAGCTACTACGCGGGCGATTTCGTGCGCGGGCTTTACGAGCGGATAAAAGAAGCCCCGTGGATCGCGCCGTTAATTTTGGCCGCGATCGCCGCGATAATCGTCGCGTATTTTCGCTTCGCCACGCGTAAAAGAGGCTAGCGGTGGCAAAAAAGCTGATCCCGCTCGCAATTTTTGCAGCACTTCTTTTGGCGCTAAATTTTATCTCCAATTCGCGCGGCTCCGCGGCTAAAGATGAGCGGGTTTTTACCTCCAAAACCCTAGATGCCGCCTCTCGTAAAAGCGGCGCGCAAGATCCGAAACGCGGCACCGATCGCGAAATTTCAAGCTTCGAAAATCCCGCAAGCGACGCCGGCGTAAAAGATAAGAGCGGCGCAAGAAACGCAGACGGCGGAGCAGGGCTCGGAGCAGATACGAGAGATTTAAAGTCTCCTCCGCGAGCAAACGAGCGCGCCGCGACAGATTCTAAAGACGAGGCGGATGTCCACAGGCGGCACAGCGCAGATTATGAAGCTTCAAACTCGCAAAATCCCGCCGTAAATTCTAAAAATCAGCCCTCAGACGAGCTCTGCATAAGCAGGGAGTGCGTGAGCGCTCATATCCGCCGTACGGGCTCTTTGCCGCAAAATTTTATCACGAAAAAGCAGGCGGGCGAGCTTGGCTGGCAGGGCGGCGATCTGTGGCGATACGCGCGCGGCAAGAGCATCGGCGGCGACCGCTTCGGCAATTTTGAGCGCAGGCTGCCTGATAAAAAGGGACGGATTTGGCGCGAGTGCGACATCGAGTATCGCGGCGGCGCGCGCGGCGCGAAGCGGCTGATATTTTCAAACGACGGGCTGATCTTTTACACCGCCGATCATTATGAAAGCTTTGAGCGCGTGCAATGAGTTTAAATTTTAAAACGCGCAGCGCCGCAAAGATTATCATCGACGGCGTAAAGATTAGGCGCAAAGATCAAATTTTCGCACTATTTGCCGCAGCGCTGGATTTCAAGCCCGAATATATCGCAAATTTAGACGCGCTCTACGACGCGCTTGGCGAGCGGGGCGGGCAGGTTTTCGTCGTCATCAAAAGGGGCGGAATTTTAAAGCTAAGGCTGGGCAAATTTTATGATATTTTGCTGGATATTTTGCGCAGCGGCGAGGCGAAAATTTTAATCTTATGAGCTTGCGAGGCAGCCATTCCGCTTTAAAGCTAAATTTTGCCGAGGCAAAGGTAGGTTTGTTTCGGCGCAGTTTCGAGAGCGCCGTTAAATTTTGCCGAATTTTAGAGCTTATTAAAAGAGGCGATTTTAGAAATTTCACCCACAAAGCTCACGCGGTCAAATTTAAACTCAAGCCCATACTGCCAATCTTTGCGGCGCGGGTTTTTAAACTCGTAAAGCTTAACCGTATCCGCTTCAAATTTAATCTTAAGTGAAAGATACCAGCAGCTCCAGATCCCGCACGGACAGCCAAGTAGCACGACGTCCTGCTCATCTTGCGCCAGATCAGCCTCAAGCGCCGCGCGTAAAAATAGCTCCTCAAAATCGATCAAGCTCAAATAAGCGTAGTCTCCCGCGATGCTGGCCTGCCCGTCCTTTGCGGCAAAGCTTTGCTCGCGCCTCTTAATCAGCTCGAGCAGAGGCTCGCCGTTTATCGCAACGACGACTTCGGTAAAGCTTTCGCCCTCAATTTCGTAATTGTTTAGGTAAAATTTAATGCTATCCATGCGGCAATCTCGCTAAATGATCTATTTTGCGCCGTATTTGCACCGGCCTGCTAAAATTTCAGCGCAGTTTAGCGAATTTGAAGTGAAATTTGGTTGAAAATCAAAAATTCGGTGGTAAAGCGCAGATCAAATAGGTATTTTGTAAAATTTAGGGATTTCGCGCTTGCAGGACTTATTTTTTAACACACGCGAGCTAAAATTCGCAAAAAAGCTCAATTTGTGTAGATGAAAGAAGCGAAAATAAAAGGTTAAATTTCATCGCAGATCAAGGAGGTCGAAACGAGGGTTAAATTTTGCTAGGGATAAAGAAGTCGAAACGAGAAACGAGGGGTTAAATTTAATTCACTTTTCGGGCGCTTAAATTTAACCCCGCCGCGGCTACATCATTTCGCCATTTTTGTGCTCATATTCGGTGTAGGTTACCGGAATATCCTTCTTGCCTTTGCCCGGCGTATACACTCCCTCTCCGCGTTTGAAAAGAAGCTCGATACCTTCGGCGTTTGTAAGCATTATACCGCTTGCGGAAGCAGCGCGTTTGAGATTATGCTTTTTACCTTTTTCGTCGGTTAGCACGCCCGTTGCGAACATATCGTTCGAGCTAAGGCTGATGCGCTTATCTCCGGTCTCTCCGAGTAGAAATACGATCGTGTGCGTTACGGGCTCTTGCGTTTGCTGCGGAGCCGTATCGGCCTTATGTTGATAGCATCCGCTTAAAAGCGCGATTGCCGCTAATGACGAGAATACAATTCGTCTCATTTTTTCTCCTTTAAAAAAAGTTCGCAAATTATATAGTTGAAAAGTAAACCATAGATTTCGCGGCTTTTTATTTAATCAAAGATTAACCCAAATTTAGTAAAATTCTCTCCGAAAATCCGAAAAAAAGGAGAACTTATGGCAGTAAAAATCGCGATCAACGGTTTTGGACGTATCGGCAGGTGCGCGGCGCGCATCATCTTGGAGCGAAATTTCGCCGGCGAGGATGTCGAGCTGGTCGCATTCAACGACACGGCGACGCGCGATATGACGCGCTATCTGCTCAAATACGACAGCGTGCACGGCGAGTTTAAGCACGATGTGCGGATCATAGACGACGGGCACATCGAGGTGGACGGCAAAAAGATCCGCGTATTTTCGACTCGCGACCTAAACGAGCTAAATTATGCAGATTACGGCGTGGACGTGGTTTTAGAGTGCACGGGTAAATTTTTAACCACCGAAAAATGCGAACCCTATCTTGCGCGCGGCGTGAAAAAGGTCGTGATGAGCGCCCCTGCTAAAGACGATACCCCTACCTTCGTAATCGGTGTGAACGATGATAAGTACGCGGGTGAAGCGATCGTCTCAAACGCCAGCTGCACCACAAACGGCCTGGCTCCGGTAGCGAAAGTGCTCGATGAGAAATTCGGCATCCAAAAGGCGTTGATGACTACGATCCACGCCTATACGCACGGTCAGAGCTTGGTTGACGTCAAAGCCAAGGACTTCCGTCGCTCGCGCGCCGCAGCGTTAAATATCGCCCCGACCACGACGGGCGCGGCAAAGGCTATAGCCAAAGTTCTTCCGCAGCTAAACGGCAAGATGCACGGCCAAGCCGTCCGCGTACCGGTCGCAAACGTTTCGATGGTCGATCTAACGGCGATTTTGGGTAAGAGCGCAAGCGCGGAGGAGATAAACGCGGCGTTTAGAGAGGCTGCGGACGGCTCGATGAAGGGTATCTTGCTTGTAGACGACGACTCGCGCGTTAGCAGCGACTTTTGCACTAGCTCGTACAGCAGCATCGTAGCAAGCGATACTACGCAGGTTATCTGCGGCGATATGGTTAAAATTTTTGCGTGGTACGACAACGAGTGGGGCTACTCGACAAGGCTTGTGGACCTAGCTAAGATCGTGGCTACGAAGTAAATTTAAAGGGTGAAAAATGAGTGAAATTTTATCGATCAACGATCTTGAGCTGGGTGGCGCGAAAGTATTCATCAGGTGCGATTTTAACGTGCCTATGGACGAGTTTTTAAACATTACCGATGATCGCCGAATTCGCGCGGCGATACCAACTATCCGCTACTGCCTAGATAATGGCTGCAGCGTGGTTTTGGCTAGTCACCTAGGGCGACCTAAAAACGGCTTTGAAGAGAAATTTTCGCTACGAGGCGTGGCAAAGAGGCTTTCAAGGCTCCTTGATAGAGACGTGATATTTGCCGAGGACGTAATCGGCGCGGATGCCAAAGCCAAAGTCGCCGCGCTAAAACCGGGCGAAATTTTGCTTCTTGAAAATTTGCGCTTTGAAAAGGGCGAGACTAAAAACGACGAGGCGTTAGCTTCTGAACTCGCTAAATACGGAGAATTTTACATAAACGATGCGTTTGGCGTCTGCCACAGAGCTCACAGCTCAGTCGAGGCGATCACTAAATTTTACGACGAGAGGCACAAAGCGGCGGGATTTTTGCTGCAAAAGGAGATAAATTTCGCCCAAAATCTCATCAAACACCCTGCGCGCCCGTTTGTGGCGGTCGTCGGTGGTAGTAAGGTTAGCGGCAAGCTACAAGCCCTACACAACCTGCTTCCGCGCGTGGATAAGCTGATAATCGGCGGCGGCATGGCGTTTACGTTTTTAAAATCACTCGGCGAAAATATCGGAAATTCGTTGCTTGAAGAAGATCTCATCGAGGACGCGCGCGAAATTTTACGCAAAGGCAGGGAGCTTGGCGTTAAAATTTACCTACCCGTAGACGTCGTCGCGGCTCAGACTTTTTCAGCCGAAAGCGCCGTAAAATTCGTCCCCGCGCAAGAAATACCTAGCGGCTGGATGGGGCTAGATATCGGGCCGGCGTCGATTAGGCTCTTTAAAGAGGTCATCGCCGATGCGCAAACCATCTGGTGGAACGGGCCTATGGGCGTTTTTGAGATGGATAAATTTAGCAAGGGCAGCATCAAAATGAGCCACGCCATCATCGACACTCACGCGACTACGGTCGTAGGCGGCGGCGATACGGCCGACGTCGTCGAGCGCGCGGGAGACGCCGACGAGATGACCTTTATCTCGACAGGCGGCGGCGCGAGCTTGGAGCTCATCGAGGGCAAGGAGCTGCCGGGCATAAAACCGCTTAGAAAGGCTGCGGAGTGAGGTTTTTAGCAAATTTAAAGTGCAATCACACGAGAGCGAGCTTTGCTAAATACGCTGAAATTTTAGACGCAAATTTAAGCGCAAACGACGACGTGACGGTATTTCCTCCGTTTAGCGCGCTTGATTTTGCGGCTCATAAATTTAAACTCGGCGCGCAAAATTTCTACCCGTGCGAAAGCGGCGCTCACACCGGCGAGATCGGCAAGGCGATGCTGGACGAGTTTGGCGTAAAAAGCGTGCTGATCGGACACTCCGAACGGCGCGAGCTAGGCGAGAGCGAGGAGCTTTTGCGCGCTAAATTCGACTTTGCCGTAAAGGCGGGCTGGCAGATCGTCTACTGCATCGGCGAAAATTTGAGCGTGAACGAAGCTGGCGGCACGAAGGAGTTTTTGGCCGAGCAGCTAAAAAATATCGACCTTAGCTACGAGCGGCTGCTGATCGCCTATGAGCCAATCTGGGCGATAGGCACGGGCAAGAGCGCGAGCGCGGAGCAGATCGAGGAGATTTTAAATTTCATCCGCGAGCAGACGAGCGCACCGCTGCTTTACGGAGGCAGCGTAAATGTCGCAAATATTGGTGGTATTGTGGGTATTGAAAACTGCGATGGGGTGCTAGTAGGTACGGCGAGCTGGGACGCTTCGAAGTTTTTGGAGCTTATACGCGTTGTCTCGTGAGTGTCTTTTAATGAGTTTGAAATTTTAAGTCCGCGACAGGCTACGCGCCTAGTCTTGACTTAAAATTTCTACACAACATTAAAATCCATCTCACGATACTGCCGCTATCAAATTTGGTTTCAAATTTGGGTCGCAAAATTTTTAAGTCAAATTGCGAAGGATTTTTCGCTTAGTCAAGGCAAAATTTAAAAAATAAGCGGAGCGAACATATGGTTCGTGAGCATTATTTTTTAAATTTTAACGCAGAATAAGTAGAAAAAGCCAAGCAAAATTTAAAGGAGAAATAATGATTTTAAAAGGCAAAAAAGGCCTCATCGTCGGCGTCGCTAACGCCAAATCTATCGCTTACGGCATCGCCGAAGCTTGTCACGAGCAGGGTGCGCAGATGGCGTTTACCTACCTAAACGACGCTCTTAAAAAACGCGTAGAGCCGATCGCGGAGGAGTTTGGCAGCAAATTCGTCTATGAGCTTGATGTAAACAACCCTGCCCACTTGGACGGTCTTGCGGATCGTATCAAAGCAGACCTTGGCGAGATAGATTTCGTCGTGCATGCCGTGGCCTATGCGCCCAAAGAAGCTCTAGAGGGCGAGTTTGTAAACACTACAAAAGAAGCCTTTGATATCGCGATGGGCACTAGCGTGTATTCGCTACTAAGCCTCACGCGCGCGGTACTTCCGGTGCTAAAAGAGGGTGGCTCGGTGCTTACTCTTACATATCTTGGCGGGCCGAAATTCGTGCCCCACTACAACGTCATGGGCGTCGCAAAAGCGGCTCTTGAAAGCTCTGTGCGCTATCTCGCTCACGACCTTGGCGCGCGCGGTATCCGCGTAAATGCGATCTCCGCAGGCCCGATTAAGACGCTTGCGGCAAGTGGAATCGGCGATTTTAGGATGATTTTGCGCTACAACGAGGTAAATAGCCCGCTAAAACGCAACGTCACGACTCAAGACGTAGGCAAAAGCGCGATGTATCTACTCAGCGACCTTGCTAGCGGCGTGACCGGCGAGGTGCACTACGTCGACTGCGGCTACAACATCATGGGTATGGGTGACGTGGCGACCGACGCCGATGGTAAGACGATCCTTGCGTGGGATGCGGCCAAGGCCGAATAAGCGGCGTGCAAAAAGGCTAAATTTGACGCGCGCAGTTTTTTACGACGATAGTCATAGACGGATAGCAGAGGGCGGCATAGAGGGCATCGCCGCCGTTTTGCGAGGTGATGATGAGGCCGAGAAAGCCTCGCTTTTGTTGTGTCTAGATTATTACCTTGATCCATATTATGGCTGCACACTGGCGCATGAGAGCGAAATTTTTGCCCTTTTGCAGGAGCTGTTTCTGAGTGAGCGCTCACAAGCCATCAGAGACGATATTTTGCAGCTTCTGGGCGATTACTGCGGCGATTTTAGCGTGCTGCGAAGCAGGATTTGCGAGGCGTCCGGCGAGCTTTTGCCCGATATCAGGCGCTTGATCGAAGGATAAATTTAACGGCCGGCGCGCTTTTGCGCACGGTAATTACGCCACGGCGAGCGGTAGCGAAATTTGCCGCGTCTCCGCGCACGCCCCTTTTTGCCGCGAAAATACGGCAGCGTAAAATTTTAAGATTGAAAGCGGCGATGAGAACCTTGGATGAGCAAGGAGCTCGATTTAGCGAGCATACCTAAAAACGGCATGGAGATAGAAGATTATTTCAGAGCCGTTTTTGAAAAAAGCGGTAAAACAGCTAGGAAGGAGCTTGATGAAAAAGGATTATATCTGCGTATTCGATTGCGAGACGATCCCAGACGTAGCGGCGCTGGTACGGGTGCTGGATGAGGAAGCAATCGCGGGCTGTTTCGAGCCTTTCGATAAAAAAAGCTTCGCAAAGCTTCTTGACGCGCAGGTCGCACAAAAGATCGGCGGCGAGAAGCAAAGCGCGTCTTTAAATTTTGCTGTAAATTTGGCGGAGCAGAATTTTAAAATAGAAAATTCCGAAAAAAATTCCGCGCCTCAAAATTTTACGCAACAAGATGCTGCGCTTCAAAGCTTCGCGAGCGAAAATTCCGCTGAAAATTTAGCGCAAGAAAATTCTGTAAGCGAAAATTTGGCGCCGCAAAATACGGCGCCCAAAAATTCCGCATCGCTAAATTTAACCTACGACAATACCGCGCCTCAAAGCTCCGCAGCGCAGAGCTCTGCGACGGAAAATTCTGCGCTCCGAAGCCCTGCGCCTCAGAATTTCGCGGCGGAAAGCTCTATGTCCCGAAACCCCGCATCCCAAAGCTCAAAGAGCGAAAATCTCGCTTCAAATTCTGCGCAAGATCCCGCGTTAAACGTGCTAAATTTTAAAATTTACGGCGAGCAGCCGATCTTTAACGCGGATAAAAGCAAAATTTTAAACCACAAATTGCTCTCGCTTAGGGCGATGGAGATTTTCAAAGAAAAAACCGGCAGCGAGTTCCTACCCGTCTGCTTCCACCGCGTCGTTAGCATTAGCGCCGTGATGGCGGACGGATTCGGCAGATTTTTGCGCGTCTCGACGCTTGATGGCGAGAACGAGCGCGATAAAATCGCAAAATTCCTAACCTTCATCGAGGATTTTAATCCGCGGCTCGTGAGCTTCAACGGGCGCGGGTTCGATCTGCCGATGATTATGGCGCGCGCGATGTGCTACGATCTAAGCGCCGCGGCGTATTTTGAGACGAACGATCGCGATAACAACAAGAGCAAATGGGAGAACTACCGCAGCCGCTACGACGGGCGGTTTCATCTGGATCTGCTCGATCACATCAGCGATTTTGGCGCCGTTCGCGGGCTCAAGCTCGACCATATCTGTGCCAGCGTGGGCCTTCCCGGCAAATACGACGTACACGGCGATCAGGTCTTGCAGCTGTATTACGCAGGCGAGCAGGCCAAGATCGACGAGTACTGCAGATCCGACGTGCTCAACACCTACTGGCTGTTTTTGAAATACGAGCTTTTGCGCGGCAAGATCACCAAGGACGACTATCTGAATTATATCGCGGTGATGGGCGAATTTTTGCAAAAAGAGTGCGCGGGCATGAGCTACACGCCCGTTTTTTGCGATTTCATAGAAAGGGAGCTGGCGGCATATGCGAAGTGAAATTTTTAAAATTTTAAAAGGTGCTGTTTTTGGCGCGGTGTTTTTGCTCTACGGCGCGGTCGCGGATGAGGCTAAATTTAAACCGATGCTGCTTAAAGAGTACGTCCCCGGCATGAATATCACGGGCTGGGTGATCAGCGAGAAGCTAGACGGCGTGCGCGCGATCTGGGACGGCAAAAATCTGCGCTCCAGGCGCGGCAAGATCATAAACGCTCCCGAGGGCTGGAGCGCGGGCTTTCCGCCGTTTTTCGTGGACGGCGAGCTATACACGGCGCGCGGGGAGTTTGAACAGCTCGTCTCGATCGTCTCTTCTAGCGTGCCCGATGAGCGCTGGAGCAGGGTGAAATTTTACGCGTTTGACCTGCCGAAGGAGCAGAAAAACCTAAGCGCGAAGATGGAAATTTTAAGAAATTTTATCGCCTCAAGCGGCGCGCAAAATTTATTCATCGTGCGGCAAACTCCGGTAAGCACGCACGCCGACGTGCAGGCGTATTTTGATCGCGTCATCGCAGCAGGCGGCGAGGGGGTCGTACTGCGCGATCCAAACGCGCTTTATGAAAGCGGCCGCAGCGATAAAATTTTAAAATACAAAAAGACGCACGATAGCGATTGCAAGGTCGTAAAAATCAACCCGGGCTATGGCAAAAACGAAGGCAAGATGGGCTCTTTAAGCTGCGTGGATCTACGTAGCGGAGCGAAATTTAAAGTAGGTACGGGCTTTAGCGACGAGATGCGGGCAAATCCGCCTAAGGTGGGCACGATCATCACCTATCAATACCAAAACCTAACCCGCGAGAAAAAGCCGCGCTTCCCCGTATTTTTGCGCGTGCGACCAGCGATTTAATCTAAGGGGCTATAATCGCGTACTTTGATAAATTTGATCCGAAGGAGAATAGATGAAAATTTTAATTACAGGCGGCGCGGGATACATCGGTAGCCACGTTGCAAAGGCACTTTTAGAAGCAAACCGCCACGACGTCGTCATACTGGACAATCTTTGCAAAGGCTCGATGCGAGCGATCGAGGCGCTTCGCGACGTGGGCGAGTTTGAGTTCGTACAAGAGAGTCTAGAAAATACCCCCGCGATCGAGAAACTTTTTAAGCGCGAGAAATTTGACGCGATCATTCACTTTGCGGCGTTTATCGAGGTTTTTGAAAGCACGCAAAATCCGCTAAAATACTATCTAAACAACACCGCCAACGCGATGAATTTGATCGCGCTTGCGAACAAATACGACGTGAAAGATTTCATCTTTAGCTCCACGGCAGCGACCTACGGCGAGCCCGACATCCCGCAAGTAAGCGAGGAAACTCCGCAAAATCCGATCAATCCGTACGGCAGAAGCAAGCTGATGGTCGAGTGGGTGCTAAAAGACGCGGCTGCGGCAAATCCAAATTTTAAATATGGAATTTTGCGCTACTTCAACGTCGCAGGTGCCGCAAGCGACGGCACGATCGGGCAAAACTACCCGAATGCGACGCATCTTATCAAGGTTGCGACCCAAACTATCGTCGGCAAGCGCGATAAGATGAGCATTTTCGGCGATGATTACGACACCAAGGACGGTACCTGCATACGCGACTACATCCACGTAGAAGACCTCGCAAGCGCGCATCTGGCGGTACTTGATTATCTACAAAGCGGTGAGAGCGCGGTCTTTAACGTAGGCTACGGCACGGGCTTTAGCGTAAAAGAGGTCGTTAATGAAGCTAAAAAAGTAAGCGGCGTGGATTTTAAAGTGCAGATCGCTCCGCGCAGAGCGGGCGATCCTGCCTGCCTCATCTCAAATGCGGGTAAAATTCGCACCAAAACCTCCTGGCAGCCCGAGCACGAGAGCCTAGATGAGATCATCCTAAGCGCGCTTAATTGGGAAAAGAAGCTTTAAGCGCGGCTTTGCGAGGCTAAATTTGAGCGGCTTTTTAAATTTTGCTTGCGGCGCGGCGCACAGCAGATCGCCACGCGGAATTTTACTGCTTGCCGTCTTAAATCCTTGCGCGGCGCGTGGAATTTTACCGCGTGTTTTATCTGCGCGCACGGCGTGCGGCGAGGCTTCGCGGCTGTTTGCGAGCCTAAGCTTAAAACAAAATTTCGGCTTTGAAATTTTAAAGCAGGTCTTAAAATTTATCTCCGCACTCGCCTTTTTTGGACGAAATTTTTGTTTTAAAATTTACGCGCGCCGTAAATTTAAAGACGGCTTGCAAAAAAGGAGCTGTTTGACATCGCCCATAGCGGCGAGTACGGCCGTGCCGCCGTCATCTGCCGCGACGCTGCCGACGACGTTACCCGCATTAGCGGCACTTCCCGTATCGACGCGAGCGCAGGCGTCAGCGCTTGTGCAAACACAGGCATCAACGCCGCCGTCCGAGCAGATACGGGCGCGAGCGCAAGCTAAATTTAAATCGGCAATATTTAAATTTGCGGCTTCCCAATCGACGGTCGCTAAACGGGCAATCTCTAAATTTACGAAATTTACGATCTTTAGCCTAGCGGCTCTTAAATTTAAAAACGGCCCGCTCGCACAAAGGCGCGCGCTTGTTTAAAATTTTAAACGCGGACGAGTCCTCGCAGCGCAAATTAGGCGTCATTCTATCCTACGCAAACATCCTAATCTCCACGATTTTGGTGCTTACCTACACGCCGTTTTTCCTGCGGATGCTGGGAGAGAGCGAGTTTGGGCTGTATTCGCTAAGCGCCAGCGTCATCGGCTATTTGGCGATTTTGGATCTGGGTTTTGGCAACGCGATCACGGTTTTTAGCGCCAAATACGCAGCAAGCGGCGAGAGCGAAAAGACGCTGCGCCTGCACGGCACGATATTTAGCGTTTATTTGGTGATGAGCGCGCTCGTCTTGCTTATCGGCGCGCTCGTGATCGTCTACGCAGACGTGATCTTCGGCGCGAAATTAAGCGGCGAGGAGATCCGCAAGATCCGCATAATGTTTGCGCTTTTGAGCCTAAATTTAGCCTTGAGCTTTCCATTTAGCATCTACTCGTCGATCCTCACGGCGCACGAAAATTTCGTATTCATCAAGCTCATCGCCATCTTGCGCACGCTTTTGCTGCCCGCGATCGCGGTGCCGGTGCTTCTTTTGGGGCACAAATCGGTCGCGATCGTAGCCTGCGCCACGGCGGTAAATTTATTCTGCGTCGCGGCGGATTTCATCTACTGCAGGCGCAAAATCGCGCCGCGCATTAGCGTGCGAAATTTCGACGCAGACGTGCTAAAGCAGGTGTTTTCATACTCGTTTTTCATCTTTTTGGGGATGATCGTCGATCAAGTAAATTGGAGCGCGGATAATTTCATCCTCGGCGTAGTCGCGGGCACGACGGCAGTCTCGCAGTACAGCGTCGCGGCGATGATAAACTCCACTTTTATTACGCTTTCGGTCACCATCAGCGGCGTGATGCTGCCTAAAATTTCAAAGATGGTAAGCGCTCAAAGCAGCGACGCCGAGCTTACGGCAGAGTTTATAAAGATCGGCAGGCTGCAGTTTTACGTCATCTTTCTGATCTGCTCGATGCTGATAATTTTCGGGCGCGAGTTCATCATTTTATGGGCTGGCGCGCAGTATGAAATTTCATACACGATCGCGCTTATTTTGGTTATCCCCGTCTGCGTGCCGCTCATTCAAAATTTAGGGCTTTCGATCCTGCAGGCGAAAAACAAATTCCGCTTTCGCGCGGTCGCGGCGCTATTTATGACCTTTTTAAACATCGCCGTCTCCATTCCGCTAGCCAAGCTCTACGGCGGCGTCGGAAGCGCGGCGGGCACGGCGCTATCGCTGGTTTTATTAAACATAGCTCTAATGAACTTTTACTACCATTTCAAAATCGGACTCGATATGGCGAAATTTTGGCTAAACATCGCTCGTATGCTGGCTCCGTCGCTTTTAGCAGTGGCGATCATTTTGCCGATAAATTATGCGCTGAGCCTAAGCGGCGCTGCGTATCTGCTCGTCTGCGGCTCGCTTTACGTAGCGATTTTTATGTTTATCGCCGTAAAGCTTGTGATGAACGACTACGAGCGCGCGATTTTCGGCGCCGCGCTAGCCAAGATTAGGAGCAGATTATGAGCTTTAACGTCGTAAGCGAAGTCGCGTCCAAAAACCGCTGTATCGGCTGCGGCGTCTGCACGGCGATCTGTCCGCAAAGCGTGCTGCAGATGCACCTCGCGCCTAGCAGCAATTACGAAGTGCGGCAGATCCCCGGCTGCGACGAGCGGTGCGATCTCTGCCTTAAGGTCTGCCCGTTTTATCAAAAGGACGGCTTTGAGGACGCGCTAAATCGCAAAATTTACGCCGATCTGCCCAATCAAAGCGGCGATTTTGCGAAATTTTTAAATACGTACGAGTTTTATAAAAAGGATGAATCGCAGCGCCTTAGCTCGACCTCCGGGGGTGCTGGAAATTTTATCTTTAACGCGCTTTTTGAAAATGGGCTGATCGATTATGCGATATGTGCGCAAAGCCTGGATAGTGCGAGCTCTTGCGCGTCGCAAAACGCGGCTATGGTGCAGGATGCGACCGAGCCACAAAGCACGTCCGCGGCGCAAAATTTTAAGGAGCGGCGGGACGCGCCTCAAAATTTAAAGCGAAGCTCGGACGCCTCGCAAAATTTAGAGCAAAATAGGGACGCGCCGCTATTTAAATTTGCCGTAATCAAAAGCGCGGGTGAGCTTGAGCGCACGAAAAAAAGCGCCTATTATCCGCTGAGCCTTGATGAGGCGCTAAAATTTATCGCCGCGCACGACGGCGCTTACGCGATCAGCGCGCTACCGTGCTTTGCGAAGGCCCTGCGGCTCATCTGCGAAAAAAACAGGCGGATCAAAAGCCGCGTTAAATTTATCATCGGGCTCGTCTGCGGGCAGAGCAAGAGCGCAAATTTTGTCCGCAAGCTCGCAAACAACGCTTTCGGCGAGGAAGTAAGTCTAGCAAGCGCCGATTTTAGGCACAAGATCGCTGGCAGAAGCGCGATGAGTTTCGGCTTTAAATTTAAAGATACGCGCGGACGCGAGGCGGTGGATGATCGCGGCAGCAGCGCCGAGCTCTACTGGTCTTCGCGCGCATTTACGCCGCTTGCCTGTAACCGCTGCGTCGATGTTTTCGCAAAGTGCGCCGACGCGGTACTGATGGATGCGTGGCTAAGCCCGCAGGTGGCGGACTTTCGCGGCAGTTCGCTAGTAATTACGCGCGATGAGAGGATCGACGAGCTGTTTAAAAAGGGCGGAGAGTTTTGCGAAAGTATCTCGCCAGCGCTTGTGCAAAGCTCGCAGCAAAGCGTGGTGGATACGAAAAATGAAATTTTTTACGGCACGAAAAACCTGTTTAAAAAATACATTTACAAGCTGAAATTTGAGATCCAAAACGAGAGCGCGAGGAGCTTTGACTGCGACGATTTTATCGCCGTGCGGGCTAGAAAGATACGCCGCGTCGCGCGGATTTTGGCGTATTGCGCTACGGCGAAATTTCTGCTAGGCAAGCTAACGGGCAAGTTTAAAAGGAAAAATGGATGAAAGTTGCGATTTTTACGCTACCTCTGGTAAATAATTACGGCGGAATTTTACAGGCTTATGCGCTGCAGCGCGCGCTTGAGAGCTACGGCTTCGAAGCGCCCGTGGTAAATTTAAAGATCAGGCAAAGAGGCCTTTTTTCGCGCGATTATTTAAAATTTTTGCTCGCGAAGCTGATCTATTTTAAAAAATACAAAAACGCCGAATTTAGCACGCTGCACTACTACGCAGACACGCAGCGATTCGTCGCGCAAAATATCAAAACGACCCGCGAAATTTACTCGCCCGCGGCGCTAAAGCGGCTATTTGAGCAGGAAAAATTCGGCGCTTGTGTGCTCGGCAGCGATCAGGTCTTCAATCCGCCGTATTTTGACGCGTTTGAAAACGACTTCTCGCTGGGCTTTGCGCCGCATGGTTGCATCAAAATCGCCTATGCAGCGAGCTTCGGCGGCGAGAGCTTTAAAGGCGCGCGCGATTTAGAGCTTCATAAGGCGAATTTGGCTAAATTTAAAGCGATTAGCGTGCGCGAGCGCAACGCCACGGCGCTTTGCGAAAGCGTGTTTGGAATTTCGGGCGCCGCTTTCGTGCTAGATCCTACGCTTTTGGCGGGCAGAGAGGTTTTTGAAAAATTTATCTCGCCCGCGGGTGCAGCAAGCAGCGTAAAACCTGGCGGTGCAGAGCTTGCGCAAAGCGACGCAGGCCGCGCGGAAGCGGACGGCGTGCAAGACGCCGCAAAAATAGGCGCCGCCGCACAAAATTTAAACGATGACGTAGCGGATATTGCGGATACGGCTTTTTCGGCGCAGGATACCTGCGAGAATGCCGTTCGTGCAGCAAACGCTGCGCAAAAAGGGCAAATTTTTGCCTACATTTTGGATCAAAACGAGCGCAAGAGCGAAATTTTAAAAAGCGTGAGCGAGCGCGAAGGGCTGGGCGTGCGCGAGGTGAACGACAAAGCAAATCGAGTAAGTATCGAGGAGTGGCTAAGCCTCATCGCGGGCGCGCAGCTGGTGATCACCGACTCCTTTCACGGATGCGCGTTTTCGATCTTGTTTAATAAGCCGTTTTTCGCGTTTATCAACGAAAACCGCGGCAGTTCGCGCTTTTACTCGCTTTTTGAGAGCTTCGAGCTGCAAGATCGCGTCATAAAAAGCGCAAGCGACGTGGCCCTAAGCAAGCAAATCGATTGGGCGCGCGTGAATGAAATTTTATCGCGCAGGCGTGAGGCTTCGCGCGAGTTTTTGATCAGCAATTTAAGGGCGTAAATGAAGATAGCTTTAGTGATTTCATCTTTGGGCAAGGGCGGCGCCGAGCGCGTGCTAAGCGTGCTGGCGAACTATTTCTGCGAGCAGCACGATGTTTGCGTGATAAAATTTGACGCGGAAGAGCCGTTTTATAAAATTTCGCCTAAGGTGCGGGTTTTAAATTTAGACCTAGGTGTCGGCGAGCGGGGGATTTTGGGAAATTTTACGAAGCGATTTAATAAAATTTTCGCGCTTCGTAAAATTTTAAAGCGGCGCGAGTTTGACGTCGTGATCTCCTTTTTGGACAACACCAACGTGCTTACGCTGATCGCAAATTTGGGGCTTGAAAACAGGATCATCATCACCGAGCACACCAACCATCGCTTTTTAAAAAGTCCGATGTGGCGGGCGCTGAAGCGGATTTTTTATCCGTTCGCCGATGGACTTAGCGTGCTTAGCAAGTTTGATTTCGACCACTACACCTACGTGCAAAATCGCGCGATCATGCCTAATCCGATGTTCGAGATCTCCCACGCCAAAGATGAGCGTCCCGCCAAGGAAAATATCATCCTCGCAGCGGGCAGGCTCAACGCCTACAAGGGCTTTGATACCCTAATTAAGGCGCTTGCGCTTATGGATTTTAATCTTTTAAAAGAGTGGAAGGTGGTGATCGCAGGCGACGGGCCGGAGCAAAAAAGCCTTGAAAGCCTGGCTGCGAAACTGCGCGTAAACGTGCAATTCATCGGCTTTGTGCGCGATATCGAGAGCCTTTATGAGCGCGCCAAAATCGTAGTCGTCACCAGTAGAGCCGAGGGCTTTTGCAATATCTTGATGGAGAGCCTATTTTTCGGCATCGCGCGCATCTCTACAGACTGTATCGCAGGGCCGCGCGAGCTCATAAACGACGGCGTGGACGGGTTTTTGTGCCCTGTAGGCGACAGCGCGCAGATCGCTAAAAAGCTCGAAATTTTGATGAGCGACGGGAAGTTGCGAGACACTCTCGTACAAAACGCAAACAAGCGCACACAGGACTTTAGCATAGAAACGATCGGCAAAAAATGGACCGATTTTATAAATTTGAGCTTGGAGCAAAAATGAGGCAAAACCCGCTAGTTTCGGTGATAATCCCCGTTTATAACGTGCAGGATTTTTTGCGCGAGTGCCTAAACTCCGTCGTGCATCAGAGCTACTCGAATTTAGAAATTTTACTGATCGATGACGGTTCAACCGACGCTAGCGGGGAGATTTGCGATGAGTATGCGCGCTCGGACACCCGCGTGCGCATCATCCATAAGTCAAACGGCGGGCAGGCTAGCGCGCGAAACGCCGCGCTTGAGCTTGCGCGCGGCGAGTTTTTGACCTTCGTCGATAGCGACGACGTGGCGGATGCGGATCTCGTGCAGACGCTTTTAAATTTAATCAAAACATTCGGCGTCAAGATCGCGATGTGCGGATACAAGGCGTTTGAAAGCTCGGCGCAGATCGCAGAGATCAGGGCGTATGCGGCTAAATTTAAAGAAGCGGAGAGCGAAATTTTATCAAGGGAGCAAGACGTAGCGTCAGATGAGACTAAATTTAGCGGCTCCGCGGAGGATAAAATTAAATTTAATGCGCGCGGCGCCGATAGCTCCGATAGCTCCATAACCTCCGCAGCGCAAAACGGAGCTTTGCAAAGCGGCGCACAAACGTGCAACTCGCAAGATTGCGCTTCGCAAAATAGCGCACAAGTCGGTAACTTGCAAAACGGCGCGCAAGCTTGCACTTCGCAGGCTACAGTGCAAAGCAAAGCCCAAAAGGGCGCGAGCCGCGAGCGGATTATAGAGCCGTGCGAGCTGTTTAGACAAAGCTGCCTGCAAAATCCGTATTTTAGCACCGGTCCCTGCCGAGCGCTGTTTGCGAGCGAAATTTTTAAAAGCCTGCGCTTTCCGCAGGGGCAGATCTACGAGGACGTGGCGATTTTTTTCGATATGTTTAATCACGGAGCTACCGCGTGCACGAGCGAGACGCTCTATTTTTACCGCATCCGCGCGGGCTCGACCGTTAATTCGTTCTCGCGCCGCCACCTGGCTGCGATCCCGGCAGTGCGCAGATTTACGGACTCCATCGTTTCAGCGTATCCGCAGCTAAGGAAGGAGGCGAACTTTACGCGCTGCGAATCCGCGCTAAATACGGCGTTTATGGTGATAAGATCGCAGGTGAGCGCGCCTGCTAGCGCCGCTATAAATTCGAGCGCGAAAGAGGGCGCGGGCGAAATTTTAAGCGAGAAGGCGCCAAATAGCGACGAGGCGCTGGGCGGCGACGAAGCGGCTGCCGTCATTTCGCAGCTGCACGGCTTCGTGCGTGAAAATTTAAATTTCAGATTTTTCATGCGCCACGCAAATAGGGCGCAAAAAATTTTAATGGTTTTGTTTTACGCAAACCCCGCTCTGCTGCGGGTTTTATATAAAATTTACAAGGGGCTTAGATGAAAATTTTATTCGTCATCGCGGCTCTTAGAAACGGCGGCGCCGAGCGCGTGCTGCAGGTTTTGGCGAACCATTTTGCGCGCGCAAACGACGTTACGATCGCGATTTTGGAAAATGACGAGGGCAGGTATAAATTTAGCGAAAAGATAAAATTTTTGCATCTGGATGTTTATAAAAACGGCGGCAGGTTTGATAAATACAGAATTTTGCGCGAGTGCTTCAAGCGCGAGCGCCCAAGCGTCATCATCAGCTTTATGGACTGGACGAACGTAGCGTGCGTGATCGCAAGCTTCGGGCTAGGCATCCCGCTCATCGCGACCGAGCACAACGCGCACGATTATCTGCCAAGCGGGCTTTTTAGCCGCGTGCGCGATCTGTGCTACAAAAAAGCCGACGCGCTTACGGTGCTTACGCGCTCGGACTTTGAGTACTATTCGCGATTTGTTAAAAACTGCTTCGTCGTGCATAACCCCTTTTTCGGCGAGATTGATGGCGATAAAAGCGCCAAGCGAAACGTGATCTTAAGCGTCGGCAGGCTCGAGCCCGTAAAGGGGTATGAAATTTACTTTGACGCGCTAAGCGGGATCGATAAGAGCCTGCTTGCGCAGTGGGAAATTTTAATCGCGGGCGACGGCTCATTGTGCGAAAGCTTGCGCGAGCTCGTGGCACGGCTTGGGCTTGAAGTGCGATTTTTAGGGCATAAACAGGACGTGAGCGAGCTGTATAAAGAAGCCAAAATTTTTGTGCTAAGCTCGCTTAGCGAGGGTCTTCCGAACGTGCTGATCGAGTCTGCATTTTACGGCTGCGCACGGCTTAGCAGCGCCACTGCGGGTGCAAAAGAGCTCATAAAGGACGGCTTTAGCGGCATTTTATTTAAATGCGGCGATGCGAATGAACTTGCGAGCAAGCTTGAAAATTTGATGCGCGATGAGGCGCTGCAAAAGGGGCTCGTGCAAAATGCAAATAAAAATTTAGACGATTTTTCGCAGGAGCGCATCGTTGAGCTCTGGCAGGGCTTGATTGATCGGTTCGCGCGCAAATAGCAGCCGCTTATCGATGTCCTAGCGGCGACGCAGGTTAAATTTAAACTTCGGTGTGCTAAGATAGGCTCTTGCGCCCGAGCGCAGCGGCGCGTTTAAATTTACAAAGCGCATCGCGCGATGAAATTTAGTTGCTTAGATCGACGTAAAATGCGCTAAATTTAAAACAGATTGCGCGGCGTATGTTCGCGTAAAAAGGCGCGAGCAAAGCTTAAATTTATGGCGCGGCAGCGATATTTAAAAGGTAAAGGGATGAAGAAATTAAGCGTTTTTATATATTCGATGGGAGGCGGCGGCGCCGAGCGCGTCGTAAGTAACCTCTTAGGCGAGCTTACGGCACGCTACGAAGTGCATCTGGTGCTGATGAACGAGAGGATTTTTTATGAAATTCCAAGCGGCGTGCAGATCCATTTTATCGAAAAATCGGCCCCTTTTGAAAACGGGCTGCTGAAGCTCGCAAAGCTGCCGTTTTTGGCGCTGCGATACAAAAAGCTATGCGAGAGGCTGGGCATTGATATCCACTTCGTTTGGATGAACCGCCCATGTTACGTGGCGGCGCTGGCGCGAGTTTACGGATTGGGCGGAGCGATGATTTTTAACGAATGCTCGACGCCGTCGGTACTGTATAAAGATGCGAGCTTCAAATCCGAAATTTCAAAGCTTCTGCTGCGCAAGCTCTATCCGAAGGCCGATTTTATCTTTCCGAATTCGCTTGGAAATTTGCGCGATCTGGCGGATAATTTCGGGATTGACGAGCGCAAGATGAGCGTGCTGTATAACGCGATCGATTTGGATGAGATCGGGCGCAAGGCAAGCGAGCAGGTCGCGCAGGGGCGGCCGTTTTTCTTAAGCGTCGGCAGGCTTGATGCGGGCAAAAACCACGCGCTTTTGATCCGCGCATATGCGAATTTAAAAAATAACGACAAAGACCTGCTGATCTTGGGCGACGGCGTGCTGCGAGCAGAGCTTGAGGCCCTGATAGAGGAGCTGGGTCTAGGCGGTCGCGTGAAGCTTTTGGGCTTTGATGCAAATCCGTATAAATATATGGCTAGATGCTACGCGTTCGTCTTCGTAAGCCTTTTTGAGGGGTTTTCAAACGCGCTTATCGAAGCTCTTGCGTGTGGCAAGCTCGTAATTTCAAGCGATCATCAAAGCGGCGCGCGCGAGCTTATGGGGCAGAGCGAATGGGGCGTGCTAGTGGGCGTGAACGATCTAGAAAGCACCCAAGCGGCGATGCAAAAAGCGCTGGATGATGAAAATTATGTAAAATTTTATGAGAAAAAGGCTAAAATTAGAGCCTCGTTTTTCGATAAAAAACGGATAGCAAGCGAGCTGATCGCAAAAATAGAACAAATTGACGAAGGAAAATAGGCGTGGCGGAGAGAATGAGGGTTTTTGACATCAAGGCGCTAGAGCAGGAAGCGGAGAAATTTAATAAAAATATCGCGGATGCGGGCAGATTTAACGACTTTGACGGCGCGGGCGAAATTCGCGGTTCGGGTAAATTTAAAGGCGCGGACGGGTATGCTAGCGCGGATAAATTTAACGGCGCAGGTAAAATTTGCGGAGGCGCGGCTGAGCTTGAGGACACAGCTGAGCTTCGCGGTGCAGATAGACTTGAGAGCATAGCCGAGCTTGGCGACGCGGCAGAGCCTAAGGGCGCGGCAGAATTTGATAGTGCGGATAAGTTTAAGGACGGACGCGGCGCCGGCTCGGACGGATATAACTTGGCGTACGGCGCTTGCCGCGGCGAAGATAAATTTAAAAGTGCGGATGAATCTAGCCCAGCTCGCACTACTCTCGACGGCCCAGATAAATTTAACGGCGCAGACCAACGCAGCAAGATAAAGGATAAATTTAGCATTCAAGATTCCCCTGTTAAATTTAATAGCGCAGGAAAGCGCGGCGGTAAGAATAAATTTAGCAATGCAAGCGGCAAGAGTAAATTTAATAACGCTAGCGGAGAGAGCGGCACGCAGAGCGCCCGTAATAGCGCAGCTTCGAGTAGTACTTCGAGCGCAAACGGCGCGGGCAGGGCGAAGCGCAAAATTTTCGGCTTTATAAAAAATTATGAGTTCTCCAAGCATATTTTGCTGATGATTTTGCTCGCGTTTGCCTTTAGCGTGGCGTTTCGTATGTGGTGGGTGTATTGGGCGAGCGGCTTTCCGAACTACTTTTTTTGGGACGGCGAGCTGATGATAAATACCAACGACGGCTACGCCTTTGCAGAGGGCGCGCGCGACCGTCTCGCGGGCTTTCATCAGCCCAACGATCTTAGCTATTTTAGCGCGTCGCTTTCGATTTTGACCGCGTTTTTGGCTAAAATTTTACCGTTTTCGCTGGAGAGCATTTTCGTCTATCTTTCGGTGGTTTGCAGCTCGCTCATCGTAGTGCCTATTTTGCTGATCTCAAGCGAGTTTCGCTGCATGCGCGCGGGCTTCATCGGTGCGCTTGTCGCGAGCGTGGCGAATAGCTACTACAACCGCACGATGGCTGGGTATTACGACACCGATATGCTAAATATCGTGCTTGCAATGTGTATTTTGTGGGCGCTCATCCGCATTTGCACGCGCGGCTCGCGCAGCACGCTGTTTTGGCTGGGCGCGTTTACGATATTTTATATGTGGTGGTATCCGTCCAGCTTCTCGCTAAATTCTATGATGCTCGCCATGTTTTTCGCCTATACGCTGATTTTTAAGCGAAAAAGCAGGGTGAATTACGAAGCGATGATCATCTTTTTGATCGCGCTTTGCTCCACGCCGCTGGTAGCTAAAATTTTAATCTCGCTTACGCTATTTTGGCTCTTTGCATTTAAAGGAAAGCTATTAAATTTTAAATCTCTGGCCCTTTTGGGCGGCTTTGCCGTGGCATTTTTCATCGCAAACGGAGGTCTTAGCCCGATCATCTTTCAGGCGAAATTTTATATCTTCCGCTCCTTTGCGGACAACGCCGATACGGCATTTCATTTTTTCAACGTCAATCAAACGATCCAAGAATCGGGCATCGTGCCGACTAAAGTCTTTATGGAGCGCATCAGCTCGCACGTCGCGGTTTTCGTGATCGCAGCGATAGGATATGCGGTGCTCTGCTTTAGACATAAGGAATTTTTGCTCTCGATCCCGCTTTTGCTTTTGGGCTTTGCGGCGAACAAAGCGGGTCTTAGATTTACGATCTACGCAGTGGGCGTAATGGGGCTAAGCTTCGGATATATTTTGTATTTTTGCGTAAAGCGCTTGGATCTGCCAAAGATCGCGGGGCGCGCGATACTGCTTATTTTGACGGCGCTTGCGATCTATCCTGCGTGGCAGCACATCGTCTCGTACAAGGTCGATACGGTCTTTTATAAAAGCGAGGTGCGGGTGCTTGACGAGCTCAAAGATAAGGCGCAGCGCGAGGATTACGCGCTTTCGTGGTGGGACTACGGTTACGGCATACGCTATTACAGCGACATAAAAACTCTCATTGACGGCGGCAAACACCTCGGTAACGATAATTTCCCCGTTAGCTTCGCGCTTTTTAGAGATCAGATGAGCTCTGCAAATATGGCACGCCTGGATGTCGAATACACCGAGCGCGGATATAGCGAAAAAATTCCAAACAAGCTAAAGCAAATTTTAAAAGACTATAACGCGACCGATGTAAATGATTTTATCTTAAGCTTGGGACTGGCTGATTTTAAGCCGCCGAAGCCTACCCGCGACATCTACTACATCCTGCCCGATCGCATGATGAATATCTTCCCCGTCGTCACGCAGTTTTCAAATATCGACATCACCGACGGCAAGCAGCTGGGCGAGCCGTTTTTCATAACGAGCGATAGGTTCGTTCAGGATCAAAGCGGCGTGCATATGGACAATGGCTTTTCGATCTCGCCGAATTTGCTTAGTTTGGAATTTAGCGGCAGAAAATTCGCGATCAATACCTTTTACGAAACGAGCTACGACGCAAGCGGCAGGCTGGCGGTCAAGGAGCTTAATATGGACAGCAGCGCGCAATTTTACGTGGTTTTCATGCGCGATTACGGGCGATTTTTGCTGATGGATAGAGCCATGCTAAACTCGAGCTACGTGCAGCTTTTCGTGTTCGAGCGTTATAAAAGCGATCTGTTTGAGCCGGTGATCTTAAATCCTGCGGTGAAGGTGTATAAATTAAAGCGTTAAATTTTGCCGCTACGGGCGGGTTAAATTTCATCGCGGCATGCAGGCCAAATTTTACCGTCGCGCGCGGATTTGGGATTAAATTTAGGCTAAATTTCAAGGAGAGCGAATGAAATTTTTTCAAGCGTCGCGAGCGCTTTTATCGGCGGTAAATTTTAAAAAAGAGCAGGGGCTTTTTGCGGCGCCGAATTTCAAAGCGCGAAATTTCAAAATACGAAATTTAGCGCGAAATTCTAGAGTGCAAAATTTCGCGCGAAATTTTAATCAGGGCGGCGAGAATTCCGCATGCCGCGCACAAAATCATATAAATTTTAAACCGCAAAATTTCAAAACGGAGCGTGAGCCGTGGCGCGCATAGGGTTTCTTTCGCACGAAAGCATGAGCCTGTATTTCTTTCGCGCGCCGATAATGCGAGCTCTTAAAGAGCGGGGGCATGAAATTTACGCCATCGCGCCCGCGGGCGATTACACGCAAAAGCTTGCGAGCGAATTTCACGCCGCGACCTACGAGCTTGACAAGGCCTCGATCAACCCTTTCAAAGTGCTTAAAAATAGCGATGATCTGGCTGCCGTTTTGCGCGATCTGAACTTAGATATGCTTCAGACCTCCGCGCACAAATCAAACGTCTTCGGCACTTTTGCGGCGAAAAAAGCGGGCATCAAAACCGTGTTAAATTTAGTCGAGGGGCTCGGCAGCTTCTACGTAGATAGCGACCTAAAATCGCTTCTGATTAGAGCCGTGATCGAGCGACTTTACAAGCGCTCCTTGGTGCTTAGCGACGGCTGCATCTTCGTAAATGACGCAGATCCCGATTATTTTTTGGCTAGGGGTTTGAGCTGCGAGGATAAAATTTACCGCATCAAAAGCGTGGGCGTGGATGCGAGCTACTTCGATCCGGACGTATGCGAAGGGGCGGATCTTGGCGAGCGAAAGGTCGTTTTGATGATGGGGCGAGCGCTTTGGCACAAGGGGATTAAGGAATTTTACGAAGCGGCAGAGCTTTTAAAAGATCGCACGGACGTAAGCTTCGTCTTCGTAGGCAGCGGATACGCGGGCAATAAAAGCAGCGCGGACGAAGCCTTTTTAAAAAGCCCGTTCGTGCGCTGGATACCTTGGAGCGAGCAAGTTCGGCAGCTGTATAAAAGCGCGTATATGTTCGTGCTGCCTAGCTACAAGGAGGGCTTTCCGCGCACGGTTTTAGAGGCGATGAGTATGGCGCGAGCCTGCGTGGTAAGCGATTGCAGCGGTTGTGTCGAGGCGGTGCAAGATGGCGTCAACGGCTTAATTTGCCGCACTCGCGACGCGAATGATCTTGCGCGAAAGATCGAAATTTTGCTAGATGATGAGCCGCTTTGCGAGAGGCTAGGGCGAAACGGGCGCGAGATGGTGCTTGCAAATTACGACGAAAAGATCGTCACGGAAAAATATTTAGAGGTTTATAGGAAATTTATCGATGTATAGGTGTTTTTTAAAGCGCGCGCTCGATTTTACGGCGGCTTTGGTTTTGATCATTTTGGTTTCGCCCGTGATGGCGCTTACGTGGCTCTTGATCCGCAAGCACATTAGCAAAAGCGCGATTTTTACGCAATCTCGCCCCGGGCTTGATGAACAAATTTTTAAAATTTACAAATTTAAAACGATGAGCGACGAGCGCGGCGCGGACGGTGAGCTTCTGCCAGACGAAGCGCGGCTGAACGATTACGGCAAAAAGATCCGCGCGCTAAGCCTGGATGAGCTGCCGCAGCTTTTCAACGTGCTAAAGGGCGATATGAGCTTCATCGGGCCGCGCCCGCTGCTGATCGAATACCTGCCGCTTTATTCGCCGCAGCAGAGCCTGCGACACAGCGTGCGCCCTGGCATCACGGGGCTTGCGCAGGTAAACGGACGCAATGCGATCAGCTGGGAGAAAAAATTTGAGTTCGATACCTATTACGCGCAGAATTTAAGCTTCGCGCTCGATCTTAAGATCGCGCTTTTAACGATTAAAAAAGTGCTTGCAAAGGAGGGCGTGAATAAAGAGGGCATGGCGACGACGGAGAAATTTAATGGGCACAACTAAAATTTACGTTTACGGCGCGAGCGGACACGGGCTGGTGGTCGCGGACGTCGCGCTAGCCGCGCGCGGAGCTAAATTTAGCGAGGTCGTTTTTTTAGACGACGCGGCAGGGCTGAAATTTAGCGAGGATCTGCCGAAGCATCCCGTAATAATCGCAATCGGCGATAATAAAACCCGCGCAAAGATCCAAGAAAAGGTATCGCGCGCCGGTTTTGAGATAGCGACGCTAATTCATCAAAGCGCCATCGTTAGCTCAAGCGCCGTTATCGGCGCGGGCGCGGTCGTAATGCCCGGCGCCGTGATAAACGCGCGAGCTAAAATCGGTCGCGGCGCGATAATCAATTCAGGCGTCGTAATCGAGCATGAGTGCGAGATCGGCGAGTTTGCGCACATTAGCCCAAACGCGGCGCTTGCGGGCGGCGTGAAGGTGGGGGCGTTTTCGCACGTGGGCATCGGCGCTAGCGTCATTCAGAGGCTAAAGATCGGACAGCGCTGCATCATCGGCGCGGGCGCTGCGGTGGTGCGCGACATAGCTAGCGACAGCGTAGCCGTAGGCGTGCCCGCTCGCGTGATTAAAAAAAATGGCTGAATTTAAAATTTATAGCATTAAAAGTGATAAAATCCGAGCATTTAAATTTAATGCCGAAAGCTAAATTTAGCCTTGCGTAGCGCGAGGTTAAATTTAAAGATCAAGGAAGGATGAAGATGGCAAGAGTATTTTTAAGCCCGCCGAATATGGGCGGCGATGAGCTTGAGTATATAAAAAAGGTATTTGAAAGCAACTATATCGCGCCTTTGGGCGAATATGTCGATAGATTTGAAAACAGCGTCAAAGCTTATACCAAAACGCGCGGCGCATTAGCACTAAACGCAGGCACGGCGGCGCTTCATCTAGCGCTTCGCTGCAGCGGCGCAAAGGACGGCGACGTGGTGCTCGGCTCCACGTTTACCTTCATGGCGTCGCTAAATCCGATATTTTACGAGCGCTGCGTGCCGGTGCTGATAGACAGCGACGAGAGCTGGAATTTAAGCCCGAAGCTGCTTAAAGAAGCGATCAAAAAATCGCCGAAAAAGCCAAAGGCGCTCATCGTTACGCATCTTTACGGACAGGCTGCGAAGATGGATGAGATATGCGAAATTTGCGCCAATGAAAATATCGATCTCATCGAGGATGCCGCAGAGGCGCTGGGCGGATTTTATAAAGGAAAAGCGCTGGGCGGCATCGGAAAATGCGGCACGTTAAGCTTCAACGGCAATAAAATCATCACCACTTCTGGCGGCGGAATGCTGATCTCAAACGACGAGGAGTTAATTGCCAAGGCTAGATTTTACAGCACCCAGGCGCGCGAGCCGCTGCTTCACTACGAGCACAAGGACTACGGCTACAACTACCGCTTAAGCAACGTCTTGGGCGCTATCGGCGTAGGCCAGATGGAGGTTTTGCCGCAGCGCGTTAAAAGAAAGCGCGAAATTTTTAAAATTTACGAGGATCTGTTTAGAGGCGCCGATGTGGAGCTTATGCCGGAAGTCGATGGTAGCGAGGGCAACAGATGGCTTACTACTCTACTATTTAAGCAAAAAGGCGCACATCTAAAGGTTATCGACGCTCTAAATAAAGCCGATATCGAATCTCGCCCGCTTTGGAAGCCGATGCATCTGCAAAGCATCTTTGCAGGCGCGCTTAGCGTAGTTGACGGCACGAGCGAGGATATGTTTGAGCGCGGAATTTGCCTGCCTAGCGGCACAGATATGAGCGACGAGACGATCGAGTGCGTCGCAAAAATCGTAAAAGAAAACATCTGATGCTGTTAAAACCCACTAAATTTAGCCGCTTTGCGTTTTTTTTGCTGGGAGATATTTTTATCTCGATCCTCTCCGTTTATATCGCGTTTTTGCTGCGATTTAGCGGAGATATACCGAATGAATTCTATAAAGGCGCGCTGCTTAGCGCCTCGAGCCTGACGGCGATTAAAATTTGCTACTTTTGGTTTTTGCGGATCTATTTAGTTCCGTGGAGATTTTTCGGGCTATATGAAGCGAGAAAGCTCTTCTACGCGCACGTGATGGCGGCGCTTACCTTTTTGATCCTGTTTTTCTTGGCGAGTAAAGTTTTTAACCCCTTCCCGCGCTCGGTCATCATCATCGACGCGGCGATCTCGTTTATTTTGATCAGCGGGGTTAGAATTTCAAAGCGGATGTTTCTAAGCGAGAAGAAAAATATAACGAATAACGAGCCCTGCATCGTTGTGGGCGCTACGAGCAAGACCTTTCACGTCCTAAAAGGTATGCGGCAAAAATATATCAATTACTATCCGGTGGGCGTCGTGGACGGGCGGCCTGAGCTAGTAGGGACGTATTGCGAAAACTATGTCGTCAGAGCCAAGGGCGAAATTCCGCAGATGATCAAAGATAGCGGCGCTAAAACCGCAATCATCGCGTTGGCGCTGTATCCGGACGAGCTAAAAGAGCTCTACGACGAGCTGTTTGCATACGGGCTAAAGGATATCAAGCTCTTTTCGCTTTTGGAGGACGAGAGCAAAAAGATCCGCGACGTATCGATCGAGGATCTGCTCGCTCGCAAGCCAAAAGACCTCGACACCAAGGCGATCGAAAATTTTATCAAAGACAAGATCGTGCTGGTAACGGGCGCGGGCGGCACGATAGGAAGCGAAATTTGCAAGCAGTGCTTGAAATTCGGCGCAAAGCGTCTCATTATGGTCGAACACAGCGAGTTTAATCTCTACTCGATCAACGAAGCGACCGGCGCAGACGCGCGCAACGAGCTAAAGATGATAAATATCGTCTATCATCGCGAGCTGGAGGAGGTTTTTGCAGAATTTCATCCCGAGGTGGTCGTGCACGCAGCGGCGTATAAGCACGTGCCGCTATGCGAGTTTAATCCGCACCTAGCGGTCAAAAACAATATCATCGGCACTAAAAACGTAATCGATCTATCCAAAAAACATGGCGCGAAAAAGGTCGTTTTGATCTCGACCGATAAGGCGGTGCGACCCACGAACATTATGGGTACGACGAAGCGTATCTGCGAGCTTTACGCGCTAAATTCCAACGACGCGGCAAGCGACACGCAGATCGTCGCCGTCCGCTTCGGAAACGTGCTCGGCTCAAGCGGCAGCGTCATTCCTAAATTTAAACGCCAGATCGAAGCGAACGAGCCGCTTACCGTTACGCACCCCGAGATTACGAGATATTTTATGCTCGTTAGCGAGGCGTGTCAGCTTGTGCTTCAAGCGGCCTCCATCGCGCGAGGCGGCGAGCTTTTCGTGCTGGATATGGGCGAGCCCGTAAAGATCGCCGATCTTGCCAAGCGAATGCTGCAGCTTGCCGGCAAGGAGGAGCTTGGCATTAAATTTGTAGGTCTGCGTCCAGGCGAGAAGCTTTACGAGGAGCTTTTGATCGACGAAAACGACAAGAGTACGAAGTACCAATCCATATTCGTAACCCACTCCGCAAAATACGACCTGCAAGAGCTAAACTCGCAGATCGAGGAGCTTTCGGAGTGCGAGGACGCGCAGGTCGCGGATAAGCTAAAGCGTATCGTGCCCGAGTTTTCGCATCGATTGAACGATATGAAGGGCACGGCTTGATCGGTATCGTGGATTACGGCGCGGGCAATATCCAAAGCGTGATGAACGCGCTTCGCTTTTGCGGCGCTAAATTTTGCCTCGCGCGCAGCCCGGAGGAGCTTTTGAGCTGCGATAAAGCCCTGCTTCCGGGCGTGGGCGCATTCGGCGAGGCGATGGATAGGCTTCGCGCAAGCGGTATGGACGCCGCAATTAAAGAGTTCGTCGCAAGCGGCAGATATTTTTTAGGTATCTGCCTGGGGATGCAGCTTTTGTTTGAGCAAAGCGAAGAATTCGGCGCGCGCAGCGGGCTTGGAATTTTGCCCGGTCGCGTCGTGAAATTTGACAAAACGAAATTCAATATTCAGGGGGCGGAATCTGGGTCCGAAAATATAAAATTTAGATCGGACGGGGCGAAATTTAATTCGGACGAGGCGGGACCCAGCGAGCGCAGCGGGCAAAATTTTACCTGTGCCGAAAGCCTAAAGATCCCGCACGTCGGCTGGAACAGCGCACACTTTATCAAGCGCTCGCCGATAAACGGGGGCTTGGAAGAGTTCGAGTATCTGTATTTCGTGCACTCCTACCACGTCCTTTGCGCGCGCGAGATCACGCTTGCGACCACGTTTTACGGCTATGAGTTTGCAAGCGCGATCTGGCGCGAAAATGTATTTGCCTTTCAGCCGCATCCCGAAAAAAGCCACGATGCGGGCATAAAAATCATTAAAAATTTTACGGAGCTGTGATGGAAATTTTCCCTGCGATCGATCTGAAACAAGGATGCGCCGTGCGCCTTAGCAAGGGCGAGATGCAAAGCGCAAAAATTTATTCCAAAGACCCCTGCGATCTAGCCAAAAAATTTGAAGATCTCGGCGCTAAGTGGCTGCATCTGGTTGATCTCGACGGCGCGTTTGTGGGCGAGGCGGTAAATTTCAAAGCGATTGAACGGATCGTAAAAAGCACGCGTCTGCGCGTAGAGGTGGGCGGCGGCATCCGCGACGAAGCGCGTATAAAGGAGTATTTGAGCTTAGGCGTCGATAGATTTATCCTGGGCTCGGCGGCGCTAAAAAACCCAGATTTCGTAAAGCAGATGGCGAAGCTTTACCGCATCGTCGTGGGCATAGACGCAAAAGATGGGCTCGTAGCGACCGAGGGCTGGGCGGAGCTAAGCCGCGTAAAAGCGACCGATCTGGCGCGAGACTACGCGAATGCGGGCGTTTGCGCGATCATCTGCACCGACATATCGCGCGACGGGATGTTAAGCGGCGTGAACGTAGAATTTAGCCGCTCTATCGCGAAAGCTAGCGGTATCGACACTATCGCAAGCGGCGGCGTAAAGGATATGAACGACATAATCGCGCTAAAAAACGCAGAGCTCATCGCAGGCGTCATCGTCGGCAAGGCGTATTACGAGGGCACGCTTGATCTTAAAAAGGCGTTTGAAGCTCTATAAAAACGCCCGAGCGTAAGCAAAGTTTGAACTAAATTTTAGTAATATGCAAATTTTAAAATTTAAAGGCGATGTGAGGCGATGAAAGATTTTTTTTATGAGATGATCGTAAAAAGCGCGAATGCAAGCGAGCTTTTCAAGAGCTTCGCGTTCGAGCTCGGCGTTACCTGCGTCGAAGAACGCGGCGAGCGCTTCATAATCCGCGACGAAGAGGATCTGCAAAATTTAAAATTTGCGTTTGAAGAGTTTAAAAAGGGGCTCTCGCGATCTCTTAATTTAGACGCAGATCTGCAGATCGAAATTTCAAAAAAGCAAAATAAAGACTGGCTCGATGAGTATAAAAAAGGCGTCGCGCCCGTGGCGGTCGGCAAATTTTACGTCCGTCCGAGCTGGTGCGAAAGATCGAAAGATAGCGCGCTAATAGATCTTCTGATCGATCCTGCGCTGGCGTTCGGTTCAGGCCATCACGAAAGCACCAATATGTGCCTGGCGCTGCTTAGCGAGCTCGCTCGCAATGGCATGAGCGCGCTTGACGTGGGCTGCGGCAGCGGAATTTTAAGTATCGCGATGAAAAAACTGGGCGCAAAAGTAAGCGCCTGCGATACCGACGAGCAGGCGGTGACCGCTACGCAGCAAAACGCCGAGAAGAACGGCGTGCAGATCGATAAAATTTGGCTCGGCAGCGTTTCAAGCTTAAACGAGCAAAGTTCAAACAAAAGCGTGCAGCCGCAGTTTGATCTAATCGTCGCAAATATAATCGCCGACGTGATTTTGATCCTAAGCGCGGATCTGAAAAGAGCGCTAAAACCCGGCGGCAAGCTCGTGCTGTCGGGAATTTTAGAAAAATATAAAGACAGGATAGAGCAAGCCTTTTCGGATTTAAATTTCGTGCAGATGAAAAAGCAAAACGAATGGCTTAGCTTCGTATATGAAAGGAAGATATGAACAATAACCAAAACAATCAACCCCCTCAAAACGGCGGTGGAAACAATTTTTTCAACAAAAATCCGATCGGCGTTTTTATAATTTTCGCGCTTATTTTGATAGTCGTGTTTAAAGCGATATCCCCAAGTGGCGGATTTGATAGTGACGGCATGCTAGGCTCCGTCTCAGGCGAGAGCAGAAACGTAAGCTACTCGGAGCTAAAATCGCAGATAAAAAACTCTCAAGTAAGCATGGTCTCCATCGGAAGCTCCACGATTAAAGCGCAAGTCGGCAATGTAATCTACACCGCCAAGCGCGTGGATGATCCCGAGCTAGTTCAAATTTTAGAATCGCGCAAAATTCCATACGGCGCGTATAACGAAAGCAATTTTTTGACCGATCTGCTCTTTAGCTGGGTCTTGCCGCTCGTGATTTTCTTTGGAATTTGGATGTTTTTAGCCAATCGCATGCAGCGCAATATGGGCGGCGGCGTACTTGGCATCGGAAGCTCTAAAAACCTGGTAAGCGCCGAAAAGCCGAAGGTTAAATTTAGCGATGTAGCGGGCGTCGAAGAGGCGAAAGAGGAGGTTAAGGAGATCGTAGATTTCTTAAAAAATCCGGAGCGATATATTAGCCTTGGGGCTAAAATTCCAAAAGGTGTTCTTTTGGTTGGACCTCCGGGCACTGGTAAGACGCTGCTAGCCAAAGCGGTCGCGGGCGAAGCGGACGTGCCGTTTTTTTCGGTATCGGGCTCCAGCTTCATCGAGATGTTCGTAGGCGTGGGCGCTAGCAGGGTGCGCGATCTATTTGATAACGCTAAAAAGCAGGCTCCGGCGATTGTTTTCATCGACGAGATCGACGCAATCGGCAAAAGCAGAACCGCGGGCGGCATCGGCGGAGGCAACGACGAGCGCGAACAGACGCTAAATCAGCTACTTGCCGAGATGGATGGCTTCGGCTCGGAATCAAGCCCGGTGATCGTCCTTGCGGCTACCAACCGCCCCGAGACGCTGGATGCGGCGCTTCTGCGTCCGGGCAGATTCGATAGACAGGTTTTGGTCGATAGACCCGATTTTGACGGCAGAATGGCGATTTTAAAGGTGCATATGCGCGATGTTAAATTTGCCCGCGACATCGATATCGAAGAGATCGCGCGCCTTACCGTGGGCTTTGCGGGAGCCGATCTTGCAAACATCATCAACGAAGCCGCGCTTTTAGCGGGTCGCGAGGCAAAGGCGGAGGTCGAGCAAAAAGACCTACTTGAAGCGATCGAGCGCGTCGGTATCGGACTGGCTAAAAAATCGCGCCGCGTAAGCCCGATCGAAAAGCGGATCGTCGCCTACCACGAAAGCGGCCATGCGCTCATCGCCGAGCTTACCAAAGGTGCGATGCCGGTATCGAAGGTAACTATCGTGCCGCGCGGATTGAGCGCTGCGGGATACACGCTAAATTCTCCGTTTGAAAATAGATATCTGCACCAGCGCCATGAAATTTTTGCCGAGATCGATACGTTTTTGGCGGGGCGCGCGGCGGAGGATGTGTTTTTAGGTGAGATCACCGACGGCGCGGGCAACGATCTGCAGCGCGCTACCGATATGCTTAAATTTATGGCCACTCAGGTCGGAATGACTGAAGCTCTTGGGCTTGCGGTGCTCGAAAAGCAGCAGTATTCCTTCCTAAACGGCGGACAGAGCATTAAGGATTACAGCGAGGTAACGGCGGTTAAGATCGACGAATATGTCCGCAAGACGCTGGACGAGCGCTACGCGGCGGTAAAAGAGACGCTAAGAACCTACGCTCCGGCGATTGAGGAGATGGTGAAGGCGCTGTATGAGAAGGAGACTGTCTCGGGCGAGCAGATCGTGGAGATCATCTCTAAATTTGAAAAAGATAACGGCATGCCTACCCGTCTGGTGCGAAATTTAGGCGCTAACGACGATATCGAAAGCGCAAAGAGCGAGGCGTAAATTTAAAGCCTCGTGCAGGACAAGAACTTAGGGCTAAATTTTAAGACGATCGCGCGCCAAAGTGTTTTGCGCGCGATCCGTGGCGCCGAACGAAAAGCGGCGCGAAAATAAAATTTAAAGAGTGAGAGATGGAAGAGGAAAAGGGAAAACTAATCTACATATTGCCGAATCTTTTCACGGCGGCAAGCGTATTTTTGGCTGTCATCAGCATAATTTCTACGATCAAAGGCAACTTCAGCGCCGCGATCTTTTATATCATTTTATCCTTGATCTGCGACGGGCTTGACGGCCGCGTGGCGAGGCTAACTCATGCGACGTCGAAATTCGGTGTGGAATTTGACAGCCTTGCGGATATCGTGGCTTTCGGCGTCGCGCCGGCGCTACTGTTTTATTGCGCGGTCGGGCATGATTACGGCAAGGTCGGCTCTCTCGTAGCTGCGCTTTACGTGGTTTTCGGCACGATCAGGCTGGCGCGATTCAACGTCACCACGGGCACCTACGAGCCTAGCGTTTTTATCGGACTGCCGATTCCTACGGCTGCGATTACGATGGCGTTTTGGATCGGAATTTATCTAAAATATGAGCTACCCAAAGGATTTGGGGTATTTTTGATCATCGCAATGGCGGCGCTATCGTTTTTGATGGTAAGCAATATCCGCTTTCCGAGCTTTAAAAAGATCAGCCTAAAACGTCCCAATGCGATTAAAATTTTAGTGCTTCTAATCGTCGTATTTTTCTCGCTTCTATATCTTTTCAAGCTGGAATTCCCGGCGGTGCTTACTTTGGTTTATATCGTTTACGGTTTGGTTCGCGGAGCTTTAAATTTAAGCGCGGCTAAATTTCATAAAAAAGACAAACCCGAGGAAACGGCGAAATAATCTCAAATATGTTTATCGCCGCGATTGTTTTAAGCTTGCGCGGCTATAATTTTGCCAAATTTTAACGCTTTGAAAGGACTGGCAATGGACAAAAATAAAATCATAATCTTCGATACTACGCTTCGTGACGGCGAGCAAAGCCCTGGAGCGTCGATGAATACGGACGAGAAGATCCATCTTGCGTTGCAGCTTGAAAAGCTGGGCGTAGATGTTATCGAGGCGGGTTTTGCAGCGGCAAGCCCAGGGGACTTTGACGCTATAGAAAAGATCGCGGGCGCCGTTAGCAAGGCTCGCGTATGCTCTCTTGCGCGCGCTTTAGAAAAAGATATCAAAGCCGCCGGCGAAGCGGTAAAGGGCGCGAAGCTCGGGCGCATCCACACCTTCATCGCCACAAGCCCTATCCATATGGAATTTAAACTCAAAATGCAGCCGCAAGAGGTCATAAAGCGCGCCGTAGAGTCTGTGCAATACGCAAAAAGCCTATGCGATGACGTGGAGTTTAGCTGCGAGGATGCGTGCAGAAGCGATATCGGCTTTTTAAAAGAGATCTGTGACGCCGCGATAAACGCTGGGGCCTCCACCATAAACATCCCCGATACGGTGGGCTATCTCTATCCGGATGAGATCACTGCGCGCATAGGCGAGCTCGTTAAGCTTATCGGCGAGCGCGCCGTAGTTTCGGTACACAACCACAACGATCTCGGTATGGCTACCGTAAATTCCTTAGCCGCTATCTTGGCGGGAGCCAGACAGGTCGAGTGCACGATAAACGGTATCGGCGAGCGTGCGGGCAATGCGGCGCTAGAGGAGATCGTAATGGCGATCAAGACGCGCACAGATAAATTTGCGCCGCTTTATACCGATATAAATTTGAAAGAAATTTATCCATCCAGCCGCTTGGTTGCGAGCATTACCGGCATCGAGCCGCAGCCTAATAAAGCGATCGTGGGCAAAAACGCCTTCGCGCATGAAAGCGGCATCCACCAAGACGGCGTGTTAAAACACAAAGAAACCTACGAGATCATGCATGCCGAGGATATCGGGCTTGATAAAAACTCGCTCGTGCTGGGCAAGCACAGCGGCCGCCACGCCTTTAAGGACAAGCTGGTATCTTTGGGCTATGAGCTTAGTAACGAGCAGATTGAGATCGCGTTTAATAAATTTAAAGCGCTCGCCGATAGCAAAAAGGATGTTTTCGACGAGGATATCAGAGAGCTCGTAAACGACGAGTTCGTGGGGGCTGAGAAGACCTATGAAGTGCTAGTTTTAAGCTCCAATAGCTGCAACAAAGGACACGCTAGCACCGCACTTACGCTAAGGTATAAGGATGAAATTTTAAGCGATAGCGCGCTTGGAAACGGCGGCGTGGATGCGATATTTAAGGCGATAGATCGTATCAGCGGCATCAGCGGCAGCCTGAAAGAATACCAAGTAAAAGCGGTCTCGCAGGGCAAAGACGCGCTGGCGAAAGTAACCGTCAAAGTGGAATTTAAAGACGAGGGCGCCATCATCGGCAGGGGACTTGACGTAGATACTATGCTGGCGTCTGCAAAGGCCTACGTTGCGGCGCTAAATACATATCTGGACGCTAAGCGCTAAGATGTCGGAGTGCTCGGCGGGATTTGTTAAATTTAACGCAAATTCCGCCAGATTAAACAAATCAAAAGCAAAATTTTAATAATATTTCACACTTAAAACGTTGGAGTAGGGGGTATTGAGCCGAAACTCGTTTTAAAATTTATTTATGGAGACTTTTATGAAAAAAGTTCTTGTATTGTTATTTGCGCTTTGCGGCGCGGCTTTCGCTAGCGAGCAGCTAAGCGCTTACACTCAGATCGTTTCTTTTTCTGCAATTACCGTTGCAGTCGTTTTAGGTCTAGCCGCTTTGGGTGGCGCGTTAGGTATGGGAAATGCCGCTAGTGCGACGCTTAACGGCATCGCTAGAAATCCGAGCGTAGCTAGCAAGCTATCGAATACGATGTATATTTCGCTAGCGATGATCGAAGCGCAGGTTATCTATGCATTAGTTATTTCATTTATCTTGCTTTTCGTAAATCCTTTTTTGACAGCGGGTTTAAAGGCTGCTGCAAATTAATCAAAAGCCCGAGAAATCGGGCTTCAAACTTATATAATTCAAGGCTTGAGATCAAGCTTTAAAATTTATGCGACCGTGGTGGAATTGGTAGACACGCTATCTTGAGGGGGTAGTGCCGCAAGGTGTACGAGTTCAAATCTCGTCGGTCGCACCATCTATCAAAATTTTCCCTATTTTTTAGTTTTTTAAATTTTCAGATAATTTTTTAAGTCCTATTTTTGAGAATTTTAAAATTAATCTTAAAAAATTTTTAATACTTAGAACTGCCGATTGACACATATATTTTAAGAAAAACTACTATATATTAAAAAAGGCTCAATTAAACTTAAGCGGATTCTCTCTTATCAATCTCAACAGTTTCTGATAT
>CAUQNJ010000004.1:0-78762 GCA_963519515.1 uncultured Campylobacter sp. | reverse complement strand
ATTGTGCTCATCGTAACTTACTGCTCCTTTGTGTGAGCTTAAGTTAAAGAGAGCCCTATTAATTTTTAGACTATTGTTAAGAGTGGCTTTGTAGATAAAATTCTTAAATTTGAATTACAAACGTATATTTTTGCATTTTTAAATAAAGGCAAGAGTAAAATTTTAAAGCGTGATGCTGTGATACAAATTAAAGACTATTGGTTGCAGAGGGTGGATTTGAACCACCGACCTTCGGGTTATGAGCCCGACGAGCTACCACTGCTCTACTCTGCGATACAATAAGCGCAAATGAATTTTAAAATAGCATTCGCAATTGGATGGGGTAGGAGGATTCGAACCTCCGAATGATTGGACCAAAACCAATTGCCTTGCCGCTTGGCTATACCCCAATATAAAACGAAACTTTATTATACATAAATTGCAATAAAAAGTCAAGATAAAAAATATAAAGTTTACAATAATTTATAAAAATAAATCAAAAAAAGAAAGATTCAAAATAATGCGATATAAAAACAATAAAATCTAAAATAAAAAAGGGTTCGGTAAAAACCGAACCCAAAAGCATTTTAACACTATTTTGTAGATTAGAATACTACGCCAACACCGCTAATCGCAATACCTGGCTCATCTGGATGCTCTGTGCTAACACCAGCAGCATCTGTAGTATTGTAATTAAATTTAGCATCGATCATCTTTTTAACAGATGGATTATCTTGTGCTGCTTTGCAAGCATTTTTAGTAACACCACTTACTGCTGTAACTTTTAATATACCTGGTTTTTGCTGACCTACAGTAGTAACAGGATCAGCTAAATCTAATGTAAAGCATGTCTCACCAGCTACAGTTACGCCTACACCAGCTTTACCATTACCTGAAACTTGAACGTTAGTCATAGTTTTAAGATCATCGGCAAATTTACCCTGTGAAGTATAATATGCGCCTATGTCGGAAGCGATAGTGCTTAAGTTAGTAGCCGCCTTAGAAACCTCAGCGTCATCACGAGTAGCTGCAAGTCTTGGAATAGCAACAGCTGCCAAAATACCTAAAATAACGATAACGAAGATCAACTCGATCATAGTAAAACCTTTTTTCATGGTTTACTCCTTAAATAAAATTCATCCCGCATACCTATATGCGAAACTTGGCGGAATTATAGAGAAAAATTTAAAAATTGTCAATAGTTTTTAGCAAATTTTTTACAATTTATTTACAAAGCCCGATTCTGCGGGCATTGTAAAATCAAAATTTTAAGCCCATTCGGTCTATTAATGTATTTTGACGACGCCTCTACACATTGATACCATAAAAATTATTTGCTTTCATTCTTGTGCATCACGCGATAAACCATATGTCTATTCGAGATACAGGATACTACAGCCCGTATCGCTTGGCTAAAATTCCATACTCTTCTACGCGTCTATCGCGCAAAAACGGCCACCAGCGGCGCACGTTTTCGCATCTTTGCATATCGATGGTTACGACTTCGCATAGCTCGTCGGTGCTGTTTGCGCGAAACAACTGCTCGCCCTGCGCGCCAAAAACAAAGCTATTACCCCAAAACCTAATCCCCTCTTCGCTGACAAGCTGGCCCACGCGCTGTTTATTCGGCAGCACCTCTAAAGTTTCGCCGTTAAATTTGATCTCTATCGAAATTTTTAAATTCTCTCGCGCCGCCTCATCCTTTGCGGGCAAAATTTCGCTGCCGATCGCCATTTTGCCGCTATCCGTTAGCGCCCCATTATTAAAGGATAAAATTCCGCCCTCACTTAAAATTTTACTCTCGCCGCTCGCATCCGTGGAGCGCGAAATTTTATCGCGCATATTCAAATTTGCTTCGCTCCCGGATAAAATTTCATCCGGCGAGACCTCGCTAAGCGCGGCGCTTTCAAAGCCCACGCGATTTACGGCGATTACGGGCAGAGAGTTTGCTACAGCATGCCCGCGCTGTACCGCGACCCAGGCCTCCAGCTGGCGCGCTTTTTCGTCCTCGCCGTCGCCGTCAAACCACCCGATCGCGGTCGGATATATGAGCAGCTCGGCGCCCCGTAGCGCCATCGCGCGCGCCGCCTCGGGATACCACTGATCCCAGCACACGAGCACGCCGAGCCGTCCCACGCTCGTATCTATGGGCTCAAAGCCCAGATCGCCCGGCGTGAAATAAAATTTTTCGTAAAACTGCGGATCGTCGGGAATATGCATCTTGCGGTACTTGCCGGCGATCCTGCCGTCGCGCTCGAAGACCACGGCGGTGTTGTGATACAGCCCCGCGGCGCGGCGCTCGAAAAGCGAGCTTACCAGCACGACGCCAAATCTCTTCGCCACTTCGCTCCACAGCCGCAAATCACGCTCGAAATCCTGTGCATAGTCGAAATTCTCGGTATTTTCGCGCTGGCAAAAATAATGCGTCTGATGAAGCTCTTGCAAAACGATTAATTGCGCACCCTTCGCCGCCGCACGCGCGATGAGCTCGATGCTGCGTGCTATCGTGCGCGCTTTAGTTCCTTCAAATTTATGCGAGATCAGCCCAACTTTTAAAATTTTCATATTTTTCCTTCGATCTAATTTAAAGCCTGAATTTATTCATGCACGAGCAGTGCAGCGAGCCGTTTTGTCGGATGAAAACGCGCGCGTTTACTCCCACTACTTCGCGATCCGCACACGCTGCTCGCAGACGCAAGAGCGCCAGCTCGTCCGCTGCGCGGTTTGGATCGTGCGGATCTGCGGGGTCTGCGTAGGTAGGCACGATGAGTGCGCCGTTTAAAAAGACGAAATTTGCATAAGTCGCGGGCAGCCTGCGCCCCTGATAAAAGATCGCGCGCGGGATCGGCAGTTCGATCACATCGTATCCGAGCGATGAAATTTCATCTTTCATCGCGCTAAGCTCCGCATAGTGCAGATCGCTCGAATCGTCGCACGACGAAATAGCCACAGTGCGCGGGCTTAGAAAGCGTGCGAGGGTATCTACGTGGCTGTCGGTATCGTCGCCTTTGATGAAGCCGTGCCCCAGCCAGATTATGTTTTTCAGCCCGAAAATTTCACGCAGCCGCGCGTCCAGCTCGGCCTTACTTAGGGAGTTACGATTTTCGTTTAGCAAACACGCGCTCGTAGTCAGCATCGTGCCCGCGCCGTCAAAATCGACGCTGCCGCCTTCTAAGATCAGATCCACGTCTCGTAGCGGGCGGGCGTTCGCGGCGTAAAGCTTGGAATTTAACGCGTCGTCCTTGTCGCTTGCAAATTTGCCGCCCCAAGCGTTGAAACGAAAATTTAGCCCCGTGATTTTGCCGCCCTCCTCTACGTCGATCGCGCCGTAATCGCGGATCCACGTATCGTCGGTATCGATTTGCGCGAAGCTGACGTTTGCTAAGCCGCCGCAAATTTGCTCAAAATCCTCGCGGCTCGGCGCGATCGCGACGATCGGCTCAAACCTCGCTGCGGCGGCGATAAAGTCGCGGTAAGCCGCCCGTATCTCGCCCAAATACGGCGCCCAGTCGGTACCTGCGTGCGGCAAAGACGCCAAAAGCGCCTCTTGCTCCTCCCATTCGGCGAATGCTCTCATTTTTGCTCCAAGATTAAAATTTCACGGATTATAGCGAAGCTCAGTTTAAAAAGATATTTGTGGATGGTGCGCCCGGAGGAATTCGAATCCCCGACCTTTTGAACCGCAATCAAATGCTCTATCCAGCTGAGCTACGAGCGCACGAAATAAAAGAAACGGGATTATAGCGTTTTTAGCTTAAATTTAGCCAAAAACCGGAGTAAATTTTTAACGCGGAGGCAAATCTGGCACAAGCGCGACGGCTCTGGCGCGATCGCAGGAGAGCTGCGCGATCGCATAAAATTCTTAAATCGAGTATCTGCTACGGATCGCCGCATAATTCGCGCCGCGAGATTAAATTTTAAAATTTTGCGTTGCTTTTAAATTTTATGCGGCGGCACAGCGACGACACAAGGCGGCGGACGCAACCAGAAATCGCAAGCTGCACGCGCCTATCACGATAAACGAGATGCGATCTAAACGGCGCCGGCATTATCGAGCCAAAACCTCGCCTTGATATGCCCAAATAAGATTCGCCGCCGTAAAGATCGGCAGTATGAATCAATACTATTATTTAAAATGCACGGGTGCGCAGTAGCGCAATGTACTCGATTGCGGCCAAAAAGCCACCTCGCAAGCAGCGCGTAAATTTAATCCGCTTCGCAAAACGTTCAAATTTAAAAATCCGTTTCGCCAAAAACGTCTAAATTTAAGAAATCCGCTCCATTAAAACATTCAAAATTTAAAAACTCGCGGCTGCCTCGCGCGTGGATGTGAAATCACGAAATCACGAAATCACGAAATCACGAAATCACGAAATCACGAAAAATAAGCCGAATCTCGCGTACAATAAATAAAATTTAAATACTTTTTTGCTACCATAACGCAAATTTAAATAGGGGTATGCAAATGAATAAACGAAGTTTCTCGTCGCGCTGGGCTTTCATCATCGCCTGCGTGGGCTCTGCCGTGGGTATGGCAAACGTTTGGGGCTTCCCCTACAAACTTGGCACGAACGGCGGCGGCGCGTTTTTGCTGATCTATCTATTTTTTATCGCGCTGTTTTCCTACGCGGGGCTTAGCGCCGAGTACGCCATCGGACGCCGCGCCAGAACAGGCACATTAGGCTCTTACGAATACGCGTGGAAAAGTCGCGGTCTGGGCACCGTCGGTAAGATCATCGGCTGGCTGCCGCTTGCTGGCTCGCTGTGTATCGCTATCGGCTACGCAGTCATCATCTCATACGTGCTCAAAGCCCTAGCACAGGCTATAGACGGCTCGCTGATGAGCGTGGATACGAACACATGGTTTGAATCCTTCGCGCTAACGCCGTATTCGGTCGTGCCGTTTCACTTCATCGTCGTTGCGGGCACGCTTTTTACGCTGTTTTTCGGCGCACACAGTATCGAAAAAACCAACAAAATCATGATGCCGCTATTTTTCATCCTTTTTGCGGTGCTTGCGGTCAAGGTCGCCATGCTACCGGGCTCGGGCGCTGGGTATAAATTTCTATTCACGCCCGATTTCGGCAAGCTCGGCGATCCGATGGTGTGGATATCTGCGATGGGGCAGGCGTTTTTCTCGCTTTCGATCACGGGCTCGGGCATGATCGTTTACGGCGCGTATCTGCCTAAAAACGAAGACGTCGTCTCGGCTGCGAAAAATACGGCGTTTTTCGACACGCTTGCGGCGATGGTAGCCGCGCTAGTGATGATCCCTGCGGTCTTTGCGTACCACACAGATCCTGCTGCGGGTCCGGGACTGCTTTTTGTAACACTGCCTAAAATTTTACAAGATATGATCGGCGGGCAAATTTTTGCGATCATCCTCTTTACGGCGGTGATCTTCGGCGGAATTTCATCGCTTCAAAATATGTTTGAGGTCGTCGCCGAGTCCTTGATGCATAAATTTCCGCGCCTGAACCGCACCTGCACGCTCGTGCTTTTGTGCGTGATATGCTTCGGCGTGGGCGTGAATATGGAAGCGATCGTCAAATGGGGGCCGTGGATGGACTTCGTCTCGATCTATATCATCCCGATTGGCGCGGTCATCGGCGCGGTTTCGTGGTTTTGGGTGATTAAAAAAGATGAAATTTTAGATGAAGTAAATTCGGGCGCATCCAAGCGGTACGGCGCGTTTTGGTACAACACGGGGCGCTTTTTATACGTGCCGCTGGCGATGTTGCTTTGCATAATCGCGCTAAGCATGCATATTTCGTTTTGAGTTAAATTTTATCATCGAAGCATGAGATTAAAATTTAATCTGTAGTGAATCAAAGGATCGATTGTATGAGCGATTTAGAAAACGAAAATTCGCCAAAGCCCAAATTGCGCGAATGGGATTCGAGACCTACGAAAATCCGCGAAAAATCCAAGCTCTCTAAATTCGCAGAATATTCGATGCCTATTTATGCGCTTATATCTTTATCGGTGTTTTTTATACCGATAAAAGTTTTAGATAAAAGCGAAGCCTGCGCTAGTTTCGTTAAATTTATGAAGGGGATTTTTCCAAATATCGAAGCCTTTGAAGCTATTAGCGCAATGCCCCAGGTTACGGCTTTTTACGTAAGTTTTATGTGGATTTGGGTAATTGTTTGCTCAGCTTTGATGATTTATCTTAGTTTTTACAATATGCCAAATATCTATGATTTAAAAGTTTTTCCAAAAGGAATTCCCGCTATTATATTTACGTTTTTCTTAGGATATCTGGGAACCACGTATTATTATCTAGGCGAAATGGCTACCGGAGGAATAAGCTTCGGACTAAAAAGCTTTAACCTATATTTTACCTCGAAAATTAAGATGTATTTTTGGATTACATTTTTCTCTCTATGGTTTATTGCCGGTTGCGGCGTTGGTTCTTGGGGTTTGATTTTTACAATCTGTGGTTTTAAAAATTTGAAAAAATATTAATCAAAAGATTTGAAGAATGGGATATCTTATAAGCGATAGGCTGATCGACATCGGGCTCATTTTGTTTTTCGGCGGTTTTGGTTTTGTATGCTATATAAACGGTGTATTGGGCATCGGCAAAGACTATATGCAGCGCAATAAAATAGACTTGGTGCGCTGGATGTTTAGCCCGAGGCACATTTTGCGCTCCAACACCCCGTTTGATTCGAGCGAGCCGCTAGAATTAAAATTTAAAGAGCCCAAAAGCAAGCATTTGATCTACAATTTTTTCGAGTTCGTCATACATTATGCGATAATCGCGCCGTTTTTAGCGATCTATGCGGGAATTTTTCTATTTTGCGCGGGGCTAGCCATTAAAATTTTATCCTAAATTTAAAATTTGCGACGCGGATGCAGAGCGGGCATTGCATAGACGCCGTTTTCGTTGCAGAATTTCAAATTTTACGCCGCATCTCTTACTAAGCATGCTACACTTATTATATTTTAAGAGATAAAATTTCAAAATTTTATCGCCGAATCCACGGCTTGTGAAATTTATGCCGTATTTTCTGTTTCTTGGGGCGGGAAGGGGACCCCAATTGCGAGGTCGCTCCCCTTCCCGCCCCAAACCCCACCTAACCTCCGACGACGCTAGCGGGGCGGACTGCGTCCGCGCATTTTTATTTAGCGGCTCGCGCCGCATGAAATTCCGTATCGATAAATTTTTAAAATTCCACTACCGCTAAATTTTTATCGTATTTGGAATTTTAAAATTCCATCCTTAGCCGCCAGCCAAATCGATCGGCAACCGACTAGTCGTCAAACAACCGACCGATTGAAAATCGATCGTATAGCCGTTAAATCGATCGATAAAATGCCCGTAAGCTAGTGATTGTAAAATAACCGACTAGCCGCCGAATTTATCGATAGCGGAGCCGTATAAAACCGACCGACCGCCAAAAGCAGTAGCCGCAGACTAGAGGAGTGCGCACTCGAGTTACAAAACGACTGACCGCCGAACCAATATACCGCCAACCGATCGATAGCCGAGCCGCTAAACCGCCCAGCCGTAAGCCAAACCCGCAGCCGCTCAATCGCGAGTTAACCCAGAAAGCGGCGCTTACTCTACGTAAATTTTATAATCCCCGTAGCCTAGCGCGTCCATCTCCTCAAGCGGGATAAATTTCAAACTCGCGCCGTTGATGCAGTATCTCATACCGCCCTTCTCTCTCGGTCCATCCTCAAAGACGTGTCCTAAATGGCTGCCTCCTACGCGGCTTGAGACCTCGACGCGCTGCATACCGTGGCTGTCATCTTGCGCATAGGCGATCGCATCGGTCGTTATCGGCTTTGAAAAGCTCGGCCAGCCGCAGCCCGCGTCAAATTTATCGGTGGATGAAAAAAGCGGCTTTTTCGACACGATGTCGATATAGATACCCTTTTTATAATTCTTGTCGTATTCGCTCGAAAACGGCCGCTCTGTCGCCTTTTCCTGTGTGACTTGATACTGAAGCTCGGTCAAATTTTTCTTCAGCTCCTCCTTGCTTTGCACTTTAAATTTCTCATCGTCCTCAAGCGGCTTTTTAGCGAGGCGCAGATCGATGTGGCAGTATCCGCCGGGGTTTTTGCCGAGATAGTCCTGATGATACTCCTCTGCGCGAACGAAATTCCTTAGCGGCGCCACTTCGACGGCGATCTTTTCTTTAAATTTCGCCTGCTGCGCGGCTATGAAAAAGCGCGCGAGCTCGCCGCTCGCCTCGTCGGTGTAGTAGATGCCCGTGCGATATTGGCGCCCGCGGTCGTTGCCTTGCTTGTCGATCGAGAACGGATCGATGATGCGGAAATAATGCGCCAAAATTTCAGGCTCGCTGATGACGTTGGCGTCAAATTTAAGCATTAGCGTCTCGGCGTGATCGCTGCTATGTAGCCCTTCGTAGCTTGCCTTATCGCTCTTGCCGTTGGCGTAGCCCACCTGCGTCGCGACTACGCCGTCAAGCTGCTTGAAATACGCCTCCATGCCCCAAAAGCAGCCGCCTGCCAGATAAATTTCTTTCACGTTTGCGTTCATGCCGCCCCCTTTAACTTTAAAATTTGCGTCCGCCGCGCCGCCGTCTGCGGCATTTAGCGCGACTAAATAACCCGCCGCCAAAGCAAAGAGGCAGATTAAGGTTTTGAAAATTTTCATTTTGATCCTTTCGTTTTGAATTTTGCGCAATTTTACAATCCATAAATGAAATGAGAGTGAAATTTTGCCGAGCTTGATATTTGCCACAAACGGCGAAATTTAAAGACGCGCGAGCGCGGCGCGGTAAAATTTGCCTCAAAATTTTGAGGCTACGGCAAAATTTACGTTAAGTTGCGCGCTGTAATAAAACCGCGCTAAGGCTGCGCCGAAATCGCGCGTCATAATAAAACATTCGCCCAAGCCGCGTGCGCCGCGCTATTCTACGTAAATTTTAAAATTTAGAGCGCACCAAAGCCCGTGAACTTGCGTAAATTTTAAAATTCCTAGCAAAATGCAACCGAGCAACCCTCGTAAATTTAAACCGCTAAATTTATATCAAACTGCACGGACATAGCGGCAAACCTAGCATTCTGCCGATTAAATTTAAAATTTACGCGCCGCCGCCGCGAGATAAAATTTTATCGACCATTTAAGAGCGGCGAGTGATTAAATTTAAACTGCGCCGCACCGATACGAAGCGGTATGTCGCGTAGCCAAAACCCGCGCCGTGCAGTAGTATAACGAAGCGCGAACAGTCGGATTCGCACTGCCTCCGCCACGTAGCAGAGCGCAGTCAAATTTACATCGCGCACGCTTTGTAGTGAGCAAAATTTAGTGCAAAAAGTGGCGCACTCCCGTAAAATACATCGCCATGCCGAATTCGTCGGCGCTTGCGATCACCTCATCGTCGCGAATGCTACCGCCGGGCTGCACCACCGCCGCGACGCCCGCAGCATGGGCGATCTCGATGCTGTCTTTAAACGGGAAAAACGCCTCGCTGGCAAGCGCGCAACCGCTCAGATCGACGCCCACGTCGCGAGCCTTTGCCACTGCCGCACGTGCGGCATCCACGCGGCTCGTCATACCCATGCCGATCGCGACCATCGCCCGATTTTTGACGTAAACCACGCAGTTGCTCTTCGTAAGTGCGGCGATCTGCCACGCAATTTTTAGATCATCCAGTTCACTCTCGCTCGCCGCGCGCTTAGTAACGCAGCGGGCGTTTGCGACCTCGCCAGCGCCTACGTAGTCGCGCTGCTGATACACAAAGCCGCCGTCAATGAATTTAAAATCATACTTGTCGTTTTCGCGAATCAAAAACCCCCCGCCCTGCTCGAAAATTTTAATGCGCTTTTTCTTTTCAAATACCGCAAGCGCCGCGGGCGTAACGCGGGCGGCAAGGATAACTTCGACAAAAATTTCATTGATTTTATGCGCCAGCTCCTCGTCCAAAACGCCGTTTATAGCCACGACGCCGCCGTACGCCGAAACGGGGTCGCATTTTAGCGCCTCTACGTAGCTTTCAAGCAGGCTCCCCTTTACGGCGAAGCCGCATGGATTGGCGTGCTTGCAGATCGCTACCGCAGGCGCCTCCCCGAAGCTGCTAGCGAGCATCAGCGCGCCGTGCATATCGGTCATATTGTTAAAGCTCGCCTCGCCCTTTAGGCTCTTAAAGTGCTTGCTAAAAAAGTCCTCGAACTCGTACAGCGCGCCCTTTTGGTGCGGATTTTCGCCGTAGCGAGTATCGAATACTTTGCTACCCGTGATAAATTTTTTCGCGCCGAAGCCGCCGTTAAAGCGCTCGTTCATATAGTTTGCGATCATTGCGTCGTAGGCTGCGGTGTGCTCATAAGCTTTTATCATTAAATTTTGCCTAAATTTCAGCTTCTCGCTCTCGTCCGCGCCGCTTAAATTTTGCAAAACCGCGCCGTAATCAAGCGGACTCGTGACGACATAGACGCTTGCAAAATTTTTAGCCGCGCTTCGAACCATCGCGGGGCCGCCGATGTCGATATTTTCGATAATCTCGGAAAAATCGTCGGTGCGAGCTACGGTCGCTTTAAAAGGATATAAATTTACGCACACGAGATCGATGCCGCCGATGCCGTGCTGTGCGGCTTGGCTTACGTGGTTTGCGTCGTTTCGCTTATACAAAATTCCGCCGTGGATCTTTGGATGCAGGGTTTTAACCCGCCCCTCAAACATCTCGGGCGAGCCCGAGTATTGGCTAACCTCGAGCACCGCGACGCCGTTTTCGCGCAGAAGCTTAAACGTGCCGCCCGTGCTTAAAATTTCAAATCCGAGCTGCTCAAGCCCTTTGGCAAACTCTACGACGCCCTCTTTATCGCTGACGCTGATTAACGCTCTCATCTTTTCTCCTTTTGATTTATTCGCATAGTTTTTTAAAAATCAGCTCGCGCATGTCGTTTGCGTTAAGCTGAAAATACAAAATCGCCTCGCGGCGAGCCTTTTGATACTCGCGTCTCGTCTTTTCATCTGCTACGCCGAGCTTTGCGCCTTTAAATTGCGCCATACGCGCCGAACTCAGCTCTTTTAGCCTCTCATTATCGCGAGAAATGCCGCCGCTATAATTAAACCACTCTTTGCTTTGAAAAATATTAAATAAAATTTGAAAATCTACGAAATTTCCCTTATTGTACTCGGCGCAGACCCCGTTTTTGTGGCTTACGGCGTAAATCGCGCCGTATCTGCGCTCGAAAAAATATAGTTTTATGAGCTTTGCGTTTTTGTCTAAATTTGCGCCGCTACCGCCTAAAATCGCAAGCTTCGCATCGCCGCGCGTTTCGTAAGGGCCTAAAATCGCGCCGTTTTCGTAGAGATTGCCGCCGTAAAGAGCGTATTTCGTATCGCCAAGCTCGCTTGAAAGAACGTAGGTTTTATCGCTTGCAGGCGAGTTTTTGCCTGCGCAGCCGAGCAGCGACAGAGCCAAAAACAGAGACGAGATAAAAAATTTCATCGCAAAAATCCTTTAAATTTTAAAATTTTGCCTAATTTATGAAGCGGGATCGGCAAAGCGAAATTTGCTAAATTTACCGCATTTACCGCGCGTAAATTTTAAATTTGCTTCTCAAATGTCGCCGCCTTGCTCGCGCGAACGTAAATTTTAAAATTCTGCGCCGCTTGCAAAGGCTAAATTTAAAAGCCGCGACGCAAAACGTAAATTTAAACCGCAGCGTAAGCTTAGCCGAAAAGATCGGCGCGAACCGGCTAATTTAAAATTTCACGGCGCAGCTTTTATCGCCAAGCCGGGTTGCACTTGCTTTTGCCGTTTTTAAAATTTTAAATTTATTTGCACATCCTGTTTTCCAGCTCATCCATAAGCGCGGCTATGTCGTCGCCTACGAGCTCCATTAGCGCCGTTTGTCGCTGCTTCTCGCTCATATTTTTTGCAAGCGCGGGGCTTAAATATTCATATTTTTCATCGCTGCTTAGTACGCGCGAGTTCGAAATATAGACCTTGGCGCTATAAGATTTGACGAACGCCTCGCCGTCGTAAATGCTTTTATAAATCGTAATATCCACCAAATAGCCCGATCTGTAAGCCTCGCAAATGCCGCCCTCGTGGTAAAGCTTCGCCACCTTTACGCCGCTTCTTGGATCAAAAAGATACTTGTTGTAGCTCTTTAAATTTTTGCTTTTAACCGCGCCGTCGTCGGTGTAGGCGTATGAGCCGCCCTGCCCGTCGGTCGCAACGCCGAACTCTGCCTCGCCTATCTTTTCATATTTTCCGAGCAGCTTGCCGTTTTCATACACCTGATCCGCGCGCACCTCATAGACCTTCGTTTGGTTGCCGTCGAAAATTTTCAAAGCGTCGCAGCTCCCGGCCTTTGAAGGCGTAGCGAAGCAGCCCGCAAGCAAAAACCCAGAAAAGATTAAAATCAAATTTTTCATTTTTTCCCTTTTAAAATTTTAAGGCGCGCAGCACTTCACGCACGCCGCAAAATCGGTAAAATTTAAAGCGCATCAAGCGAGCCGTAATCTAAACGCACAAGCGCGATAAATTTAAATTATGCGCGGTAAATTCTGCATCGTACGCCATAAATTTAAAGGCGCCGAGCTAAATTTAAAGCCGCGGACGCGCCGCTCAATCGATCAAATTTCAAACCGCGCCGTTTGACAAACAAGCGCACTGCGTTCGCACAAAACCGCTCGCGCCGCCTGTTTAAATTTTACGCGCTCGTTTAAATTTTGCGCGCCGATTTAAATTTTATAAGCTGCAAATTTAAAGCGACGCGAAATCCAAAACCGCACTAAATATAATAGATGCTGTTTTTGATATTTTTGCCGTCGAGTTCGTTTTTGCGCCACGAGCTCTCGTCGTTTAGTACGATCCAGCGCTTCTCCTCCTCGCGGTAAAACCAGTCCTTGTCGATCTGATAGTAGATCTGGCATCCCAAAATTTCGATGATGTTGGCGATGTTGTTGTCGTGGTAGTTGTTCTCATCAAAGTCGGTGAAGGTGCGCTGCCCCATCTCGGCGTAGAGCTCATTTAAAATTTGAAGCATCTCGCTTAGGCGCGTATCCATCTTCTCGACCTGAAGCCCAAGCTCGTTAGCCTCTCTGAATAAGATCGGATAGTCGTGCGACGGATAGCCGCTGTTTAGCTTGTCGCTGATAAAGGCGATCTTTTGCTCATCTTCGAAGTGGTAGCGCAGAATTTCGCGGCAAATTTTAAGCGACAGGCTGCTTGCGCGATCGACGGCGCCGAAAACGAGCGGATGGATATATTTGTAAAGCTCCTTGTACGGGTTCTCGTCGTTCGGGCGCTCGTTATTTTTCCAAAGCTTCACCACGCGGCTTAGCTCGTCCATCGAAACGTTGGCTTGGTCGTTGGTGTTCGTAACGGGCGAAAGCTCGTGTCGCAGCGAAGTATCGACCGACGTGAGATACCCAAGTGGCCCCATTAAAATTTTGTTCGCCCCAAGCGCCATCATCGTAGCCGCCGAAGCGCAGTTTGCCGGCACCAGCGCGATCAGCTCGTCGCAGTGGTTGCGTAGGATCGATACGATCTTAAGCGATGCGATACCGCTGCCGCCGTCGCTTTTGATGTAGAGGTAGAGCTTTTCGAAATGTTTGCCCTTGAGGTGGTCGTTGATACTGATCGCGTCGTTGCCGCAAACGCTGCCCGCGCCCGAATTGAAGTAGGTAAGCAGCGGCGCGCCCAGATATTTCTCGATATTGGTGATCACCTCTTGCGTTTGCTTCATCAAGATCGGCGGTTGCTTCGCCGCCTTTTTAGCGCCCTGCTTCTGCGGCTCTTCGTCTTTGGATAAAAATCCCATGTTTTTCCTTTCGTGTTGGTTTGGTTTTTAAAATTTTATTTCATAAATAACAAGCAGCCTTAACGCTATTACATATTAAAATTTTAACGTCCGCGCATACTTGCCGCCTTTATCTTGCACTTAAAATTCTCGTGCCGCATGCTAGACTGCCTGCACGATGTGCATAAAGGCTGTATTAAGCGCCCTGCAAGTCTCGCAAGCTTGGAATTTTAAAATTTAGATACAAATTTAACTGTGCCGCACGCTTTGACATTTCACTACCGCGCCGCACCCAATCTCTCGCGACCTGAAATTTTCGCACGCCGCGCATATTGCGATATCGCGCCTTAAAATTCCTTCGCCGCACCTTGTCGCCGTATCGCAAGCCCTACCTTAAAATTTCAAGGCGTTTTGCGCCCTTAAATTTTAAAATTTGCTTGCCTTACTTCTCGCCGAAGCGCTCCTTTAAAATTTTATACGCCTCGTTGATCTCCTGAAGCTTCTTCGTGCCCTCCTGGATGATCTCCTCGTCCGCGCCCTTGCCCATCAGGATGTCGGGGTGGTATTTTTTAACGAGTTCGCGATATTTTTTCTTGATCTCACTAAACCTAGCGTCCTTGGAGAGTCCCAAAATTTCATACGGATCTCTTTTACTTTTAGCAGAGCTTTGCGAGCCGCCGTCATAGCCGCCGTATGAACCGCTCGAGCTTTGCGAGCCTCCGTAGCCCGAACCCGCCGAGCCGCCATAGCCGTAGCCGGTGCCGCCGCCGTAACTGCTACTTCCGTAACCGCCGGTGCTTCTGCCGCCGTATTTATCCCAATACCCGCCGCTTCTTGTGCTATAGCCGTCGTATTCGTCGTAAGCGGAATCGCTTTGCGCGCCGCCGTTTTCGTAATATGTGCCGTAAAAGCTGCGTTCAAAGGTCGCAAACATCTGACTTTGGATATGCTCGGGCAAGCCCAATCCGTCGCAAATCTGCGAGATCGTGCGCCGCTCCGCCGCGCTAAAACCGCGATCGACGTAGGCTAAATTTAAAAAGAAATAGATTAGCCCAGTTTTGCGGCTCGGGCTCGGGCGGTAGGTTTGGTTATATTTCTCGGCGAGCTCGCGCACGTTTGCGAGGCTTTCTTTCTCGAGCTTATAAACGAGTTTCAGCGCCTCTCGCTCGCGCTCGCCGGCGCCCATTTGGCGCACCAAATCGTCCAAAATTTCGCTTATCATCGCAGCTTCGGACTCGCTTACGTGCCCGTCGCTTTTGGCGACCTTGGCTAGAAGCGCTACTAAAATTTTAGCCTCTCCTAGCTGCATTCGCGCCTTACCGCGATAGCCCGAGTTGCCGAAAGCCCCGCCGATCTGAGCAAAAATATATATCGCGATTAAAAGAAATATAACGCCCAGCACGCGCTAATCTTCGCTCTTTACGATCTTGGCAAACTCGCCGAAGTAAATTTCTTTTAGCGCGTTTATGTTTTTACGGACGGAATTTATGCGAAACTCTTCGCCGCCGCTGGTGCCTAGGCGCATCAAGCTTAGCCCGTATTTTGCGGCCAGCTCTTTAAATTTAGTCTCGTCGCGCACGCCGAAAATCGCGCGCGAAAAGCTCTCGTCGAAAATATCTCTGCTATCGTCGCATCTCATCTCAAACTCGCCGCCGATGCCACCTACGCACGCCATCTTCGCAAGCGTAATCGCCACGCCGCCGATTCCTACGGAGTTTGCAAATTCCAAAACCCCACTCCTGCCCGCCTCGATCGCGAAGTCCCACAGAGCGCGCTCGGCCTTTAAATTTAGCTCGGGCAAGCTGCCTGCGACGCGGTTTTCCACCGCTTTCATATAAAGCGAGCCCGCAAATACGCCCTTCGTATCGCCCGCCAGATAGACGCTCGCGCCGCTAGCGCAAAAATCGCTAGGGATGATCTCGCCCTCGTTCGTGCCCACGCACACGATCGCGGGAGCGGGCTGGATGCTAACGCCGCCCGTTTCGTTATATAGGCTTACGTTGCCGCTTACGACGGGAGTATTTAGCGCGGCGCAAGCCTGCTTGATCCCCTCGCAGCCCTGCGCGAACTGCCACATAACCTCTGGATTTTGCGGATTACCGTAGTTTAGGCAATCGGTGATGGCTAGAGGCGTTGCGCCGCTCATAGCGACCTTTCGTCCCGCCGACGCTACCGCGAGCGCCGCGCCTATGCGAGGATGGACGTAATTCATCCGCGTGTTGCAGTCCGCAGCCATCGCGAGTTTTACGCCGTTTTGCTTAACTCGCATCACCGCAGCGCCCAGCATGCCGGGACGCTTGGCAGAATTTAACCCTACGTTGGCGTCGTATTGATCGTAGATGTAGGATTTATTTAGCACTTCGGGGTCCTCAAAAATTTTATCAAACGCCGCGTCCAGCTCGCGCTCGCTTGCGCCGCAGCCGCATAAATTTTGCTGCGCGATCTGCGCCATATATGCAGGCTCTTTTATCGGGCGATCCAGCACGGGCGCAGCCTCGCTAAGCGGCTCGATCGGGATAACGCCCGCCAGCTCGCCGTGCCAAAAAAGCTCCATCTTGCCGCTATCCGTCACCTCGCCGATGACGGCGGCGTCGAGATCCCATTTGGCAAAAATTTCTTTGATTTTCTCCTCGCAGCCCTTTTTGGCGCAGATCAGCATACGCTCTTGACTCTCGCTCAGCATTAGCTCATACGGGCTCATCCCCTCCTCGCGCATCGGCACGCGGTCCAAATTTAACCGCATGCCGCTGCCGCTGCGCCCCGCCATCTCAAAGCTACTTGAAGTAAGCCCCGCAGCACCCATATCCTGGATACCTACGACGTAGTCTGTCTTAAAAAGCTCCAAGCATGCCTCCATCAGCAGCTTTTCGGCGAACGGATCGCCCACCTGCACCGTCGGACGTAAGGATTTATTCGCGTCATTAAAGCTATCGCTCGCCATCACGGCTCCTCCAAGCCCGTCGCGACCCGTCTTAGAGCCCACGTAGATTACGCTATTGCCCACGCCTTCGGCCCTGCCGTAGAAAATTTCATCCTTTTTAACGATACCCAGCGCAAAGGCATTAACCAAAATATTGCCGTCAAAGCTCTTATCGAAGCTCGTCTCGCCGCCGATCGTAGGGATCCCCATGCAGTTGCCGTAGTGCGCGATGCCGGCGACTGCACCCTTAAGCAGATAGCGCTGTTTTCGCGCATTCTCGCTTCTTCCTCGCACCTCGCCGAAACGAAGCGAGTTCATATTGGCCTCGACGCGCGCGCCCATCGTAAAGATATCGCGCAATATCCCGCCCACGCCGGTCGCAGCCCCTTGAAACGGCTCTATGAAGCTAGGGTGGTTGTGGCTTTCCATCTTAAAAACCGCAGCCATGCCGCCGCCGATGTCGATGACGCCTGCGTTTTCGCCAGGGCCTTGGATGACCCAAGGCGCCTTGGTCGGGAAGCCATTAAGGTATTTTTTGCTCGATTTGTAGCTACAGTGCTCGCTCCACATCGCGCTAAAAATCCCAAGCTCGAGCAGATTCGGCTCGCGACCTAAAATTTTTAAAATTTTTTCATATTCTTCGTCTGAAATTTTATGTGCCGCTATCGTTTTTTTATCCATTTTTTCGCCCTTTTCGCCGTTAAATTTAGATTCCAATGATAACTAAAATTTTCTATCATTTCGATTAATCTTCGCCCTTTTTAAGATACTTCTCGTAAAGTTTCGCCTCTTTTAAAAACGCGTAAAATGCGTTAATATTTGCCGTGATAAATCCCTTGCGCCCGTCAAAAAGCGATCTACGCAAAATGTATGATTTAAAAAACGCAAACGGATAGATCAGCAAAAGCTTCGCAAGGCTCGGCTTTTTGCCCTTCTCAAAATCCCCCTGCGCGCGCAGCGTGGAGTAGTTGTTGTTTTTCATAACGAGCTCGGCGATCGGCTTTTCGCTAAAATGGTTGATGCAAAATTTGCTCTTTTTCACCGCGCCTTTTATGATCGAAATTTGCGCGTGCACCCCCATATTTTTATACTCGCCGCACTCCTTACGAAAGAAGCGGATGTGGGTGTTTTTGCGCACTAGATCCGAGCACTTGCGCCCTAGCGAGTATTCGTGAAATTTAATATCCAGCGCCGAGTAATCGCTCTGGCTCATAAACTCCTCTATCTCGCCCTTTAGCTCAAGACTTACCTCCTCGTCGCCGTCGAGATTGAGCACCCATTCGTTGCTACATAGCGAAAACGCATAGTTTTTCTGCACCCCCTCGCCCTGCCAGTCGTGGTGGTAAATTTTATCGGTAAATTTACGCGCGATTTGCAGCGTGGCATCGGTGCTGCCGCTATCGACGATTATGATCTCGGCGAAATCCGCCACGCTACGCAGCATACGCTCGATATGGCGCTCCTCATTCATCACTATCGCATAAACGGATGCTTTAATCATAGTTTGTTCCTTATCCTCGTAAATTTCAGCCAAAAATCAAAAAACCCCTCCGTGCCCAAAATGCCGATACGCTTTACGGCGTATTTGTCGTCGCCCGCTTCGTAAAGTCCGCGCTTGACGACTACCGCGCCTTTGAAATTTGATCTGGCGATATTTAAAATTTCGTCGTTAAATTTACCGTACGGGTAGGCAAACACCTCGCAAGGCTGAGCGCAAATACGTGCTACGCGAGCTTTGGACGCGATGATCTCGTCTGCTGCGAGCTTCGGATCGCTCGCGTAGGTGAGGTCTAAATTTACGTGGTGCATCGTATGCGCGCCGAACTCCACCAGCCCGCTTGCCTGCATTTTTAAAATTTGCTCCTCGCTCAGCATCCGCGCAAGATGAGCGGTGTTGGCGCGCTCCCAGTCGTTTTGCACGGCGTCCGGCACCAAAAATATGCTCGCTTTGAAATCGTATTTTTTCAAAATTTCAAAGGCATCGGTAAAGTTATTTTCAAACCCGTCATCGAATGTGATGCAAACCGCCTTTTTAGGCAGCTGCTCTAGCGCGATAAGCTCGCCAAATTTAAAGCTCTTAAAGCCGTTTTTTGCAAGCCACGCGATCTGTCTTTCAAAATCCGCAGGTCTTAGCCGCCATTTGTCGAATTTATCGCCCTTGTGCTCCTCTACGCTATGATACATCAGCACCCGCGCCTTATGCCAGCCCTGCGGGATCCGCCACCAGTTATACCGCAGCGAAACGCCTACCGCAGCGGCAAAGATCAGAAAAGCCACAAAATAAATCATCTGAATTTCTCTCCGTTTTTATAGACGAACTCGCGCCACTCGTAAGGCTCGCTATAAAAATCGCTCCGATCGTTTTTATCTCTTCCGTTTGGTGCGTCGTGACGTTCGCCGCCGCTCTCGATGCATTTTTCATCAGAAATTTCACCGCAGGCATCTGCGCCGAAGCTCTCTTCAAAGATCGTCTCAAGCATAAATTTTGTCACTCGAGCGGCGTTTGCGATCCTTAGCGTCTTAGCTCTGCCGCGCTGCGCGATGTGCGCGTATTCGCCGCTAGAAAGGAGGCATTTGATCTTTGAAAAGCAATCCGCAGGACTGTCAAAATAAACTATCTCCGAGCCGTCCTCGTAAAGCCGCTCAAACCCCGCGATCTTGGGACTAAAAGTGCAGACGCCGCAGCCCAAAAACTGTGCCATGCGGTCGCTCGCGCCGAGCAATTTATGAGCACGCGCGCACTCAAGCTCGTCGTCGCGATTAAAATTTATCGCAATCTTAGCAGCCGCGATCTCGCGATGAAATTTATCTCCGAATACGGCAGGCGCGCCGAGGCTCGCAAAAATTTTAAGCCTAAGCCCCTCTTTTTCGCAAAAATCGCGCAGCAAAAGCGCAAATTTATACCTCACATCCTCTTGATAATCGCGCGCTATGTAGATCACGTCGGTCGTTTTAGCAGCGTCTAGGCGTCTATCAAACGCCGCGTCGGAGATATTTGGAAAAAAGGCAAATTTCGCGCCGTATCTTGCCGAAAGATCGCGCAGCTTCAGCGCATTCGCCCAAAAAAACACGTCGATGAAGCTTAGCTTTTCGAAAAATTCCCGTTTTTCTTGCAGATGATCGACGTACCAGATCGCGATTTTGATCTTAGGAAGCGCCGATTTTATCGCCCGCAGCACATCAAGACTGATCTTTTCGCCCTTACCGATTAGAAGCAGATCGGCGCCGATATTTTCGCAGACGCTAACGAGTTTGGCATTCATCTTTTTTAGACCGCTGTTTTTCAGCCCGCAAAAGCGCAGGCTCCGCTCCCAATCGCGGTAGCTAAAATCATAGACGAAGTGTCCGCCGCGGATGAGCCCGTGGCTAATCTTACGCTCCATGCCGTAGAAAAAACTGCCGTTGTCGTATTCGTTGAAAATGCCGCAATGCACTATCTTTAGGCTTCGCATAACAGCTCCTCGTAGTAATTTTTAAGCGAGCTGATATAATTTTGCAGCGTCAAAGTTTGCTTGAGCTTGGCGTGTTTTTGCGCGAAAGCCCAGGCGTATTTGCCGTAAGTGCGGTAAATTTCATCGATTTTGGCGCTCAAATACGCCGCCTCGCATAAAAACTCCTCGCTTAAAATTTCCGAAATTCCGCCCACGCGGGTAGATATCAGCACGGGCGAATAAAAAATACCTTCGATCAAAATCACTGGAAAGCCCTCCTTGCGCGAGCTGATGACGTGCAGGTGCGATGCGCTCAGAGCTGCCGCAACGTCGTCGCAAAAGCCGCACAACCGCACCCTATCCTTCAAATTTAGTGAATCGATTAAATTTTGTAAATTTTGCTTCTCGCCGCCCTGACCGTAAATTTTAAGCTCGAAATCGAATTTTAGCTCGCTTGCGGCGCGGATCAAAAGATCAAAACCCTTGATCTTATCGAGCCTGCCGACCGCAACGATGCTAAATTTAAAATTTTCCGCCGCCGCGTTTGCATTTTTTTGCGACATGCTCGCATCGAAAGCCCTATCTTGCAATACGCCCACCCCGCCAGGAATATCTTGCAACGCGAATGCAGCGTCAGCCATATTTTGCGACACGCCCGCAACGCCGGCCGAGTCGCCGCGCGCATCCTTTGCTTCCTTGAACGCTTCGTTTGCGGCACCCTCCGCGTCCTTGCAGCGCGCGAGAATTTCATGATTTGCAAACTCCCGCCGCGGCTCTATGCCGAAATATATCACCTTCGCGGCGTGATTTATCGTGGTCGCGACCTTGCGCGAGGCTGCGATGACGTTTCGCACGCGATCGAAAACGGGCGCCTTGCGGTCGTTGTGTTTGGTCGCAACGAGCTTAAGATTTAAAAATTTTTCGACCACGAAGCCGATCTGCGCGGCTTTAGCGCCGTGCGAATGTAAAATTTCAAATCCGCCCGAGCGTAAAAACCGATAAATTTCAACGAACAAAAACGGATTGTAGCGCTTGTCGCGGCTTTTGTACTGATAAATTTGCACGCGCGCATCCAGACGCTGTAAAAACTCGCATCTATCGGGCACGATGAGCGCCGTCTGCTCGCTTTTGCAAAGCTCATTTAGCGAGTCGATCACGATCTTTTCGACGCCGCCGTAAAATCTGGAGCAACAAAGATAGGCGATTTTCATCTATTTCTGCCCTTCTTCATCTTCAAAATGAAGCTAAAAAGCCCCTGCCTGCCGCTAACCATGATGCGCGGAATTTCAAAATTTGAGTAGTGAGGGCGCAATACGTCGTTTTGCGTCGTAACGGCACAGCTAAAGCCCGCCTCGCGCGCGCAGCGCACGCTAATCTCGTCGTAAAAGCCGAACGGATAGGCAAAGGCGCTGCAAGAGATCTCAAATTTCGCCTCTATTTCGCGCTTTGATTCGCTCATCTGACGCAGCTGCTCTGTCGCGTCTAAGCTAGGCAAGTTTGCGTGATCGAGCGTATGTGAGCCGATCTCGATGAGGCCGCTTTGCAAAAGCTCGCGAACCTCCTCGTCGCTTAGCATCTCCTCGCTATTTAGCTCATCGCTTGATTTTTTCAGATCCTTATCGGTCGCCCAATTCCCCTCAAAGCGCCGGTTCACGATGAAAATCGTCGCCTTGAAGCCGTATTTTTGCAAAAGAGGCAGGGCGCCCGTAAGATTATCGCGATATCCGTCATCAAAGGTAATGCAAACAGCCTTTGCGGGCTTGCTACCCAAGCTTGCAAGCTCGCTTAGAGTGTAGCTTGTAAAGCCGTTTCGCTTCAGCCACGCAAGCTGTTTTTCAAACGCGGCAGGGGCCACGCGCAGGCGGTTAAATTTAGAGGCATGCTTTGGCAGATGCTCGCGGATCATATGATACATCAGCACACGCGGATACTCGTAAGGCAAGTCCTTCGCCCACCACGCAAAGCGCAGGCAAAACCACGCAAAAAGCGCTACCGCCGCAAAAGCCAAAACCGCCGCGTAGATCATCGCTCGATCCTTGTGCGATAAGCCAAAAAGCTTAATATCGTAGCCAGACTTAGCGCCTCTTTCGACAGATACGCGCCGTGGTCGAACTGGCAATCTATCAAAAGATAGATTAGAAGCGCAAGAACCCCAAACTGCCTGCTTTGAATGCACTCCTTAAAAACGCTAAATAAAATCAAGCCATAAAAGATGAGGCCGAGCACGCCGCTATAAAGTAAAATTTCTAAAAATAGATTGTGCGGCGCGTTGTATTCGGGATGCTCAAGGACCGGGGAGCCCGGCAAATTTATATATGAGCCCAGCCCGTAGCCTAAGATAGGCTTTTGCTGCGCCATTTCTAAAATATAGCTCCAAATCACGGTTCTGCCTGAGGAGTTGCCGCTAAATAGCGCGGCCAGCCTTTGCTCAAACGACGGCGAAAGCGCGAGTAAAACGGCAAAAAGCGCGATGAAACCTACCGTGAAAAGCAGGTATTTTTTGTTTAGACTCTTTAAATTTAGCGTGCCGTAAAACACAAGCGCGCAAAACGCGCCGACCCACGCCGCTCTGGAAAATGAAAAGATCATAAAAAATGCAAATAAAAATAGAGCCGCAAATTTAAGCGCCAAAGGCCGCCGTATCGCCACCGCGCTAAGGCAGAGTCCAAAGCCCATAAAAAGCCCTAAGATATTGCGGTTCGAAAGCGATCCGCTAAGACCTCCGCGAACAGAATCGCTTGAAAAGACGATCGCATCGGGACTACTTACAAGCTGATAGATCACGCTTACCGATAAAATTCCAAGCCCTACGAACAGAAAGGCGAAAACGGTGTTTTGATCAAAAAATTTAAGCTTATAAAAATAACAAAGCACCAAAAATATCGCGCCGTATCGAAGCACGAAAAATAGGGTGCTCTGCCATGCTTTTTTTGAGATCACGGCCTCGTTTAGGAGGTTTGAGATCGCTAACGTCGCTACCAGGCAAACGAAACAGATCGCGATAAATCGCGTTTTTTTCAAAATTTCGCTTAAGATTGCGTAGTTTTTAAGATACAATAGATGCGCCAAAAAGAGCAAATTTAGCGCCGCAAATGAGATCTGATAGACCGCGTTTTTGAAAAACAGCGACGCGCACCAAAGAAGCAGCAGCGTTAAAAATGTGCTCTTCCAGCCGCTAAGCGCGCCGTTTTCGTAAAAAAATTTTTTCATATTAAACTCTCATAAACCTTTATCGTTTTTTCTACCATCTGCTCTAGGCTGAAGTTTTGCGAAACGTAGCCGTAGCCGTCAAATTTCAGCTCGCGCGCGGGAGCAAACAGCCCTGCCAGCGCCTGTGCGTCGCCTACGTCAAAAAAGTAGCCGTTTTCGCCCTCCCTTACGATATCCAGCGCGCCGCCGTGGCGGGTCGCGATCACAGGGCAGTTTAGCGCGATCGCCTCAGCCATCGAGCGCCCGAAGCTCTCAGGCTTGCTTGAAGCGCTCACCGTGACCGACGAGAGCGAGTAAATCTCGGCCACCTTGCTCTGCGAGCCTGCAAAAATTACGCGCTCGCCGAGCCCAAGCCCCTCTACGAGCGATTTTAGCTCGGAAAAATACTCGTCGCGACCCGCTCCCACGCCGCCTACGATCAAAATTTTAAGCTTTTGTTCCCTCGCCAAAGCCGCGGCGCGGATTAGGGTTTTGTAATCCTTAATCTGCGTGATGCGCCCAACGCCCGAGACGATGAAATCATCCTGCGCGAGGTTAAAATTCTGCCGAAATTCTGCGATGAAACGCTCGTCTAAATTTTTGGGATTAAATTTTACTAGATCGATGCCGCGCGGAATGATCGTGATCTTGGTCGCATCCGTGCCGTAGCTTCGCACCACGTGATCGCGCGTATAGCCGCTTGGGCAGATGATCGCGTCCGCATCCGTCATGATTTTGCTGTAAAAATTTACGGAATTTATCCCGTGCACGGTGCTTACAATCTTTGCACGCGGGCGGGCAAATTTAACCAACCACGCCGGCACGCGGGAGCGGACATGCACGATGTCGGGAGCGATCCCGCTTAAAATTTTACGCAGCTTTAAAACGCGCGCCGCAACGCTTAAGATATTTTTGGAGCAAACGTCGAGCCGTACGTGCACGCCGCCATCGTTTTCTATATCGGGCGCCAATTTGCCGCCGTTACTGATAACGAAATTTTCGATGCCGCGCCGTGCGAACTCCCTATTTAGCTCGACTACGCCGCGCTCGACGCCGCCTTCGTTAAGCTCGGGCAGGATTTGCACGACCCTCATAACTCTATCTCCCTAACAAATGCCTTAAGATCGTACTTCGCAGTCTTTTTTAGCGCTTCATCGTAGCGCCTAGCATGTCCCGTAGAAACGAGAGCGCTTATAAAATCGTCAAATTTATTATGAGCGTCTTTGCGTTTTAAACTCAAAATGGCTACGCTCGCGCTCCCGTTAGATACGGCCTCGCTTATCATCGAGACGCTATCCTCGCTGATAAAAACCCACTCGCACTGCGCCAAAAAATCGCCGATCGGATTTACGGGCTCGCGGCTGTAAATCACGCTGTAATCCCAGCTAAGCTTTTCTAGCGCGCTCTCTGTAACTCGCGGCGTGCGCGGAGAGGTCGTTAGCGCAAACTCGTAGTCCGCAAACTGTGCCCTTGCCCCCTCAATCTGCTTTAAAATTTCACCCCCCATCTCAAAGCAGGAATTCGGCCCGCCGATGATAAATCCGATGGATTTGCGCTGCGGCTTATACAGCCTCTGCGGGCGCGAAAAGCTAAGCGAGACGGGCGAAATTTTAAGGTTCGCACTCGGCTCTGGGCGGTCGTGCGCGCCTGCGATGATGACGCTAAAATCCTTGCGGTAGCCCTTCGGATACATCAATGCGACGCTCGGCTTTGCGTATCTGCGCGCGTAAAATTTCAGCGCGTAATAGCTCGTAGAGCCCGCGCCTACGAACAGATCAAAATCTGCGAAATTTAAATTGCGATCCGCGGCGGCGTCTAAATTTGCGTTATATGATACGGCGTCTGAATTGGCACCATTCGGCGCGGCATCTAAATTTGCGCTATCTGACGCGACAGGACTGTTTAAAGCGGGATTGTTTAAATTTGATCCGTTTTTGAGGTCCGCCGCCGTGTCACCCCCACCGAGATCGCACTTAAAAATTTTAAAATAGAGCCCGAAAAAATCAAGCGCGTAGGAGCAGAGTTTAAGAAGCTTGTTTGCGTAAGCGATCTTGCAAATGCAAAAATCAAGCCCCTTTAGCTCGCAAAATGCGATGCTTTGATTCTCATGCCCCTTGCGGTCGTCGCTTAAGATGAGCGCTTTGCGATGCGAATTTTTTGGGGCGGACGGATTTACAGCGGAGTTTTCGCTATTAAAATTTAGCGGTCCGCCACCTGCGTGCCACGCCCAACCCGAGGCGCCCGCTCTTAAATTTTTACCTCTAAAGCTTTCGCGTCGTAAAGTGCAAGAGGAGCGGCCGCAAACCGATATGAAGTTTTGGAAGTCCGAATTTTTACCCTCTCGCGCGTCGGTGATCGCTACGAAATTTTCGCGATTTAAAATTTTACCTTCTCGCGCAGCACCGCCTAAATTTACGGCGCTTTGCTCTTTTACAAAAAGGCGCGAGCCCTGCAGCGCGGATAAATTTCTTATGGCGCTCCGTCTGCTCTCGCCTTTTAAAATTTGCCGCGCCATAGCTAGTCCATCTTCCAGCGCTTGTGCATCCAAAACCACTGCTGCGGCGCGGTTCGCACGACCTCTTCGAAAATGTCGTTACACTTTTGCGTGATAAACAGCTCGGCCTCGTCCTTATTTAGCCCTTCGGGTAGCGGCGGGAAATCCTTGATCACGATCTCGTAGCGATCATCCTCTCCGCGGCGCGCAAAGATCGGGATCAGCACGGGGCGAAATTTCAAATAAAGCGACGCAATGGTCTTCGTGGTGTAGCATTGCCGTCCGAAAAAAGTCGTAAGCAGGCTGTTTTTTGTGCCCGGCTTTTGATCGGGCAGGATGCCTACGTTGCGCCCCTGTTTTAGCGCCTGCACGAGCCTGCGCATCGCATCGTCTTTGTAAATGAGATCGTTGCCGTATTTTTTGCGAAAAGGTGTAACCAAGCGCTCCTCGATGAGCTCGTTATCGCCGCGACGCCCGACTACCGAGACAGGAAAGCCGTTGGCGCCGAAAAAATTAGCTAGAATTTCCCAGTTTCCAAAATGCGCGGTGAAAAATAAAATACCGTTGGGATTGCCCTTATTTAGCTCGCGGACGCGCGACAGCGCCTGCTCGCCGTTTGAAACGAGATCTTTAAATTTAAGCCTGCCGTTGTAAAACAAAACCGTGTCGGCAAGCGTCCTAGCGATGCTGCGAAAATTCTCGATCGCAAGAGCGCGAAGCTCGCTTTCGCTTTTTTGCGGATATGCGATGCGGAGGTTTTCTTTCGCGACGGCAACGCGCCTTGCAAGCTTCCAAGATATCAAAATAGCGAGCTTATCGAACATTTTAATTATAAAATTTTTAGGCGCGAATTTAGTAAATTTTATCAAGCACAGCGCCAAAAAATATTGAGCTTTATCTTTCATCAAATAGCCTCGTTTAAAATGCGAAATTATATTAAATTTTGGCTAATTAGTAGCTAAAACGCTATTTTCCGAGGCAAAAATTCCCGAACATCTCATCTAGAATTTCATCTCTTTCAAAAGGGCGCGAAACCTGCGCTATGGCGGCGATCGCGCGATTTATCTCGAAAGCGAAAATCTCCAGCTCCTCGTTTTTAAGCTTTTCGCGCGCGCTTTGCAGCGCCTCTAAGGCGGTCTCGCAAACGCCGATCTGCCGGTCGTTGCTTAGCATTAGTCCGTCGAAATTTTGAGAATCTAAGTAGCTCTCAAGCGCGGTTAAAATTTTATCCACGCCCTCTTTGGCAGATATTTCAAGCGGCGCGGCGATAGAGTCTCCCGCCGAAATTTTAGAATTTTCTGCCGCTGCTTCGGTAATTTCGTCGGCGCAATCTTTTAAATTTAGCCTGACGGAATTTTTGCCGGTAGAGCTTTGCGCTAAATTTTTAAAACTATCGACATCCGCGGCGACACGATCCTCGCCCAAGCAGTTCGCGTCCGCTTTAAATTTGCGCGGCAGGTCGCATTTATTGAATACGTAGATTATTTTCTTATCTTTTTGCTCGCGCAAAATTTTTAAAATTTCGCCGTCCTCTTCGCTAAATTCGCGGCTCGAATCAAAGATCGCCAAGATCACGTCCGCTTCGCTCGCCGCTCGAACCGAGTAGGAAATACCGATATTTTCGAGCTTGGAGCTGCTTTGTCTGATGCCTGCGGTGTCGATTATGCGGATGAGATGGGTGCCGATCTTTAGGCTCTCTTCGATAAGATCGCGCGTAGTGCCCGCCTCGTCGCTCACGATGGCGCGCTCGAAATTTAAAAGCGCGTTTAGGATGCTTGATTTGCCGACGTTGGGTCTGCCTACGATCGCTACCTTAAAGCCCTCGATTAGCCCTTTGCGACTGCGGCTTATGCGGGTGATTTTTTCCAGGCTTTTTATATTTTCATCCAGCATCTTTTGCGAGCTTTGTAGCACGTCAGAAGGCAGATCCTCCTCCGCGTAATCTATGCAAACCTCGACAAAAGCCAGCGTCGTAACCAGAGCCGCGCGCAAGTTTTCAACGAAATCCGCCAACTCGCCCCGCAGGCTGCGCGCTAAAATTTTAGCCGCACTTTGCGAGCGCGAGTTTATGAGATCACTTATTGCTTCCGCTTTGCTAAGATCCATTTTATCGTTCAGAAAAGCTCGCTTGCTAAACTCGCCCGGATGCGCTATGCGAGCGCCCAGCGATACCGCCGCTTCAAGAGCTAGAGAGGATGCGACGAAGCCGCCGTGAGTTTGGATCTCGACTACGTCCTCGCCGGTAAAGCTGTGTGGGGATTTGAAATATATCAGTATCGCCTCGCCGAAAATTTCGCCGCTTGCGTCAAAAAGATCGGCAAGCGTCGCGCGGCGCGGCTCAAGATGGCTGCGATGCGAAATAGCTAACGCAATACGCAGAGCATCGCCGCCTGAAATTCTAACTATGCAGATTCCGCCGATACCGTGAGCCGTAGCGATAGCGGCGATAGTTTCGTTCATCGTTAGCTTTTTTCGTCTACGATGACGATTTTGCCGTTGCGCGTGGATTTTATACCGACTATGCGATCAGGATAGGCCTGCTTTAGCTTATCGGCTACGATTTTAACGAACGCTCCGTCAAAGCTCTTAGTCACGATACGCTCATCGCCTGATTTTTGTACGAGCGCATCGACGTAAGAGTCGATAAATTTTCTTTGATTTTGTAAAAATTCCGCGACTTCAAACACGACTGCGAGGTTGTATCTTATGCTGATCCAATTATAGATCATATACGAAAGCGCCTTGTAGCGGTGCCCCTCTTTGCCTATCAAAAGCGCGCTATCCTCGCCGTCAAGCTTGATATAAATGCTGTTTTCGTCGATTTTACTAACTTCGCTCACTTCGATCTTAAACTCACTCGATCTAAAAAGCGCCGAGAGCTTTTCTTTGATCTCGATTAAATTTTCATCGGTTACGACGGCCTTTTGCTTTTCTTTGCGATGTTTCGGATGCGCGGCGCGCGGGCTTTGCTGCTCCGATTTATCGCTCTGCTTTTTCTCCGCTTTGCCGGCTTTGTTTTGCGGGGCGTTAAGTTCCGGATTTTCGCTAAATTTTTCCCCTTCTAGAACCGCTTCTATTACGGCATTTTTCTTAAAAAAACCCAAAAATCCGCCGCTTGGATGCTGCAGGACGCGCACGTTAAGCTGCGTTACCGAGCATCCCAGCGCATTAGCGGCTCTGTTGTAGGCGTCTTTTAAATTTTCAGCTTCGATTATCATGACTTTTTCTCCGCCGCTTGAGCTCGTTTATGCCTTGCAAAGGCCTTGTTTATGACGTATTGCTGAATGATCGAGCAGAAGTTGTTGACCGTCCAATACAGCGTCAGACCCGCAGGGAACATCACGAAAAATACCGTAAAAATAAGCGGCAAGAATTTCATCATCTTCTCTTGCATCGGATCGGTAAATGTAGTGGGCGTGATCTTTTGCTGCAAAAACATCAAAATTCCCATCGTAATCGGCAGAATATAGTAAGGATCTTTAAGCGATAGATCGTGAATCCACAGCGCCCATTCTGCGCCCTTTAGCTCGATCGCGTTAAGTAGCACGCGGTAGATCGCAAGAAATACCGGTATCTGAAGCAGGATCGGCAAGCAGCCACCCATTGGGTTGGCGCCGTTTTTCTTATACAGATCCATCATATGCATCTGCAGCTTTTGCTTATCGTCCTTGTATTTTTCTTGAAGCTCCTTCATCTTAGGCGCCAGATCTTTTAGCTTGTTCATAGATAGCATTCCCTTGTAGCTTAGCGGGAATAGGATTAGGCGGATGATGAGCGTAAGCACGACGATCGACCAGCCCCAGTTGCCGATGTAGCCGTGCAGCCAGTTTAGAAATTTAAACATCGGGCGGGCGATAAAGGTAAACCAGCCGTATTCGATGATATTGGTAAGAACCGGATCTATCGAATTTAGCGTCGCATGATCTTTCGCTCCCAAATATCCCGTGGCGCTAAAATCGCCATTTGAGCGGATGAATACCTGCGAAATTTTATCCGCGTCAGTCACTGTCACATCCATATTGTTTCCATAAAGTAGCGTCGTGTAGTATCGATCCGAGCTCGCCGCGATATTGGCGTTGCTTATTCGCTCGTTGCTATCTACGTCGCCGTCTTTGAAAATTTCAACGTTCTCTTTGGTGCTTTGCGAATCGGTAAAAAATGAGGTAAGCTTATCAAAAATTCCGACCTCGCCAGGCTTTCCGACGATGACTCCGTGAATAGTGTAGCTATCCACTTCGACGTTCGGACGAGAGCCCGGAGTGATGAAATAAGGCGCGCTGCCGTTTAATTTCACATCCAGCTTGTAGCTGCCGTTCGGGAAAAAGGTCAAATTTTTAGTTATAGTTACCGAGCCCAAATTTTGACTTAAGCTCACGCTAGCTTCGCCGTTTCGCACGTCCAGCTCGCTAGATGAAGCGCTATAAGGGGTATCGAAAGCCATCGCGTTTAACGCCGCGTCCTCGAAGCGCACCTCAAGCGGCTTGGAGTGAGATTTGGCATCGATTAAATTTAGAGCCTCGCCGTTTCCGTCACGAAATTTCGCATCGTTTAGCACATACGAGCTTATACGGCCGAGCCCGTCGATCGTAAAATTTGCCTCTTTGCCGATCACGCGTACCAACGGCGCGGAGGCGGAATTTGCGGTGTTTAAATTTGCGCCCTGCGTGCCAGCACCGGCGGCGGAAGTTTGCGGAGCAGCCTTATTTTGCGCGCTCTGTGCCGCGGTCGCATTTGCCTCCATCGAGGCGCGAATTTTTGATAAATAAAAATGATCGTAAGCGACAAAAAATATAAGCGCGAGTGCCACTGCGATGGCAAGGCGTTTTGATTGAGGTAGTTTATCCAGCACTATTTCTCTCCTGCTAGTATGATATAGTATCTATTTTTTTTATATGGTATGAACCAAAGCTTAAATTTCTGCGCGCACGCGTTAAAGCCGCCTTCGCAGGTTTTTGAAAATACGCAAAATTTAAAATTTCGCGCGATTATCGGATGGTCTATGCCGCCTTCAAATAGCGGATTGCACCTTAAAATTCTAGCGGCCGTAGCGCAAAGAGCGCGAAAAAAACCGTTAAATTTAAACTCATAAAGGGCGTATTGCGAACAGCTCGGATAGTAGCGGCAGCAGCGCGGAAACGCAGGCGAAATGAATTTTCTGTAAAACCCGATCGCGGCTATAAAAAATTCCTTCATTTTGCCGCTCCGATCTTTTTAAACGCCCATTTTAAATTTCGTTCCAGCTCGCTAAAACTCATATCGATCATCTGTTTTTTCGCGATCAGTATAAAAATGCCGCTATCGATGGAATTCTGCTGATTATAAAACGCGGCGCGCAAACGTCTTTTAGCGCGGTTTCGCGTGACCGAATTACCTATTTTTTTACTGGCGACCGCGCTAAATTTACGCTCCTCGCTCGCCAAAAAATAGACGACGGCGCATTCGCAATGCCACTTCGCCCCGTTTTTATAAACATCCGAAAAAACTCTACTGTCGCTTACCGCAGCGAACTCGCCTACGCAGCCAATCTTCTTCTGCCTTTAGCGCGTCTTGCGCTTAAAACTCTGCGGCCGTTTTTTGTTTTCATACGGACGCGAAAGCCGTGAGTGCGCTTTTTAGGGGTATTGTGGGGTTGGTACGTTCTTTTCATAACTGTTCCTTAAAGAAAATGTAAAGCGGAGATTTTATATAAATTTTACTTAAAAAGCGATAAACGAGCGCGGGGCTTTTAGCGTCTTTTTGAATTACCGCGTAGCTTTTGATTTCGCATTTTAAGCTCCCGCGCCGCCCTGTCGTTTTGCTCTTTTATACTCTGCATCTTGTCTTTTTCGGAGGAAAAATTTTGCAAGCCGCGGTTTTGCTCGCCGTGCGAGCCGCCGCGCTCTAAATTATCTTGCAAAATTTTACCCTCGCTTTCGATCTTGCGGCGGTTTTGCAAAACCTCGCTACGATGCTCCTCAAAACCGCTTCCTTCGAAAGCGCAGTCATATTCCGCCGCAAACGTCGCGCCGCAAAATAGCAGAAATATCAGAATTTCTTTCATTTGCGTCTAAATTTACCCGCCATCGCGCGATAGATCGCCGCTTCGTTTTGAAGCGTCAAATATTTTTGATTCAGCTCGCTGATCTTCGCATCCACGGCGTCAGTGCGCGCTTCTAGCATATCTTTTAGCTCGCTTGAGCCCGCTTCGTACTTCGCGGCATAAAGATCGGCGATACGCGCTTTCTCGTCGTATGCGGCACTTAAATTTTTAAGAGTAGCCAAATTTATCTCGTAAATTCTATATAAATTTAGAACCTCATTGGTCGCGGTTGAGAGCGTTTGCTCGTAATTGACTACGTTTTTTCTAAAGTCGATCTCCGAAATTTTAAGTCGGTTTTCAAGTCGCGCGTAGTCCAAAAACGGCAGACTAATGCTAACGTTGCCGCTTAAGAAATTTAGCTTAAAGCTATCGTCGGCGCGGCCCGTTTGTCCGCTATTTAGTCCGGCGCCTAAATTTATGCTAGGGAAGAAATTTAGCTGCGCGGTTTGGTTATCGTAAAAACTGGAATTTAACCGCGAAATCGCCGCGCGGATATCAGGGCGATTGGATAACGCAGTGTACGGCACATCTAAGTCGACGCCTTGAAATTTAATCGAGCTGATCGAGTTGGTGTTGTCGCTAAACTGCATGCTCGAGGAGATCAGATTTCTCATATATTTTCTATTATCCTCGATATTTTTCTGAATCTCCAAGACCCTATTTTCAAGCCCTAAGATGCTATTTTTGATCTGCCTGTAATCGAGCTGCTCGGACTTGCCGTAGTCGTATTTGGCCTTGATTATCTTTTCGATCTCGCGATAATCGCTTAAATTTTGTCTAGTCCATTTTAGCGAGTCGTTTAGATACAGCATCTCAAAGTATCCACTTACGACGGAGTTTATCAGCGTAAGGCGTGCGTTTTCAAGATCGAATTCGCTGGCTTTTGCGCTCCACTCGCTGGAATTTACAGCCGAGCGAATTTTTCCGAAAAGATCGAGCTCGTAGCTTACGTTAAAGCCCGAACTGTATGTTTTGCTCCAATTTGAGCTCGTGCTGATATCGCGACCTCTGCTGCCGCCTACCGATCCGCTTAGAGTAGGAAATAGATCCGCGCGATTTAGCCCTAAATTTGCATAAGCACTCTCGACGTTAAGAGCTGCGGTTTTTAGATCATAATTGTTCGCAAGCGCCTGATCTACGAGTTTGTTCAGATACGATTCGTTATATTTTTTGTACCAAAGCGTATCGATCTGATAAGTCGCGTTTTCGTCCTTGAAATTTTGCTTAGGTTCATATTTGATCTCGCCTTGATTAGAGGCACAGCCGCAGATCCAAACGGCCAAAACGCCGCTTAAAATTACTTTGGAATTTATCATTTTCTCTCCTTGGTTATTCTTGTGCTAAAGCATCTATCGGATTTAATCTGCTGGCGTTTCTTGCCGGCAGATAGCCGAAAACTATACCGATCGCAGACGACGCCGCAAAGGCGATCACGAAAGGCGCAGTAGTAAATTTCATCGCAAAATCGGGGCTTATGGTATTAAACGCAAATCCAAGCGCCAAAGCGATTAAAATTCCTAAAGCTCCGCCTAGCGAGCAAAGCAAGATCGCCTCTATCAAAAACTGCTGTAAGATATTGGATTGCTTTGCGCCGATCGCCATTCTGATACCGATCTCGCGCGTGCGCTCGGTAACGCTTACGAGCATGATATTCATCACGCCGATGCCGCCCACGACGAGCGAAATCACCGCGATCGATGAGATCAGAATCGTCATCGTGCCCACGGTGCTCTCGATAGTTTGTTTGATCGTATCTGCATTCATAGTGTGAAAATCTCGCGAGCCGTGCCTTTGGATAAGCAGCTGCGTAAGGCTCTCTTCGGCTACGTGAGTATCGACGTCGTCTTTTATTTTGATGGTGATCGAGCCTATTTTTCGGTCGCCGCTGATTTTATTCATCACGGTCGAATACGGCGCGTAAATTCTTAAATTTTCGCTGCTTCCGAAGGCGTTTTTATCCTTGCCCGAAACGCCTATGATTTTAAGCGGCCTACCTAAGAATAGAATCGTCTTGCCGATAGGATCGGTGTTTTTGAAAAAGGTTTTTTTGGTGTTGGGATCGATGATGACTACGGAAGCGGAATTTTTAATATCGTCGTCGCTAAAATTTCTGCCCTCTTCTATATCTATGCCGTTAACGGCCAAAGAATTTACGCCGCCGCCGCGCAGTTGGGCTTTGGAGCTTAAATTTGCGTAGGTTATCGTACCGCTTGCGTAAGAATTAGGCGTAGCGTAATCGACGTAGGGCTGGCGCGCCAAAACCTTCGAATCGCTTATCGTAAGGGTGCTTACAAAGCCCGCACGCACGTCGCCGAAATTTTTGCCGGGATAGATATTTATCGTATTGGTACCGATAGCGCGGATCTGAGATATGATTCTTTCTTGCGAGCCGTTACCCAGGGCAACGACGCAGATAACCGAGGCGATGCCGATGATGATACCGAGCATCGTCAAAATCGATCTTAGTTTATGCGAAAATATAGCGCTAATCGACATTTTAAAGCTTTCGATGAGCTGATCTTTGCAAAATATAAAGGAATTTTTCGTTTTAATCTGCTCTTTTTTGCGCTCAAAAACCCGCTCGTTCTTTCTTTTATCGCTTAAAATTCTGCCGTCTTTGATCTCGATGATACGATCCGCAAATTCCGCGATATGCGCATCGTGCGTAACTATGATGATGGTGTGACCCTCTTTGTGCAGCGTCGTTAAAATTTGCATCACCGTCTCGCCGCTTTTGCTATCAAGTGCGCCGGTGGGCTCGTCGGCCAAAATTACTTCGCCGCCGTTTATCAGAGCGCGAGCGATACTTACTCGCTGCTGCTGCCCGCCGCTAAGCTTGCTCGGTAAATTTTTGGTGCGATCGCCAAGCTCTAGCTTATCCAAAAGCTCCACCGCCCGTTTCGTCCGTTCGCTCGCCCCTACGCCCGCATACACCGCAGGCAGAGAGACGTTTGCGGTCGCATCCATCGTGGCGATGAGATTGTATTTTTGAAAGACAAAGCCAAATTTTTTACTTCTAAGTGCCGCAAGCTCGTCGCCGCTTAAATTCGCGGTCTCGCGACCTTCAATCTTGTAGCTTCCGCTGCTCGGCGTATCGATGCAACCGATTATATTCATCAGCGTCGATTTTCCGCTTCCGGATTGCCCGATTATCGATATAAACTCGCCCGCTTCGATATTTAAACTTACGTCCTTTAGCACGTGGATTTCGTTATCGCCGAGAATGAATTTTTTGTTTATATCTTTAAGCTCTAGCATCTTTACACCATAAAATTTTAACTAAAACACCATCGGAGGCCCGTCCATATTTAACGGCGCGGCTTTTCCGTCGGCGATAAGCACTTCGTCTTTTTCATCCAAACCGCTTAAAATTTCGGTATTCAAATCATCGCTGACGCCAGTTTTCACGTATCGCTGCTCGGGCTCTTTGCCGTTAAGCACCGTAACGTAATCGCCTCCCCCGTCGCGCTTGATAACCGAGGTAGGCAGGTAGCTGGTATTGTTCGCTTCGCTTACGATTATGTTGTTTTCGGTCGTCATTCCGATCTTTAAAAAATCGTTTTCGTTATCCACTAGCATCTTTGCGTAAAAATATACCGCACTGTCGCTGCTGCTCGAAGAATAGGACGAACCGCTAGAGGTTTTATCGTACGTCCCGTCGCTAAGCGTGGTAAGACCCGGATCGATCTTGTAAATTTTAGCCTTTTTGATATTATCCAGATCCGATAGTATGGAGTATTCTACGTCCATTCCGACCTTTACTTTAGATATATCGCCCTCTGCGATCTGCATCTTGATCTCCATCTTGCTCAGATCGGCGATCTTTACGATCGTAGGCGTAGTTTGGTTGGAATTTACCGTCTTGCCCTCCTCTACCGGCATCGAAACGATCGTGCCGCTTATCGGAGCCGTGATTTTGGTGTAGCCGAAATTCGTCTCCGCGGTGCTTAGCTGAAGTTTGGTCTGCTCGATCTGCGCCTCAATCTGCTTCTGCTCGGCCTCTTTTAAAGCGGCGCTATTTTTGGCGTTTTCCACAGCCTCTTTGGAAGCGGCGTTTCTTTTATACAGCTGCAGCTCGCGGTTATACTGCGTTTTGGCGTTTGCCGCGGCGATCTTTGCCGAAGCCAAATTTGCCTCGTGGATCAGAAGCTGTGCCTTTTGCTGCGCAATCTCGTTTTCTTGCGTGACTGAGTCGATCTGCGCGATCATATCGCCTTTTTGAACCTTATCGCCCACTTTGACGTAGAGCTTTTTGATCTGACCGCTTACCTGCGCGCCCACGTCGACCAAATCCCTGGCATAAACCTCTCCCACAGCCGTCACCGTGCCTCTGATGCTGCCCTTCTCAAGCCTTGTGGTAAGGGCCTTCGGCGCTTCTTCTTGCTTAAAAAATTTGCCGTATAAGAAATATATCGCAATGACTATGAGCAGGGTAAAGGCGATAAATTTCAAGGTTTTTTTCATTTTGCCAACTTCAAATAAAATAAGGGCTAATTCTAATGTAAAAATATAAAATTTTAGTTAAATACTAAATTCTTTGCTCGCGCACGGCGTAAAATTTCATAATCTTTTTATGCAAAATTAGCGAAACATAAATCAGCGCCGAGCCTGCAAGCAGGCGCGCTATATCGGCGTCCTTTTGCCAAAATACTAAATTTACGACGATCGCTGCGGGGATGAGCGCGTTATTCATAATCGCAAGCACGCCGCTATCGACTTCGCACGCGCCTTTGTTCCACAAAAAATACCCTAAAGCGCTGGCTACCGTGCCCAAATACACGATCACTGCGCCCTGCGAGAAGCTAGGATTAAATTTAGAAAAATCCCCGAGCACGATCGCGGCAATCGCCGTAACCGCGGTGGCCCCCACAAAAAAGTAGCCGAAAAGCTCCTTCTGCTCGCTAAAGCCGTGGCGCTCCAGCATAAATTTATACGCGCTCTGCCCGAGCCCGAAGCATAAATTTGCGCCTTGTACGAGCAAGAAACCCGTCAAAAACTCAGAATTTATCGCGCCGAATTTTATCACCAGGGCACCTAGCACCGCGACAGCGACGCTGAAAAGATATAGCGCGCGAAATCTAAGCTTAAGCGCGTCGTAAAGCAGCGTCACGTAAAACGGAGTAAATATCGTAAAAAGCGCCACTTCATAGACCTTCAAATACGCAAAGCTGCGGTAGTAGAAGATATACATCACGCCGATCTGCACGGCGCCCACGGCGAAAATTTTAAGCGCCAAGGCTGGATTTAGCCCGCGAAATTTCATAAACGGCAAAAAGCAAATTAGCGCCAACGATACGCGCGAAAACGCCAAATACGCGCTGTCTATGCCGCGCAAAAACTCACCTATCAGCGAGAAGCTAAACGCCCAAATACAAGTAACCAAAATCAGTTTTTTCAAAACGTCCGCCTAAGCTTTAAAATTTAGGTGGAATTTTATAAAATTTTAGTTGAATTTGGGATTTAAATTTCGCCCGCGCGGCATAAATTTAGGTTTTTATTTATTTTAAATGTGTTAAAATTATCCGATTTTTGAAATTTAAGGGTAAAAATGAACGACGTTTCGGTTATAGTTCTTGCCGCAGGACTCGGCACTCGGATGAAGTCGCAAAAAGCTAAAGTTCTTTTCGAGCTTTGCGGCGAGCCGATGATAATCCACATCCTAAAGAAAGCTTACGAAATTTCAAACGACGTGAGCGTGATTTTACACTATCAATTCGACGAGGTTAAAAGCGCGGTTCTAGCGCACTTTCCAAACGCTAAAATTTACAAACAAGACCACGAGCATTTCCCCGGCACTGCGGGCGGACTAAAAGAGGTCGAAATCCGCGGAGCCAAAACGCTCATAATCTGCGGCGATATGCCTTTGGTAAAAAGCGCCGAGCTTCGCAAACTCTGCGAAGGGGACGCGGAAGTAAATTTAAGCGTTTTTAGCGCGCGCGATCCATTCGGATACGGCCGCGTAATCACCCGCGGCGGCGAAATTTTAAAGATCGTCGAGCAAAAGGACGCAAGCGAGGAAGAAAAGGCGGTAAAAGACGCAAACGCCGGCTGCTACTGCTTCAAAAGCGAGGCATTGAAACAAATTCTCCCGCAGATCAAACCCGATAACGCGCAAAAAGAATACTACCTCACCGACGCGATCAAAATCGCCAAAGATATGGGCTTAAAATGCGCCGCCGTGTGGGTGGACGAGCAAAATTTCATGGGCATAAACGATAAATTTGCCCTCAGCATCGCCGAAAATTTAATGCAAAACGAGATCAAAGAAAATTTGATGAAGCAAGGCGTTTTGATGCGCCTGCCGCAAAGTATCTACATCGACGGCAGAGCGAAATTTATCGGCGAGTGCGAGCTGCAAGAAAATGTAAGCATCATCGGTCCTTGCGTGATCGAAAGCTCGCTCATCAAAAGCGGCTGCGTCATCGAAGATAGCATCGTAAAAAACTCCGACATCGGTCCGATGGCACATCTGCGCCCAAAATGCGAAGTCATCGGCACTCATATCGGAAATTTCGTCGAGCTTAAAAACGCGAAAGTAAACAAAATCAAGGCGGGGCATTTAAGCTATCTTGGGGATTGCGAGATCGATGAGGGCAGCAATATCGGCTGCGGCACGATTACGTGCAACTACGACGGCAAGAAAAAATACAAAACGATAATCGGCAAAAACGTCTTTATCGGCTCGGACACGCAGCTAGTAGCGCCCGTGCGGATAGCCGACGATGTCATAATCGCTGCGGGCACGACGGTGACAAGCGACGTTCCAAGCGGCGCGCTGGCGATCAGCCGAACGAAACAAACTAACAAAGATGGGTTTTTCCATAAATTTTTTAGGAGCGAAGATGAGTAAGAAAAAGGTTTTACTGGCGGTTTGCGGGAGTATCAGTTTTTACAAAGCGTTTGAAATTTTATCCGCTCTGAAAAAGTCGAATTTCGACGTCTATATCGCGCTTAGCGACGGCGTGCAGGAGTTTGTCAATTACAAGGCATTCGAGGCGCTGTGCGATCACCCGGTACTTTGTAAAGCCAATGAAAACTGGCAGGCGGGCATCAACCACATCGCTTATTCCAAAGTGGATTTGGTTTTGATAGCGCCCGCGACGGCAAATACGATAAACAAGCTCGCGTGGGGCGTCTGCGATAACGTATTTTTAGAGGTGCTAAACGCGGCTTTTGCCCATGCCAAGGTGGTTATCGCGCCAGCCGCGAACCCCGCACTACTTGAAAATAACATCACAAAAAACTGCATCGATATGCTAAAAGCGAGCGTCAATGCGTATTTTGTGGATCCGATAGAAAAAACCCTAGCTTGCGGCGATACCGGCAAGGGCGGGCTAGCGAGCACCGAGGCGATTATGAAGACGCTAAAACGTGCGCTTTACAACGATAAATTTTGGGAGGATAAAACCGTCATCATCACCGGAGGCGCGACGATCGAAAAGATCGACAGCGTGCGCGGTATTACGAATTTCTCCAGCGGAAAAACCTCCAAAGCGATTGCCGACGCGCTGTTTTATCTGGGTGCGGACGTGACGCTGATCTCTAGCAACGAATATGAAAATTTACCGTACAAGCTCGTTAAATTTGAAAGCACTATCGGGCTAAAATCGGCGCTTGACAGCACAAAATTCCCCGACGGCGCATATTTGATAATGGCTGCCGCGGTAAGCGACTACTCGCCGAAGGTGCGCTACAAAGACAAAGTGAAAAAAGCGGAGATCGGCGAAATTTGGAATTTACGCCTGGGCGAAAACGAGGATATCTTAAGCTCCGTGCGCGGAAATATCAAAAAGGTGGGCTTTAAACTCGAAACCGACCGCGAAAACGCCGTCGGCGAGGCCAAACGCATGCTTAACGAAAAGCATCTCGACGCCGTCTGCCTAAACGTGCTGGACGATATCATCAAGCTCGGCGGCGACGTCCTTAAGGTCACTTTCATCACGAAAAACGATCAGGTCGTAATCGACACCGCGCCGAAGGACGAAGTCGCCCTAAAAATCGCGGCTGAGCTGAAAAAAATCTGATCCGTGAATAGCCTAAATCATCTCGCTCTTGTGATGGACGGCAACGGGCGCTGGGCGAAAAAGCGCGGTCTGCTGCGCACCAGCGGGCACGAAGCGGGTGCGGAGGTCGTGGAGCAGATCTGCGAGTTTTGCATCGACGAAAGCATCGCAAACCTCACGCTCTACGCCTTTAGCACCGAAAATTGGAAACGTCCGAAAAGTGAAGTGGAATTTTTGATGAAACTGCTTCAAAAATTCCTAATTTCGCGCCGCGAAAAATTTATCCAAAATGGGATAAAATTCTATCCGATCGGCGACATATCGGCTTTTAAGGGCGATCTGCGAAGCGAGATCGAATATCTTTCAAATTTAACTCAAAACGGGCGAGCGCTAAATTTTAACCTAGCGATCAACTACGGCTCGCGAGACGAGATCGTGCGAGCGTGCGAGCGGCTGCTTGCAAGCGGCGAGCGACTAAGCGAAGCGGGCATCGGCGCGCATCTGGATACCGCGCACAGCGGCGACGTGGATCTGCTGGTGCGCACGGGCGGCGAGCAGCGGCTGTCGAATTTCTTGCTCTGGCAGGCGAGCTACGCCGAGCTTGCGTTTGCGCCGACGCTGTGGCCGGATTTCACGCGCGAGGAGCTTTCGCGTATAGTGAACGATTTCCGCCGCAAACAGCGCCGCTTCGGCGGTCTTTGAGCTACGGCCAGTCGCTCTAACGGTCGCTTTAAATTTTAAAATTTTATTTTGCAAGAACCGCATGCAACGCAGTAAATTTTAAAATTTAATCCGCGACACCGTGAAATTTCAAAATTTTAGAATTTTAAATTTCGCCCTTTTAAATTTAAACCTCTAGCGCGAGCCGTGTTATCAGGCACGGTAAATTAAACGCGGTAGAATTTTAAAATCGCGGTCCGTTCACGCTAATACCGATAAGGAAGGCCATGAGCTACTACATACAATGTGGTTGCGGCAAAAAACTTACCAAAAAGCCGATGAAAACTCTAAGATGCCAATATGCGGCAGCGCGTACAAAAAACCAAAGAAATTCATACTGGCGGTCTACACTTGCCTGCTTGTGTTTTTTGTGCTAGCATTTGCTTTCGTCCCCGATAAAATGGGGATTTTAGCATCCGCAGGCAGCGGGATAGGCGCATATATTATGTTTTTATGGATCGTAGATACTTTAAACTTCGATCTTTTAGACGCCGTGATACTGGTGGCGGGATTTTTGATTTTCGGCGGATTATATGAGGCATGGGGCGAGCCGCTAATCGCCGGGCTAATAGCCATTTTATTTTGCGTAGGCGCGGCGGCGATTTTCGTAAAATTTTTTCCTTACGAGAGGCAAAAAATCAATGAAAACTAAGAAATTTCTCGCTACCATAGAGCGTTTGATTAAATTTTAAAAAGTTAAAGATCCAAAGGAAAAAGATGGATTTAAATATCGTTTACGGCGTGATTTTTGCGATATTCGGCACCTGCGTAGGCTCGTTTTGCAATGTCCTGATCTACCGCTTGCCGCGCGGACAGAGCGTCAATTTCCCCGCATCGCACTGCCCAAAATGCTCTCACGCTTTAAAATTTTACCACAATATCCCGCTGCTTTCGTGGCTCTTTTTGGGTGGCAAATGCGCCTTTTGCAAAACCAAAATTTCGATCCGCTACCCGATCGTCGAGCTTTTAGGCGGCGCGCTTGCGCTTGCGGCGTATTTCGGCGAGCCCGATCTTGCAAAAGCCGCAGTGCTCGGGCTTTGCTTCATCTTGCTTATGGCGCTTTCGGCGATCGATTTTGAGTATAAAGCCGTACCGGAGAGCCTTCTTTACGTAGTTACGACGCTTTCGCTTGCTTATACGCTGATGTATGATATTGATCTTAGCGGCGTGGGCGCGGCGGCGGGATACGCGGCGATATTTTTCGTGCTGCGCCTCATCGTCACCTTCGTGCTAAAGCGCGAAGCGATGGGCAGCGCGGATATTTTTATCGCGGGCGTTATGGGGGCGATTTTGGGCTGGAAGCTGGGCGGCATCTCGATCTACATCGGAGCGATTTTGACGCTGCCTGCGTATCTCATCGCGCACAAAAAGGGCTATGAGCTACCGTTCGTGCCGTTTTTATCGATGGGGCTACTTCTTACTTTTATTTTTAGAGATCAAATTTTAAGGCTCTTGGACGTCATTTATGGATAGGGTGCAGCGCTATTTATTTAGCAATTTCGTAAGCTCGTTCGCGTCGCTTTTCAGCACGCTTTTTATCATAATGTCGATCGTCTTTTTCCTTCAGATCGCGCGCATTACGTCGTTTATCGAGATAAATTTTTCGGAGCTAGTCAAGCTCTATCTTTTCATGCTGCCGCGCATACTCATATTTACGGTGCCGATCGCGTTTTTCGTAGCGCTTAGTATCTCGCTTTTTAGGCTATCTAAAGAGAACGAAACCATCGTAATATTTACGATCGGCTACGCTACGCGCAAGATCGCGCTATTTTTCGGCATAAGCGCCGCGCTGTGCTCTTTGGCGCTACTTTTCGTATCGCTTTTTATGATGCCGATAGCCGAAAATTTAAAGGACAATTTCATCGATTACAAAAAAATTAGCGCGACGCTAAATATCAAATCCAACGAATTCGGGCAGAAATTCTCCGACTGGCTCGTTTTTATCGACTCGCAGGAAAACAACGGCACAAGCACGCTGTATAAGGATCTCGTGCTGTATAATCCAGGTGGCTCGCAGGATCATGAGCGGATGATCGTAGCGCGCAGCGGCGAGTTTAAAAACGAAAACGCGAGCTTTTCTGCGATGCTGCACGACGGCAAAATTTACACGATGGGCGGCGAGCAGTGGCACGTAAGCGAGTTTAAAAGCCTAACCCTGCGCACGCAAAGCGACCGCAATATCCGCGGCGGAGGCGGCGTGATCGGATACTGGAGCGATATGAGCGGCAGCGAGAAGCGCAGGAAAGAATTTAGCATCTACACCCTCGTCTCGCTCTTTCCGCTGGCGAGCTTCCTGTTTGCGCTAAGCCTCGGCATCGTGACCTATCGCTACGAAAAGGGCTTCGTTTACGCGGGGATCTTCGGCGTGCTTTTTAGCTACTTCGCGATGATCATGCTGCTCTCTAAATACCCAAGCATTGCGCTTCCCGTGACATTCGGCGTTACGCTTATCGGCTCGCTGCTATACTACAGGATCAAAATTGCCCCGAGATACTGAAAAAGACTCCGAGCTTTGCGACGGCGAAATTTTAAACAAAAGCTCGTCCGCTCGAAATTTAGCGGATAAAATTTTGGCGAGCAAGCCTAACGCGTCTAAAATTTTGCGTGGCGTAAATTTAGAACACGAAGCACAAAACGGCGAGCAGGCTTTGATCTTAAACGATAAAATTTTAAATTTTAAAAATTCCGCTCTTGCAAGTACGGCGAGCGATACAGCTGCCTATACTGTGCCCGATTGCGGTTTAAAGCAAGAAAGTGTCAGGCGGAATTCGGACGCCGTTCGCGCCAAAAAGGCTGCGCGTGCGGTAAATTTAAATTCCGCCGATACCGCCGCTTCCGATATTTGCGCGGCAAACGCTGCAAAAGCTAATGTGGCAAGTGACGACGCTTTAAAAATCTATATGTCGCCCGTCGCAAAATTTTACACTACCCGTCCCGCGTCCGCCCGCACCGAAAACTCCCGCAAAACAAATGCCGCCCACAAAGCGGATGCCCCCGCAAACACCCTCGCAAGCGCGTCCGAACTCAAAAATATTATTAAAAGTGCGCCCGCAAGCGACTTTGCAGCGAGTGAGCTTGCGCACATCGGCAAAATAAGCACCCCGCCAAATATCCCCGCAGATGCGTGCAACTTCGCAGCGAGCGCAAACTCCGAGCGCGTGAAGCTCAAACTCGTCTATTCCTATGACGGCTCGAAATTTAGCGGCTCGCAGTCTCAGCCTCACGGGCGCGGCGTCGAGGACGTGCTGCGCGCGGCTTTGGGGCGAGTAGGGATCTTTGCGCCGCTAATCAGCAGCTCGCGCACAGATAAAGGGGTGCACGCGCTGCGCCAGGTAAGCTGCGTCGAATACGCCGTGCACTGGGAGCTGCCGCGTCTAAAAGAACTCATAAACCGCCACTGCGCGCCCTATATTTTTGTGCAACACATCAGCCCGGTGCCGCGCGATTTTCATCCGCGTTACGATGCCGTGGCGCGCTCCTATCGCTACGTTTTAAACCACGGACGTCCAAGCCCCTTTCTTAGCGATTTTTGCGTGTTTTATCCGCGCGTGGATCTTGCCGCGCTCAATGCTGCGCTTGCAAATTTTGTCGGCGAGCACGATTTTAGCGAGTTTATGAAAAGCGGCAGCGACATAAAAAGCCCGGTACGCGAGCTCTACGTCGCGCGCGCCTACTCTTTTAGAAATTTAACCTTGATAAATTTTAAAGCCAACGGATTTTTGCGAGCGCAGGTGCGGCTGATGGTCGCAAACGCCCTAAAATCCGTGCAGAGCGGGCGCAAGATCAGCTTCTCGCGAGCGCTTAGTAGAATCCCCTTTCCGCCGAACGGGCTGTATCTTAGCGGCGTGAGTTATTAAATTTAGCGCCTCCGTATCGCTTTTGCGGAGATTAAATTTTACTCCGTAATGGCGCGCGGTTCGCGGCAGAGCTAGAATTTTATTTCAAAATTTTAAAGCTAGCGGATATAAAATTTAACTTCAGACAGAGAGTCTCGCTGTTTTGCGGCGCATAGCAAAAGCGATTGCGGTAAATTTTAGCTACGAATGAAAAAAGCGGCAAGCCCAGATTATTTTGTCCGCGCCGCCGCTCTCTGTTTTTCGACGCGCTACGTCTAAAATAAATTTATGCAGCGCTTAAATTTGAAATCGCAGCGAGCCTTGGGCGGGACCGCTTTAAATTTACGCCAGGGCAAACGTGGTAAAATTTCGCTAAGTCCTACCGCCCAAGATCGCAATACGGATAAATTTAAAGCATAGCGCGCTAAAACCGCAGAGCGTGCGATGCGGTAAATTTTAAATTTATTTTCCGCAATGGCGCAAAATTTCAAATTTATCTGCCGCAAAAACGGAGGCCGCTACCGCTTAAAGTCGTGAATTTGTATATTCGCGCCATATTTTTTGCAAAGCTCGCTTACCTTTTCTTTCAGCCTTTCCTCGTCATAGCAGATAAGATCGATGTATGCGTGCTTCTGCCCGGTTGCACCGCCGATTATCTCCAGAAACGAGCCGCAGCTCTCTAGCTCCTCGTCCTCGATCTTGTTTCTCAGATCAAAGCCCGCCTGCATGTCGCCGCCGTTATCAATGCTAAGAAAGCAAAATTTGATACCGAGCTCGAAAGCTTCATTGTAGATGTCGCGCTCGCCGTTTAGGTACTGATTTACGATGGCCGTTAGGCAGGTGGTGCCTACGATCACGTCCTCGCGCACCTCGCTTCCGCGCGGCTCCATCTCGTAGCTGAAAAAATTCTTTAGCGGTTCGCGCGCGGCTTTTTCGCCGAATTTCTCATCGATCAGATCGGCAAATTCGCTTAGCGGCACGCCGTTTTCCTGCGGCTTATCAAGCACTTCAAGCATGCCCAAAGTGTTAATGACCGTCGTCTCGCCGATGATGTTATCAAGTAGGATGAAGCTTAGATTGCCCGCCTTGTTCTCATCCTGCGCGAGCAGAGTGGCTAAATTCTCGTTGTAAATTTTAATATCCACGTTGCTTTCGTTAAACTGCGCGTAGATCATCGACTCCTCGGCGCTTACGCGCGTGTCGTACATCTCAAGTCCGCCGATACCTCGCGGCGCACGCGGCTTTCCGAGCGTACAGCGCATTCTCCCCTCGAGCTGCTTAGGCATAGCGTTTTTGATAAAGCTTAGCCAAAATAATCGATGCCTCATGCCCTCGGGAGTTAGCACCAGATCGAGCTTATCGCCCGCAAGCCCCGTCATAAAATACGGCTCGGCAAGACAGATACGAAGCTTCTCGTCGGTCTTTCGCATCGCCTTTTCAAACTCTTCCGCTGCTAGATCGGCCTTGATTTCATCTATCACGCCGCTAAATTCCGCCCAAAATTTATCCACTCTGCCGGCAAAGGTACTTGGAATTTGCGCCTTTTCAGCTTTTTTGCCCAAACCGAATAGCCCCATAATCTCTCCTTTAATTAAATTTAAACGCAATTATAGCTTAATTTTTGTGCAGGCGCGGAGCTCAAACTCAAAACCGTCCTGCTCTTCTGCGCTCCGATATACGGCTCGCGCGGTGAAATTTTGCCCGCTATTTTAATCAGGTAAATGAAAGTAAATTTAAAATACAATACGAATCTCAACTAAATTTAAGGGGAGCAAATGGGACTGTTTAAAAAACTATTCGGCGGCGATGACGCGAGCTGCGAGGACAAAGGCTCCTGCGAGCGCGCCGCACGCGATCTTGAAGGCGGCTGCGAAGGAAAAGGTAGCGCAGACGGCGAGCCCGTGTTTTACGCGGACGGCGAAGATGAGGCGATGCTAAAAGCATTTGAGCAGGCACGAAAGAGCTTTCGCTACTTCTGGCGCGAGCTGTACTGGGAGCGCCTCCGCATCGTCCCGGCGCTTAGCTTTGCCTGCGTCAAGGTCGCCTTTTCGCAAGAGCTAAACGGCAGCACCGAGGTCGAGCATATGTGGGTAAACGACGTGTATTTTGACGGCGAGCGCGTTTACGGCGTGCTCGTAAACGACCCCAACGTGCTAAGCAACGTCAAAAACGGCGAGCAAGTCTCGGTGCCGCTAGAGCAGATCAGCGACTGGATGTTTGCGATAGAGGGCAAGACCTACGGCGGCTTTAGCGTGCAGGCGATGCGCAAAGCTATGAGCCAGAGCGAGCGCGCCGAACACGACGAGGCGTGGGGGCTAAATTTCGGCGATCCGGGCGTCGTGCTGGTGGCGTACGAACAGCAGGAACATCCGCAAAATTTAACCGAGCACCCGATGAGCGTCAATACGAAGAAAAATTTCGAGGAGTTTTTGCGCGGGTATCCGGACGAGATCACGCGCACGGACGATGAGGGCTACACGATGCTGCACCACGAGGCGATCGCGGGCAACCGCACGAGGATCGAGCTTTTGCTTGCTAAGGGTGCGGATAAAAACGCTAAAAATATCCACGGCAAAACCGCGCTCGATTATGCTAGAGCGCTCGGCTGGGATCACGTCGCGGAGGCGCTTAGCGAGTAGATAGCGTTTGGCAGCTATGCGTGCGGGCTAAATTTCACGGCTTGTAAATTAAAATTTAGCCTGCGCCCTGTGCCCCCTTTTTACCCAAGCCAATAACCCGTAAATTCCTTTTAATCAAAATTTAGGCAGCATGAAGCTATTTTAAAATTTTACGAAAGCTGCATTTTAAAATTTTTTAGTAAAATAAAACGCAAAGGAGCTAAGATGGCGACGATCAATATAAAAACACAAAACGATAATACCATAAAAGCTATAAAGGCTTTGCTGTTACTTGATCCGACGGCGACTATAGTTTACGACGAACCTATGCTAAGCGAATCCGATCAAAAAAAGCTCGACGAGATAATAGATCGATCGGACAAAGGCGAATTGAAGCTTTATAACGATGATGAGATAAAAGAAAGGCTAGCCGAAAAAGGGCTCGCGTGGTAATTTTATACTCTGGAAATTTCGTGAGTGAACTCGAAAATATCGCCAATTTTATAGCTTTGCACATTGAAGCTCGGGCTGATGATTTTATGCGCGAGCTCAAAACGAAATCGAGAAAATCCCCTTTATGCCGTATCGCTTTAGAAAAAATTTAAAGCAAAACAGAAACGACGTCAGAGAGATGATCTTTAAAAGCTATGTGGTACCTTTTCAGATCAAAAAGGACAGCATTATAATTCTATCCATCTTTAAATGCAATTTGACGCGCTTTAGCTAAAATTTTGATTTTACCCTCACGTGCACTGAAAGCAGCCGCCCAAAACCTCGCATTTCTCGCAGATCTGCACGTATATGACCCCTTCGCCCTGCACCAGCTCGCCGAATGGGATCTGCGCTAGATGCTTCATCGTCCCGCCACAGCTAGGGCAGGCTAGATACTCGGCGTCCTGCACCCACTGCGGATAGCCTCCCACGGTCACGTCAAGCTCGCTAAAGCAGCCGTAAAACGGCGATACTTCGCCTCCTAGTTTAAATTTCATACCGCACAGCCGCGCAAGATCCTGCTGCGAAAAGTAGCTTTTCTCCATCCCTTCGCCCTCGCAGCTTAGCTCTATCTCGCCGTCCGCCCCGCATTTGCAAAAGTACATTACCGAGCCCACGCAGGTCGGGCAGCATCGAAATATCGCGTCGTGCTTTAAATTTAGAAACGCAAGCCGCGGCTCATCGGCCTTAAGACGCAGCATATCGAGCATCTCGCAGCCGCAAAACTCGCACTTTTGCCCCGTAGGCCTGCCGATACGTACGGGCTCATCCGCGTTTTGGTTTGTGTCTTCGCGAGCGTTCTCTGTGTTTGCATTTAAATTTACGCCTACGCTTTCATTTCCGCGCTCGCTCGCGCAGCCGCCGTTTTTCTCCGCGCCGTCTCTCGCGCGCACTACTGCAAGGCACTTATCAAAAACAAGCGATTTTCGCTCGCCCCTCTGATCAAAGCTCCAGCCGCCGATTTGCGCGTAAATTTCAGTGCCTGCGTAGAGCTTTTGGCGCCAAGGCCTTGGGTTTTGATACAGTTCGTAAAAAAGCTGCGTCGTCTGCTCGTCACCCTGCCACGCAAGCGCGCACAGAACGTCATTTAGAGTGTTTTTGGCATTGTCCTGCAGCGAGGCGAGCTTGCGGACGAGCGCGTCTCTCACGTCCTTCGGCGCGCCAAAGTAGAGCTCGGGCGGGCAGTAGATCTCCGCCGCCGCTGCGGCTCGCGCGATCCTTGGATCGTGAATACCAAGCAGGCTAAAAAGCGCCCAAAAATCGTTGTAAATCTCATCCCATTTTTCGATCTCGTCGATTCGGTCTGCGATTTTTAGGATCATAGCCTCCACTTCGTCTGCGCTTAGGTTTAAAATCTCCTCTCGCCTCTGCTTTTGGCGGCATGAGTGGCAGATGCCGTCGAAATAGATCGTGTTTTCTCCGCATTTTGGGCATAGATGAGCGCCCATGTTTGCTCCTTTGAGTTAAATTTCGTCAAATTCTATCAAAATTTCGCCGCTTTTAGCGAGCAAGCGCGCGATCTTAAAATTTAACGCCGCAATCAAGCATAAAATCCGCCACGCCGATATGCCGCTCATAAGCTTATCGCCCGACTGCGTTTGTTGCCGCCCGCCGCGAAATTTTAAAATTTCAATTTTTACCGCGGCTTTTTACCAGATACTCGATGATATTCACCGCGCCGTCGATGCCGCAATAGGACGTATCGATGCAGATATTGTAGTTGGCTACGGCGCCCCAAATTTGATTGGTGTAGTACTGATGAAAGCTCATCCTGCCCGCGTCGCTATCCTCCATATATTCGCGTGCGTCGGCGTGCCCCTCTTTTTCTAATCGAGCGAGCTTAAACTCGTCGCTGGCACGCAAAAACACCGTCAGCAGATCCGTCCGTCCGCGCAAGAAAAACCCCGCGCAGCGCCCAAGCACGATGACGTTGCCGCCTTCTACGATCTTTTGATAAATTCTAGCTATATGATCGCGCTTCTGCTCGTTGGCTAGCTCGCTGTGCGAAATCGCCTGAAGCAGCGTATTTACGGGCATTTCGTTGTAGAACTCATACATCTGCTCGAAGTATCCCAGCTCGTCTGCTTTGCGGAGCAGATCCGCTTTCGCCAAATAGGTATATCCCAGGCGTTGCGCGAGCTTACGCGCCGTCTCGCGCCCGCCCGCGCCGGTTTGCCTAGCTATAGAGATTATCATATCCTCTCCTTAGATAAAATTTGCAAATATGCCGGCGCCGATGACGGTAAGAAGTCCCGTAACCGCCATCGCCAAAGAGGCCATAGCCCCCTCCACGTCGCCAATTTCAAGCGCGCGCGCCGTTCCCATTGCATGGCTCGCGCAACCCAGGGCGATACCTTTTGCCATCGCCTTTTTGATGCCGAAAATTTTAAGCAGCACCTCTCCAAATACGCTGCCGATGATGCCCGTAGCGATGATGCAGGCTACCGTCAGCGTCACGATGCCGCCCAAGCTCTCGCTGATGCCCATGCCGATAGGCGCGGTGACGGATTTCGGTAGCAGCGTGACGTAGAGGGTGTGATCGATCCCGAAGATCACCGCCATCGCGTAGATGCTACCGAGCCCCGCTATCACGCCTGCAAGCAGCCCCGCGCCGATGGCTAGGAAGTTGCTCCGCAAAAGCGAGAGCTGCTCGTATAGCGGCACGGCTAGACACACGGTAATCGGCGTCAAGAAAAAGCTGATGTGCGAGGCGCTGGCGTTAAATTTCTCATACGGAATTTTAAAAACCAAAAGCACGCAGACGGTAAGCACCGTGCCGATTAGAAGCGGATTGAAAATCGCTAGCCTGAAGCGCTTTTTTAGATAAAGCCCCACGTGAAAGGACGCTAGGCACAAAAACACGCCGAAAAAGGCGGAATTCATCAACACTTCTTTCATCTCTCATCCTCCTGCGACAAGGCCTCGTGCCTTAGCATCTCGTCTATGATATCGCCCGCATCAGCAGAATCCGAGGTAATATCGACATCTGCGGGCTCCGTAACGGCGCCGTCGCTCGCGGAGCTCGCGATAGTATCGGCGCTCACGCGGCTTGTGTCAGCACCCACGCTTGTAACGCCTATGATATCCATGCTCGCGGAGCCGGTGTCGGTATCTGCGCTCGCGGAGCCTTTCAGGGCATCTGTACCCACGGGGCTGCCGTCTGCGCCGTTTGGCACGCTTTTGGCGGCGCTATCTGTGCCGCCGCCAGTGACGCCGTTCGCGAGGCCGCCTATTACGCTATCTGTGCCGCCTGCACCTCTATCCGCAGGGGCGACCGCCTCGGAGAATTCATTATGCGCTGCGGCGTAGAGTTTGCGCTTGAGCCGATTAAGGGCGATTTTGTAAAAAATCTGCGTCACAGAGCCGCTTGCAGCGATAACTGCGACGGTCGAGATCGCCGTAATCGCTACGATCGCGAAGAAGCTCTCGCGCAGCTTATCGCCCGCGATGATGATGGCCGCACCCGCGGGGATAAAAATCATCGGCATGATCTGCATAAAAAACGACACGGTCTCCCTGATTTGGGACACTTTGATGAGCTTAAAAATAAGCGCCAGTAGCATGATGACAAGCCCGTAGATGCTAGCGGGGATCTTGACCGGGATGAGCGCGGCTAGGATCTCGGCGATGAAGGAGATGGCTAAAATGATGCTGAATTGAGTTAAGTATTTCAAATTTTTCCTTTTAAAATTTAAAGTGAAATTTAGCACTTTGCAGTTAAAAGAGATATTAATCCTGCGGCATTCGGGCGAAATTTTGCCGCTAAATTTGAAATTTTGATCGCAAGCTCGGGGCGGAATTTCATTTTTAAAATTTAAAATTTTAATCGCTAATTCGCCGCCGCTTGGGTGAAATTTAATCGGATTTGAAATTTGGGGCTGCTTGCTAAGCTACCGGCAAGCCGCAAGCAAGAATGAAATTTTGATCGAAAGTTTCTACGCGACACTCCGCTTCTGGCTTCGGAGGCGCTAAAACATATCGTGCTGCGTAGCTAGGCACACATTGAGTAGCGCGAGCCGTGCGGGGGGCTGCGCGGGCTGATACAATCGTACGGTGAAATTTTAAAATTTCGGCGGGTGGACGGTTAAATTTTGGGTCAAATTTTGACATAGGCGAGCTGGCGTTTAAATTTTAAAATTTACGCTTCTTGCGTTTAAATTTCGCGATTTATGCCGCGCAGACTCAAACATCGTCATCGCTAAATTTTACGGCGCCGTTAAAATTCCATACCCAGCAAGACGCAGCGCGCAGTGAAATTTAAAAAATCGCGGTGCAATCTAAAATCGCGACGCAAAGCCAAACTAAATAAAATTTCAAAACCGAAATTTGACGCGTCATTCGAGCAAAAAAGCGCAGGCAAATCCCGCGCAAAGCCCTACCCTAGCTCGATTTTAACGCCGAGAGCCTTGCAGACTAGATCAAAAATTTCAATATCGACGTTGGGGGCGTATTCGTCCAAAACTGCGTAAACTTCGGCTCGCATATCCTCGTCGTGGCCAGGGTGCGAGTGCGAATACAGCTCGTCCGTGCGCTGCACGAGCGTAAGATTATCGATATCTCGCTCGCGCATCGCCTGCTTGAGCCGCTTTGAAATTTGCCATTTGAAATTTTGCATTTTCCATCCTTTAAATTTGTGCGATACTAGCCAAAAGGGCTTTAAAATTTAATTTCTTAAATCCGACGACGCGTTTCGGCGCGATCAGCGAGCCTGCGTCGCTCGGTCTTGCGCTTGCAAATATAAACGAGCCGGGTTTAGATCAAGGCTTTACCGGCTAAATAGAAGATTATCTTTGCGTAAATAGCGCTAAATCTTGCAAAGCCAATGGGATTACTTCGCCGTGCGAAGCGCCTTCGTAGAGTCTAAACTCGCAAGAAAGCCCCTTTGTTTTTAAAATTTCAGCTAGATCGGCTACTTTTAAAATTCCCGCTTTATCGGTTTTCCCTTTACACATTTCACTCGAGCCGGCAACGAGCATTATGAATTTCGCTTTTAAATTTGATCTAAGCTTTCCCTCGTCTAGGGCATCTCTGATCAGTTGTGATTCATCCCACCACAACGAAGGTGAGGCGATAAAAAACTCGTCGAAAATCCCATCGTCGCGCAGCAAAGCATAAATCCCGAATAGCCCGCCGAACGAATGTCCGAAGTAAATTTTATCGCTTTTTGCCGTAGAGTATTTTTTCTCCACGAGCGGAAATAGTTCATCTTTTACGAAATCGTAAAATTCTGTTGCGCCGCCGCCGTTTGCATATTCTTCGCCGCTCGCCGCGGGCGTTAAATCTATCGTGCGACGCTTAATATCATACGCTAGCGGGCTGTCGTATCCGATGCCTACTATAAGGACGGTTTTGCTTAATTTCGACACCGCTTTTGCGTTTTGCTTTGCGCCATTCGCATAAATTTTCGCATAGGAGTTTAAAAGTATCGGAAACTGCGCGTTCGCATCAACCATAAAAACTACCCTATCGTAGCGAGCGATATTTTTTTGGCGAGCTATAAAAATTTTATATTTTTCGCCGCTCTTGCTTTTTAGAATAAAATCGCTCACGCTAAATATCTCGCGTGCAGCCTCGCTTATCCGCTCGATATTTTGTGGCGGTTTTGCCCCCAGATCGCAAGCAAATAAGCACGCTAAAAAGAGCGCGTTAAATACCGCAAGAAAGCTCTTTAGGCTTACCATTTAGCGTTTACCTTAAACCAAAACCTCCTGCCCTCCTCGGGATACCAATAGTAATTGCCGTCGTCTGCGAGACCCTCGTCGTATCGGACGTTATCAAAGATATTATAAGCGGTTAAATTTAGGCTCAGATTATCGTTTAAATCGTATTGTGCGCCCAAATCCGTAGTAAAAAGCTTTTTGTCGTTTTTGCTAACCCTATTGCCCGGACCGAATTGCACGCTTGTAAGCTCGCTTTCGTAATTAAGACCGATAAAGGTAGAAAGCGGAGCGATAGGCCTATAGCTAAGCGTCGCATGTGCGGCATGCTTCGGAGTAGCGGTCAGGGATTTGCCATCCAGCCTACTAAGATTGGTTTGGCTAAATTTAACGGCGCCGTTTGGCGTATAGATCGTAGGATCCCCGGTTTCGATCTCGGAGTGGCTATAGGTGTAGTTTGCCTTGAAATTTAGCTTTTTAGTAATATCGTAATCGCCACTCAGCTCAACGCCGTAAACCTCGGCTCCTTCTATATTAAAATACGTTCCCCAACCAGGGCAATTAACGCTCGGTGCGCCGGCGCAGCCTCCGTAAGCGGGAATCCTATTGATATTGCTGCCATCGGTATCTAAAATTTTATCTTTGAAGTCGTTTTTAAATAGCGTGATATTACCGCGCAGATCGTCTGCATTGTCGTAATAAAGCCCGATCTCGTAGGTCGTGCTTTTCTCGGGCTTTAAATCCTCGTTACCGAAATCTATAATCCTCCAGCCGCCCTGAATCGTGCCTACTTCCGGCGAAATTTGATTGACATCGGGAGTTTTATAACCGGTTGCGACGCCGCCTTTGATCGTCCAGGTATCGTCTATATTAAACGTCGCGTAGGCTCTGGGTGAAAAGTGGTTGCCGAAGTATTCGTTGTGCGTGAGCCTACCGCCGAGCGTTAAAAATAGCGTATTTTCCAAAATTTCAATCTCGTCCTCTAAAAATCCCGCATGCTCGTTCATAGAAAATCGCTGCGGAGAGCGTAAATTTTGCCTGCTCGCGTTTGAAACGATAAAAGTCGTTCGCACATCCTGTTTGCTAAAATCATAGCCGAAGGTAAGCGTATTTATACCGAGATAAGTCGTAAATTTGGAATTAAAATTTCTATTTTTTACGATTGCGGGAGAAAGGCTATCAAAAATGCTCGTACGGCGAGTCTTATCCCAAAAATAACTTATATCAGCACTTAAGCTCTCAAACTCACCCAAATATCCGACGCCGTGATTTTCTCTTTTATATTTATAGTGATTTAATCCACGCGCGTTGGGATAAATGGCGGTTTTACCAAGAGTCCTTGAATAATCATGATTTTGTCTTCCGGTTTGAAAGTAAAATTTATTATTTTCATCCGGCGTTAGCCAAAGTTTGGCGTTAGAATCCGATTTATCACTCTTCTGATAGCCTCCCTTATAGCCATCCTCGTCGCGCAGCTTTTTATATCCCCACAGCTGAAGTGCCACATACTGCCCAAAGGGAATATTGACGTAGGCTTCGCCCATCTTGCCGTCTCCGATACCTTCGTGATCTTGGATAGTTGTAGATATAGCAGCGCTTCCGCTAAATTTAGAAAAATTCTTTTTCGTAATGATATTTATCACGCCGCCTACTGCATCGCTCCCGTAAAGCGAGCTCATAGGTCCTCTAATCACTTCGATACGCTCAATCGCTCCTGCGGGCGGGATAAAATTCGAGTTCATATCGCCCGCTCCGCCTTTTGGGTTCGCCGCCGCGGAACTTACACGTTTGCCGTCGATAAGCACAAGGGTTTGGGAGCTTTCCATTCCTCTGATGGATATCCCGCTTGCCGGGCCGTCATCGCCTGCAATAACGCTGACGCCCGGCATTTTATTCGCAATATCGTGTAGCGAAGTGAATCTGCCGCTTGATATCTCTTTATTATCCAAGGTGGAAATGGTGGCGGGCGCCTGCCTAATATCTTGGCGAAAGCCGCTCGCGCTTACTACGATTTCGCCAAGATTCGTGCTATTTGCGTCACTGCTTAGGCGCGAGCCTTCCATGCCGCATAAAATCGAAACGTTCGTGCATATCGATAATGCGATAAATTTCGCCTTTTTAAAATATATATCTTTTTGCATTTTTATTCCTCTATTTTGAAATTTAATCGCGGATTATAACTCAAAGCGGATAAATTTAATATTAATTATTAAAGTATTTTTATAGAATTAAATTTGACTAATAATTCCCCATTCCATCGATATTTTTATAAAAATTATTTTAAATAAAGTACAACATATAATCAAGGAGTCGCTCTAAATAAGTAAAATTTTGTAACGCTAATCCTTAATCATCAAGTTGTTTTGGAGAAATTTTGCACAGTTTTTGATTTTATCTGCTTTAAGAATCATTTTCGCTTTTGTGGACGTGTATTTTTAAACTATCGAAGGCATTACAAGCGGCAGCGCGAAAACAGCTTTACTCTATTGATTTCGTGCATCCTGCGGCTTGCAATAATTATTAGACTAGCACGGGATTAATACACGATGGTTTTTAACACAGTAGCTTCGTATGAATAAATTTATATTACTAAGGGGTATAATCGCTTCGGCGCAATTTAAAATTTTGAGTAGTTTATATAGGCGGATTTAATTTTAAAATAGTTTTATCAGCACGGCATAATCTGCCGAGGTTTTAAATTTAGAAGTAAAAAAGCAATTTAAATTTAAAATCCTGGTGCAAGAATAAAAAGCAAGAAGATAAAATTTAATAAGACCCCGCAAATTTATCTTAAAATTTAGCGGGATCAAATTTGATTTTACGCCGCAGGCGCGCTATTTTCGGCGTGCGAATCGCCCGAATCTTTAGGTCTTAAAACCCACTGCTTTGCAAATATCAGCGCGTAGATCGCAGCGCCGATGCCGTAGCTTGCGTATTCGCTTGGGATAAATTCTATAAATTTCGCGCAGATATTAGGCACCAGCATTAGCGGCGTTACGAGCAGCAAGAGCAGGCGCTCTACCGGGTTGCACTTGGTTACGAACCAACCTTGCAGCGAGGAGCTGAAGGCAAACATACCCACGATCGCCGTGGCAAAAATTAGCGCGATTTGCAGCGGATCGCCGATCCAAACGATACTCTTTGAATCCATCGGATTGCCGACGCTTTGGATCAAAAGCAGCTTGTTGTTAAAAAAGAACGCAAACGGAAGTACCGCAGTGCGCAGATCGTAAATGAAGCCCTGAAGTCCTACGATTACCGGATTTGCTTTTGCGATGCCCGCGGCGGCGTATGCAGCGATGCCCACAGGCGGGGTATCGTCGGCTAAAATTCCGAAATAAAATACGAAAAGATGCACCGCAATCGCAGGGATCAAAAAGCCGTTTTTGCCGGCCAGTATTAAAATCACTGGAGCAATAAGGCTCGAAACGACGATATAATTAGCCGTCGTAGGAAGCCCCATGCCTAAAATCAAGCTCATTATCGCAGTCATCAGAAGTATCAGCACTATGCTATTTCCCGCGACCGCCTCCACGAGCTCCGAAAGAACCTGCCCCAACCCGGTAAGCGAGATCGAGCCGATGATTATGCCCGCTAGCGCGGTGGCTACGGCGACGGTGACCATGTTTTTGGCAGCGCCCACCATAGCCCAAAAGATATCGACAAAGCCGACGATAAAATCGGACTTGCCGACCTTTTCGCCGAATATCGTTTTCTTTGCAGGCTCCTGCACGATCATTATTAAAAACAGCACGCAGATCGAGTTAAATGCCGCAGAGATCGCGCTTTCTTTTAGAATCAATAGGGTATAAAGCAGCACCAAAATCGGTATTATGTAATGAATTCCGCTAAAGATCATCTTTAGCTTCGATACCTTAGCGTAATCGCGACTGCCGTGAAGCCCCAGCTTGCAGCTTTCCAGATGCACGATGAAAAATAACCCCGCGTAACAGACGAAGGCCGGGATCACCGCCGCAATCATTACGTTGGTGTAGCTCATACCTAAAAATTCCGCGATGATAAACGCCGCAGCGCCCATTATAGGCGGCATTAGCTGCCCGTTTACGCCGGCGGCAACCTCGATAGCGCCCGCCTTGGTTGCGGTAAGTCCCGCTTTTTTCATAAGCGGGATCGTAAAGGTGCCTACCGTCACGACGTTTGCAGTCGAACTACCGCTTACCATGCCGGTTAGTCCGCTGGCGATTACGCTAGCCTTAGCAGGACCTCCGCGGAAGCGACCCAAAATCGCAAACGCTACGTTTATAAAATACTGCCCCGCTCCCGCTCGCTCTAAAAGCGCGCCAAATAGCACGAACAGATAGATGAAGCTGGTGCTGACCCCCACCGGTACGCCGAATACGCCCTCAGTCGTTAAAAACATATGCCCTGCGAGCTTTTCAAAGCTTGCGCCGCGATGCGAGATGATATCGGGCATATAAGGGCCGAAGTAACAATACAGAAGGAAGGTAAAAGCGATAATGCCTAGTGCAGGTCCCATCATGCGGCGCCCGGCTTCAAAGAGTATGAAAATTCCGATAAAAGCCACTACGATATCTCTGGTAAGATAATCTCCCGGTCGCTGCGCCAGATCGAGAAATTCTATCGCAGGATATAGGATCGCGGCCACTCCGACGATTAACAAAATATAATCGTAAAACGGGATGTAAAAATGCGCCTTGGAGCGCGGGCGAAACGGAAAAAGCGAAAAAATTATAAAAACGGCGAACGCTAAGTGGATCGAGCGCGCGATGGTCGTATTCATCGGGAAATACGCGATATAAAGCTGAAAGACCGACCACGAGAAGCAGACCAGCGTCACGAGCCAGAAGAGCTTTTTAGAGGTAAATTCTCTACTCTTTACCTCTAAAACCTGCTCATCTTTTTGTGTAGATTTCTCCATCAACTAGCCTATTTTAACAGCCCGGCTTCTTTATACACCGCCTCTGCCGCAGGATGAAGCGGCGCGCTAAGCCCCTCTAAAAGAGATTCTTTGCTCACTAAATTTAGCGCAGGGTGTAGCTTTTTATACTCGTCGAAATTATCAAGTATCGCTTTAACTACCGCCCTAACCGCCTCGTCGCTTTGGCTCGCGTCGGTTACGAGTACGGCCTTTACGCCGATAGTCTGCGTGTCGTGATCTACTCCGTCATACATCTTCGCAGGGATCACGCCTTTAGCGAAATAGGGATATTTCTCCATAATTTTTTTGATATGCTCATCGTCAATGCTAACCAAGTCGATAGGAAGCGAGGTCGCCGCATCGGTGATATTTGCGGTCGGATGTCCTACGACGTAGAAGTATCCGTCGATCTTCTTATCTTTTAGCGCCATAGGGCATTCTTGTGCGGTTAAAACACCGTGCTGGGCGAGCTTTTTAAGATCGAAGTCGTAATTTTCAAAAACTATCATGCTAGTTAGCTCGTTACCGCTGCCCGGGTTTCCGATATTGATCTTTTTGCCCGCAGCGTCGCCGTAAGCCTTAATGCCGCTCTCTTTAGAAACTACGAAAGCTAAAAGCTCCGGATAGATCGAGATTACGGAGCGTAAATTTTTATCCGCCGCGCCTTGGAATTTGCCCGTACCGTTGTATTTATCATAGACGACATCGCTTTGAACGAAGCCGAAATTTAGCTCTTTTTTAAGCACGTTATTGACGTTATACGTCGAGCCGCCCGTCGATTGCACGGAGCATTTCATATTTTTATCCATATTTACCAAGCGGCAAATCGCGCCGCCTACTGGATAATATGTGCCGGTCATACCGCCGGTGCCGATATTGATGAACTCCTTAGCGCCTGAAACGCTAGCTAGTAAGGCCAAACCGGCCAAAGCAACAGAAAATTTTTTCATCTTCGCTCCTTTTCGAGTTAAAAGTTTGGTAGTATTGCTAAATTTCTATAAAAATCTAATAAAAAAGCGATCTTACATTTAAATTTAAGATTCCGCGCGTTTCATAGCGGTAGGTGCAAGTGGTAGGCGAATGTACAAACCGCGAGTAGCTACGCCATAGCATGCATACGAGCGGGCGGCGGCTGCGTCACGATATGCGCACAGCGGGCGATTAAATCACGGCGCAACTGAGATTAAATTTTAACGGCGCCGCGAATATAAAATTTTGACGACATCGCAAAGTAAAATTTACAAGAAGCTCGAAGTAAAAATTTAAAGGCTAGCGATCAAATTTAAAGGCTCTGCCGAGATAAAATTTAAGCAGCAAAATTTCAAGCCGTGCGCTGAAGCGCAAGCTGTGCTGTTTACCACAATGCAATGCAGCGTAAAATTTAACCCGTTTTAAAATGCTAAATTTAACCCGCTAGTCGCTCAGCAGAGCCGGCACGAGCCGTGTAAAACGAGCTTAAAATTTCGCCGTATTCGCTCTGCCATAGTTTATTATTCTGCGCAATCCGGACTAAAACGGGCGCTAAAGCAGCACTTCGTCCATCGCGCGCATTAGCCGTAGCATTTGAATATGCGGGGAAACGTCGTGCGTGCGGATGATCGAAGCGCCGTTTAAAGCGGCGATCTGATGCAGATACAGCGAACCTGCGAGCCTATCCTCGACCGCAGAGGGGCTGTAAAAATCGATAACGCTCTTTCTGCTCGCGCCCACGAGCAGCGGGCAGCCGAAGTGCAAGAAATGCTGCAAATTTTTAATCAGCACCAAATTTTGCTCGGCGGTCTTGCCAAAGCCGATGCCCACGTCAAGGATGATCTTTTTAAGCCCCTCGCTTCGCAACTGTTGCAAATTCTGCGCAAAAAACTCATCGATCTCGCCCATCAGATCGTCATATTTGGGTGCAAGCTGCATATTTTGCGGCTTTCCCTGCATGTGCATCAGCACGTAAGCGGCGTCGTAGCGAAGCGCAAGCGGTGCGAGAGCGAGGTTTGCGCTGATGTCGTTAATGATACTAAAGCCCCGATCTAGCGCAAATTCCAAACAATACTCATCGAAGCTATCGAGGCTAAATTTAGCCTTTTCGTGTAGACGCAGACGGTAAATTTCGCTCAGCACGTCCTTTATACGCGCAAACTCCTCATCCCTGCCGCAGTACTGGCTGCCCGGGCGCGAGCTCACGCCGCCGATGTCGATGATAGCGGCGCCTTGCTCGATCATCTTTTCGATCTTATTGGTCGCCTCTTTTAAGCTTGCCGCGCGGCTTGCGGGGTTGAAACTATCGGAGTTGATGTTTACTACGCCCATTATTTCGCAGCTTTGCGGCTTAGCAAATTTCTCGCTTAGAAATTTCGCGAGCTCTTTTAGCCCGAAATCCTGCAGCGCTTCCTTTTGCGCCAAAGCCTCGATCTGGCGATCGTTTGCGATTAAAACTGCATCCGTATCGTCGCGCCCCAGGATCACTCCTTCGTTACATGCAAGCTCAGCGCCGATGCTAAGGGCATCTTGTTTTAAAATATTCGCCGCTGGCGCTCGCAGATCTTTTAGATAGAAAAAGTTTAGGCGCGATTTTTTCTGCATTATCGCCCGTCCCGCATTTCGCACACCGATACGCTCGCAAATCAGCGAAAAGTCGGCATCATTTGAAATTTTATAAATTTTCATCTTTTCTCCTCTATCATCAAAAGCAGCGGAGTAAGCACGGCGTGGGCTTTGGCATTGTGCTCGGCAAGGTAACTCAAGCGGTCGATCCGCTGCAATTCATCGCCGCTTAGCCTAACGCCCGCCTCGAAACACTCTAGCGCTATCTCGCCGATGAGCGCTTTTAGCGCCGTCTTATCCAGCTCGCCCTTGCGCTCCAGCGCGATCTGCGCGTCGATAAACTCCACCGCTTCCTTTAGGCTGAGTCTGGTTAAATTTAACCCGGTGCGGTATCTGGGCTTTCGCACGCAGAGATTTTGCACCACGAGGCGCGAGCGGATGGTAGGCAGCAGGGCGTTGATGAAGGGGGTGATCAGGAAAAATACCGTATTTTTGGGCGGCTCCTCTAAAATTTTAAGCAGGGCGTTTTGCGCCTCCTCGCCGAATTTCGTAGCGGCGATGACGATGATCTTATCCTCGCGCTCGGCAACGTAGGCTTCGTCTATGATCTTTCGCGCCTCGTCTATCTTAAGATCGACGCTTTCGAAAAACCTTAAATTTTTGCGCGGAATTTCGGCTAAAATTTTATCTTTAAAGCCCTCATAATCGCCCGTTAAAACGATCTGATTTATGATTTTCAAAGCACCACTTCGTCAAAAAGCACGGCGTCGATGCTTTTATCTAAAATTTTAAAAAGCTGGATTAGTTTGAGATCCAGGCTCGGATCGCTCTCACTCATGTAGAAGCTGTTTTGCAGCCTCTCGTCGATGAGCCACAGATAGCTATCCTCGTGGCTTTTGGCGATTTTGGCTAGCGGATGGTTGCCGTTGCCGATGTAAAAATATATAAAGCCGTTGGCAAACGCGAGGCTTAGCATATCGTTTAGCAGCAGCGCGTCCTCTAGGCTATTTACGCCGCCACGGTAGAGCGAGCGCAGAGAAAAAAACGGTAGCAACGGGCGGGAGTTGGTAGAGGAGTTGATCTTTTTGATGATATATTCGCTAAACCAGCTTCGCTCATCGTCGCAGATGACGATGAAAGCAAAGCCGTCATGGAGGAATTTCAGCTTTGATGCTAAAAGCGGCGTCCAGTCCTCCTTGCGATCCTCGAGCCACTCAAGTCCGGGCTCGGAGCGCATCGCCGTAACGCTCCAAGTGTGCAGATCCTGCATTATTTATCCAAATCGTAGGCTTTATGCAGCGCGCGCACGGCGAGCTCGCCGTATTTAGCCTCTACGATCATCGAAATTTTAATCTCGCTCGTGGAGATCATCTGGATATTTATCCCTTCGTCCGCAAGCGTCTTAAAAGCCTTACTAGCTATGCCGCTGTGGCTTTTCATACCCACGCCTACCAAAGAAACCTTTACGATATCAGCATCCGATTCGATGATGGAATTCGGATTTGGATTTACCTCTTTCATTACCCTATAGGCCGTCTCTAGCTCGTTTTGCGGCACGGTAAAGCCCAAATTCGTCTCGCCGTTTCGTCCGATATTTTGCACGATCATATCGACGTTGATCTCCTTGCTCGCAAGCGCGGAGAAAATTTCAGCCGCGACGCCGGGGCGATCCTCTACGTTTCTAACCGTAATTCTTGCTTGATTTTTATCCAGTGCAATGCCGCTAATTACCGCATCTTCCATCTTTTCTTCTCCTGTTATGAGTGTTCCTTCGTGATCGTTAAAACTGCTTCGCGTCACCAAATTTACGTTTAATTTCTTCGCAAGCTCAACGCTTCGATTTTGCAAAACCTTCGCCCCCAAGCTCGCAAGCTCAAGCATCTCATCGTAGCTGATGCGATCAAGCTTCTTAGCCTTTGGCTCGATGCGCGGATCGGTCGTATATACGCCGTCTACGTCGGTGTAAATTTCGCACAGATCGGCATTTAGCGCTCCTGCGATGGCGACTGCGCTAAGATCGCTCCCGCCTCGCCCGAGCGTAGTTACTTCGCCTGCGGTGCTGATGCCCTGAAAGCCCGCGACGACGACGATTTTGCCCTGCTTTAGCGCCTCTTGCATGCTTTTTGGATCGATCGAGACGATGCGAGCTTTGGTGTGAAACTCGTCCGTCACGATGCCCGCGCCTCGCCCGCTAAATGCGATCGCAGGATAGCCCTTAGCATTTAGCGCGATAGCCAAAAGTGCGCTCGTGACGCGCTCGCCCGAGCTTAGCAGCACGTCCATCTCCCTGCCTTCGGGAGTTTTAGTAAAAAATTCCGCCTGCTCGATGAGCTGATTGGTAACGCCGCTCATCGCAGATACGATTACTACGACGTTATGCCCTTCGTTTTTGGTTTTGATCACGCGCTGTGCGACCGACTCGATCCGCTCTAGCGTGCCGACGCTCGTGCCGCCGTATTTTTGAACGATTAGCATTAAATGTAGCCCTCCTCTTTAAAATATTTTAAAACCGTCGCGTAAATCGGCTTTTTGAAGTGATTTACGTGCCTTAAAACCTCATTTGCGCCTACGAATTTAAATGCGTCGAATTCCGGAAGTTTGGTGTTGATGTTCAGATCGGCCAAATTTCGTAATCGCACCAAAAAATACCTTTGAATTTGCCCGTTGTATGGGCGCATCTTTTGAGCTATCCCCTCGGGAAAGTCGTAGCTGTGCCAATGCGGACACTCCGAGATGATATCGACCTTGCTCGTTCCGATCTCCTCGCCAAGTTCCCTAAGAAGCGCAGCTTTCGGCGTTTCGCCGTCGTCGATACCGCCCTGAGGGAACTGCCATGCTCCTCTGACGTCGCTTCGTTGCGCGATCAAAATTTCGCAGTTAAACGGATACGATGGCGAAAGCACGATTGCAGCGACATTCGGTCTGTAATTTTTCTCTTTTTCCATCTCGTTTTTCTCATAAAAAATTTCCAAAATCTTACCGAAAAAATATTAAAATTTGCGTTAATAGGCTCGAAATTTATCTGAATTTTCGCTTTATTTGGCTAAATTTTGCTTTTGAAATTTCACGTCCAAGGAAGCCCTTGCACATCTACATCCACGTGCCGTTTTGCACCTCCAAATGCCCGTATTGCGCCTTTGGCTCCTTCAACGATAAGTTTAGCCTCGTAAAAAGCTACTTTCGCGCGCTAGAGCTTGAGGTACGCGACTTTTTGGCAAAAAATCCGCAAGCGAAAATTTCGACGCTTTTCATCGGAGGAGGTACGCCAAGTGCCGTGGATGCGGGGCTTTACGACGAAATTTTTGCGCTGCTCGTGCCGCGTTTTGCCGCCAAAGCCGAAATCAGCTCGGAAGCCAACCCAAACTCCGCTAGCCCCGCTTGGTTTAGGGCGATGCAGGGGCTCGGCGTAAACCGCATCAGCTTCGGCGCGCAGAGTTTCAACGACGCCAAGCTAAAGTTCCTCGGTCGCGCGCACAGTGCGGCACAGATTTTTCTGGCGGTGCAAAATGCCAAAGCGGCGGGCTTTGATAATATAAACTTAGACCTAATCTACGCGAGCAAATTTGATGATAAAAGGAATTTAAAATTTGAAATGGCTGAGCTTGCGCGCTGCGAAGTGCCGCATCTAAGCGCTTATGCGCTGAGCCTTGAGGAAAACACGCCCTTTTTCGGGCGCGAAAGCTTTAAAAAGGAAAGCGCGGCTCTAGCTAAATTTCTCTTTGCTCTTGCGGCGGACGCCGGCTTTAGCCAGTATGAAATTTCAAATTTTGCCGCGCGCGGACTGCGCTGTAAGCACAATCTCGCCTACTGGCGCGGCGAGGATTACGCTGGATTCGGAGCATTTGCGGTCGGAACTAGCGGGCAGGTGCGCCTTAGCTCGCCTAAAAATTTGCGAGACTACATCGCAGATCCGCTGCAAAAACAGCGCGAAACTCTAAGCGCGCAGGATAAAAAGCTCGAGCGCATATTTCTCGGGCTGCGCTGTATTTTGGGCGTGGACGCGCAAATTTTAAACGCCGCGGAGCTAAGTAACGCACAGCTGCTCGTGCGAGCAAAAAAACTGAAATTCGGCGAGGGCAAATTTTATAATCCCAACTTCTTGCTTGCCGACGAGATCGCGCTTTTTATCACGCAAAGTAGCCAAAGCGGGCGCTAAATTTAAGATTAATAAAATTTTAGTTACAATACGCCACTTTTTACGTTAGGAAATTTTATGTTTGGTATCAGTATGCCTGAAATTACGGTCATTTTAATCATCGCGATAATCGTGCTGGGGCCCGAAAAACTCCCAAAAGTGCTGGTCGAGCTCGCAAAATACTTCAAAGTCATCAAAAAAACCATCAACGACGCAAAATCGAGCTTCGATCAGGAGCTTCGCATCGCCGAGCTCAAAGAGGACGCCAAAAAATATAAAGAGAGCATCACGCAAGCAAGCGAAGGCGTACGCAAAAAGCTCACGTTTGAGGAGCTCGACGAGATAAAAGGCGGCATAGACTCGGTCAAAGAGACGCTAAATGCGGGGTTAAAAAATATAGAAGGCTCCGTAAAAGACACGCTAAATTCCGCGCAAGTCTCGGCGCAGAAACAGAGCGAGACGGCAAATTTAAAAGCAAATTCAAGCGGCGAAAATAAAGGCGAAAATTCCATACCGAGCGCGGGCAGCACAGAAAATTCCGCACAAAATACAAACGCGAGCGGTGAAGCGAAAAACGGCGCACAAGATGCGAACGCAAATTTAAACGGCGATGCACAAAATTCTATGCAAAATTCCGCGCAAAATAACGACACGCAAAAATCATAATGAGAGAGAAATTTAATGTTTGAAGAGCTAAAACCCCATCTAGCCGAGCTTCGCAAGCGCCTGGTTATCTCCGTGCTTTCCGTCATCGTTCTTTTCGTCGCGTGCTTCGGCTTTTGGGAGCAGATCCTAGGTCTCATGACGCATCCGTTAGTGCGCGTGCTTCCTAAGGGCAGCGAGATCATCTTTACCCAGCTCGGCGAGACATTTTTTACCGCGATGAAGGTATCTTTTTTCGCCTCGCTACTTCTAGCGATGCCGATAATTTTCTGGCAGGCGTGGCTTTTCATAGCGCCCGGGCTTTACGACAACGAGAAAAAATACGTCATCCCCTTCGTTAGCGGCGCAAGCGTTATGTTCTTTTTGGGAGCGGCGTTTTGCTATTTTTTCGTAATCCCCGTAGCGTTTAATTTCTTGATAAATTTCGGCGCGGAGCAATTCACCGCGATGCCTAAGATCGGCGAATACGTCGGATTTTTTACCAAGCTCGTAGTCGCCTTCGGCATTAGCTTCGAGCTTCCGGTGGTGACTTTTTTCCTCGCCAAGATCGGGCTTGTGACGAACAAAAGCCTGAGCGATTTTTTCCGCTACGCAATCGTCATTATTTTCATCTTTGCAGCAGTCATGACGCCGCCGGACATACTTAGCCAATTCATGCTCGCAGCCCCGCTGATAGTGCTTTATCTGCTTTCGATCTTCATCGCTAAAATGATAAATCCGTATAAGCAGGAGGATGACGAAGGCGAAAATTCCACGGACGTAGCGCAGGCGTGAGATGGCAGATCTAAATTTAGTCGGTAGCTACGATTACGAGCTTCCTAGCGAGCTCATCGCAAGCGCGCCCGTGATGCCTAAACAAAGCGCGCGACTGCTGATCTATGACCGCGCCAAGGAGCAGATCACGCACGCGCACTTCGGCGATCTGGCAGACGCTCTGCCGCCCTGCGATATTATTTTCAACGACACAAAGGTAATTAAGGCGCGCCTCTTCGGTCGTAAAAGCAGCGGCGGCAAGATCGAGCTTCTGCTAAACTCGCCGCTTGCGGGCGATAAATTTAGCGCCTATATCCGCGGTAGCGTCAAAGCGGGCAGCGAATTAAAATTTCTAAGCGGTCTTAATGCGCGCGTTTGCGAGCTAATGGACGACGGGCTTCGCATCGTGCAGTTTGAGCACGGCGGCAAAGCTTTAAACACCCACGATGTTTTTGAAATTTGCGAACGTATCGGCCACGTGCCGCTGCCGCCGTATATCAAGCGCGCCGATACGAAGGAGGACGCAAGCTGGTACCAAAGCATATTCGCGCGCGAGCAAGGCGCCGTCGCCGCACCCACCGCGAGCTTGCACTTTGATAGCGAGATGATTGCGGATTTGCGCCGAAATCACGAGATCCACTTCATCACGCTGCACGTGGGCGCAGGCACCTTCAAGCCCGTGGAAGTAGCGGATCTGCGCGATCACAAGATGCACGGCGAGCTCTACTCTATCCCGCCGCAGACCGCGCAAATTTTAAAAAGCGGGCGAAAAATTTTAGGAGTGGGCACGACCGTTACGCGCACGATCGAAAATTTTGCGCGTAACGGGCAAAGCAGCGGGATCTGCGAGTTGTTTTTGCACCCGGGCAATCCGCCGATAAGACAAAATTTTCTGCTTACGAACTTTCACCTGCCCAAATCCACGCTGATAATGCTCGTAGCGAGCTTCATCGGTCTTGAGCGCACGCTTGAGCTCTACCGTATCGCAGTGGAGAAAAGATACCGCTTCTACTCCTACGGCGACGGGATGCTGCTGCTATGAAAGTCGTGATTTTAGGCGCGCTGGCGCTGATAGCTGGGATCGCGTGGTTTGCGGCGAGAAAATTTTTTATCAAAAAACCTGGCGGCGGCAAAATTTTCTCCGCCGCACCCGGACTGCAAAGCGATACCGCGCTCGCGTCCAAGCAAGAGGATATCGCGCAGATCGATATTTTAAAAATTTTAAAATTTCAAAGCGAAATTTTATTCGAGGAGTGCACGAAGTACGATAGCACCCTCTATCTTAGCTTCCCGCCGCAGCTTCCGCGCATCTACGGCAGCGAAATTTTAAACCTAAGCAGCGCAGTTTTTGACGTGTGCGAGTTCTTTTTACAAAACATCACCGAGCCGATCTGCGTGAGCGTGGAATTTAGCACCAAAGAGCTTAAGAAAAATATGAGTCGTATAAAGCTTGACGTACGAGTCGGTATCAATAGGCAGCTCAAAGACCCGCAGACCTACGCGATCAAAAGCGCGCTAGAAAGCGTCTCAAACGCCGATGATGAATATCTAAGATCCGCTCAAGCCCACCTTGCCACACTGGGCACCCATCCTGTGTTGGGCAGCGACGGGCGCGGAACGTTCATTAAAATGGACGCCATGGTGGGCTGCTTTGCGCAAAAGCAGGATTTTAGCGCTAAAAAATATGACTACAACGTCATCATCACGCATAAGAATCGCGCGATCTTCGAGGAGCTGCGCGATTTTTTGAGCGGGCTCGGTTGCGACGTGATGCCGAATTCCAACTGGGAGAGCGCGAAGAGGCACCTAAACGACTTCATCTACGTAGCCGACGTCGTCATCCTTGACGCCGAGATCCTACGCGCCAATATAAGCGAAATAAACTACCTCAACGCGCTAGAAAAAGACGGGGTATTTTTCATATTTTTACTTAAAAACAAACACTCGCTCAAGGTTCTGGAGGGGCTAAATTTTAAATTTTTCAAGCTCGAGATGCCATATTTCTACGACGAGTTTTACGCCACGCTCGACATCATCGAAAAGATCAAAAACGATGAGAACTTCTTGGGGCTGTAACTATGCGTTTTGAATGTATAGATAAAGCGCAAACGGGGCAAGAAAATTAAGCGCGCCAAATTTAACAATTGAATTTGAAGTATAAGCGGTAAAATGGTGCTAAATTTTACTTCACAGCTTCACTATCATACGGTAAATTTTAAATCTCTAGACTGAGCGGAGCTTGAAATTTTATCTCGCAAACACTGCGCGAAATTTAATACGATGAAGCAAAAATGAAGAATTTTACGTAGCAAAGCGGCGCGCAAAATTTCGTTGTGCCTTGCAAATGGAATTTTAAATTTTAAATGCAGATGCCAAACTCAAGCGAGCTTATTTCATCCATTCGTTTTAAAATTTTCAAATCGCATTTTAAAATTTACGCCCCAGACAAGCTTAAGAGACTTTGACAAGCAGCCCAATCTATTTTGAGGCGCCCGATAAGACGTATATAAAGCGAGTAAATTTAAGATTTTAGTGCGACGTACCCGGCTTGCGATTTAAATTTTATCTTTCGCTCTCTTTTTTAGTCTTGACCGCCTCATAAAGCTCGTCGATCGAGGTCGCGGACGAGCCAGAGTATTTCTGCGCCGCTCGCATAGTCTTTTTGCCAAATTTACCGTCGAGCGCCGCGCCTTTAAACATCAAGCTGTTCTGAATATAATAGATCTTATCTTGCTGCGTCGAATTCTGCTGCGCTTGTTGCACTTGCACCTCGGATTTAAGCTCTTTGGGCTGCTCCTCTTCATAATTCAAAGCCCCCGCCAAATAGCCCAATGCCGCCGCGCCGATCAACGGCACGAAGGTTGATACCATGATACTGCTCGAATCCTTGGCAAGTTCGTTTAAAATTTCTTTTGAAAGAAAAAACACAAAGCAGCCTATAATAAAGGCGATTATGTTATTTATGCCGAACATAAATCCCGCTATTATGATTAAAATACCGATAATGAGCTCGCCACCCAAGCGACTTGTTAAATAATAGCTTATCAGGAAATTATTCACGATATATCCTTTTTATAAACGCTCCAATTAGATTGAAAGGCATAAATTTTATTGATGCTAAAAATCTCTAATAAATCTCGGTTCATGATCCTCAGAATCTTTGCGCGCCGAGACCAAACATACTGCGCCGGTGCCTATTATTACCGCACTTACGACTATGAATCCTTTTACCAAACCGTAAATACCGATAAAGATAAGTATCACACCACCCCCGAATAATTTCATCCAAGGTCTGCCATAATGGATCTCCGCCTGACATTCGCTACATATAACCGCACCGTATCTGACGTCATCCTTGCCGCAAAAAGGGCATGTTAAATAATCCGGATGTTCGCTATCCGCCATAAATTTCTCCTTCGAAAAATATGGCTATATTATATATGAGATGGACTTAATAATTTAAAAATAGAGGAATTTTAGCGGCTCTACGCCGCTAAAATTTAAAGATTTTCGAATGGGTTTGTGACCACGTCTTTGCGATCGACGATGTAAGGTATAAGGGCTGCTTGGCGCGCGCGCTTTATAGCCTTTTCTACCATCTCTTGGTATTTTTTGCTGGTGCCGGTTAGGCGGCGCGGCATAATCTTAAAGCGCTCGCTTAGGCAATGCTTTAGCAGCGCTGTGTCCTTATAATCGATAAATTCGATCTTTGCTTCCGTAAATTTGCAATACTTTCTAGTATATTTTCTCTTATCTGCCATGGTTTTTCCTTAATTAAAATGGGATCGTGTCGTTGCCGTCATCGTATTTATCGGCATCGACGTCGACTTCCGGAATCGTGCTTTCGTAACTCTGCTCTTTCTGTTTAGGCGCGTTGTAATCGTTTTTTGCGCCTCTAGAATTTGAGTTTTGTCTGTTAGCATAGCTATTTCCGCCGCCGTAATTACCGCCGCTATAGTTAGAATTTCCTCCGCCGTAGCCGCCGGAGCTTCCGCCATAATTGCCGCCCTCGTAATTGCCGCCTTGATTATAGCCGCCGCTTCCACCTTGATTGCTTCCTAGCATCTCCATAGTATCTACGCTGATGGAGTGCTTGCTTCGGTTCTGTCCGTTTTGATCCTGCCACTGATCTAGCTTTAAGCGACCTTCGATCAAAATTTTACTGCCTTTTCGCAAGTATTGGTTTGCTATCTCAGCCGTACGACCGAAAAAATCTATGTCTATAAAGCACGTTTCTTCGCGTTTCTCGCCGTTTGAACTATTATATCTGCGCGTGACGGCGATGCCGGTTTTGCCTACGGCGGTACCCGTTTGCAGATATCTAAGCTCGATATCTCGGGTCAAATTACCTACCAAAACTACTTTATTGAACATATTTTATCCTTTATTCGCCCTCTTTGGCTGCTTCTTCAGGCTCTTTTGGCTCTACCGGCGCTTTTGGCTCGCGCTCTTTTTTCGCAGGGCTTAGTTTGATGCCTTTGCTTAGCTTGTCCCAAGCGGAAATTTCGCGCTTAGTCTCATATTTGACGGTTAAAAATCTAATGATATCTTCGTTGATGCGCAGATTTCTAACAAGCTCGGAGATCAAGCTCGGCTCGGCTTTAAAATAGATTACGAAATAAACTCCGCGCTCATATTTGTCGATCTTATAGGCTAGCTTTCTAGCGCCCATTTCGATTACGGAAGCGATCTCTCCGCCGTTTTTGGTTATGATTTCTTTGACGAAATCGACTTTTGTTTTAACTTCATCGTCGGTAAGCGTGGGCTTAACGATGAATAAAACCTCGTAGTTTCTCATAAATTCTCCTTATGGATTTTAGCTCGCAAACGGTGTCTGCGGGCAAGGATTTTGCAAAAAATGCGAGGGGATATTACTAAAATTTCACTTAATATTTGCTTTTTGCCCTAGCGAACTTAGCAGCATGCGCTGCAACCTCAAAAACGACGCAAGTAAAAGCTCATCCTTCGCTGCGTTCTTTTCGCTTTTGAGTTCAAATTCCAAATCATTTAAGTGAGCGAAAATTTTATAAAACGTCCGCGTTGAAAAGCTAGTGGCGTAGCGCTGCATCTGTGCGGCTACGGAAGGTGGCGGCTGATAGCCTAAAACCGCCTTAAAATCAAATCTGCCGCTTATTTTCACGTAAGCGTGCAGGCGAAAAATTCTATAAATCAAGCGGTAGAAATAATTTATCAGCTCCATCTCGTTGTATCCGCCGCCCAGAGCCATTTTGTAAAAATCTACGCGAAAATCGCTTAGTCCGAAAATTTTATCAAAAAGCTCGTCGTAGCTCACCTCGCTAAGACCATAAACCATTAAATTTACGTTTTGCAGGCTAAGCTCTAGCCCCAGACTTGCAAATTTTTCTATCTCGCTCGCGCTTAGGCTTAGACTTTCGTTGTGGATGGCGTAGATCCTGCTAAGCGCGGCGGTGTTTGCAAAAAGCCCGCACATCTCGCATTTTTGCGCAAGCAGCGCTATGGCTTCGTTTACGCCCGAGGGTTTGAAAAACCTCACTTCGTTTCGTTCAAATTCCTTGATAAAATCCGCGCTCACCGAAATTTCGCTATCGTTTAGCTCGTAGATCAGATGATTGTTCGCGTCCGCCTTGCACAGCGCGATGAGCCTTCGCAGCTCCTCTTTCTTGATGAGCGAGGCGGTTTTGATGTGAAGCGTGTTGCTGCCGCCGAAAAGCGAGGGCTCCAAGAAGCTCCGCGCCGCATCAAAATCATACTCCAAAAAATACAAACTCAAAAAATTTTCCGCGGCGTAAATTTGCTTCAATCGCTGCGCGTAAAGCTCGTTTGAAAAATCGTCTCCGCCGCGCAAAAGTACGAAATTCGGCACCCTGTCGCTTGCGATAAGCCCGTCAAATTCTCTCCTATACATCAGATTTTTCTCACCACCCTGCCTAAAATCACTCCGCTAGCGATGTTTGCCTCCGTAAGCTCGACTAGCACGGGCGTTAAAATGTCGCCGGCGAAATTTGAAACTAAAATTTTAGCTCCCTTTAGCTTGTCGTCTAGCTTTGCGGTGACGGAATTTCCGTTTTCGTCGATGTAGCAGCGGAATTTTTTGCCCAAATTTTCCGCGGCCCAGCGCGCAAATTTTCGGTCCATAAAATCAAACGCGACCTTATCCGCCTCGCGCTCCAGCTCATTTAGCCGCGCGCACGTCGCGTCGATGTTTAAAAGCAGGTAATTATAAAATTTTTCATCCCCCCTCATCTGCGCCTTTAGCAAGCGGTGCAAAATGAGATCGGAATAGCGCCTGATCGGGCTTGTGAAGTGCGTGTAGTTATCAAATCCGAGCCCAAAATGCCCGCGCGATTCGGATCCGTACTCGGCGCGCTTTTGAGCCTTGATGATGAGCTTATCGACCTCCTCGCGGATCCCCATGGTATCGGCTTGCGCTTGAATTTCGCCGATCATCTTAGCAAGGTTGCTCTGATACGGCGCGTCGATGCCAAACAGCGCCAGATCGTCAAGCAGAACGTAAATTTTTTTAAGCTCCGCCGAGCCGTGATTTCTAAAAACGCCCCGCTCGATACGCGCCGCAGCGGCTTTGTTGGCTAGCAGCATACAATCCTCAATGAGTTTGTGCGACGGAGTGTCGGTCTCGAAGCGGGTGGAATTTATCAGGCCGTGCCCATCAAGCGTGATGCGAAGCTCCTTGGTGCGGAAATCAAATCCGCGCTTCAGCCTCGCGCGGCGTAGTCGCTCACAAATTTCATTAAGCGGCAAGAGCCAGCTTAAAATTTCAGGCTCGGCCGCCTTGCGGGTGCGTAAAATTTCATCGACCTCGTCGTAATCGTAGCGGCGTTTTGATCTTATAATCGCTTCGAAAAGCTCCTGCTTTTGCGGGTTTAAATTTTCATCCAAAGCGATTTTAAAAACAAATGCTAGCCTCGGCAGATCAGGCATCAACGAGCAGATATTTTCGCTAAGCTCGCGCGGTAGCATCGGCACGGATCTGTGCGGGAAATAGATCGAAAAGCCGCGAAATTTCGCCTCCTTATCGATCGGCGAGTATTCGCTTACGTATTCGCTCACATCGGCGATCGCGACGTAAAGCGTGCGCTCTTTTACGTCAAAATAGATCGCGTCGTCGAAGTCTTTGGCGTCGATGGGATCGATAGTGCAAAAGGGCAGATGCTGCAAATCCACGCGCTGCGGATACAGCGCCTCGTCCACTTCGCTGCCGAAGCTCGCGGCTTGCTGCTTGCACGCTTCGTTAAATTCGTCGTTTTTATCGTAGATCGCTAAAGAAATTTTCTCATCGACGAAGGGATCGGCTAGGCTTCCAATCACCTCGGTGATCTCGTTCGTTAGATTATCGATCTTTAAAAGGGTGTTTGCGGGCAGCTGCTTGAGCGATTTCTGCGTGGCTTTGAGCGGATTTGCGAGGCCGGTTTTGACATTCACGCCTAAAATTTCGCGCCCAAAGCTTTTGGTATAAACCACGCTCGTTAAAAACGCGGGCTTAACGCACATCAGCACTTTTGCGTGCAGGCGGGACTTTCTTGAGCTTAAAATTTTTGCTAGGATCAGATCGCCCAGATGCACGCCGCTTAAATATCTGTTTTCGATGATGAGATCTGCTTTGAAGCGATCGTCGAAGCTTTGCAGATAGCCCGTGCCGTCGCGCGCGATGTCGAGCCTACCGAAAACATAGCCGTCGTTTAGATAGAGCTTGCCTTTGTGCGCGCTGATGGCGCCGATATTTAGGAGGTTACGCGCGAGCTCCTTTTGCTCGCCGCTAAGATCCTTTTCAAATACGCCCGAGTTAAAGGCGCGCAGGAGCTCTTTCATATCGAAATTTCGCCTTTAGCCTCTAAAAACGCCTCCTGCTCAAAGCCGAACTCGACTAGTAAATTTAAAGCGTTGTCGATGCTAAGCTCGTCGAAGTGATGGTAGATATTGACCGCGGTTTTGGCGATCTTTAGCATTGCATAGCGGGATTTGTTCTCAAAAGGCGCGTCGTCGGGGGCGTTTGAATACAGCGCGTCTTGCGCGATCTGCTCTAGCCCAAAATGCGCAAATAGCGCGTGCGAGACGCTCTCGCGGTTCGTGCCGCTAAATTCCATCTCTACGTCGGTAAAATCCTGCGGAAAGATCGAGCCTTTGATGGCGTGGTAAAATTCCTCCGCCTTGCCCGCTGCGCACACCTGCTCGTCTATAAAAACCCGCCCAAACTCCACTAAAATCACGCTTGAAAGGATATTTTGCTCGATCTGCGGGTAGGATTTGATCCACGAAAACATAAGCAAATTTCGCAGCAGCGAGACCTGCGTGAGCTTTTCGCGATCGATGCGATAAGCCTGTAGGCTCGGCTTTAGCATCGCGTCGAATACGGCGAATAGAAAAAACGCCCGCATCTGCTCGCGCCCGTAAAGCTCAAACGCTCGCTGCAAATTTAGCGTTTTTAGCGCCGTGTCGCCTTGCTCCTGCTTTGCCGGCTGCTCTCGCCCCTGCTGCTGCGCCGTTCCCCATTCTTGCTCCTGTTTTTGTTGCTGCGCTTGCCCCTGCTCTTGTATCGGCTCTCGCCCATGCACTCGTTCGGCTTGCGCGGAAATGCTTGAGCCTAGCGCGCAATCAGCTCTCATAGCGGCGTGCTGATTTTGCCGCTGCGTATCGCTCGCTGCTTGTGAAGGGTTAAATTTAAAATTCTCGTCGCTGCAGTTCGCGTCGTTTGCGTCATTTGAATGATTAAATTTAGGACTATCGCCCTGCCCTGCTAAGTCTGCGCTTTTTTGCTCGCTCGAGGTGCACTCGTTTTGCTGCCACTCGTCTGCGGCGTCTTGCAAGCCGTGCTTCATAGGCTCTGTGCTTTGGAGATCGCACTGCTCATCTGTAGCGGCGAAATTTTGCCTCGCGAGCTCTTCGGCGCTAAATTTAGACAGACCGCAAAAGGCTAAATCTAAAATTTTATCCGCAAGAGGGGCGTTTTTTGAAATTTGCAAAGCGAGCCCGATGTCCGAAACGTCCGCGTCAAACGATGCTAAAATTTTTAAAATTTCATCGCTAAAGCCCGCAAGAGCGCCTATTTTTTGGGTTATAAATTTATTCATTTTCAAAAGCCGTTCAATATAAATTTCGCACAATCATATCAAATTTTAACTCAAATTGCAAAGCAAAACGCCGCCATTATGCCTAAATTTTGCCTCATTTTACTGGGCTTTTGAAGCGCTCTTTTTGCACCCGAAAATCGCGGATCAAACCGCCCGTTTGTCGCGACGGCAAAACCTAAATTTCAAGCGCCGTTTTATAAAATTTTAATCCCCTTTCGTATAGAATGCATCGAAATTCCGTTTATAAAGAGCTAAATTTGGATAAATTTAAAGCCGGTGCTGCGCTAAGGAAAGAAGAGGCTAGGGACTACGACAAAGAGCCACTAGTTTTGCGGGATTATTCTGGTTTTGCTTTGATTTTACATTATTTGATTATTTTAATATTTTGGATTACTGCTTCTGGATTTTGCATTAGTTGCTTAGACGATTTTGAAAGCGGTATTTTAGATTTTGATGACACAAAACGAACGATAATAAAATTTGGCTTTGCAATAGTTGTATTTTTGATATTTGATTGTTTTAATATTATAAATTCAAAGAAAAAATATACCTATTTTTATAATTCAAAAGTTGCATATTATGATGAAAATTTTAAAGAAACTAGCAGTGAAGATATAATATTTAACAACGACACAACTTTTAAGGCAGTTTGGTTTTTAGATATGATAATTTCAGCTACTTTTGGTAAGGTTTTTTTAGCTAGTTTTTTCATAATTAGCTTTATTAAAGGAACTTTTGGCATATCTTTAATAGGTGTATTACTTTTAATATTTATATTATTGTTTGCGGAATTTTTAGAAATTATAGTTTTTTTGGTAATTTATAGATATGAAAATAAAAGTTTTAAAAATTTTTGGAAAATATTTCCAAAATTTCAAATAAATCTTGAATATATAGAAGAAATACACTGGTATGATTATAGGTGGGAAAATCAAGGACTTTATTCTATACATATATTTTCTTTCAATGAAGAAAATTACAATAAGGTAAGGGATTATATTTTTACGGTCTTTAATATAGATATAAATAAAAATTTAAGTAAATAATAATTTTTTTGATAAAGGATAAAAAAATGAGAAAGTTTGAGACGCTAAAAACATATGCAGAGCTGCCATGGGCGGGGTATAGGGGATTGAACAATTAACAAGCTGTGGTATAAAAAGACTGCTATGTTCTTTGGGTTTAACTGAGGGCTAATTCAGATCAAACAGATCCAAATATTAAATTTGCAAATTTAAATTTACTAATTGTGTGAATTTGTAAAGTAAGTTTAAATTTGTAAATTTAATAAATTCAGTATCAAACGATACTGACGAGATTTGAATTTTGCATTAAAGTGTCATTGCGAAACGGAGAAACCGTTTATTAAAGCAAATTTGCAAATTAGAAACGCCTTATTGCTGGATTGTTTCGACCACTTCATGGTCTCGCAATGACAAGGTTGTGGGCATTGTGGAAATTTAAATAAATTCTGCAATGAGAGAAATTTTTTAAAAGGGATTAAAATGAGAGATTATGATAAAGCTCCACTCATCATTAAAAATAACTTTATAATGATAATGTATGGTTTTGCATTTTTACTTGTATGTAACACTATAATGATTTATATTGTATTTTTTACTGGTGTTGTCGATTGGAATAGTGGCGAGTTTTTTGAAATTTTAAAAAATGAAATGAGAAATCCAAGATTTAGCTCTGTGGTTGTAGCATTTCCGATAGCCAATATTTGGGCTTTTATTGATTTTATTAGAAAATTTAGAAAACCCGAAAAAGTATATTTATATAATGATAAAGTTTATTGGGATAAACGAGATACAACAGTAGAAAAACAAAATATTGTTTGGGTTAAAAAAAGTATTTATCCTATGCTCGGTATGATACCAGACGGCTCTTTACAACGATTTTGGATTTTTACATTGGGAATAACAATCGTGCCTTCATTTTTAATTTTGTCAAATTTACTTGCTTGTTTAGCAAAATTAGTTGCTTTATTAATTAACAAAGATTATAAATTTATACTATTTTGCACCATAGTTTTTTATGACAATCAAAAAAATGCCGTAAATGTCTATTTAATGACAAAGCAAGATTATAAACAAGTAAATGAATATTTATTGCAAAATTTTAATTTACAAATCGAAAATTTAGATAAAAACTACAAATTCTATAAATAGGAGAAAATCATGCCAGAAGATAACAATACTTCTAACAATTCAAATCAAGGTGTTGCTTGGTATATCAAGCTCACTTCGGATGCAATCGATTTCTTGAAAGGAATTCCCGTAAATGTTTTAGCCGATCCTGATAATGTTAAGGTTTTTGATAGGTTCAATCAAACTTAAGCGGATTCTCTCTTATCAATTTCAATAGTTTCTGATATAAGTTTTCCTGTGTAGTTTTAGTATTATATCTAAATTCACACTCTTTAAGATGAAGTAAGAAATTCTCCTTCTTGATGCCTTTAAATTTAGATAATCTGTGTTTAGCATATCCCCAGAAATTCTCAATACCATTTATATGGTTTTTTCCATTAGCGAATTCATTCTTTGAATGTTTTACTCTGTAATGAGCCAAGGCTGCGTAATCAACTAATCCATCATAAGCCTTCCAGCAATCTGAATAGATAGTAGAGCTATCAAGCTCGCTATATTGCGATAGTATTGGTATTAGTTCACTAGCAGAGCAGTTCTTTACTATCTGAGTATATACCATACCGTCTCTTTTAAACATACCGAATACCGGTTGCTTTCCGCTTGCACCTCTACCTCTTTTACCTCTTACTCTTTTAGCTCCGAAGTAACTTTCGTCAATCTCTATTTCACCGCTAAATTTGCTTATATTTTCACATTCTTGAGACATAAGAATTCTGATATTTTTTAGAATTTTGTTGATGGAAATTCTAGAAATCCCGGTTAAATTTGCTATTTTAGTAGCCTCTATATCCTCTGCAAAATACTTTAAAATTTCTCTAAATTTCTTCTCTGAAATTCGGGAGCGAATTATATACTTATTTTTCATTGTGCTCATCGTAACTTACTGCTCCTTTGTGTGAGCTTAAGTTAAAGAGAGCCAATTTAAAAACACTCGCTAACGTATTCTTTGGAGCTGCCACACCATTAGTATGTCTATTTGATATTAATTTCTTTAACAGTATTTAGCCCCTTCGAATGTTATTTCATCGGCATTGCCTAGAACTTTGATTAACTTGCCACCTTGCGTATAGTGATAGTGCCTGTGTGTTTTAACCGTTCGTCTCTGGCCTGTGAGCTATAAAATTGAACAGCTATAAAATCATCTAAAACTTCGACCATAGTGCGCTTATATTGCGGCAAAATAAAATTCCTGACTACTTATTAGGGTCTGATTTAAAAATTGGATTATCCTTAATTTTGGTAAAAACTTCCGTCATCTTTCTTCCTTTGTATAGTAATTTTAGGCAGATTATAGAATTTCCTCAAAGGATTAACAAGGCAGGAGCACAGAAAAAGCTACTATATAATTTTTTAAGGCTCTCTTTAACTTAAGCTCACACAAAGGAGCAGTAAGTTACGATGAG
>CAUQNJ010000003.1:0-99293 GCA_963519515.1 uncultured Campylobacter sp. | reverse complement strand
ATCCAGACCAAACGCGGCAGCCTGGAACAATACACGATGGATGATGGCGTGATAAACGAGGACGTAAAGCCAAGCTGGCTGTAAAATTTCGCAAGACAAGCGCGCGGCAAAGCGCGGGCGTAAATTTTAAACTGCGCGGCGCGGCATACGGTGCCAAATGTGCGAGCGCATTAACCGCAGCGGCTGTGCGATCAAACAAATCAAATTTAAAGGAGAAACAATGAAAATAGCAATCATCGGAGCAAACGGCAAAACGGGCGTAAATTTAGTAAATGAAGCCCTAAAACAAGGCTACGACGTTACGGCGATCGTGCGAAACAAAGAGTACAAAAACGACGCGGTAAAGGTGGTCTATAAAGACGTTTTCGAGCTCAGCAAAGCCGATCTAGCTGGCTTTGACGCCGTTATCAGCGCATTTAGCGCCTTTACTGACGCGACCTTTCCTCTATACAAAAAGGTAGCAGTTTATCTTGCAAATTTGCTAAGCGGTAGCAGCACGAGGCTAATCATCGTAGGCGGCGCCGGCACGCTGCTTGTGGACGACAAAGGTACTATGGCTATGGATACGCCAGGCTTCCCGCCTGAGTATATGGGCGTGGCAGGGGCGGCTGCGGAGTCGTTTTTTGAGCTAAAAACCAAATCTGACGTGCCCTGGACCTACGTCTCGCCTGCGGGAGACTACGACGCAGATGGCGCTCGCACCGGCAAATACGTGCTCGGTAACGATCACGTCATACTAAACTCGCAAAACGAGAGCTATATCAGCTACGCCGATCTTGCGATCGCGATCATTGACGAGCTAAAAAATAGAAATTTCGTGCAAAAGCGCTTTACCGCAGTCGGCGAGAGGGCGTGAGTTTAAAATTTTGCGTAATTTAGCTAAAATAACGCCGCACGGAACTAACGTGTGGTTTTTAAATTTAAATCAAGGCCGGTTATGCAAGTAGGTATAAAATTTTCACTCGCGGTTCACATCATGCTTTGCGTCGCGTATTTTCGCGAAGAAAAGGTCACGGGCGATTTCGTCGCCGCAAGCTCGGGGATAAACCCCGCCATCGCGCGCAAGCTGATCTCGCAGCTAAGAAACGCAGCCTTGGCACTCACGACCGCGGGTGTGGGCGGCATCACGCTGGCTCGCGACGCGCGGCTCATCACGCTTTTAGACATTTACGAGGCGGTGAGCGAGGAGGGCGCGATGTTTCGCCTGCACAAAGGCTCGCCTAGCGCCTGCCCCGTGGGCGGCAAGATCGAGGCGGTACTCGCGCCGCGATTTGCTCGCATTCAGAATGATTTTAAAAAATCTCTATCAAGCGTGAGCTTGGCGGATCTGCTGCAAGATCTGGGATAGAGCTATTAAAATTTTAAATACACGTTTATGTTCTAAATTTGCTCAAATTTCAAGGCTTGCGGGCTAAATTTATATAAAATTTTACCCGCTCGCCGCGTAAAATTTCGGTTTAATTTAAGCTAGGCTATAATGCGCTCGAAAATAGCAAAATGATGTTTTGTTAAAGGGGAGGAAAATTTTGAAAGACTTCAAACTTCGGTTTATTTATGCTATCTGCGTGGTAGTCGTATGCGCGCTGTATCTGCTAGGCGAAAGATCGGGTCTTACGGAGCGCAAACAAACCCATTTTACCGTTACTGCCGATACTAATGTTTCCAAAGTGCCGGGCCTTAGTAAATACGTAACTCAAGAAGAAGTCGATAGTTTTGCATTTCGCTATTGGGACATAGATGATGAGCGCGAATATACGAATTCTCATTGGGAAGAAAACGCTACTTTGAAAAAGCTTCGCTTAATGCTCAAAGCCAAAGACACCAGAGGCGTTTTAAATTTTTTAAAAGATAATAATCTAAGCGTAAATTTACAGATGTATGCAGGTACTAGCCCGCTTATTTATAGCGCATTTTACGATGATGAAAATACCGCTAAAGAGCTTATAAAGCTAGGGGCGGATATAGAACACCAAGATAAATATAAACTTAATCCATTAGCGTATGCGATAGCGAATAATTCTTTAAAAACATTTAAAACTTTAATCAATAATGGTGCTGACGTGAAAAAATTAGCGATAATTCAAGATTATTTAAATACTAAGCCTAATATAATTGCTTCAAGTTACATTAAATCTATTGCTATTGATGAAAGCGGCGATGAAAATATCACATACAAGACACAAGAAGAAATTATAAATGATGCAAATATGGGTCATGGTTATCGGGTTATGGGCGGAGATGTATTCACTATTTTGATGCTAAATAACCAAATCGAAATGTTACAAATTCTATTTGATAAAGGATTTAGGCCGCTTACATATATGATTAGTATTGAAGATAGCCGTAACGGACAAATAACAACTGATAATATAAGCGATTCTTTAATATCAAATTACGATAAAGAAAAATATATTAAAGATCCTGAAGAATTTAAGAAAAAGCTATCTTTATATGTAAATTTTAATATCATGAAAGATTACGATGAAATGTTAGATTTATTTTTAAGATACAATATTCCCGGCCAACCAAGTGAAGCTATTAGAAAAAGAGCCTTTGAAGATTGTCAGCTAAATTACTTAAAAACATTATCTATTTTGGACTATGATAGATTGCCAACGGATTCGTATACTACATATCGTATAAATAGTGAACTTAAATTTTATGAAAAATTTTGTGGAGACGAGAGCGAAAATGCTAAAGAACTTGTAGAGGCAAGGTTTTATGATCGAAATAAATGGGAAGAATTATATAAAACTAAAATGAAGGATAGAAATTTTACTGTTAGAGAGTATATAAATTATACAAATACAAAAGAGAAGCTTTGGGAAATTTATAAATTTGCTCGCGATAATCCAGACGCTATTTTTTTGGTAGATAAAAATATCACATATAGAAGATATATGCTTGATAATAAGAAATGAAATTTATCAAGAATAGTAAAATGACAGAACAAGAGTTAAATCAACACGCTCAAAGATAAAGCCAACCCGCAAGCTCGGGCTTAAATTTAAACTAGCCCGAGCCAAAACTACAACTTTATCTTCCTAACTTCCAGCTCGCCGCCAAAAAAGTTCGCGTAGTAAAGCAGGTCTTTTTCGACCTCAAGCCCCGCTAGATAGCGCAGAGCGAGATTTGCCTCAAAGCTCGCCGCAAACATCACTATAGCAGCCGTTATGCCCGCAGGCATCGCGTTTAGGCTCGGGAAAAATTTAAAATTGGTATTCTGCACGAAGCAGACTTGGCACTGCCAGCTGTCCACCGACGCAAACACCCACGGCACGCCTATTTGCTTAGCAAACGCATCGATCTGCGCGCGCGTGGCGAGATTATCGGTCGCATCCAAAATCAGATCAAATTTCTCGCCCGAGGCGGTCGAGCTAGCGAAAAATTCCTCCGCGCGGCTCTTATACACCTCCACGCTCACGCCGTCGTAGCGGCTTTCTGCGCGGCTTTTAAAAATATCCGCTTTAAATTTGCCCTCGTCTTCGAGCGTGAATAAAATTTGCCTGTGGATGTTGTGAAGCGCCACCGTGTCGAAATCTACGACGCTGATCCGCCCGATGCCGCTTGCGCCCAGAGCGTAAGAAAGGCTGCTTCCAAGCCCGCCCGCGCCGATGATCAGGATACGCTTGTCCGCAAGCGCGCGCTGCGTCTGCTCGCCCCAAAGCTGGATCTGTCTGTGAAAGTAGTTCATAAAAGCCCCCTGCCGACTAGATTTTTGCGGAATTTCCACAGCCCGCGCGCCGCAGCGATCTCGTCCGCGTCCACTTCGCACATCAGCACGCCCTCTTCGTTTTTCAGCTCGTTTGCGATCTCGCCGCCGGGGGTTACGACGAAGCTCTCGCCGTAAAATTTAAACTCGCTCTCGCCGAATTTTGCCTCGCCGATGCGGTTGGCGCGGATGACGTAGAGCGAGTTCGTAAACGCACGCATCTTCAAAAGCTCGCGCCAGCGCCCGCCGCTTTCAAAGGTCGAAGCGCACGGCACGAGCACGCAGCCGACGTTTTTTTGCATAAAATAGCGCCAAAATACGTCAAAATGCGCCTCGTAGCCGAAACACACGCCGAATTTTACGCCGCCCTCGCTAAAGATCATCGGCGAAATTTTACCGATTTTGCGGCTTTTGCGGTTGGCGAAAAAGCCCTCCTCGTTCCAGTGCGGATAGTCCATCAGGATATTTTGATCGTAAAATTTCACCTCCGAGGGCGAAAATTTCGCGCAGGATTTCACCCAGATGGGCTCGTTTTCGCTCGCACAAAAGATCTCCTCTTCGCCCGCTTCTTTTTGGCTTTCTTCGGAATTTAGAGCGTTTGGGGCTTCGGAGGCGCTTTTTAAATTTGCGGCTTTGAAATTTAAAGATTTTGCGCCGCAGGAGCTTGAGCCGCCTTTGCAATTCGGCTCGTTTGCGGAATTTAAATCGCTCTTGGAATTTAGCTCGCCCTTGCAACCGGGCTCGCTTTTAAGGCTTAAAGAATTTTCGCTGCCGCAGCGCGCGCTTTTTTGAGCCGCGCCGCCGAAAATGCCCGCCTGCCTCAAAATCGCGCCGCTAGCGGCTCTGATTATCGGCGCTACGATATGTAGGTCGTATTTAGCGGCAAGCCGCGCCATCAGCTCCTGCTTATGCTCGCTCTGTTCGCAGGCGATAGAGCGTGGCATCTTTTTAAGCTCGCTAAAGAAGGAATTTAGCTCATATTCGCCCAGCAGCACGATCCGCGCGCCGTTGTCTTTGGCGACCTTCATATAGTAATCGATTCGATTTTCGCTCATCGAAAGCGTCGGTAGCTGTAAAACGCATACGTTTATCATCGCCGCCTCCTAAGCCTGCTCGGGTGCGTTTATTTCGGCAACCTCGAGTTTGGCGTTTTCTAAAATTTCCTTTGCCTCCTTTAGCAGCGCCACGCCCTGCTTATACAGCTTCACGCTCTCTTCTAGGCTCAGATCCTTGTCGTTTAGGCTTTTTAAAAGCGCGTTAATCTTCTCCATTTTTTCTTCAAAACTCATCCAAAATCCTTTTTATGATGTAATCAAATTTTTCTATCTCGACCAAAAACGCGTCGTGCCCGTAGTCGCTATCGATCTGCGCGTAGCTCGCGCGATCCTTTTTGCCCAGATCGCTCATCGTGTCGTAAATTTCTTTCATTAGCCCCGGCGGAAAGAGCACATCGCCTTTGAAAGAGATGAGGTGCAGGCGCGATCTGATCTGCGCGCAGGCGTTTTTGAGATTGCCGTAGTGGCGCGTGCAATCAAATATATTCATCATCTTGGCGATGTAGAGATAGCACAGCGGATCGAACCTGCGCGCGAAATTTTCGCCGTTGTATTCAAGGTAGCGATCCACCTGAAAGCGCCCGTTAATCTCATAAAGACCGTCGGTTTCAACGTAGTTGCGCCCGAATTTATCCTGCATCGAGCTCGGGCTTAGAAAGCTGATATGCCCCGCCATGCGCCCCACCGCCATGCCGTCAAGTCCGTGCTCGGCGATCAGATTTTTATCGTAGTTGCCGTTTTTAAAGCTCGGATCGCGCAAGATGGCCTCGGTTGCGATCTTATTAAACGCGATCGCCCAAGGCTGCGTAGCGTATGTGCTTGCGAGTACGAAAATTTCATCCGCAAATTCGGGGTATTCGATCGCGTAGCACAGCGCCTGCATGCCGCCTAGACTACCGCCGATAACGGCGCGGGCGCGCGAAATACCTAGGCGCTTTAAAAGCATCATCTGCGCGCGCACGACGTCCGAGACGACCACTACCGGGAAGCGCAAGCGGTACTCGCGGCCGCTGCTTTCATCGACGTCGAGCGGGCAGGTGGAGCCGAAAGGCGAAGCCAGGATGTTTATGCAGATGACGAAAAATTTAGTCGTATCGATCGCCTTATGATCGCCGATGAGCCCGTCCCACCAGCCCGGCTTAACGTCGCCCTCATAGAGCCCCGCGGCGTGCGCGGAGCCCGTTAGGGCGTGGCAGATTACGATGACGTTTGATTTGTCCGGATTTAGCTCGCCGTAGGTTTCATAGGCGAGCTTGAAGTTGGAAAAGACGCGGCCGCTCTCCAGATAGAGCGGCTCGTCGAAATTTTGAATTTTGCTCTGAAGGATCACTGATTTACTCGGTAATTCGGTGCTTCCTGCGTGATGATGACGTCGTGGACGTGGCTTTCTTTAAGACCTGCGCTCGTGATCTCGACGAATTCCGCCTTTTGCTGAAAGGTCGCGATATCCTTGCTGCCGCAGTATCCCATCGAGCTTCGCAAGCCGCCTAATAGCTGAAAGATCACGTCTTTTAGCATGCCTGCGTAAGGTACGCGCCCCTCGACCCCCTCGGGTACGAGCTTTTCTTTTGCGGTGCCGTCTTGAAAGTAGCGATCCGAGCTTCCCTTCTGCATCGCCGCAAGAGATCCCATACCGCGGTAGGTTTTGTACTGGCGACCCTGAAACGTAATGAGCTCGCCCGGGGTTTCGTAGCAGCCTGCTAGCAAGCTTCCCATCATCACCGAGCTTGCGCCCGCGGCTAGGGCTTTGGCGATATCGCCCGAGTATTTGATGCCGCCGTCTGCGATGATCGGAATTCCAAATTTAGCCGCCTCGATCGCGCAATCGTTGATCGCGGTAAATTGCGGCACGCCCACGCCAGCTACGATACGCGTAGTGCAGATCGAGCCCGGGCCGATGCCTACTTTAATCGCGTCTGCTCCCGCGTTTGCGATATCTTTTATGCTGGCGGGATTTGCGACGTTTCCTACTACTACGTCCACGTCGAAATTTCGCTTCAGCTCCTTAAGCGTGTCGATAATGCCTTTGGAGTGTCCGTGCGCAGAGTCCATCACAAGCGCATCTACGCCCGCTTTTACGAGTGCTTCGGCTCTTTGCAGATGGCCTACGCTGATCGCCGCGGCGACGCGAAGGCGTCCGAATTTGTCTTTATTGGCGCTTGGATATTCGATGCGCTTTTTAAGGTCTTTAATCGTAATAAGCCCCTCTAAGTGGCCGTTTGCGTCGATTATCGGAAGCTTTTCTACCTTATTGTTTCTAAAAATTTTCTCCGCATCATCAAGCGTGCAGCCCTTTGGAGCGGTAATTAGCGGAGCTTTGGTCATCTTCTCGCCCACAAGCGCGGCGGTGTCTGTTTCAAAGCGCAGGTCTCGATTGGTTAAAATCCCAATCAGCACGCCGTTGTCGTCGATAACGGGAATGCCGCTGATATGGTACTCGCTCATCAGATCGAGAGCGTCTTTGATCGTGGCGTCGGCCTTGATCGAGATAGGATCGATAATGACGCCGCTTTCGCTCTTTTTTACGCGGCGAACCATCTTGGCTTGGGAGTCCTCGTCCATATTTTTATGGATAACGCCGATGCCGCCGAGGCGCGCCATCATTATCGCGGTGCGATACTCGGTGACCGTATCCATCGCAGCACTCACAAGAGGGGTATTTAGCGTGATATTTTTCGTAAAACTCGTGCTGATATCGACCTCTTTGGGTAAAATTTCAGAATATTGCGGTACCAACAAAACATCCTCGAAGGTCAGAGCCTTTTTGACGATCTTCATACTTATCCTTTCACGATTTTTTCTAAACTCAAGCCGCCGTCCAGCACCGTTTGTTCATCGTAGGCGCGCCCGATAAGCTGCGCGCTGATATTAAGAGCCTCTTTGTTTTTCGCTACCGGCACGGAGATCGCGGGAAGCCCCGCTAAATTTACGCCGATCGTGTATATGTCGCTAAGATACGCGCGAAGCGGATCGCTAAGCTCGCCGAATTTATATGCCACGCCCGGCGCGATCGGCATAAAGATCAAATCGGCGTCTTTTAAAATTTCCTCATATTCGCTTTTGATGAAGGCTCTTGCCTTCTGTGCCTTAATGTAATACGCGTCGTAGTAGCCGCTGCTTAGCACGAAGGTGCCTAGAAGCATACGGCGCTTGACCTCGTCGCCGAAGCCTTCGCCGCGAGTGTTGGCGTAGAGCTCTTTTAAATTTAGAGCCTTTGCGCGGTTTCCGTAGCGTACGCCGTCGTATCGGCTTAAATTTGCGCTAGCCTCGGCGGTTGCGATGATGTAGTAGGTCGCGATGTCGTATTTGGAGCTGCAAAGATCGCGATAAACGATCTCATGCCCGAATGATTTTAGCTTTTCTATAGTTAAATTTAGAGCCTCTTTGACCTGCTGCGAGGCCTCGTCGATATAATTTTTTATAACGGCGATCTTAAGCTTGCGATCCGCGTTTAGCTTATCCGCAGTGCTTTCGTAAGCGCCCGCGTAACTCGTGCTGTCCATCTCGTCTCGGCCTGCGATGATGTCGTATAAAATCGCCGCATCCTCGACGCTGCGCGTGATCGGTCCTATCTGATCGAGGCTGCTAGAATACGCCGCGAGCCCGTAGCGGCTGACCCTGCCGTAGCTCGGCTTAAAGCCTACGCAGCCGCAAAATGCCGCCGGCTGGCGGATCGAGCCGCCCGTATCGCTTCCGAGTGCGGCTATGGCGATATTTGCCGCTACGGCAGCCGCGCTTCCGCCGCTACTGCCGCCGGGTACGCGCGAGTGATCGGTCGGATTGAGAGTTTTGCCGTAAAATGAGCTCTCGGTCGTGCTTCCCATCGCAAACTCATCCATATTCGTTCGCCCAAACGGCGCCAAACCGCGTTCGCGTAGCTTTTTGATCACCGTCGCGTCGTATGGCGCGACGTAACCTTGCAGGATTTTACTCGCCGAGGTCACGCTCCAATCTTTTACCTGAATGTTATCTTTGATCGCGATCGGTACGCCCTCGCCGCTGATGTTTAGAGCCTCGCCCGTGAGCTGCTCGACGTAGGCGCCGAGCTCTTTGGTTTTTAAAATTTTATCCTTTAGCTCCGCTCTAAGCGCCGAAATTTCATCCGCATTCAGCTTTAGAGCCTCTTTCAAACTTATCATCTGCCATCCTTAAATTTATTCACGAAATAGATCCCCACGCCCGTCGCTACGCAGATCAGCGCGATCGTAAAAAATACGAAGCCGAGACTTATGGGGCTAGCGAGCATGCATGACCTTCGCGCAGCGCGGGCAGAGCTCATCAGGCTCTTTTGCGTTAAATTTCCAGCATCTCGGACATTTGTGCTTCGATGATTTTACGAGACGGAAAATTTCGTCGTTTATCTTAAACTCCGCTAGAGCAGGCCCGCTTTGCAGAGTGTCCACGTCGCTTACCATGAACCAATCCGCCACGCCTAGGATGTCGTTTGATAAAATTTCGTTCGAGCTCGTCTGCAAAACCAGCTCAAGCGTCGATTTGATGATCTTGTCCTTTTTAAGCGCATCGATAAGCTCGAAAAATTTCTCCCTGGATTTGATCAAAATTTCGTCGAATTCTATGAAATCGTCAAATTCTACCTGCTTGTAGATCAGATCAAAGACATCCTCCTTGCCCTCTTTGATGATACGCGGCGCGAACTGCATCACTTCGTCGATTGTGTAGGTTAGCGTAGGTGCGATCAGAGGCAGCAGAGCTCGCGTAATCAGCGCGATCGCGCTTTGCGCGCTTCTGCGGCGCGGCTCGTCGGGTGCGTCGCAGTAGAGCCTATCTTTGCAGATATCAAGATAAATTCCGCTCAGATCGGCGCTTAAGAAGTTTAGTAGTTGATTGAAGCCTTTTGAAAAATCATAGTTTCTAAACGCCGCTTCCGCGCCCGCAAAGGCGTTTGCAGCGCGCGTTAGGATCCAGCGGTCGAGCCGCGTAAAATTACCCGTCTCGATCTCGCCCAGATCGCTGGTGCTTGCGAGCAGAAATCTTATCGTATTTCGGATCTTGCGGTACTGTTCGCTTACCTGCTTTAGGATATTGTCGCTGATCTTTAGATCGGTCGAATAATCGCTCATCGCGACCCACAGGCGTAAAATTTCAACGCCGTGGCTCTTGGCGACCTCTTGCGGATAGACGACGTTTCCGACGGACTTACTCATCTTCTGACCCTTCTCATCGACGGTAAATCCGTGAGTGAGGATGCTTTTGTACGGCGCGCATTCGTTGATCGCGCAGCTTAGAAGTAGTGAGCTTTGAAACCAGCCGCGGTGCTGGTCGCTGCCCTCAAGATACATATCTGCAGGGAATTTGCCCGCATCATAGACGCCGCTTTGCAGCACCGCCTTCCACGTCGAGCCGCTTTCAAACCAAACGTCTAAGATATCCATCACCTTTTCTAAATTTTCGGGCCTATAGCCGCTGTCCTGCGGCAAGAGCTCCGAAATTTCCATCTGCCACCAAGCATCCGCACCCTTGGCTTTAAAAATTTCGTAGATATTATTTAAAATTTTTTCATCAAAGATCGGCTCTTTCGTGCTTTTATCGCGGAAAAACGCGATCGGCACGCCCCAATCCCTTTGGCGCGAGATACACCAATCGGGGCGGTTTTCTATCATCGAGCTTAGGCGGTTGATGCCGCTTTGCGGATAAAATTTAACCTTGCCGATCTCTTCAAGGGCTACTTGGCGCAGAGTTTTGCCGCTGAGTTTAGGCTCGTCCATCGCGATAAACCACTGCTTCGTCGCGCGGTAGATCACCGGCTTGTGCGTGCGCCAGCAGTGCGGATAGGAGTGGACGAATTTACCGGATTTGATAAGCGCAGGGCCTAGGATCTGTAAAATTCTCTCGTTTGCTTTGAAAATATGCATCCCCACGAGCTCATCTACGACGTCTGCGCGGAAGAGTTTTTTGGTTTTAAGAGTTTGATCGAAACAGCCGCCCTCATCCACGGGCATAATCACCTCGATGCCGTATTTAAGCCCTACGAAATAATCGTCCTCGCCGTGTCCCGGAGCCGTATGCACGAGCCCCGTGCCGCCATCCATTAAAACGTGCTCGCCGAGGATAAATTTTGAATCCCTATCGTTTAGCGGATTGATCGCGTTTAAGCCCTCAAGCTCGGCTGCTTTAAATTCTTTTACGATCTCGCCCTTGGTGATGCCCAGGCTTACGAGGCTTTCGACCAAAGGTTTTGCAAGGATCAAATTTTCGCTCGTCAGCGCGTAAATTTCATTCGGGTTCAAAGATATCGCGCCGTTTGCGGGCAGCGTCCAAGGCGTGGTCGTCCAGATGACCGCTTTGGCGCCTTTCGCGCCGATTTTAGCGTTCGCTTCATCGCTTAGATCGAACGACACGAAGATCGAGTAGTCCTCTTTGTCTTTGTACTCAACCTCAGCTTCTGCGAGCGCGCTTTTTGCCGCCCAGCTCCAAAACACGGGCTTTGAGCGCTCGATCAGAATTCCTTTTTTCGCGATCTGGCAGAGCGCTTTATAAATTTCAGCCTCAAACTCAAATTTTAGCGTCAGATACGGATCGTCCCAGTCGCCCAAAATCCCCATATCTTTAAATTCATTGCGCTGCACGTCGATGAACTCTTTGGCGTGCTGACGGCAAAGCTCGCGGATCTGCACTTTTGAAAGCGATTTTTTCCGCTCGCCTAGCTTGATCTCTACTTGCTGCTCGATCGGCAGGCCGTGGCAGTCCCAGCCCGGCACGTAGCGGATATCCTCGCCGAAGAAATAATGGGTTTTGGTGATGATGTCTTTTAAAATTTTATTCAGCGCGTGGCCGATGTGGAGGTGTCCGTTAGCGTACGGAGGGCCGTCGTGGATATTGAAGCTGACGCTTGCGCCCTTGCGTTTAGCCTTCATCTTTTCGTAAATTTTACGCTCGTCGTACCATGCCTTAAACCGCGCAGGTTCGTTTTGCGGCAACGCGCCTCGCATCGCAAAGTCCGTCGTAGGAAGAAAGAGAGTATCTTTGTAGTCCATATTTGTACCTTTTCGTGTCTTAAAAAATTTGTGAAGTTTATCCAAAACGCCATTAAAAAGCTCTGAAAGAGCAGTCTGCGTTTATGCTATAATGTGCGAAAATTTAATGAGGGTCTTTATGAAAAATATTATCCTTGTAATCGGCGAGGAGATCCGCTACGACGCGGCTTTGATGAGCTATATTTCTCGCAGCTACGAACGAGTTTTTGGGCGGATCGACGATCTGAAATTCTTAAGCGAAAACGATAAGGTTTTGCCCTTCGCGCTTGAAAAGATGATCGATTCGTACGATTTTATCACGATCTTTGCGGCAAACTCCGCCTACGCGGTCGTCGGCAAAATTTTATCGACGCTCTCTTTCGATTCGCTCGAGCTGAAAAACGGAGAAACCTTAGCGCCCTCGATGGCACGCGCGGTGGCGAAAAACAGCTTCCTGCTAAACGTCAGAGGCTGCTCGGTAAACGTGATCAAGGCGCTTTGCTTGCAGAGCTTGCCGCCGATCCTCCAAGACGCGCCGAGCGCGGGCGAGAGTTTTTATCTATTCGATTGCGAATATGAAAGCGTAAAGCAGCGCCTGGAGAGCCTTGCGATCAGTTATAAAATTTCGCTTACGATCAGCAGGCCTTGCTCCTTTTTGCTGCTCGTGCGCGCCAGTGCGATGAAATTCGGAGCGCTGGACTCGTTTTTGCAAAGCGTCGGCAAGTATTATGAGAGCTGCTACATCGAAGGCGGCGATTTTATGGGCTTTGTGGTGGATAGACTGCGCGAAATAGGCGCTAAGATCACCTTTGCCGAAAGTTGCACCGCAGGGCTCATTGCCGCAAAATTCGGCGCGGTCGCGGGCGTGAGCGACGTTTTTGACGGCTCGCTCGTAAGCTATGCCAACGAGATAAAAAATCTCTGGCTCAACGTGGGCGAAGATACTCTCGCTCGCTACGGCGCGGTCAGCGCGCAGACCGTGGGCGAGATGCTGGAGGGCGCGCTGCAAAGCAGCGGGGCGAGCTTCGCTCTTGCAGTAAGCGGTATCGCGGGCCCCGGCGGCGGAAGCGCGCAAAAGCCCGTAGGGACGGTCTTTATCGGCGCGAAGGAGCAGGGCGGCAAACAGATCGTTGGCGAATTTCATCTAAAAGGCGATCGAAACTACATCCGCGAACAAAGCGCCGATATCGCTATCTGCTTGCTTTTGAAGCTTAGAAGCGATCTGTTTTTCGGGCGGCTCCCAAGCGCGCCTGCGAGAGATGAAATTTAAAGGAGCGGATTTTGAAAAGACGAATTTTGAAAGGGTGCGGATGTGATTCGGTGCAGAATTTTATCCGAGCAAGCGGCGAACTGGGCTTTGAGCGAGAGCAAAATTTTGTTTCGGCAGGCGGTGCGCGAAATTTTACTTCGACATACGGCTGGCGGAATTTTACTCGGGCTAGCGACGGGCGAAATTTTATCTCAGCGCAGGGCGGACTAAATTTTATCTCAGAGGGTCGCGCTAGAAATTTTAGTTTTATAAACGATTTTAGCTTTTTAAACGCGGCGCGAAATTTTACTTTAGCGCTAGCCGCGATATGTATTTTGGGCGGCTGCGACGGCGGATCGGACGGACAAGATCGCGAGCAAAGCGCACGATCGGAACAGAATTTTAGCGCGGGTAATCAAGGACAAAATTTTGATAAAAGCGTGGATAGCTCGGGGCAAAGCTCCACGCAAAATTCCGTTCCGCAGGGTTTTGAGCGCAAGCGAAACTCCGATCTGAACTCCACGATAGACGAGCTTGCAAACGATGCTAAAGTTTTTGGCGAGGCCTTGCAAAATTTGCAGAAAAAGGCGCCCGAAGCGCTGAGCGATTTCGCCGCTCGCAACGTGGATAGGACCAAGGATCTGATAAAGCAGGGCGAGGCGGCGGCGCGCGAGGCGGGCAAAAACCTCGATAAAATGGGCGAAAGCCTGCAAGGCATCATCAAGGACGCTAATGAAAGCCTGGGCAAGGTCTTGGAGGGCTTTGGCGTCGCGCCGCAGCAGGAGCCGCGCGGCGGGCGCTCGCAGGAGCGCGACGATAATTCTGAACTTGAAGAGGCGACCGATAGGCAAAGTTTTAGAATTTAGGTAGCGCTAAATTTTACTCAAATTTTTCGTTGCAACTACCACCCGCAGGAAAGCGGCAAGTCTTCGTAGGAGCGTAACGAGCCTGTACGAAAGGGGGCATACACTCATAAGAGCGCGATGAGCACCCGCAGCCCGACGACGGAACCGATGGCAAGATTATATAGTTTAAAGCACGGCTAGATTTCATCTAAATTTTATTTGTTGTGGCGAATGCTTGCAGAGAAGCGATGCTAAATTTTATTAAAATTTCTCCTGCGCGGTGGTTTCGTTAAAATTTTACTCGCGCGAGCTTCCGCAATGGAATATGAATATTTGCAAAGAAGTGATAAACCTCCGTAAAACGCGACGAGTGCCCCAAGGGCGAGCATTTCTAAAATAAAGCGCGAGTAGTGGATGAAGTTTGGAATTTAAAGATTGCGCTCTTTGAAGTTGCTGTAAAGATAAGCAGGCAGCGGCCGGTAAAGCTTTAGAATTTAAGGCTGCTTGCGATAAAACAAGAAAAATTTTACGGAGTAGGGCTATAATGCGCCCCGCAATTTCAAATTTAAAGGATAGAAATGAAAACTCTCATTATTTTGGCTCATCCAAATATCGCAAACTCGCTCATAAACCGCCACTGGAGGGATGCTGTGCTAGCCCATCCTGATAAGTTCGAGCTTCACGATCTTTACGCGTTTTATGCGGATTTTAAAATCGATGTGGAAAAGGAGCAAAAACTGCTCGAAAGCCACGATAAAATCGTGCTTCAGTTTCCGTTTCGTTTTTCAAACTGCACGCCGCTTCTTAAGCAGTGGTTTGAGGATGTTTTTACGCGCGGCTGGGCTTATGGCGGAGAGAGCGGCGGCAAGCTTAAAGGCAAAAAATTCGCGCTTGCGATCTCGCTTGGCGCGACTGAGGCAAACTACTCTAAAAATGGCATCGTGGGCTTTAGCGTGGATGAGGTGCTAGCGCCATTTAAGGCTACGTTTAATTTTGTCGGCACAGTTGCGCTACCAAATTTCGTCTCATACGGCTTTACTTACGATAAAAGCGAGCAAGCCGTAGAAAATAGTGCGAAAAATTATATAAAGTATTTAAATAAGCTTTAAATTCTTCGTTTTTCTAGCCGCCCGCCGCGCGTAAAGCTTTAAAATTTTATGTAAGTGACGCGGCTGATTTTTTAAAATTTTCGCTCAAAAAGCTCAAATTTAATCTCAAAATTTTTAAATTTTACCCCAAAATTCTGCTCGCGCTTCGTATGATCTAAAATGAAATTTTAAGCAAAATTCCGCGTCTAAATTTGAGCCCCGCTCTTAAATTTTAAAATTTTATCAGAGATTTTTTTATACAATTACGGCTGAAATTCGGCCCAAAAAAGGAGAGGGAATGTATAAGCTAAAGCATCTTCTTAGCGCGCAGGATCTGAGCCGCGAGGACATCTACGACTTTATAGATCTGGCGCGCGAGTTTAAAGCGCTCAACCGTTCTGACGTCAAAAAATCCGACTCGCTTCGCGGCAAGACGGTCATCAACGCGTTTTTCGAAAACTCCACCCGCACCCGCACGAGCTTTGAGATCGCAGCCAAGCGTCTGGGCGCAGACAGCGTAAATTTTACCGCTGGAGACAGCAGCACGAAAAAGGGCGAGACGCTGATCGACACCATCAGAAATATGCAGGCGATGCGCACGGATATCTTCGTACTGCGCCACAGCTGCTCGGGTGCTGCGAAATTCGTCGCGGCCAACTGCGACGCATCGATCGTGAATGCGGGCGACGGGCTGAACGAGCACCCGAGCCAGGCGCTGCTGGATCTTTTTACGATAAGCGAGCACAAGGGCAGGATCGAGAATTTAAATGTCGCGATCATCGGCGATATATTCCGCTCGCGCGTGGCTAGAAGCGACATCTGGGCGATGCGAAAGCTCGGCATAAACGTGCGGCTCTTCGGCCCTCCGATGATGCTGCGCGACTGCGACGCGTTCGGCTGCCCGATATGCAAAAGCGTGGAGGAGGCGATCGAGGGCACCGACGTCATCATTATGCTAAGAATTCAGCTTGAGCGGCAAGACGGCGAGCCGAGCTTCCCGAGCGTGCGCGAATACTCAAAATTTTTCGGACTTACCGCCAAGCGAATGCAAGCAGCGAAAGAGGGCGTCATGATAATGCACCCGGGCCCGATCAATCGCGGCGTGGAGATCAACTCCGACGTAGCCGACGATCCGCGCTATAGCTGCGTTTTAGATCAGGTAGAAAACGGCGAGGCGATGCGAATGGCGATACTTCATACGATAAATTTAAATAGGAGCGCACGATGAAAATTTTGATAAAAAACGGCACGATTGTTAATTGGGGCGGCAGCGAGGAGGCGAACGTCCTGATCGAAGGCGATAAAATTTCAAAGATCACGCGCGAGTGCCCCGCCGCAGATCGCGTCATAGACGCTGCGGGTAAGCTCGTGATGCCGGGGCTTATCGATATGCACGTGCATTTTAGAGACCCGGGGCTCGAATACAAAGACGACGTCATCAGCGGCAGCGAAACCGCGGTCGCAGGCGGCGTGACGACCTGCCTTCCGATGGCGAATACTAGGCCCGTAAACGATAACTCAAGCATTACTCGCGCGATGATCGCCAAGGCTAAACAGCGCGGGCTTATCGATCTATTGCCCATAGGCGCGATCTCGCAGGACTGCAAGGGCGCAAAGATCGTCGAGATGGGCGATATGCTCGAGGCGGGCTGCGTGGCTTTCAGCGACGACGGACTGCCCGTGACCGACAGCTCCGTGATGCGACAGGCGCTTGAATACTCCGCTCACTTCGGCTCGTTCGTGATAAATCACAGCGAGGATTGCTCGCTTTGCCACGGCGGCGTGATGAACGAGGGTAAGGTTAGCGCGATCCTCGGTCTAAAGGGGATGGCGAGCGAAAAAGAGGAGATTATGATCGCGCGCGATCTGCTGCTTGCCAAAAAGACGGGCGGCCACATCCACATCGCGCACGTAAGCTCGGCGTGGTCGCTCAAGCTCATAAAGCAGGCTAAGCGCGAGGGTATCCGCGTCACCTGCGAGGCTACGCCGCATCATTTTACCTTCGACGAGCGCGAGCTGATGGGATACGATACGAATTTTAAAATGTCGCCGCCGCTTCGCACCCAAAGCGACGTGCAGGCGATCAGAGAGGCGCTTAAAAGCGGTCTAATCGACGCTATCGTGACCGATCACGCGCCGCACAACACCGACGATAAATTTATCGAATTTGATCACGCGCCGTTTGGAATTTTAGGACTTCAAACCCTCGTGCCGCTTACGCTTAGGCTCGTAAACGATGGCGTCATCAGCCTTGAAGACATGGTGCGACTGTGCTCGTTTAACCCGGCTAAAATTCTAAATTTAAAAGACAAAGGCGAGATCAAAGAGGGCTTTTTAGCCGACATCACGATCATCGATCCGCAGATTTCCTACGTTTACGACGAGGCGCTAAATAAGTCCAAATCGCGCAACTCGCCGCTTTTTGGCAAGCAGCTTACGGGCGCTGCGGTATGCACGATCAAAAGCGGCCGCGTGGTGTATGAGTTTCCAAACGTCGTAGCGTAGGGCGCTTGCGGCGTAGGGCTTGCGATCGGCGACTTGCGGGCAGAGCTTGCGATCGGCGACTTGCGGGCAGAGCTTGCGAGTGGTAGCTTGCCGACGAGCGGCATTCGTAGCGCAAATGGCGCTATTGCTTAATTTTAAATTTAGCTAGTTTGGGCGCAACGGCTTGCTTTTAAAATTTTGCGGTGCGATCGGTTTATTTTAAATTTGGCGGCAGCGTAGGCGCAGCGACTTGTCTTTAAAATTTCATAGCGCGAGCGCGATTGGAATTTTTTAAAGCGGTTTGTCGTTTTTAAAGTGCGCGTAAATTTAACGCGCGTCGCCTTGTTTGTGGCATTTGTAGATTTTGGCTTCGGAATTTTATCCGTGCGCGAGCTGCTCTAAATTTATAACGGCACCTCTTTCGATGCGGCGGCTACTTTTAAAATTTTATGTTCGCGGCGGTTGAGAATTCTATCTTTGCGCAGATTTGTTTTTGCTTCACGCGTAAAATTTATCGTGATTAAATTTGTCGCTAAGGCGCAAAATTTTAAAATTTTGCCGCCGCTAGTTTTTGGCGCGGAGCATAAATAATCCGTCGCATGAACGAGAGCGATCGAAATTTAAAGGATATCTATGAACGGCGAAATATATCTCTCGTGCGCGCTGTGCGTCGCGCTAAAATTAGCTCTGCGCAGCAATCCTGAGCCGCTGCCGCAAGATCAAAAATATATAAAATATTTAAATTTTGAGTTTGCAAAGGAGCATTTCCGCACCACAGAGGACGCGAGCCGCGCAGTACAGGACGGCGTAAACGACGCAAGTAAAGCTACGGAGCAAAAAGATGCGTACGGCGCAGTGCAGAGCAGTGCGACGGACAAAGTTATCGATAGCGGCGGCGCAGCAGAGCAAAAGCGCGCGAACGGCAAAGAAGCGTCAAATGAAAAAGCGGCGAGAAAAAAAGGCGCCGACGAAAGCACGGGCTCGTCGTTTCTGCAAAAGGCGCGTAAATTTTTTACCGAACAGGTCGCGCAAAAAGGGCGCGAAGAAGAGCCGATCTCCGCACGGCGGCGTTGGATAGAGCAGTGCCTAAAGCTCGGTCTGAAGGACGCTGGGCTTAGTATTCCAACTTTCGCAAAAGATAGAGCGCTTTTGGGCTTTTCGGGGATGAACGTAAACGGCATCGTATGTCGTTTTGAGGGCTTTGACAGCATTTTTGTGCCGCAGTGGAAATACGATTTCGACAAAAATGGCTGGCGCGTGAAATACGTCGAGTGCCTTTGGCGCGGGATGCCGCGGGATGCGCTAAGCGCGCGCGATAACAGCGCAGAATTCGGGAATGTTTTAGTGCAAATCAGGGATTTTGCGAGCAAGATAGGCTGCGAAAACTTTGCGCAGACGTTTGATAATGCGCTTAAGACGCTGTGGGGCGAAGTCCCCGTGGGTGAGTATTACGCCGTTTCGTTTGCGGCGCTGCCGCAGCCGAGCTTGAGGGCGTTTGCCGCGGCGGGGATCGCCGATGTATTCGGTGCGATGGGCTCTTGGAACGATGAGCCGCCGTCTATGGCGCAAGAAATGGGGCTCGGGGACGAATACGACCGCCTCTCGGACGAGCTCTTGGCGCAGAAAAACTTAGCGATTTTGTTTGCGATAAACGGCTGGTAGGGCTTTGGCGCAAGAGTTAAAAGCGCGCTAAGCCTATTTGGCGATAAAATAGCGAGCGGCGGCGCGCGAAATTTAGTAAATAAGCCTTGTGCGCCGGTTGCGGCACGGAAGGACTGCGCGCTTATTTATGTGCGAATGCGACGAAATTCGCACCGCTTGAGCATTGATTGCGCGAGTGGTTTAAACAGCGACCGCAGCACTTTGCGAGCTAAACATCGTTAAAAGACAAAGGTAGTATCGCGCTAGATAGGCCTACACCCGAGCCTCTACGTTTATTTTTGCGTTCACGCGCGTAGATACAGATCAACAATATCTCAAAGCCTCCTGCGAGTAAATCGATATTTTTTCCGCTGCTTATTCTTCGCTAAAGCTGCTATCATAGGCTTCGCTTCTATTTTTGACGCCGACTACCAGGATTATTAGCTCGTTATCTTTGATCTTGCAGATTATGCGGTATCCGCCGACTCTATAACGCCAAAATCCCGCTAAATTATTCATTAAAGCCTTGCCCTCGTGCTTCGGATTTTCAAGAGCTTCTATCTCTTTTAGCTTTTTGAGTATCTTTATGTTCACGCTTTTATCTAACTTTTTAAGCTGTTTTAGCGCATTTTTGCTAAATTTGACTCTCATATTTTTACGCCAAGCTCGCGTGCGGCTTCATCTATCGTAAAAAACTGCGGCTCGGGGTCGTTTTCTATAGTTTTTAACTCTTCCACGGCGTCCATATAGTCGCTCATATCCTCCAAAAATCTCTTGATAGCCTCCTGTACGTAAAAGCTCTTCGTGCGTTTGGTGTCCTGTGCCAGCTTTTCGAGTTTGCTTCCTATATTTTCATCTAGTCTTACCGAAATTTGCATCATTTCTCCTTTTGCATTATTTGCATTACAAGTATTATAGCGCAAAAATAGTAGATAAATTTTAAAATTTATAAAGGCTTAACGGTAAATTTAATCAAAATTTCGCCGATGAAGTTAAATTTTTATGACAAATCCCGCCGCCAAAGTGAAATTTAGCGAAATTTAGGCAGTTAAATTTCAAAGCGAAATAGTCAAAATTTAACGCCCTTGGCTTAAAATTAAGTCTATCATTTGTTATGAGCTAGCCGATAGCTCCAAAGTAGCCGGAACAATCTGAGCGGCTAGCTTACCGCTCAAATTTAAACCGTAAAAGCCTAAACCTCTATCGTCGCAGGCCTATCAAACGCCGTTATACTCGGCAGTTCTCCTTTAAATTTCTCGATCTGCGCCATGCTCGTGTGCGCGGTGTTGCTTTGCGATAGCTGCGAGCTCGGTACGTCCTTGGTTAGCACGTTTATGTTGCCGTGCTTGCATAGGCTGCGCTCGCCCCAGACGGCGGGATCGTACCACGCGCCTTCGCTCACGATCACGACGTTATCTTGAGCAGTGTCGCTCACCAGCGCGCCGCAGAGGATCTCGCCTCGGTCGTTGTAGATCCTCACCACGTCGCCCGTTTTTATGCCGCGCGCCTTTGCCGTGGCGGGGCTGATGAGTGCTGGTTCGCGGCCTGCGATCTCGGCGTAGTTGCGGATGAGCGAGCTGTTTAGCTGCGAGTGGAGCCTAAATTTAGAGTGCGCGCCGCTGATAGCGATAGGATACTTGCTCACGTCGCCGCCCAGCCACTCAAACGGCTCCATCCACGTCGCGTGCGGCGGGCAGTCGGCGTAACCTAGCTTTTCGACCGCTTCGGAGTAGAGCTCGATCTTGCCCGACGGGGTTTTTAGCGCGTTTTTCTCGGGATCGGCGCGGAAGTCTGAGTAGTTTGTGAAGTAGCGCTTTTTCTCGTCGATCTTATCAAATTTAACGTAGCCTTTTTGCCAAAACTCCTCAAATTTAGGCATCGCCACTCCCATGCCCTCGGCTTGCTTTGCGGCGTTTTCGTAGATTTCCTTCACCCACTCAAGCTCCGTTTTGCCCTCGCTAAAGGCCTGCTCGTACTCCTCGCCCCACTGCGCGCAGATGAGCCGCGCGATCTCAAAGTCGCTCTTGCTCTCGCCTGCAGGCTTTACTAGCGGTTTAATCGCAAAAAGGTATTCGCTAGTCGAGTTTGCAAACTCGATATCCGTGCGCTCGCACTCAAGAGCTGCCGGCAGCACGATGTCGCTGAGCTTTGCCGTACTTGTCCAAAACGGCTCCGTGGTGATGATCGCTTCGATCTTTTTCATCGCTTCGACCGCGCGGTTGGTGCCCTGGTGGCGGGTGAAGGTCGAGCCGTTGGCGTTAAACATCACGCGAATACGCGGCATGACGTACTTTTTGCCGTTGCGCTCGATCTGCTTGCCGGGCTCCATGATCGCGTCTATGAGCCTGCTATTTGGTATCTCGTGATATTTGGCTTTGGCTAGCTTGCCCTGCGGGGCGATGTATTTTTCGTTTACCGCCGGGTTAAATGCCTGAGGCTTTGGCGCGATGAAGCTGATATCTGCGTTTTTATGCATCTGATCGTTCATCACGTAGCCGCGCCCCGTCTTGCCGATGTCGCCTAGCATCGCAGCTAGCGCGATGAGCGCCCAATACGCCATCTCGCCGTGGTGCTGGCGCTGGATAGAGTAGCCCGTGACGATGAGCGTGTCTTTTTTAGCTAGAGTATCAGCTAAATTTTTTAGTTCCTTTTCGCTCACGCCGCAAATTTTACTCGCCCATTTTAGATCTTTTGTCACGCCGTCTTTCGCGCCTGTGAAATAATCCTTAAATTTATCAAACCCGACCGTGTAGCGCTCGATAAATTCCTTGTCGTAAAGCCCGTTTTCATAGAGATATTCGCAAAGCCCGATCAACATCGCCGTATCGGTGCAAGGGCGCACGGCAAGATAATCCGCGCCGAAATACTCCGCCGTTTCGTTGCGGTAGACGTCCACGCTGTAAATTTTCATCTCGCCTTTTTTAAATTTATCCTTCATAATCTCGTAGTAGGCGTAGGAGTTGTGCATCGGCACGCCGATAGCGATCTTGTTTGATACGACGGGATTCGTACCCCAAAACACGATCGTTTTAGCCTCCTTTACCACGCCCTCCCAGCGCGTAGGATTATGCGTCGGATCGATAGAACCCGTCACGTGAGGCAAAAACGCCGTCGCCGCGCCGTATGAGTAGCCGCCAAGCTCGCTCACGTAGCCTCCTAGCGCGTTTAGCATGCGCTTTGCGGTGCGCTGCGAGTGGCCGACCTTGCCTAGGCTGCCCCACTGATAAAGCTGCCCGTAAATGGCCTCCGAGCCGTATTTGTCGAAGTTTTCTTTTAAAATTTTAGCGCTTAGCTTTATCGCCTCGTCCCAGCTAACGCGCACGAAGGGCTCTTTGCCGCGAAGCTGCGGCTTTGGATTTGACGGGTCTGCGAGGAAGCTTTTGCGCACGTAGGGGTATTTCACGCGCGTTTCGTTTTGGATGTGATCGCTTAGGGCGTTGTTTAGCACCGTTGGCATCGCATCGCCCTCAAAGGGCTCGGTGCCGACAACCCTGCCACCGATGGTTTTTACGTAAAATGCGCCGAATTTATTCGCGCAAAGCCCCATCTGCTCGTCAAATATCGCCTGCGCCGCCGCGTCAAACTGTTTTGCCTGCGCCGAAGCTGCCGCAAGCGCGCCTAGTTTTAGAAAGTCTCGTCTTTTCATGGTTTTTCTCCGTTAAATTTAAATTTTGGTGGTTGATTTAGTTTAAATTTAGCGGGATTTATGGGGTTGAACTTTGCATCGTTTGCCTTTAAACGTATTACGCGACCTCGCGTCTTAGCGGTGATTTTACGAAATTTAGGCTTAATTTGCCATTTATCTATAGGCGCTGCGGCGAAATTAAATTTTTATACGCAGTTGCCGCTAAAATAGCTTATCTATCAGCGCGTAGCCCCACAGCGCGGCGTTGAGAAATAGGCTCATCATCACGGCGGTACTTGCGGTGTCTTTGGCGCCCTTGGCTAGCGGGTGGATTTCGCTCGTGGCGAGATCGACCGCGCGCTCGACAGCGGAGTTTATGCACTCGGTTGTGAGCGTAAAGACCGCGCCGAAGATCAAAAATAGATTTAGCACCGCGCCGAAATTCCAAAAAAATAGCGACAGTAGGAGCGGGACGAACACGCAAAGCTCGAGTCTAAAGCTACGCTCGCTACGCAGCATCTCGGCAAGACCCGCCATCGCGTAGCTCCAATTGGCAAAAAATCGGTATTTGGGCTGATTGCGCATAATTTTCCTTTAAATTTAGTCAAAATTTCGTATAATCATACCAAAATTTTTGCGCCAAAGGCTAAATTTGAAACTGATTAGTTGGAATGTAAACGGACTGCGCGCAGTACTCGGCAAAGACGGCTTTGCGTGGCTTGCGGAGCAAAACCCCGATTTTTTGGGCTTGCAAGAGATCAAGGTGAGCGAAAAGGACGCCCCCAAAGGGCTTTACGAGCTCGGATTTTCTCAGATCGATCTAAATTCCGCCGCTCGCGCGGGATATTCGGGCGTGGCAAGCCTGGCTAAATTTAAAAGCGAGACGAGCAAGGCGCTATTTTTCCCCGACGACGAGGGGCGCGTGCTGCAGCACCGTTTCGGCGACGTCGTGCTTTTTAATATCTACTTTCCCAACGGCCAAAAGGACGAGGCGCGGCTAGCCTATAAGATGGAATTTTACGCAAAATTCCTAGCCTACGCGCGCAGCCTCGCGGAGCAGGGGCTCGGGGTTATATTTTGTGGCGACGTAAATACCGCGCACCGAGAGATCGATCTTGCAAATCCAAAAGCAAACTCCAAAACCTCGGGCTTTTTGCCGATCGAGCGGGCGTGGCTTGATGAGGTGGAGGCGGCGGGCTTCGTCGATACCTTCCGTGCCGTGCGCGGCGAGCTGCGGGACGCCTACTCGTGGTGGAGCTACCGCTTTAACGCGCGCGCAAAAAACGTAGGCTGGCGGATCGATTATTTTTTCATCTCGGCAAATTTGCGCTCGCGGCTAAAGGACGCTTTCATCCTAAGCGACGTAATGGGCAGCGACCACTGCCCCGTGGGTATCGAGATCGAAATTTAGCCGGGGCAAATTTCGCGCCGCGCGCTTTGATCTTGCGTGGCTTGCGGATAAGGTGCGCATAGCGCGCGAGCTAATGCGCGGATTTAAAGAGGCGATGCGTAAAAGCTACGCGATAAAATTTTAAATTTAAGGAGAGAAAATGTTGAGCGATATCGAAATAGCAAATGCGGCGAAGCCGGATAAAATTTCAAACGTTGCGAAAAATTTGGGGCTTGGCGAGGATGAGATCGAGCTGTACGGCCACTACAAAGCCAAGCTAAACATCAAGCCGCGATCGCGCGCTTCGAAGCTTATTTTGGTCACGGCGACCAATCCGACGCCGTTTGGCGAGGGCAAGACGACGACCTCCATCGGTCTGGCCGACGCGCTAAAACGCCTAGGCAAAAGCGTCTGCCTTGCGCTGCGCGAGCCGTCGCTGGGGCCGGTTTTTGGTATCAAAGGCGGCGCCGCAGGCGGCGGGTACTCGCAGCTGGTGCCGATGGATGATCTAAATTTGCATTTTAACGGCGATTTTCATGCGATCACCTCCGCAAACAATCTCATTTCGGCGGTCATCGACAACTCGCTGTATCAAGAAAACCCGCTAAAGATCGATAAAATTTTATGGAAGCGCTGCATGGATATGAACGACCGCGCGCTGCGCCACATCACCGTTGGGCAGGGCGGGCGTACCGACGGAGTAGAGCGTGAGGACGGCTTTAATATCACCGCAGCTAGCGAGATAATGGCGGTTCTGTGCCTCTCGAACGATCTTGCCGAGCTTAAGGAAAACATCGCAAACATCATGGTCGCCTACGATACGCAGGGAGAGCCGATATACGTGCGCGATCTGGGCTGCGCGGATGCCGTGGCGATCCTGCTAAAAGACGCGATGAAGCCGAATCTCATCCAAAGCCTTGAGCACACGCCCGCGCTCGTGCACGGAGGACCCTTCGCAAATATCGCGCACGGCTGCAACTCCATAATGGCGAGCAAGCTAGCTCTAAGTCTTGCCGATTACGCCGTAACGGAGGCGGGCTTTGGAAGCGAGCTCGGGGCTGAGAAATTTATCGACATCAAGTGCCGCCGCGCGGGCATCGCTCCAGACGCCGCGGTGTTAGTCAGCACGATCCGCTCGCTTAAATACAACGGCGGCGCGGATAAAGAAAGTATCGCGAGCCCAGGTCTGCCCGCGCTTCAAAAAGGCATCGTAAATTTAGGCGGGCATATTGAAATTTTACAAAACTTCGGGCTAAATCCGGTCGTGGCGCTTAACCGCTTCAGCTTTGATAGCGACGAGGAGATCGCCTTCGTGCGCGAGTATTGCAAGCAGCGCGGCGTGCAGATGGCGGTGTGCGAAAATTTCGCCAAAGGCGGCGAGGGCGCGCTTGAGCTAGCCCGCCTCGTCATAGATGAGTGCGAGCGCGCTAAGGAGCTGAAATTCGCCTACGAGCTTAGCGACGATACGGCGAGCAAGATCGAAAAGATCGCTACTAAAATTTACGGCGCGAGCGAGGTGGTTTTCGAGCCCGAGGCGCAAAAGGCGCTGCAGCACATCAAGGCTTTGGGGCTTGAGCGGCTAAACGTCTGCATCGCCAAGACGCAGTATAGCTTCAGCGACGATGCTAAGGCGCTCGGGCGAGCGCGCGGCTTTAAGCTTAGCGTCAAGGACCTTCAGATCCGCACGGGAGCGGGCTTTATCGTCGCCGTCTGCGGCAAGATAATGTTGATGCCGGGGCTGCCGAAGGTTCCTAACGCGCTAAATATGAAGATCACGGATGGGGGCGTCATAAGCGGTCTGGCGTGATCTGAAATTTTATTTTCCGCGCGGGGAATTTACGCGATAGAGCGGCATAGAAGCTTCGGCGCGGAATTTTAAAATTTAAAAGAGCGCGCCTCAAACCGCGCTTTAACGATAAAATTTTAAGGTTATTTGGATGAGCGATTTTGACAGACTTGATCTAAGCGAACCGTTTTTAAGGCATCTTAAAAATTTAGTGGACGGCAACGGCGCGGACGGCGGCGATCTAAAAGAAATTTCATCCGAGTGTTACGATTTTCGCGTCTATTTAGACGCTTCGTGGGAATTTTACGGAGAGTGTAAAGAGCGCGAAATAACGGGCGGAGAGAAGGCGGAGATCCATTTCGGCGACGATTTGCAAGAGTTTCAAAACCATACCCAAGACTGCCTGCGAGATGCGCGTCATAGCGAGTCTTTGCATGAAATTTTACTTTCCAAATTTAGATCGGATCCGCAAAGCGGCGTAGCTGCGGCGGATAATGCCGTGAAGTATTACGATTTTAAGCCCTTTAGTGCGTTTCAAAAATGCGGCGTTTGCCTAGGCGGCGGCAAGGTGCGCTGCACGAGCTGCGGCGGTCGCGGCAAGGTGCGCTGCACGAGCTGCGGCGGACGAGGGCGCAAAAGCTGCCCTAATTGCGGCGGTAGCGGCGGGCAAAACCGCCCATATACGCAGTACCGCAGCGACGGAAGCGCGAGCACGGCATACAGGTATGAAGCGTGCTCCGTCTGCGGAGGAAGCGGCACGCAAGTATGCAGCGCGTGCTATGGCAGCGGACATCGTAGCTGCTCCGCGTGCTTTGGCGACGGATATATCAAGTGCGATCGCTGCGGCGGGCAGGGATACTTTATGTATATAAGAAACGTAAGCGCCCACGCAAGGGCTAAAGTAGGCGTGCAGGTGCGATCCGCCGTTTACGCGCAGGAGCTGCAGGAGTTTTTATGCAATCAGTCGTGCGAGTCTCTGTCGCAAAAGATCCCGTTTCGCCTAAAAGAGGAGCAGGGCGGCGACGGCGAGCACGATTTTATCTACGTAGGCAGCCACACAATCACTCAGCTGCGCTTTGAGCTTTTGGGTAAAAGATACGAGGCGGCGGGCTTCGGCGATCCGCTACTTGCATTTATACGACCCGCGATTTTCGACGATCTTTTTGCGGACGAGCTTGCGATGCTTAACGATATGGACTCGGACGGCAAGATAAGCGGCGCCGAAGCGTTTAAATTTTTTAATCGCTATGCCGCACAGCCCGCCTTGGACGCGTCGCTAAAAAAGCTTGCGAAGCAGGGCGGCGAGCCGAAAGACGCCGTGGCGGATGCGTGCGACGGATATATCTCGCAGCAAGCCGCGAAGCAGCTGGGGGATGCGCTAAAAAGGTGCCTAAATAAAATTTCGCCGGTTTATTCGCCCGTCGTTTGGTTCGGTCTAGGCTCGCTATTTTGGCTTTTTGCGCTGATTTTTACGGCGGGATTTTTTGGAGAAAATTTCACCGAGCGCTATCTTCTCACTCCGCTTTGCGGTGCCGCTTTCTTGGCGATTTGCTTGGTCGCGTCTTGGTGCGTCCTTACTCCGCTTAGCGCGCTCGTTACGATGTTTCGCAGGCGCAAGGTGCCCGCGGAATACCGAACGGGTATGCAAAATCAAAAGGCCTTCGTTAAATTTCGTAAAATTTTGATCACTTGCTGCCTGCTCGGGGCGATTTACGGCATCGCGGCAAGCCTCGGCTATGCGCCTAGCCTCTATGAGCTTGACGCGAGATTTGATCTTGCGCGAAATCTCGGTTTGAAAAAAGGCGAGCAGACGGACGCAAACTCTGCCGCCGCCGTCGATACAAACGGATCCGGCGCTGAAATTTCGGCGCAGAGCACCGCGCCACAGATAGGACCTTCGCAGAAAGAGAAAATTTTATATATCCAAAAAAGCATCGGAGCCAAGCAGGACGGGATTTTCGGCGCACGCACGCTAAAAAAGGCGAGGGAGGTTTTGGATCAAAACCTAAGCGGCGTCGATGAAATTTACGAGGCGATTAGGGCAAAGCAAATACGGTGAATTAATTATTTAATCTGAATTTGAGCACAAGCATACTTTACTTAAATTTTTATCGTAAGAACCCAATTTTATGTAAAAAATGTTTACATAGAGTTTTGCATAAATTTTTAAGGAGTTATATAGCGCATTTTCATTATACTTTTCAGTGCAGAATTAAATTTTTAAAAGGAATGTTATGAAACATAGGTTTTTGAGAATTCTTTTTCCTCTTATTTTGGCTATATTATTTGGAGGCTGTGGCGGTGGATATCATTATGACGTAAAGCCCACTCCTTTACAGAAGGGCGTTTCAAAATATGTCCTAGGCGATTTTAAATTTTCACTTACGGAAGATCATAGAAATAAAGCAAATCTTACATATAAGAACGAACAAGAGCTAAAAAAGGATTTTGTAGCGGCAATAAACAAAAATCTTGCACAGATCGGTTTGCTTGGCGTTGAGGGCAAAGATTATAAAATTGATATTACAATGAACTACCTCAGGCGCTTTAACTACGGCGGCAATGCTTTAAATAAGCCATATTTTGACTATAGCGTCGAAATATTTGATAATACTGGCACAAGGCTAGCCTTGCATGCTATCTCTACATCAACGACGAAATATTCTTACTTTAAAGATCTTGCGGTTAACTTACAAATTGGGACATATCAACGAGATGCCGAGGATGAGCCGGAAGATATCGAACTTATCGCCAAGACGCTAGTAGAAGAAATTTCCGAAATCGGAAAATAATCTCGTTTGCCTACAGACGCAGTGTTTAACGAGAATAAGTGGTTTTATACACGCCTTTCGCGAAAGCTACGAAAGGCTTAAATAGTCGCGTAAACTTCCATCTTTGGGGCAAGATCATGACGCTGGCGCTAATCCGCCACGTTACGCCGCTGATCGATCGCGGCGTGTGCGACGCCGCAGAAGCCGCTCGCCGCGCGATCCTATATGATACTACGCAAAGCTTAGCTTTATGTGAAACCGATAAATTTAAAAGTAGCGCCGCGTAGGAAAAGCTCGCTCGCATAAGCCGAATATACTCGTCGCCTCTGCCGCGCACGACGGCGCTAAATTTTCACCTTTTCCCACGGCTCGATTTCACCCTCGACCTCTTTAAAAATGCTCGCGATTTCTATATCTTTAACGCTTAAATTTTGCTCGTAAGCCTTGATATCGCGTGATTTTAGCTTCTCTTGTAAAAAGGCGAATTCATACTCTATCTGTCCGCGAGTGACGGCTATTTTGGCTAAATTTCGCTCGTCAAATTTGCCCACTTTTGCTGCGTCAAATTTATAGCCGCGAGCGCAGGCCTGCGCATAAACCTCCGCCAGATACGCGTTTATCGCCTCACGTGCGTTTTCATGCGCGTAAAAGCGGTCAAGCTGCGGATGATTTTTGTAGCCCTTGGTAAGTCCCGCCAGCACGTTTTTAGCCAGCAGAGCCTCTCGCCAAAGTGCGACCAGCCCCTTTGCGTCGAGATATTTAAAGTTTATCGTCCAAAGCCTCATTTTTGCCTTTCGTTAAATTTATAGCCGTTTTCGCGGGCTAAATTTGGCGCGGTTTGACCCGCAAATCGCTGGATTTATACCGCAAATTTACCCGCCGCATAGCCTCACTTCACTAAAAACCCGAAGCGACCCATCATATCTAGGAGCAGATCGGTCTTGTAAATCTCATCGTTTAGTAAGTCGTCGTATTCCTCCTCCGGTTCGCTAGAGTTTTGGGCTACGGCTTCGAGGTGCCGCCTACCTGCGTAAATTCGCCTTTAATTACGAAATATTCGCCTAAAATCACGCTAGCTTGCACCTTACTCGCTTCGTTGCCGCCGCTTTTGAGCGCATCCTTTAGGCTCTGCACGCCGTCGCAGAAGCGACACGGCCCGCGATCCTGTATGATACTACGCAAAGCTTAGCTTTGTATGAAACCGATAAATTTAAAAGCAGCGTCGCGCAGGAAAAGCTCGCTCGCACAAGGCGATAAAATTTTACCCAAGCAGAGCAGAACGATTTAGCCAACCCGCACGCTTTAAATTTAAGTCGTACTCTACGCCGACGCTAAAATTTTACCTCGCTGCGCATTTAAAATTTACCGCTCATTGCAGTCTATCCTGCTTTGCAAACTCGCAAATCGCACCTTTAAATTTGCCCGCTCATTGCAGCTTGCCTCTGCATAGCACGGGGATCTTTTCTATGACCTCGCCGCCGCTAACGAGATAGGCGAACTCGTGTAAATTTACGACAGGGCAGATGTGGTTTGGATAAATTTCGAGTCGCTCGCCCACGCGCACAGCGTCTCGCAGCGCTCTGTCGTAGATGATCGCGTGCTCGTCGTAAACGCCATTTATCCACACATCCGTGCCCTTTATGCGCCCGAGCCCGGGCGTTGCCGTGAAGCCCTCGGTGCGCCTTTGCTGCGTAAGCCCCTTGGCGCCGACGTCGGTGATGATGCGATCCGCCGTAGGTCTGCTGATGACGGTCGTAAGGATGCTCGCCGCATTCATCGAATAATCGCCGTAAGCCTGCGCCTGCGAGGCATCCATAAAGATATAGGTGCCTGGGCGGATCTCGGTGACGCCCTTTAAAATTTCAAAATCGTTGATGAGCGAGGGCGTAGAGCCGATACTAACGACGCGTGCGGGTAGAGCTAGCTCGCACGCGATATCCGCAAACTCCAGCGTGCGGCGCTGCGCGGCTAGGTGGATGTGCTCGCATTCGCTCTTATCGGCGGCTTTGTAGGAGTGGCCGTCGTGGGAGAACACGCCGCGGAATTCTATATTTTTGCAGCCTTTTATAAATTTTATAAACGCCGCGAAATCCTGCTTTTCTACGAAGCCAGAGCGGTTTTCGCCCACTTCGATCTCGGCAAGCACGCAGGCCTTCGTGCCGCTGCGCTCAAAGGCGCGCTCTATTAGGCTCGCCTGCTCTATGCTATCTGCGCCGAAGCTTAAGTTTATCCCCGCGCGCAAAAGCGCGATGATGCGCTGAAATTTTAGCTCGCCCGCGATCTCATTTGCGATAAATATATCTTTCAGTCCGTTTGCCGCCATAACCTCGGCCTCGCCCGTTTTGGCGACCGTGATGCCCGCAGCGCCGATGCTCTCTTGTAGCTTCGCGAAATAGGGCATTTTGTGCGTTTTGGTGTGCGGGCGCAGGCTCACGCCCGCGGCGTCTGCGTAGCTTTGCATCTTTTGCAGATTGCGAAGCATGATTTCGCGATCAATCAGCAGCGACGGCGTGTCGATCTCGGATACCCTCATAAGCTCCTCCTAGTTAAATTTACGAAATTTTAATTCAGCCGCGCTTAGCAGCTGCGCCCGTTTTGTAGCGCCTAAATTTTAAAATTTGGCGCCGCTTGCGAAAGGCGGAATTTAGCTATCACTTGCAAGGGGCGAAATTTACCTGTCGTTTGAGAAAAACGGAATTTGTGCGCCGTAAATTTAGCGCCGTTTGCGAAATGTGGTTTGCTCGCCGTGTAAATCGGCGTCCTTCGCGAAGCGTCTGAATTTGGCGAGCAAAATTTGAGTTTCCGTTTCGCACAAAGCAGCGCAGGCAAAAGCAATACCGCGCGGCGCATGAGAAAATCAAAATAAAATTCTAAAGTGCGCTGAGTAAAAATCAATACGCGACGCACGCCGTACCGCTAGGTCGCGGAATTTTTAGCTCCGCTTCACGCCGTTTTATTCCTCGCGCGCCTGTTTTTATTGCGGCGCATATTCGCGTTAAATTTTTCGGCGAGCGACCCGGTGGACTATCTGTTTCCGCGCCACCGCTCGTGTTTTCGCGCTGAATATTTAGCGCCACAACTCGTTTGCGCCGCCGCCAGTGTTTTTTACTAAAGCTCGTTTTGCGCCGCGCACTGCACATCACCGTATATTTTCGCACCGCTACTGGTTTCCGCAGCGGCGCTTAATTTTAGCGCGCCTCGCCTCGCGATTTGCTATTTTTTATCTTGTAGCACCTTGTCGCGCCACTTTGAGTTTGCTTTATTGTCGGTCGCTACGTCTTTGGATATCTCGGCCGCCGCTTCGAAATTTTTACTTACGCCCTCTTTGGAATTCTCGTATTTTAGGGCATTTTCGCTTTTGATGCCGATGCTTTGCGCCTCACTCGCGGCGTCGATATTAGCGCCTAAAAATATAAACTCCCAGTCGTATTTTTCCTGCTTGTCGCTAATCATCTTTTTGATCTGCGCTTTGGAGTATTCGCGGCTCGAGTTCTCCTGTCCGTCGGTGATGATGACGAAAAGCACGCGATTGTTTTTGGCATAGATGTCAGGCACTCGCTCGATACGCGCTATCGTGCTGCCGACGGCGTCAAGTAGCGCGGTGTTGCCGCCGGCGTAGTACTCCTTGGACGTTAGGTTTTCGACCTTCTTAAGCGGCGTGCGGTCGTGGATGACATTAAATTTCGTATCGAAAAGCACGGTCGTGACGCTGGCGTCGATGCCCTCTTTGCGCTCCTTTTCTATCATCGAGTTAAATCCGCCGATCGTATCGCTCTCAAGCCCGCTCATCGAGCCTGATTTATCTAAGATCAGCACCAATTCCAGGTGATTTACGCCGTCTTTATGATCGGGCAGCGTCTCTAGCTCTACGCTTTTGGCAAACAGCATGCCCGCAAGCGCGGCAACAAGAAAGATGATTTTTTTCATAGGGGCTCCTTTGTTAAAATTTCGTTATTTTATCATCGCACTGCTTAACGGACAAAATTTCATCGCTAAAATTCCGCCGCTTGGTTCCGCTTTGTAAAATTTAAGACGGAATTTCGCCGCGAAATTTAAGGCGTAGAATTTTATGCAGTGCGAAATTCTGCGTGCAAATTTTATACGGTACGGAATTTTATGACGCCGCAAAATCAAGCGCCTGCGGATCTGCTCCGTTTTGCGCTGAGGTAGCTTCCGATCTCGCTTATCAAAACGCCTGCGAGGATGAGCGCCGCGCCTAAAATTTGCATCGCGCTTAGCCTCTCGCCGCCCACGAATACGCCCATAATGCCCGCCGTTACGGGCTCTAGCGTGAAAAACAGAGCGGTTTTTACGGGCGTCGTGTATTTTTGCATCAAGGCCTGCGCAAAAAAGCCAAAAACCGTTCCCAGCAGGCAGATTACCGCCATCGCGACGAAAAAACTTCGATCCATCACCGGCACGATGCTTACTCTTTCAAAAAAAATCGTCGCAAAGCAGCAAAGCACGCTTAAGCAGAGGATCTGTACGTAGGCGATGCCCGCTACGTCGCAGCTTTGCACGAAGCGGTTGGTCAGCACGATGTGAAACGAATACGCGCACGCACAGACTAGCGCCAGCGCTTCGCCCTTGCCGAGCCCAAGCTGCGTATCGCCGATGAGATAGAGCCCAGCGATCGCAAGCGCGATGCCCGCGTAGGCGTAGGAATAAATTTTGTGCCTAAACAGCGCCGCGGCGATGAAGGGTACGAGCGCGACGTTTAGGCCGATGATGAACGCCACGGAGGAGCTTTGCGCAAATTTAAAGGCGAAGGTCTGCGACGTAAAACCCGCGAATAAAAATAGGCTAAGCACCGCGCCGTGCTTGATCTCGCGCGAAGTTATGGCTTTGAGCTTCGGGAAAAATATCGCGCCTGCGATGATGCTCGCGGCGAAAAAGCGCCAAAATAGCAGTACGAAGACGTTGTTGCTCGCAAGCGCCTGCGAGGTGGGCAGATACCCGAGCCCAAAAGCGATCGCCACGAAGAGCATTCCGATGTCGGCTCTAAATTCCAAACTTTTATTCATCTGCGTCCTTTTTGAAAATTTAAGGTCGTAATTTTACGAAATTTTAGGTAAAAAATAGGCTAAATTTTGACGATTTTGACGGAGCGGTTTGGAATTTTGGTTTTTAAGATCGTGAGTTAAATTTTAAGCGCCTGGCTCATCTTTTTGGGCTTGCTTTGGGCTTGACCGCGCGAACATTACGCCGCTTTGCTACGGCTTGTCATAAATGCAGCTACTGTTCGCGATCACTGTGCCACTTTGCCGCAACTTGTCATAAATTTTCAAGGCTTTGTCGCTTTTCGTCGTAACCTTTTGCGGCTACGGATTTAGGGAAAAATTTGGATATTTTTAGCGTTAAATCAAGCTCGGACATTTTGCTTATTCACTTAAGCTTTTGAAATTTCAGCGAGCTTTTCTGATATAAAATTTTGCAAAAAGTCTATGTCCTTTCGTGCATATAAAAATCCCGCCCCGAATTTAATGCCGCTGTTTCTGTCTCTTTTATGCCTCTTATAAACCATGCGGCGTAGCTAATCTCGTCAAAACTCTTTCATTAAATTTAGACGCTAATTTGGCGCTTTATTCTCTATCTTCGGCGCTAAAATTTTGCTCGCTTAGCTTTTGGTGAAAATTTACTATAAACATATAGGCTTCTTCTATATGGTAGTCGGAGAGTTTTACTAGCTCGCCTCCTATATATTCAGGCGGTCTTATTTTTGTATATGTTCTACGTCCCGCGACTAACACGCCCCTATCCGGTATATTTAATAGATTATGAAAGGTTACATATTTTCCGAGATTGTCTATATATTTTTGATCCGTTACATTGTTTTCGCCGTCTATTTCAAGAAGCAGCAGGCGATCATCTTTTGATAACTTAAGCCCTATTAAATATTTGCCTTCCTTGTATTTAGCGATAGAGGCTAGATAAAATGAATCTTTACTTTCATAAACGGTCGATTTTTTTATAAGCTCGCCTCGGCCATTTAGCTTTATAATATCAACGGTATTGCTTGTTTCAAATAACATCAAAATCGAGCCGTCGTCACTCTCGATCATATCTTTTAAAAAATACCCGTTCATATCTATTTTGGTTTCAAATATAAGGTTTCCGTCCGGGTTAAATTTAAGAATTCCTAGCTCTTCTACGACCAGAATAAAACCTCCGTCACTCGTTTTTAATATCTTTATAAGACCGTCTTTCGGTTCTTTAATTTTCTTTACTTCCGGTTGCTTATCCGGGGATGTTCTATCGTAAATGTAACTGTTATAAAAAGTATCTGGCAGATGGGAAACGTCGATCGGTTTCTCCCAGATTATTTTTGCGTTTTTATCCATTCTAAATATATTATTTCCATAATCGCACGCCACAAATTCATCATTATCCGTCGGAGCTATCTGTTTTAGGGTGCGAGGAAGCGTATTTGAGATTTTATATGTCGCCTTATCTACGATGTAAGCCGCCTCTTCGTTTCCTAATACGTAGTAGCTTTGCATCTGAGCCGCTATTAAATTTCCTCTTCCGATAAAGCTTTTATCGATTATTTTTCTCCAAATTTCGCGTCCGCTCTTATCAACCTTCATAAAAAGATCGGGACTTCTACCGCTTTCGTATTCTCCGGCCAATATATATCCGTCGTCGGTAGATACGGCCATATTGATAGACGAAAAGCCGTTTTGAGAAAAAGGCAGATCCCAAACAGGCTTTGATTTGTCTATATTTTTACTTGAATCCTCTAGCTCTTTGCTTCCTATCTTATTTTTTATGGGTTCTTCTGTTAAAGTATTTGTATCATCGTTATTTTTTATAACGCTTATAAAACCTTTAAAATCGGACACTAAAGATATAATCATACCGCGTTCGTCTAAAGGTATCGCCGAATTTACATCATCAGCCTCCGGCATATAATAGCTTTTTAGGCAGGTAGGCTCGAATCCGCCGGAAATATCTAAGATATCTATGCTCGGCAAAGCCGTATCGTCCGAGCCGTCTTTGCTTCTAGACAAATATATTATTTCGTCATCCCCGCCGATATCAAAAGTATAAATTCTATTACTAACGATATAGTTATTCAGATGCTCGATATCGTCTATGTTTTTGATACCGTAAACATTAAAATTATGAAGTTCGTTTGCGTATAGATATTTTTTATCGGCAGAAATTTGTAAATTTATAATGACTCCGAAATTATCTCGTTTATAAACCTCTTTTATATTTTTCGGATCGCTCACGTCAAGCACATGAAGACCCGCAAAGTCGGACATGAAAACGTATTTGTCCGAGTATACAGCTATATCGCCTTTTTCTATCGGATTAAAGGTCTCCATACCTATAAACTCGCCTAACATTTTTATATTATCCGACGAAATATCTAAAATAACCATACCATTTTTGGCTTTTACGTAGGCTAGTTGGTTATTTTCGCTTAGTTTTATTTTGGAGAAACCTTTGGCTTGAAATTTAGTCGCGATTTTTATATTTTTAGGATCTCTAACGTCAAGGCGTAGAATACCTAAATTTGGGCTTGCAACATATAGGCTTTCTCCGTCGTTTGACTCGGCCGCTTGGATATTTTCTACGTTATATCTAGCCTCCGGGAAATAAAAAAGCCCAAGTAACTCTATGTGGTCTAAATTTGATATATCTATCACGCTTATACCATCTCTGTCGTGCCCGAGACTATATAGCCTCTTTTTGCTCTGAGATACCATCATATCGCGCACTTCAAACGGAATTTGAACGGAGTTATTTATGATATCTTTTTTATATATTGTTACGTCTTTTTTGCCCGTAAATTTATTACTTTTCTTGCCACTAAATTTACCGCTATTTTGCGGAATTTCAGCTTTTCCTGTGCTTGCCTCTTTTTTTGGTGTCGCGCGCTGATCGATAGCTGGGCTTTGTTCTGAATTTTCGGACGCTTTATCGATAGGCGGAATTTGAACGGAGTTATTTGCGATATCTTTTTCAATCGTTGCGTCGATCTTGTCGATAAATTTATCGCTGTTTTGCGGAATTTGAAAATTTTCTTTGCTCGTCTCTTTTTTCTGTATCGTCGGCTGATCGATAGTAGAGCTCTGCTTTAAATCGTCGGGCTCTTTATCGATATATTTCATGCACAAAAAAGCAAGCGGCAGAATAACCATTAAAATAGCAAAGCATATCGTAAGTTGTCGTTTTCTCTTTGCGTTAGGATCTATCATATAAACTCCTTTATAAGCCCCCGATTTTATCTTTCAAATTTATACTAAAGCGGCGTCTTTGTTCGTTCAAGGCGGCCGTTTTTCGTTAAAATTTAGATGCTGATTATATCAAAAAATGGGTCAAAAACTACTATTTCGATATTGTAATTTCGGACTTCTTAAGTCAAAACCAATGTTTCATTTAAAATAAATACGGACTAGTCTTACGCAGACGGGCGCGCTTAGAATTTTACCTCGCCAGCGTTATTTTGCCGCGCGAAAGACGGATTAAATTTTTAGCTTTGAGATCCTGAAGTACGCGGTTTATGACGTTGCGCGAAGTGCCTGTGCGCTCCTGTAATGCCTATATTCTTGCGCTGCGGCACGTTTCCTCTAAAATTGCTGCTTAAATTTAAATAACAACCCCTCGCTTTGAAAATATTTAAAATCGCGCAATATAATTGCGACTCTCAATCAAAATTTACAAGGATCTGCAATGAGCTCGCTTTTGAGGCAAAACAAAATTTTGTTTAACATCCATCTTATTTTATCGATCGTTTTTTCTATCCCGCTGCTTATCATTGGCGTTACGGGCGCGATTTTGTCGTATCAGCACGAGCTTGAGGCGCTAATAAACGCGGGCTCTAAAAAGGTCGAAAAGACGGGCGAAATGCAAAGCGTGGAAAAAATTCTGCAAAGCTTTAGCGAGCAAACGGGCGTTAAGCAGCCCGTAAGGCTTGTCGTTCCCAAAAGCGATGATGAAGCCTTCGTCATTTACGCAAACAGAAATGATGCGTATCTGGTCGATCCATACACTGCGCAAATCATCGGCAAGGACCGCGGCACGGGCTTTGTGCTAACGGTGATGGCGTTGCATCGAAATTTGGGCCTAGCGCTAAGCGGCAACAAAACTGCGGGCGAGATCGGCAAACAGATCGTGGGCGCTAGCGCCGTGGCGATGATACTGCTCGTAATAAGCGGCGTATGGCTGCATTTCCCAAGGCTTAGGCGTAAATTTATCGAGGCGATAAAGCCAAATTTTAAACTCAAAAAATACGCTCTTTTTTACAATCTACACACGAGCCTGGGTACTCTAAGCGCGGTAGTTTATCTTATCATCTGTTTGACCGGGCTTAACTGGTCGTATAGCTGGTATAACGACGCGGTAATGAAGCTTTTTGTAAGCTCGCAAAATTTGCCGCAAGCTAGCGCGCCTAAAGCCGCCGCTTCTAAAGATCACGCCGTCGCACCTGCTAAGGAGGAGGGCAAAAAGCCCGCTACGTATAAATTTAGCGACGCGCAGAGGGCTTATGAGATATTCAGATCAAGCGGCATAGAGTATAAAGAATTTACCCTAATGCTCGCAGCCGGAGATAAGATCGGCGTCAGATACTACGAGCCCGATGCGCCCGCTACAGCCCGTCCAAAAGGCGCGAGCGTGAAGCTAAAGGAGGGAAAGATCGCGGAGCAGAAGCAGACGGAGGGTATCACCGTGGGCGAGTTTAAAGATGCGAATTATCAGCTTCACACAGGGTATTTTTTCGGGCTCGCGGGTAAAATTTTATGGTCGCTCGTCTCGCTTTGCATGGCGCTTTTTATCTTTAGCGGCTTTTATATGACGGCAAAAAGGGCGTTTAAGTCAAAAAAACCTAGCTAAATTTTACCTTTGCGGAAAGAGGTGCGACGAGCGGCGCAAGAGAGCCGAATACCTATGAAGCATTGAGATAAAATTTGCCGAAGCGGATCAAGAAAAGCCCTGATTTAACGATATTTGAGGCATACTAAAATTATCGTAGATTAAGTCTATGTGAGGTATATTGCGGAAAATTTTAGGAGCGAAATTTGAAAACGAGATATTATCTGTGCTTGGTCTGCATCATAATAATATGCGCTTCCGGCATAATATTTTATTCAGCCGAAAAAATTAAAACCGATCCGTATGAGTGGGTATGCGATCTAGATGGCAATCTTACAGATATACAGCTTAAAGATAGGGCGTTAAAGTGTATGCTTAAAGATTGGCACTTTTTTTATAACTTTAATAAAAGAGAATATGATAGACGAATTAAAGCAGTTAAAAAGGAATATGGCGATACGGCCAACGAAATCGGCGGCGGCGTAGAGATCCGTTATTCAGAATGCCATAGCGATAAACGCCCCGATGATAAATGCGAATTTTACAAGATAGATAAAAGATTAAATTTAGATTATCTTATGGATTTGGGCTCAAAAATTTGCAGAAACGGCAAAGCGATACAAGATGCCGAAACTCATATAGATAAAGAAATTTTTAATACCGAAGTCGTATATCCTTGGGAAGACAAGGAAAGTTTGGTTTTGGAAGATGGCTCCTTAAAGTACGGAATATTTTTTAATTATATCGATGAAGATGACTATAGAGATAGGGAATCCGGGGAAATTATATTAACAGAAAAAATTTTCAACAATTCATTGGAGATTGATAAGAGTTTTGGTTTTGACCATACGGATATTGTATTTGTTATGCCAATAAATTCGATATTTTTGAGTCTTTATGCATATATTGAGCCGAGTAATCCAAATTATGATATTTTTTGCCATAGGTATGAACAATATAAAAATAGAATAAAAATTGATGAAGCGAGTTATAAAATAGATGATTTTAAGACGCCTATAAAATATCTACCGCTCCATGTTAATTATAACTTCCTATTTATAGTAATAGATAAAAATATGAAATTTAACAAAAGCCTAGAATACAACTTGTTGTATAAATACTACTACGACGAAAAAGAGAAAACAATAAAACAAATATCGAATAATGAGCGATAAATGGAGAATATAACTAAATTTTACCTTCGCAGAAAGGGCGGTAAATTTATAAAATTTTTATCTCGCTAGCAGAGATGATAAAATTTAAATTTACCCGCCGCGCTTGCTTAAAATTTCTTGTTTAGCGCTATTTGCTCCTTGCGCCGCGAGTGATCATCAAGGACTGCTCGTAGAAAATCAGCAGCGTTATCGAGACGCCCGTGCCGAGCGCCAGCGAGATCGAGACCGTGGCGAGGGCGTTGTCGAAAAATGAGATGAGATGAGCGAGCTTCTGCTGCGCGCCTGCGGCTTTGATATAAGAAAACAGCGCCAAGACCGCCTTGTAGGCGTAGATGCCCGGGATCATCGGAAGCAGCGCGGGAAAGGCGATGATCTCTGCGGGCACCTTGAGGCGCTTGGCGCAGAGCATCCCCAAAACGCCGATCAGAAACGACGCAAAAAGCGTCGCGGCGGCGATTGAGAAAATTTGACTTTGGATCAGCAGGAACCTGCACGAATGTGCTACCGCTGCAAGCAGCGCCGAGAAAATGAGCGTCTTTTTAGGCGGCATGCACGCATACGCAAACCCCAGCCCCGCCGTAGCGGCAAAGCAAGCGTCCTTAAATACCGAAAGCGCGAGATCAAACATTTACAAGCCCTAAATTTGAGATGCTAAGCGTCAGAAAGAGCCCGATCGCGATGCAGATGATCAAAAGCCCCGTGTTCAGCCCTCTGCTGATGCCTACGAGCATATTTTCGTTTAGGATGTCAAATACGGAGTTGATCAGCCAGACGCCGGGGATCAAAAAGAGTATGCTCGATCCCACGGCTACGTCGGGCGTGGCACTAAGCCCGTAGCGAGCGCCTAGCGAGACGATGAAGGAGACTGCGAACGAAACCGCGATGTATTGGATTTTTAGGTTGATTTTGAGCTTGCTAAGCAGATGGCGGGCGCAAATTCCAAAAGCCGTAGCCGCAAAAACTAACGCCATCGCGCCGCCATCGCCGCCAAAAAGCTCGCAGAATGCGGCATTTGCGACGCTGAGCAGAACGAGGGTTTTGGCGAAGCTTTTCTTCTGCGAGGCTAAAATTTCTACAAATGCCGCCCTGGCGCGCGCAAGAGGGATTTTTTCGTCGTAAATTTCCCAGCTAAGCGCGCTTAGCTCCGAGATCAGATCGAAGCTGATACGCGCCGCAGCGCCCGTTTTGACGTAGGTGCGGCGGATGGAGTTGTCCGCAGGGTCCATCACGCTGATGATGAAGTGGCGCACGAAGATCATCAGGCTCGCTTCGTAGCCGTAAGCGCCCGCTATTCTGCATACGCAGCGCTCGATACGCGCGGTGTAAGTGCCGATGCTAAGCATCTTGGCGGCGTATTCGCTAAGAAAATTGGTGAGCTCTTGGATTTGCGGCCTCGCCGCTTCCGCTTCTTTTGCCGTTGTCGCTTCTGCTGTCGTTATTTTTGCCGTTGCGGTAGTGTTTTGTGTTGTTTTCGCGCCTGCCTCTGCCACCTCAATATCGTTTTGCGCTGTCTCCGAGGCCGTCACGGCTTCTGTTTTTACAGCGCCCGCCGCCGTCTTCGATGTCTCTTCGGCGCTCGTTGCGGCGGTAAAATTTTGATTGTTTAAATTTGACGTCGTTTCGGAATTTGAGTTATCTAAATTTAGCGCCGAGGCGGAATTTTGCCCGTTTAAATTTAACATCGCCGTAGAGTTTTCATCGTTCAAATTTGAAGCGGCGGAATTTTGTTCTTTTAAAGAATTTTGCTCATCTAAATTTAAATCGCAGCAGGAATTCTGTCCGCTTAAATTTAAACTTTCGGCATCCTCGCAAGATCTGCTAAATTTAGAATTTTCATCGCCCACGGCTCACCTCAGGCTGATGAGATCAAGCGGGTTGATGTGGTAGTTCTGCTGCGTCACCTCAAAGGTCAGATCCGAGCCGATGCGCCCGATGATGTAGCCCTTTTTGACGTTGGAGCCGACGCGCACGGTAGGCGGGATCTGATTTAGATGCGCGTAGATCGTGTGGATGCCGCCGCTATGCTCTAGGATCACGACCTTATCGAGCACGGCGGTCTCTTTAGCAAAGACCACCTTGCCCGGTAGCACCGCTTTAACCTGTGTGTCGCCGCTGTTTGAGCCCAGCACGATATTTTCGTTGAAAAGCTTGATGTTATACACGGGATCGTTGTAGTTGCCGAATTTCCGCTTCAAATACGCGCCGTTCAGAGGCGCCGCGGTCTTGGCTCCGCTGTATTTTTTAACGCGCGAGGACTGATAGCTCGAGCCGTACTGCTTGACCTTTTGGTTGATCTTGCTTACGCGCTCATCCGCAGGCTCGCTCACTTCTGGCTCGCTCTCAAGAGGCGGCGCAGGCTCGGGTTTACCCGCTTTTTTGGCAGCCGCTTTTGCTTTGGCGTACTCTTTTTCGCGCGCCTGGCGCTCCTTTTGCTTCTGCGCCTCCAGCTTTGCCTGGCGTGCCGCTTCCTCCTTTTGCGCTTTGGCTTTCTCTTCGGCATCGTCGATGATCTTAAGCTCCTGCAGAGTCTTAGATATGGCGTCTTGCTCGTCGTTTATCTTCTCTAAGCGCGCGATATAGTCCTCTTTGTCCTTTTTCATCTGCGCGAGCTTCTCTTTTTGGGTGGTTAGCTTGGCGTTAAGATCGATTTTTTTCTTGTCGTAGCCTGCCATGCTCGCTTGGATCGATTTGATCTTTTTGTTCTGCTCATTGATAAAATTTTGATTATTTTCGTAGTCTTTGATTAACCCCTTCAGCTCGTCGTTCATAACGACGCCGAGCCCTTCTAAAATTTCGCTAGCTACGATGGAATCGGGCGTGGTGGTGGAATTTACGTCGGTGATTAGATCAAATGATAGCTCTTGCGAGATCACGCTTATGATCTTGCTCTCCAGATCGTTTTGCACGCTAAGAAGCGTGGCGTTTTGGCTATTTAGCTTTTCAAGCTCCTGCGCTTCGGCGGCGTATTGATCCTTTAGCCCTTCGATCGTTTCGCTTAGCTGTTTGATTTCGCCCTCGCGCTTTTTAAAACCCTCCTGCTCCTTTACGATTTGGCCCGCGATCTCGTCGATCTTTTGCGAAAGCCGCATCTCCTCCTTTTGCGAGCTTTTGAGTTCTTGACCCGCTTTGGCGATCTTGTCTTTCGTGCTCTGCTGCTTTGCTGGCGCGGCATAAGTAGGAGCCGCGGCGAGCCCCAGCGCAAGAAGCGGCGCTAAAAAAGCCCTTTTCATGCTCGTTTATTTCCGATTTGCAGCATCACAAAACTTACCGCGATGATAGATAGCGCCAAGGCGGCACCCAAAAGGATCAGCGCATCGTAAGGCAGCACTATGGCGGTGCGCAGATCGCCGATGCCCTTAAGCGTGGTCGAAAACACCTCCCAAGAAGGAAGCGCTATGTAGAAGCAGGTCACGATCAGCGTGGCGATGAAGGAGTCTATTATCGCCATTCGGTAGAGTTTGCCGCTTTTTATAAGAAACGACGCGCCGAAAAGCTCCATGATCTCGATGCGCTCTTTGTGTTCGTAAACCCAGATACGCATCTGGCGGTGAATTAACATCACGCCTAAAAGCACGATGAGAAACGCAAAGCCGTAAACGAGGCTTTTGATAAGCAGTAAAATTTTAAAAATTTCATCGTGGGTCTTTTTAAAAATTTCAACCCGCGTAAGCGAGCCTATAGATTTTAGATCCTGCTCGATCTTGGCAAGCTGCGCGGCGTCGGGGAAGCTTTCGAGCTTGACGCTATAAAATTTAGGCAAATTTTTACTAAGCTCGGCAAAGGCGTTTTGTGAAATTTTTCCCTTCAGTCGCTCAGTGATGCCCGCGGTCGAAATTTCGCTAATCGAGCTGATTTTAGGCACCGCTTTTTGCGCGTCTTGCAAGCTGAGCGAGGTTTTGGAGACTAGCACGATGTTATATTCGTTTTGGATCGAGCGCTCGTAGCTTTTGGTTAGGTTACTCATAAAAATTCCAAACTGCACTGAAAAAAGCAGCGCGACGAGCGAAAAGATCACGCCGAAATGGGTTTTAATCGATTTCATTTACTTTAGCGTCCTTAATCTCAAAATGTCGGTGCCTAAAACGCAGCGTGGAGGGCATTTTGTGCGTCACGATGACGACGCAGGCATTCCACGACTCGCACGCCGAGCGCAGTAAATTCCAAATAATGGCGCTGGAGTAGTCGTCCAAATTTCCCGTAGGCTCGTCGCATAGCAGCAGGCGCGGATTATGCGCCATCGCACGCGCCAAAGCCACGCGCTGCTGCTCGCCGCCGCTAAGCTCGAGCGGATACTTGCCCATCTTGTGCCCGAGCTCGACGTGGCGCAGTAGCTTTTTGGCTTGGTCTTGGCAGACCTGCTGATTGTAGCCCATTATCATTAACGGAAGCATTATGTTGCGCTCGATCGTCCATTCGTTGATCAGGCGGTAGTTTTGAAAGATAATGCCGATGCGCTGGCGCAGGGTGCGCAGATCGGAGTTTGTGATGCCTTTTAGATCGCACAGGCAGACGTTCAACTCGCCGCCGATGATGTCGATGCCGCCGTAGAAGGACTTAAGCAGCGTAGATTTTCCGCTGCCGCTCTTGCCCGTGATGATGACGAAGTCCTTCGCACCGATGCCGAAACTCGCGTCCTGGATGACCGCGCCCGCCTTTTCGTAGCCCAGCGTGAGGCCCGCTGCGGTGATGATGTTGTAATCGTCCGTTATCTCTGCCATTGTGAAAATATCTCCGAAATTTTTTGATGTGCCGCGTGGTTTTCGCGCGTAGGAAGCGGACGGCGGATGAAGTAGCGCGTACCGCTTGCGTTTGCGCGGATGAAACACTGCTGCGGAAAGTCGAATGCCCCGAGCGAAAGCAGGATTAGCACGTCTTGCGGCTCGGCGGCGCACGGCTTGCTTTGCTGTTTGAGCTGTGACTTTGCGCAGTCTAGCTCGCTTTGGTGTTCGGCTCGTGGCTCTGCACAGCCTTCTAGGTTGCTTTGGTGTTTATCTTGCTGCTTGGTGAAGCTCGGCTTGCTTTGCCGTTCGTCTTGCGATCCCTTTTTACAAGGTACGGCGCTTGCTTTTTTTAGAATTTGCGTAGCGTTTGCTCCGTCTGCTAGGGTCGCATTCGGCGTGACGCTCTCTTTTATTGCACTGGTCGCTGCGAATGAGCCGTCCAAATTCGGCGCATTGTTTGCATCTATTGTACCGATCGTTGCAGGTGCAGTACTTGCGCCTATCGCGTCGATAGTTGCAGGCGCCCCCTCTGCGCCGCTAGAATTTAGCGCGTTGCTTGCGTCGATTGTTACGATTAGGTCGTTTGCGTTTAATATATCGCTTGCGGCGGTCGCGTTGTTTATCTGCGTGCCTTGCTTTGTTACGATCTGCTCGCAGGCTAAAGCGCGCTTTTCGCCAGGGGCGGTGCGGCTAAATTTAGTGCTTATTGCGATGGGAACGTCGCCCGTTAAATTTACGTCGTTTGAGCCCGAGCAATTTTGATTTAAATTTGCACTCTCTTTTGTGCTGGTTTCATTTGTGCAATTTGTATTTGGCGTGACGTCTGTTTGTTTTAGAATTTGCGTGGCATTCGCGCAAGTTGAAATTTTATCGCTCGCTGTCGTAGCTGAAATTTTGTCGCAGTCTGTCGAAATTTCATCCATGCTCGCGCGCTCGGTTAAATTTTTGCCGAGCTTTGCGTCTAAATCTATAGCTTCGCCCGCGCCGCTTAAATTTACGCCGTCCGCCGTGCAAATCCCATCCGCGCCCAAGTCTTTCTGCGCGTCAAAGTAAAAAATTTCCTCAAAATGCACGAAAAAATCCTCGCCTTTGAAGGTAGAATTTTTAAAATTTCGCGCGATTGCCGCCGCGTCAAATTTTAAAAATTCCATCTCAAACTGCTGCGGCTCGTCCACGCCCGCGGCTTTGTTTTCATAGATCAGATCGTAGATGTTTTTATCCATTTTGCGCCATCTATCCTCGTATTTGCTCGCTACGGCGGCGTCGCGGTTTTTGAAGTGTGAAATTTCGCCCGCTTTGCGCTGCACGTAGGGCGAGAGCTTTTGCATCGCGTAGAGGAAGTACTCCTCGCTGTCGGTGCGAAGCTCGAAGCGGCCGCTGCGCCCGAGCGTACGTGCGATCTGTGAGGCAAACTCGTCGCTTATGACGCGGCGGTGCGGCGCGTCGTCCCACGGCACGGGGAAGTGCAAAAATACGCGCTGCAGGCAGCCCGCGGGAAGCAGGCTCAGCAAAACCCGCGCGTCGGTGGCAATCAGCGCAATGTTTTGCAGCCCCTCGCGGATCGCTAGTTTTGCGACCTGTTCGATCGCGGGCTTGTAAATTTCGATACCGATTAGCAGCGCGTCTTGATTTGAGCGCGCTTGATGAAGCAGGTGTCTGCCCGAGCCGAAGCCGATCTCGATGAAAATTTTATTAAATTTAGAGCTTTTTACGAGGGATAAAATTTCATTCTCGTCCAAAATCAGCGGCGTTTTTTCGGTAAGCGAGCTGTCTTTGTAGGCAAACGCCTGCGAGATGATCCGCCCGCAGAAGCGCTCTTTAAAAATTTCGAGCGCTCGTTGCAGATGGCCGATCTTGGCGGGCTTGGTGATCTTTTCGCCCTTTACTATCACTTTGCCGCCGCTAGGCTTTAGGGTGATAAAAAACTCGCTATCAAAGCTTTTGGTTCGCACGAGCGTCAGGTTTCTGCCGCGCGCCGTTTCTAAAAACTGGGTCTCGCCGAGTTTAATCGGCAGCGGCGGCAGGCTCACGCTGCGGGTTATGAAATTCGGCAAGCTTTATTCCGCCTGTGCCGTAGCGATAACCGCGCTAGGCTTTGACAACTCTCCTTTGCCGGTTTTTACGACGATTCTATATTCGTATCCTTCGCCGTAATCGACGTAATCGATATACTCGGCGCTAAGTCTGCCGCGAACTTCTTTGACGCTGCTCCACGACTCGCCTCCCTTAGGACGGCGCTCGATTAGATAGGAGCTTACGCGAAGATCCGGATGCGGGCGCCAGATGATCTTAACGCGGCCCGGAAGCCCGTAGATCGCCTGCGCAAACGGCACGGACTCTAGCATCTTAGCAGTGCTTGCGATAGCGACCGGAGAAGGAGCCGAAACGCCCTTGGCGCCGTATGTGCGCACCGTATATTTATACGAAGTGCCCGGCTGCAGCCTCGTATCTACGTAGTGGGTGGAGTATGGATCTGCGATGGTGGCGATCTTTTTGGCTTCGCCGCCGCTTGCGGGCGCTCGGTAAACGACAAAGCCCAGTACGGCGGTATTGCTGTCGTATCTAGGCCACTCAAGCCCGATTTCATCGTCGCTCGTGATCGTCCTAATGCCCTCTACGCGCGGCAGGCTTTCGTCACTTGCGCTAGGCGCGCTAGACATAGCGCAGCCACCCACTAATATCGCTAAAGTAGCGCTCAACGTTAGTCGGTAAAATTTTTTCATAAATTTCATCCTTTACCTTTTGATTTGTCGTAAAATTTAGAAATTCGCTCGGCAAGCCCGCGCAAATTTTCACCTCTTTGCCGCTTCGCGGATGGATGAAATAGAGCAAATAGGCATGGAGCAAAATCCTGCTAATTTTAGCGTTTTCGCTCTTAAATCCGTATAAATGATCGCCCAAAATGTGCCGATTTATCGAGCTTAAATGCACGCGGATCTGATGAGTGCGACCCGTGAAGAGCTTCGCCGCGACGAGATTGAAGTTCTTTAGGCTTAGCGGCGGCAAAATTTGGTTTTGAGCGGGATTTTTAAAATTTAAAAATTTATTCTCGGCTAGGCGGGCGGCTCGGGTTTGATCCGCACCCATATCGGCGGTTAAAATTTTATCCGCGTTGTCCGCGCAGCTGCTTGGAATTTTATCTGCGTTGTCTGCGTATTTGTTTAAAATTTTATCCATGCTCCGCATGCAGTTATTTGAAATTTCGTCCGCGTTATCCGCGCCTGCGTAGTCGTTTAAAATTTCATCCATGCGCGCGTTCTTGCTCGCGCTCGCTCCGGTAGTTGAAATTTCATCCGTGCCGGCGGCTGGGTCTGCATTTAAAATTTCATTCCCGCGCACGCTTACGTCGGCGGTTGAAATTTTATCCGCGCTTGCGCTCTTGCCCGCAGCCGTGCCATCGTCCGCGCCTAAAATTTCATCGCGCTTCTCGGCGGAGTTTTGAAGCTCCGTTAGTTCCGCTCCGCTTAAAATTTCATAAAACGCGCTCTTTGCGTTGCGCCCGCCGGGTACAATCCCCATTTTTAGGCGGTTTGCGGGGTTGCGAGCGATCGGACGCTCGATTACGCAGGGCTCTTTCAGCGGCAGGTCGATGAGCGCGAGATATATCCGCCCCATGCTCTTATCGCTTAGCTGTGCCGATAGCGCAGCGTGCGCGGCGTTGTTTTTGGCGACGAGCAGGGCGCCGCTGGTGAGTTTATCCAGGCGGTGTACGATGCCCGCGCGAAGCTCGCCGCCGAGCGTGGAAAGCAGATAGCCGCGAGACTTGAGCCAGTCCACGAGCGTGGGCTCTTTGACGCTTGCGGCGGGGTGGACGGTAAGACCCGCGGGCTTATTTACCACGAGCAGATCCTCGTCCTCGTATAAAATTTCAACATCGAAGTTTAGCCGCTCTGCGCTCGTTTGCTGCGGCTCGGGCGCTGGGTAGTCGATGTGCACGAGCTCGCCCGCAGATAGCTTGTAGCCGGGCCTGTTCTGCACGACGCCATCCACTCTGACCGCAGCGGATTTGATTAAATTTGATATTTGATTGCGCGAAATTCCAAGCTGCGAGCTTAAAAAAACGTCGAGCCTTTCGCTGCATTGTGCTATTAGATTATCCAAATTTATACCTTTTTTGGCTATTCTTATGTCAAAATTTTAATTAGGATTAAGCGTTGTTTAAAATTGACAAAAAGATTTTAGCATATTTTGATTTCATTCAACCTTTTTTGATCGTGCCGATAGTGGTTTTTTCATACGTTTTAATAAGCGAGGCAAACGACGTGCTGTCCTCGAAGCAGGTGGTTTATTTCGGCGTAGGATTTGCCGTTTTTACGCTGTTTTTTATCTTTCCGATACGCAAATTTTTATATCTGATCCCGATATTTTATTGGATCAACATCATATTGCTGCTCAGCGTCGATTTTTTCGGCGTTAGCAAGCTAGGAGCGAGACGCTGGCTGGAGATTCCTTTCGTGCATTTTACGTTGCAGCCCAGCGAAGTGATGAAGCCCGCGTTTATCCTGATGCTGATGTATCTGATACACAAAAATCCGCCGCCGAAAAACGGCTACGGGCTGAAGGATTTTTTGCGCCTTAGCTTTTACATACTTCTGCCTTTCGTTTTGATCGCAAAAGAGCCCGATCTAGGCACCGCCGCGATACTTTTTTTGACGGGATTTGCGATCCTTTTCATCATCGGCGTGGATAAAAAAATTTGGCTTACGCTGATCATCGTTTTTTTGGCCAGCTCGCCGATTTTGTACGAAAACATGCACGATTATCAAAAAAAGCGCATCGCCGATTTTATCAGCGAGGAGCCTAATTACCAGGTAAAGCAGGCGATCATCGCTATCGGAAACGGCGGCATCTACGGCAAGGATAGAGACGAGGCCACGCAGACGCACTTTAAATTTCTACCGATTGCGACGAGCGATTTTATCTTCGCTTACACGATCGAGCGCTTCGGCTTCGTGGGGGCTGCCGCGCTGATCGCGCTGTATGCGCTGCTGATACTGCATCTGCTGAGCCTGAACTACAACTTCAAAAACGATTATCTGATACGGGTGTTTACGAGCGCGCTTGCCTCGCTTATCTTTATCTACGCGGGCGTCAATATCTCGATGGTAGTGGGTTTCGCGCCCGTCGTGGGCGTGCCGCTGCCGTTTTTCAGCTACGGCGGTAGTAGCTTCATCACCTTTATGATCCTCTTTGGAATTTTACAAAATTTGCTGACGTTTAGGATGAAGGATAACTACAAAACCTACAAGATCAGGATGTAAATTTAGCCCGCACGGATAAATTTTTGAAATTCTACAAAATCGCGCGAGTTTATTTTGAGCTTCTGGCGGTGAATTTGAAGCAGGGCGCTAAATTTAAGCTCGCTACAAAATCACGCCGATACCGAGCGTAAATACCACCGCGAAAAAGGCGTATGTAAAGGCGAATTCCAAAGTTTGCGAATTAAAAAATCCGTAGTACAAAACGCTCGTGAAAAATCCGCCCACGAAAGCCACGGCAAAGATCCCGATCCGTGCTGCGACTGGCCTTGTGCCGCAAAATTTGTATAGATAAAAAACCCCGCAAAAGCTGATCGCAAACCAGATCATCGCAGGCACCGGCCCGCTTAGGCCTATCATGCCGAAGAGATTGGCTAAATTTAAAAGCAGCAAAAATATCACCGCAAGCGCGATCAGCGCGGATTTGATCATCTATCGCGCCTTGCGCCGGGCGCGAAATTTTCGTTCGAATCTAGCTTGGAATTTTCGTCGCCCTGATTGAAATTTTGCTCGCAATTTTCGCCCGCGCCGCTTTTACCCGCGCCGTCGTTTGAAATTTTAAAATTTTCGTCGGAATTTTCATCTGCACCGCTCGCAGAATTTTCACCGAGATCGTCATTATAATTTAAAATTTCATACTCGCTTTGAGAATTTAAAATTTCATCCGCCGCAGCGTCTTTGCTTTGCGGCTCCCGCGCCTCTTTTGCGTCATCAGAATCCGCGTCTTTTAAATTTGCGCCCTCGTCTAAATTTTCAGAGCCTTCGTCCGCAGAATTTTTATAAGCTTTGTTTGAAAATCTTTTGTGCCTGATCTGCAGATAAAAGACGAAGGCGACGAATGCCACCGCCGTGATCGCGATGTAGTAGCGGTTTTCAAAGAGCAGCACGCCCTCCACCAGCCCTGAAAACAGCGCCAGTAGCGAGGCTGTAAGAAACGGAAAGCGCACTAGCTCCTTCTCGCCGATCGCTAAGGCGATGAGCGCGACGCCGAAGATCGTGGCGTTTAGCAGTGCGCCTAGGACTTTGATCTCGGCAAAAAGGCTCGGATTTACGCGCGAAGTGATGAAAAGCGCGAGCGCGACGGCGGCGAAAAGCAGGATCAAAAATACGATTTTTTTCATTTTGGACCTTTTAAGTTTATTTTTAAATTTTCACTTTCTTTATTTTTTTCATTCAAATTTACACTAGAATTAATATCGATTTCTTTTTTTGGAAATATTTATATCAATCGTGTAATCTCCACCATTATGAGCTATTGTTAAATTTGCATCTGACGGAAGTTTGGTTAAAATATTTTCAAAATTTTCTTTTGTAAAAGTGTCTAATTTAGATTTATCAGTTTGAATAATCAAATTACTATCTTTATTATTTTTAACTAAACTTATATAACTATCATACAAATTTGTCGCCACTATTTTTGCTTCTTTTTCTGCTTTATCTCCAAGCGAAATTGCTGTAACTTTACCAAGCAAGTGATATGCACCAGCTGTAACAAGAGCCATAAACCAAGCAAAAGGATTATCCCAGTTATCGGCTAATATTGCACTGGTTATGCCAAAAGCAACAGCGTTTCCGTATGTTTCAGTTGAACTTTGTGTTACTATTTTTGCCAAAGCACCATCGGTTTCTATAAAATAAGTTCGTATTTTATCGTCGTTATCTTCTGCTTTTACCACAATATCCAACGCATCTTTTGTGGCACCATTTATGTCACACAAATGTGTCCTAAATTCTAGCAATTTTACTTTTTCACCAAGTGACAAAGTTTACAATAAATCTGTTGCTTTACAGATTTTATCTATCTCGTTAAACAATTTTTGCTCTACACTCATTTTTTATCCTTTCATCGAGTTATTTAGAATTAACGCTTTCACAATTTTTAATAACAATATTTGAGAAATTTTCTATGTCTGATAATTTTTGGCTAAATTTGATTTTAACTGTATCTTTTAAAGCTGATTTATCAATATATTTATTGTATCCATCTTGTAAATAACTATATAATTTTTCATTTACAGAAAGATTATTTTTATCCAAATAATACAATTTTGCTCCGCAACAATCAGTTTTATTAGTGCAATTTCGCTCATATTTTTCAAACATTGCATTAAAATAAAAATCTGTTAAATTTAGCATTGTCATTAACAAATTATCTTGAATTTGAAATATTTTTAAATCTCCGTATGGTAATCTTTGTATCATCAAATAAATTTCATTTGTCAAAATTTCTAACTTTTCATAATCTAAATTTTTAAAATTCATTGAGTTATCATCATTATATGCAAGTCCGTAAATTTCATCATACAACAAACACCATAAAATAATATCATCGATATTATTTTGTTCTAAATTTGTTTTTATCTCTTTAAAATGATAATCCATTTTTGAAAAAAGCGGTCGCATTATAAAATTATCATAATTTACATATTTATGTAATATTGAAATCCAAATTTTATACTTCATAGTAGTCATAAATTCTTGTGTTATTTTTGGATTTGCCGATAATTCAATGTAATCTTTTTGTAAAGTTTTATTTATTTCAAATGCCTTTACTACGATATTTACAACTACCAATAATACAAATGCAAATAATAAGCCTATTACAATTTTTAGAAATTTCATTTTTCTACCGCTATTTTTTATTCTCAAAATTTAATCCTGAAAATTTATTTTTTGTCAAATTTAAATCCTATCAGTATCGTTGATACCGAATTCTTTAGATTCACAAATTTAAATCTAGGCTACTAAACTTAAATTTGTGAATTTACGATTCAACTGCGCCTTTTATGCGCATAGAGCACAAGTATCGGCGCATTGCAACCGCCATGTCCGTAGCATTATGTAAATATCGCCGCTTTGCGAACATGGCGCGAAATTTTAGGGCGCCGCCGCGCCGCTTAAGCGCAGCCGGCGCAATATGCACGCTTGCGGCTTAAAGCGCAATCCTAATTGTGCGGACGCGGTTTGAAAGACGGCTCACATTAGCGCGACTAAATCGTTATTTTCGTGCGGCTTAAATGCGATTTTGTCGGTAAATTTAACCGCCAGCTCCGCTCTGCTGCGCTCGTAGCGCCAAGTCCGCGTTTAAAAATTTTACGCCAAGCTACGCTAAAAGTTCTGCGTCTAAGCCGTATGCGTCCCCGGCTCGCATATGCCGCAAGACGCTCCGCAAAATTTACCCGCTCGCAGTAAATATTTGGCACGCGGGCGGAATTTTGCGCGTAAGCGCCGCACTTTTGCTTTAAATTTAGCGCGGCGGGCTTTAAAATTTTAAATTTACCGCTTCCGCGCTCTGTTTATCCGCAAGAGCTATCGCACCTGCTAAAATTTATCTGCGGAGCAGATCTCGCGCCGAAATAAAATTTTATCCCGCTTGCAAAAATGCGTAGCGCGTAAAATTTCATCACTTGTTTTTCTGAAAGTACGCGTCCACGCCGTTTGCGATACCCTGAGCGATGCGGTCTTGATAGGCGCTTTTGCCTAAATTTTTACCCTCATCCGGGTGCGTGATGTAGCCGATTTCCACGAGTACCGCGGGCATCGTAGCGCCCACCAGCACCCAAAACGGCGCCTCGCGCACGCCGCCGTCCTTGCTTTTGAAGCTCTTTTTAACAGAGCTTAGCATATAGCTTTGAATGTCGATGGCAAGCTTGTTTGAGGAGATTATCTTCTCGCGGTTTAAGAAATTTAGAAAGGTCTGCTTCGAGAAGGTGTTCATATCCTCCAGATCGCCCTTATTTTCGAGTGCGGCGGCGTTTTTACTGCGCTCGCTTCTAGCCGGGCTTAAGAAAAAGGTTTCCACGCCGCTCATTCTGGATGCCGCGCTTGCGTTAGGAGCGGCGTTTGCGTGGATCGAGATAAACATATCGGCATTTTTTTTGCCGGCAAATATCGTGCGCGATCTAAGATTTATAAAAACGTCGGTGCTGCGCGTGTAAAGCACCCTATAGCCGCGCTTTTGAAGCAGCGCGCCGAGCTTTTTGGATGTGGCTAGCACGACGTTTTTTTCCTTCAGCCCGTTCCCGACCGCGCCCGAATCGCTGCCGCCGTGACCTGGATCGATTACGATGAGCTTGCCTTTGGTGGATTTGTAAATTTTACCAGCGGCCACGGAGGTCGATTTGGCGCCCCCTGATTCCTCTATCGTGCTGATTTGCGGCTCGCTATCTTGCTCGCGTCCGCGCTTGCGCCCCGATTTTTGATCTCTGTTTTTTTCTGCGCGCGCGGCTTTTGCGGACTTGGAGCTTTCGACGGCGCTTAAAATCATTAAATTTCCGTCGATCTGCACGCTAGCGTTAAATTTTTTCTCATCGCTAAGCACGACGCGCACGGTTTTGTCGTTGTATTGCGAGATGCGTACTTCGCCTACGAAGCTATCTTGTAGCCGCGTATTATGCGACTTTTGGCGCGCGCTAAAATCGAGTACGAAGCGAAAGTGATCGTTGCTCGCGATGGTAAAATCCTTGTAATCACTCTGCCTTAGGTCGCGGTTGAACTCAAGTACGATCTCGTTTTTATCGCCGCGCAGGGAATTTAGCGCAAGCTGGGCGTTTTTGTCCGCTTTTTTGACGCTGCTTTTTCTAAGCTCGCTACTTTGATCCGCGACCTCCTCGTCATCCTCGTTTTCCGCGATTGCGTCCTCGCCGCCATCGTCCTCTTGGGCGTCTACGACCTCGTCAGCGCCGACCGGTCTAGTCGAGCGTAGAAATTCCAAATCCTCTTTAGAAAGCGAGCTTAGATCGGCGTTTTTTGCAGCTTGCGTTTTTTTGGCGGAGGAGTTTTTGGAGGCAGATGTTTTAGAATTTTCCGAGGCTGAAGCTTTTGGGGTTTTATCCGCTAAATTTGAAGATTTTTTGGAATTTTCCGCTTTGGAGCTTTTCTCACTCTTTGCGGACTTTGTTTTGGAGCCGCTCGAAGCTTGGGAGTCCTCGCTGCTAGCGGAGCTTGTTTTTTTGGAATTTTTAGAGCTTTTCTTTTCGGCGGAGTTTGAGCTTTGTTTGCTCTCGTCGCTAGAGCTTTTGGACTTTGTTTTATCCGCGCTCTTTGTGTTTATCTGCGCGAGCTCCTTTTCGTAGGCGGAGGAGTCGAGCCCTAAATTTTTCGAGCTGTAAACCAGCCTTTTTAGCGCTTTGATACGGACCTCTTTATCGGACGCACCTTCGTAGAGCGATTTTAGCTCTTTGTGCAGCGAGCGCTTGTAATTCGGCGTCGCTACGATGAAATCCTTATCGAATTTCGCAAAAAATGCTTCGCTCGAAGCTCCAAACGCCAATACGCAACTAAAAGCCGCGATTAGAAAAATTTTAACTATCTTCGCCATTTACAAGTTTTTCTATCAATTCCTTCACGGATATGATCTCGTTCAATCGCCAGCCGTTTGCGCCGGTAAAAAACAGTCCGCTTTGCGTTTTGCCAAGATATGCGTCGCTTAAGCGGTCGGCGATGCAGTATCCTACGGCATTAGCGCCTTTGCCGCGCTCGCAAGGGCTTACGCAGTTGCTGATACAGCGGATCTTAGGCGCCGTGCCTGTGGCGATCATATCTTGTAAATTTGTATGAATTCCGCGCGCGGGATAGCCCACGGGCGATTTTAGAAGCTCAATGTCCTCTTTTTTGGCGTTAAGAAGTACCTGCTTAAATTCCTCCGCGGCGTCGCATTCAAAGGTGCCGATGAAGCGCGTGCCCATCTGCACGCCGTCCGCACCCAGGGCTTTTACGCGATCGATGTCGGTTTTATCCCAAATTCCTCCTGCGACGAATAGCGGGAAGCTGCCCCAGCTAGCGATCTCTTCCTTAACCTGCGGGATCAGATTATCCAGGCTAAACTCCGCATCCATGCACTGCTCGTAGGTAAAGCCTTGATGCCCGCCGCTAAGAGGGCCTTCGAGCACTACGGCGTCCGGGATGCGGTCATAGCGCTGCTTCCAGCGCTTGGCTATGATCTTAAGAGCCTTGGCGGAGGAGACGATAGGCACGAGCGCGATGTCCGGGAAATCGGCCGTGAATTCCGGCAGATTGGTAGGAAGCCCCGCGCCGCTAATGATGATGTCGATGCCGGCCTCGCACGTGTCCTTTACGATGCGCTCGTAGTCGTTGGCCGCACACATTACGTTCATCCCTAAGGGCGCATCGCCGCAAATTTTACGGGCGTTTTGTACGATGGTAAAAAGCGCCTCTTTGCTATAAAAATTCTCGCTCGTATAGGGTCTGCCCTCGAGCGATTTTTTGGCAAATTTAAGATTTTCGTAGTAGCCTGTGCCGACCGAGCTAATCACGCCTAAGCAGCCGTTCAGGCTGACATTGCCGGCGAGATTGTCCCAACTGATACCAAGTCCCATCCCGCCTTGAATTATCGGGTGTTTAATCTCGTGTTTGCCTATTTTTATACTCATTAATCTACCTTTAATCTGGCGAATTTTTTCTTCCCTACTTGAAGCGTATATTCGCCCGAGCTAAGCTGAAGCTGCTCGTCTAAAATTTTACTCTGATCGATGCTGACGGCATTCGATTTTATCAACCTGCGCGCATCCGAGCTGGATACGGCGAGCTTGCAGCTAATTAGCGCCTTTACGATCCATGCAGGCGAGCTTACGTGATATTCTTTGATCTCCGTAGGAAGCTCGCCCGCGCCGTGGACGCGGTCAAATTCTTGTTTGGCTTCAAAGGCGGTGTTTTCGTCGTAAAATCTAGTAACGATCTCGGAAGCAAGCTCCTCTTTGACCGCCTTAGGATGGATAGAGCCCTCGGCTACAAAGCCTTTTATAAGCTCGATATCTTCGTTGCTCTTTTGGCTAAGCAGATTATACCAATCCCACATTAGATTATCGCTGATGCTCATCACCTTACCGTACATATCGTGCGGCGTGTCGGTTACGCCGATGTAGTTGCCGAGGCTCTTACTCATCTTATTCGTGCCGTCGGTGCCTACTAAAAGCGGCATCATCACGACGCTTTGCTCCTTGCCGATATCGTAAATTCTTTGCAGCTGGCGACCCATTAGAAGATTAAATTTCTGATCGGTGCCGCCGAATTCTATATCACATTTCATGCAAACGCTGTCGTATCCCTGTAGTAGCGGATACATAAACTCGCTGATGCTGATTGGCTGCTCCGCTTTGTAGCGCTTCTCGAAGTCGTCGCGCTCAAGCATTCTAGCGACGTTATAAGTGCTGGATAGCTCGATCATTCCGCTGGCGCCCAAGCGGTTGGTCCATTCGGAGTTAAACATCACCTTGGTTTTGGCTGGATTTAAAATTTTAAATACCTGCTCCTCGTAGGTTTTGGCGTTTTGCAGCACGACCTGGCGCGGAAGCTTTTTGCGCGTTTCGCTCTTGCCGCTCGGATCGCCGATTTGAGCGGTAAAATCGCCGATTAGAAACTGCACTATCGCGCCGTGGTTTTGTAAAAACGCAAGCTTATTCAAAACGACGGTGTGACCTAAGTGTAGATCCGGAGCGGTCGGATCCATTCCGATTTTTACATAGAAGCTCTCGCCGCTGTCGTAGTAGCGCCTGATTAGCGCTTCAATCTGCTCCTCGTCTATGATCTCTGCGACGCCTCGCTTAAAATTTTCCATAATGCCTGTGATGTCAGCCATCTGCTCTCCCTTATTATTAGTTTTTATATACGTCCGTAAGCGATACGAAATCCACGATCTTAAAGCGGTTTTTGAGCCTATCTTTGATCTGCGCGGAGTCTAAATTTTCGTTCAGCTCGATGATGATCTCAAAATAATCCGACGTCGTCTCGCTATTTTCGTTGAGGCTTATCGATACCAGATCGATCTCGAGCTTGACTAAATAGTTCAAAAACGCCGCCAGCGAGCCGCGCTTGTTTTCTAAATTTAAGAGGATCTTGTAGCGGTGCGGCGCATTGCGCGTCCATTTTACGAAGATCATCTCGTCGCTTTTGATGAGGCTGCTCGCTCTTTCGCACAGCTTGTGATGCACCGTCACGCCGTGCCCGTTGCGAAAGCCGATGATGTCGTCGCCGCGCTTCGGATTGCAGCAGTAGTCGAATTCTACCTCATCGATCTTAAAATTTGAATACACAACTATATTATCAAATTTTTGCTTTTCGATCTCATATTTGTTGCGAAATTTCATATTAAAAAATTTCTCTCTGAGCGGGTATTTTTTCAGCGCGTTTACGACGTCTTGTAAAAATACCGAATCGTGCGCGGCTTTGCCGATCTTTTTGCTTAAATTTTCCTTTTCGAGCCAGCTGATCATCGCCTCTTTGCTCGTCGTAAAGATCGCGCATAAAATTTTAATCGCTACTTCGTAATTTACGTCTCTGATCTTTTGCTTGCAAAACGCCTTTATCGTTGCGCGCGCCTTACCGGTTTTGACCGAGCTTAGCCAGCTACAGCGGTAATGCGGCTCGTCCCCCGTGATTATATGGACGATGTCGCCGTTTTTAAGCTCCGTTAGCAGCGGTACTTTGACGCGGTTTATAAAGGCCTCGGTCGCTTTTAAGCCCACTTGAGAGTGTATCTCGTAGGCGTAATCAAGCGCCGTGGCGCCGCGCGGCAACGTAAAAATTCCGCCCTTGGGAGAATACACGGCGATATCCTCGACGTAGAGGCTGTCTTTGGCGTATTCATAAAGATCCTCGGCGTTGGCGTCGTCCTCTTCTTGCATGCCGATGTCGTTTAGCCAATCAAGCTTCGGATTGATCGAGCCGCTATATTTATATTTCCAGTGCGCCGCGACGCCGAATTCCGCGGTGTTATGCATATCGAATGTGCGGATCTGCACCTCTACGATCATACTTTCGTTAAAAACGGTCGTGTGGATCGTCTGATATCCGTTTTGCTTCGGCAGCGCGATATAATCCTTAAATCGCGAGATCAGCGGGTTAAATTTAGTATGGATTATACCAAGCGCCAAGTAGCAATCCATCGGTTTTTGCACGATGATGCGAATGGCTAAAAGATCAAGCACCTCCTCGATCGAAATTCCTTTGCGCTGCATCTTTAAAAAGATCGAGTAGTAGTGCTTCATTCGCTTCTGGATATCGAAGCTGCCCTCGTTGAAGCCGTTTGAGAGCATATACTCCTTGATCTTTTCGCTAAATTTACTAAGATTCATCTGAAGCTGCTGCTTGTGCTCCTCGACGTACTCGGCGATCGCCGAGTATTCTTTAGGCATGACGTATTTGAAGCTAAGATCTTCAAGCACGTTTTTGATCGATGAAATTCCAAGCCTGTGCGCGATTGGCGCGTAAACCAAAAGCGTCTCCTCGCCGATGCGTTTTTGTTTATCGGGGCGAAGCGCGTCCAGGGTTAGCATATTGTGCAGCCTGTCGCAGAGCTTGACTACCAAAACGCGCTGATCGTTAATGGAGATCATCAGCATCCTGCGGAAGGTAAGCGCGGTGGTGCGTAGCTTGGCGTTACTGTCGCTTGATGGGGCTAATTTATCCTCTCTGATGTTTACGATTTTGGTAAGCCCCTCTACGATCTTAGAAACCTCGCCTCCGAATCTTTGCTCCACCTGCTCTATGCTAAAATCGGTATCCTCAACCACGTCGTGCAAAAGAGCGGAGATCACCATCGCGTAGTCGCCGCCCATAAAGGCTACGAAGCAGGCGACTAAAAGCGGGTGTATCGCATACGGCTCGCCGCTTTTGCGAAACTGCCCGTCGTGCTGCGCGATGCATAAATTTATAGCATCCACCAGCAGCGGAGTGGGCTCTTTTAGATTATAAAGCAGCTGCTTAGCGCTTTGTATATCTTTGGTATCGACAACGTCTTCGATAAGACTTTCTAGGAAGTTATCATTAATCCTTGTCAACGATTCCATCTAATGCGATCTTACCTTCAGCTAGTTCCAAGATTGCTATATCGGCAAATTTCATCTTGCGAGTATCTACATTCTCTATCAGCGGCGGTTCGCCCGCAGCTAGCTGCTCGGCGCGTTTGCTTATCATCAAAGATAGCTTGTACCTGTCTCCGCCGGTTACTTTTAAGGCCTTAGCTACTATTTGTTCGGTTCTCATCAATTCTCCTTAAATTTTAAATTTTAGTTTTTTACGATCGAGCAGGAGCTTAGATCTCCGCCCTCGACGATTTTGTATAAATTTCCGCTCTTAAACATATTACACACGATGATCGGAAGCGCGTTGTCCTTAGCAAGCGCGATAGCCGTATCGTCCATTACCCTGATATTGTCGTGCAAAGCCTGGTCGTAAGTGACTTTGGAAAGCAATTTGGCGTCTTTAAATTTTTGCGGATCTTTGTCGTAGATCCCCATCACTTTAGTGGCTTTTATGATGGCGTCGGCTCCGATCTCGATCGCGCGGAGCGTACCCGCGGTATCGGTCGTGAAGAACGGATTTCCCGTGCCTGCGGCAAAGATCACGACGCGACCCTTTTCCAGGTGTCTTTTGGCACGGCCGATGATGAAGGTCTCGCAGATCGCTTCCATCTTTATCGCGCTTTGCACGCGCACGTCCATGCCTGCGTATTCGAGCGCTTCTCTCATAGCGATTGCGTTGATGACGGTAGCTAGCATGCCCATATGATCGCCGCTGGTGCGCTTTATGATACCGCTAGCCGCGGCGCTTACGCCTCTGATGATGTTGCCGCCGCCGATTACGATACCTACTTCGATGCCGCCCTCTACGAGCTGCTTGATCTCTTTAGCGATAAATTTTAAAATTTCGCTGTCGATCCCAAAGCCGTTCTCTCCCGCTAGCGCTTCACCCGAAAATTTTACGAGTATGCGATTGTATTTAGCCATAAATTTAGCTCCTAATAAAATTTTAAAATATTATCCAAAAGTCGTTTAAAAATAACTTTTTAGGCTATTTTAGATGATCTTTAAGGCAGTTTATCCAGATCTTTTTCGGAGCGATTATCTCGCTAGCGCTGCCGTTTACGGCGTGATAGATCAGCGTGCCGTGCAAGCTCGCGTAGTAGCGGATTATGAGGCGCTGCAAATAGGGCTCGTAGCTCGGCACGAACCAGCCGTTATTGCTGATCGCTACGACGTATTTGGGCGAGTCCTCGTAAAGCTCCGCGCGCGTAGCCTCGTAGCAAACCGCGCTTCTTACGCTTCGCCCGCCAAGCTCGTAGTCGCTAAAATCGCTAGCCGTCGAAAAATCGGTCGCGCCGCCTAACAGCACGCGGTTTATGAAATTTCGCGCGAATTCAGGCAGCGGTACCATTTCGCCAAACGGCACCAAAATATGCTTATCGAAGCGGCTCATTTCCCCGTTTGCAAAAAGATAGGCGCTGTTGTAAAATTTCCCGTTCTCATACGCTTCCGCACCCGCTACTATCGTAATTGCGCGCGATTTTTCCTTTAGAGCTTCAACTAGCACGTTTTCTAAATTTAGCGGCATCGCAAAGGCGCTCTCGGGCAAAATTATCGCATCCTGTCCCGCTGCGATCGCATCATCGATGCGGGCTAAATTTGCCAACGCGGCGGATAAAATTTTATCTTTCGCCCAGATGTCGTGCTGCGAAATATCGGTGTTTGCGAGTGAAATTTTAATCGGTAGCGGCTCGGCTTCTTTTTGGCTGAATTGCAGCGCGCAGATCAAAAATGCCGCGAAAATCGAGGCGTTAAGCTTAGCCCGGGCGCCGCGCCCACGTAGATACAAAACCGCACAAAGTCCCGCTAAAATCAGAGCCAGCGCGCTAAGATCGGCTCTGAAAATTCCATGGCTTAGCAGCAGTTCGAAATTTAACCAATCAAAGCCGAAAGGATGGATAAATTTTAGAATCAAAAGGCATACGGCGCGCAAAACGGGCGCGTCAAAGATCGCAAAGATGCGGAAAATAAAGGCATAAACGAGACAAATTCCAAGAATTTCAAGCGGGATCAAAAACGCGAGATTAAAATAGATCAGGCTGAAGCTGATCCAGTGCATCCACAGCGCGCCGATAAAAAATCCGCACCAAAACCACTCCGCCTTGCTTGCCTTTAGCAGATAAAAAAGCGCTGCTATCGCAATTAAAGGCGAGAAAAATTCCGCCGCTAGAGCGATTAAACCGTCAAATTTAGAGCTTAAAATTTCTACGAAAATAAAATTTGAAAGCGCAAGCGCAAGAACAAAGCCTTTATTTATGTAACTTAATGTAAAATAGCTACTTTTTAAATTTCTAATAAAGGAAACACATGGAACAAGGAAACTTCTTTGCATCAATCCTACCTATCGTCGTAATCTTCGCGATTATGTATTTTTTGATTATCAGACCGCAGCAAAAACAGGCCAAGGATCATAAGGCGATGATTGACGCACTCGCAAAAGGCGATAAAATCGTCACCAACGGCGGTATAAAATGCACGGTCGTGAAAACAAGCAATGATTTTATCACAGTTAAGCTTAACGATGAGGTCATGGTTGAGCTGGATAAACAATTTGTGGCAAGAAAATTAGATGACTAGTAAAATTTCATACCGCCTGCTGATCTTTTTGGCTGCGGTGATCTTTTCGGCGATTTTTGCCGCGCCTTCGATCTTTCAGACCGAAAAGGGAAGCAAGATAAACTTGGGTTTGGATCTGCAAGGCGGTCTGCATATGCTTTTGGAAGTTCAAAGCGACGAGGCAGTCGTTTCAAAGATCAAATCGATCGCCGCTAGCGTCAATTATGCCGCCAAGCGCGATGATCTGCTGATGGATGGGCTAAAATTGGAAGGCGATTCGTTTGAGTTTGAAATTTTAGACGCGGACGAGGCTTCTAAATTTGATGCGATTCTGCATAACGCCGCAAGCGGACTGGACATTCAAAAATCGGGCGAAAAATATCGCGTCACGCTAACGCCTGAGGAGATTGAGGCTACTAAAAAATACGCAATCGAACAGGCCGTAGAAACTATCCGAAACCGCTTGGATCAATTCGGACTTGCGGAGCCAACGGTAGCAAAGCAGGGCGAGAGCTACATTTTGGTTGAGCTTCCGGGCGTCAAAAACGCAGCGGATGAGCAGCGCGCCAAGGATCTGATCGCCAAAGCGGCCCACTTGCAGCTTATGGCGGTGGACGACGTGCGCCAAGACCGCGCGCAGACTATCAGCGCAGCGGATGCTAGAGCTTACGGCGACGTGATCTATCCGGACGTCAAAAATCCGAATTACAAGTATCTCATAAACGAAATTCCAGTGCTGGACGGCGCGATGCTGGTCGATGCGAAGGTTGCCTTCGATCAGCATACCAACCAGCCGATCATAAATTTTACGCTCAACTCTCAAGGCGCTCAAATTTTCGGCGATTTTACCGGCAAAAACGTCGGCAAACGCCTAGCTATCGTACTTGATGGCAAGGTTTACTCCGCACCGCGCATAAACGAGCGTATCGGCGGCGGCAGTGGTCAGATCAGCGGTGGATTTAGCGTCGAAGAGGCGCACGACGTAGCGATCGCGCTTAGAAGCGGCGCGCTTTTGGCTCCCGTCAAAGTATCCGAAACGCGCAGCATCGGCCCTAGCCTAGGACAAGATAGTATCGATAAAAGTATGGCGGCGCTTAGTTTGGCGGCGGTTGCGATTTTGATCTTTATGATTTTCTACTATGGCGTGGCAGGGCTTTTTGCCGACATCGCGCTTGTGGTGAATATCTTGTTTTTGATCGCTTGTATGGCGCTATTCGGCGCAACATTGACGCTTCCTGGAATGGCGGGTATAGTTTTGACGGTCGGAATGGCGGTGGATGCGAACGTTATCATCAATGAGCGTATCAGAGAGGTGCTTAAAACGGGCGCTTCGATAGGTCAAAGCATAAGCAAGGGCTATGAGAACGCGATGAGCGCGATCATAGACTCCAATATTACGACGCTGATCACCTCCGCCGCGCTGTATGCCTACGGCACGGGCCCTGTGAAAGGTTTTGCCGTTACGATGAGTATCGGTATCGTGGCATCGATGATAACGGCGATTTTAGGTACTCACGGAATGTTTGAGCTGGTGATTGCCAAGATGGAAAAGAGCAAAAATACCGCGCTTTGGCTCGGCTATAAAATTAGAAAGGTCGCAAATGCAACTATTCGATAAAGATAAAATTTATGATTTTATGAAATTTAGATATTTCACATTTGCGGTTTCTGCCATTTTGATAGTAGGCTCCATCGCGCTGTTTTTGATTAAGGGCTTTAACTACGGCATCGATTTTAGCGGCGGTACGCTCATCCAGGTAAAATATGACGCCAAAGCGCCTCTGGACGAGATTAGAAAGCGCTTCGAGGCGGCAAATTTAGGCAATATAAACGTGACGGAATTCGGCAGCGACGAGGAGGTTACTATAAGATACTCGGGTGCTGCGGATTCGCTGGGCGATAATCCCGCCCTTGCCGCGCAAGAAATTTTGCAAGGCAGCGGAAATTTTGAAGTCCGCAAGGTCGATATAGTGGGTCCAAAAGTCGGCGAGGAGCTTCGCACAAAGGGCATTATGGCGGTTTGCGTATCGTTTGCTCTGATTTTGGTTTATATTACCCTGCGCTTTGAGTGGAGATTTGCGGTCGCCGCGGTATTATCGGATCTGCACGACGTCGTAGTCGCGGTGGGCGCGCTAATACTTGCGGGCGTGGATTTCAACCTTGAAATTTTAGCCGCGCTACTAACCATTATGGGTTACTCGCTTAACGATACCATCGTCGTTTTCGATAGAATTCGCGAGGGTGTGAAAGAAAGCAAATCAGTCAAACTTAACGAAGTCATCAACGAATCGATCTCGCACACGCTTTCACGCACCGTCCTAACCTCGCTTACGACGCTCATCGTCATAGTGATTTTGTTCTTCTGGGGCGGAGAGATGATCCACGGCTTTAGCTTCGTGATGTTGGTGGGCGTCATCGCTGGAACTTTCAGCTCGATCTTCGTAGCCGCGCCGCTACTGATTATCTTTAAATTTAACGTAGAGAAGTATCGCGCGTTTTTGGCTGAAAAACAGCGCCGTATCAAAGAGAAAGAAAAAAACCGAGCCATGTATGAAAAAGGCACGGTGTAAGGATAGAAGATGAATTGGGGAAGGGTAATTTACATATTTTTCGCTCTGATGAGCATGACGACGATCGGCGGATTTATTTACGAAAGGCATGAAATTTTACTTTTCATCGCAACCAGCGTAAATGCGGTCTCGACGCTTTTGAAGGTGGGCGTGCGAAATATGCTCGCGGCCGAGCTTTTCGCAAGCTCGCTCGTAGCGGATCTGCACCTCATACCGGCGTTTGTTTTGATCTTAGTCGCACCCGGCGATCTTTCGATCGTGACCTCGCTTGCGATCGGCGCGCTGCTTGCAAATTTCTTCTCGCTCATTTTGATCTCGATCGAATCTGCAAAAACAAGAGATGAATTTTAGGAGAGCATATGCCTTACGACAGTAAAAGTATCGAGTTTAAATGGCAGAAAATTTGGGACGACGAGGGGGTTTTCGAGCCTAAGGACGATTATAGCTTGCCTAAAAAATATATCCTTTCGATGTTTCCCTACCCAAGCGGCCGCATCCATATGGGGCATGTGCGAAACTACAGCATCGGCGACGCGCTAAGCCGCTACTACAGGCTGCGCGGATACAACGTGCTTCAGCCGATCGGCTTTGATAGCTTCGGCATGCCCGCAGAAAACGCGGCGATCAAACACGGCACTCATCCCAAAACTTGGACCTACGAAAATATCGATTATATGAAAAACGAGCTGCACCGCCTGGGCTTTAGCTTCTCGGCTCGCCGTATGCTCGCTACCTCCGATCCGCTTTATACGCGCTGGGAGCAGGAATTTTTCATCAAACTTTTTGAAAAAGGGCTTATCTACAGAAAAAGCGCCGTGGTAAATTGGTGCGAGCACGATCAGACGGTTCTTGCCAATGAGCAGGTCGAGGAGGGCAGGTGCTGGCGCTGCGGCAATGAGGTCGTGCAAAAGCAGATGCCTGGCTACTACCTAAAAATCACCGCCTACGCGCAGGAGCTTTTGGATTGCCTAAAACAGCTTGAGGGCAAGTGGCCCGCTCAGGTGCTTACGATGCAGGAAAACTGGATCGGACGCAGCGAGGGTTTGGAATTTAACTTTAAATTTGACGAGCAAAGCAGCGCTAATCTTGGCGGCATCGAGGGCTTTAAGGTTTTTACGACGCGCCCCGATACGATCTACGGCATGAGCTACGCCGCGCTTGCGCCGGAGCACGAGGTCGTAAAGAGGCTTTTGGATAAAGGCTTACTTGACGCCCAGGCTGCGGCGAAGGTGAGAGAAATTTTAAATCAAAGCCCGCGCGAGCGCCAAGCAAGCGATAAAGACGGCGTGAGCCTCGGAATCAGCGTGCTTCATCCGCTAAGCGGCAGAAAAATCCCCGTTTGGACTGCGAATTTCGTCCTAGCCGAATACGGCGGCGGCGCGGTTATGGCGGTGCCTGCGCACGATGAGAGAGACTTCGAGTTTGCGAAGAAATTTAACCTGCCGATCATCCAAAGCATCGCTCCTAAAAGCGGCGATTACGACGCTAGCAAAGCTTACGTAGAGAGCGGAGTTTTGGTAAATTCCGAAGAGTTTAGCGGCATGGATAGCGAGAAAGCAAAAAGCGCCGTTATCTCAAAATTTGAAGAGTTAAAGCTCGGACGCCGCGTGGTAAATTTTAAACTGCGCGATTGGGGAGTGAGCCGCCAGCGCTACTGGGGTGCGCCGATACCTATGATCCACTGTCCAAAATGCGGGCTCGTAAGCGAAGAAATTTCAAATCTACCCGTAGAGCTTCCGCAGGACGTCAAGATCACGGGCAAGGGCAATCCGCTCGACGCGCATCCTAGTTGGAAGCATTGCAAGTGCCCTAAATGCGGCGGCGACGGGGTGCGCGAAACCGACACGCTCGATACATTTTTTGAAAGTTCATGGTATTTCGCGCGCTACGCAAGCGACGAACGGACGTGGCAGCAGCGGGCGTTTGACGAGCAAAGCGTGAATTACTGGATGAACGTCGATCAATATATCGGCGGCATCGAGCACGCGATATTGCACCTTTTGTATGCGAGATTTTTCCAAAAGGCTCTTCGCGACATAGGCTATCTGCGCGATAGCGAGCCGTTTGAGCGGCTGCTAACCCAGGGCATGGTGCTAAAAGACGGCGCGAAAATGAGTAAAAGCAAGGAAAATACCGTTGATCCCGATGATATTATCGAGAGATACGGCGCCGATACGGCGAGACTTTTTATACTTTTTGCCGCACCTCCGCAAAAGGAGCTTGAGTGGAACGACAGCGCGGTAGAGGGCGCGTATAAATTTTTAAATCGCCTATACGATCGCGCTGAAAACGCCTACGCTACGGATAAAATTCCGCAGATCGACCACGCGAGCCTAAATAAAGAGGAAAAATACGCCCGCCTTAAAGTTTATGAGGCGCTTAAGAAGTCGCAGCAGGTTTATGAGAGCAGTTTTGCTTTTAATACCCTAATCGCTGCGTGTATGGAGGCGCTAAACGCCCTAAATGCGCAGAGTAACAAAGACGTATTTACCGAGGGCTACTTCGTGATATTAAGTCTGCTCGAGCCTATCGTGCCGCACATTTGCGCCGAGCTTAGCGAGAGGCTGTTTGGGCGAGCGAATTTTTGCGAGCTGAGAGTTTGCGAAGAGGTCTTTGAGAGCGATACGATCAAGCTTGCCGTCACGATTAACGGCAAAAAGCGCGCCGAGTTTGAAGCGGGCGCGAGCTTAAGCGAGGGCGAAATTTTAAGCCTTGCGAAGCAGAACTGCGCCAAATGGCTAGAGGGCAAGAGCGTCGTAAAAGAAATTTACGTTAAAAACAAGCTCGTAAATTTGGTGATAAAGTAGGCGAAGATGAGGAAAATTCTAACCGTTTTTTGTTTGATTTTTTTGATCGGCTGCGGCTACAAACCCGCCGCAAGGATCGCGAAAGAAACGATGGATGGAAGCGTATTTGTGGACGTAATGATGAGCAAGACCGATCCGCAAAACACCGTCGCGATCAAAGACGCGATCAGGCAGGGCATAGTCCAGCGCCTGGGCATGAGCCTTGCGGATAAAAACTCGGCTCAAACCCAGATCGTCGCCTCGATCAAAAGGCTGAGCTTTACCGAGCTTTCATACGATCAATTCGGCTACATCACGAGCTACCGCGCAAATTTGGTCGTAAATTTTAGTACGAAGCTTAAAAACGGCGAAATTTTTAGCAAAGATTGCGTGGGTGATTACGATTTCAGGGTCAGCCGTCTAGTCAAAAACAACTACGACACGAGCTCGATTATAAGCGACAAGGATCGCTACGACGCGATCGAAAACGCCTCGGCGCAGGCATTTGACGAGTTCGTCTCGGCGCTTGCGATCAAAGGACTGAGGGTTGAGCAAAATTTGCAGCGTTAAAAAATTCCTAAATGATCGCCCGATTTTTTATAAAAAGATCGACTACGAGCGCTTTCCGAAAGCGTACGAGAGCATAAAGGATAAAATTCCGCTCAAAAACGTCATTCAGATCATCGGCACCAACGGCAAGGGCAGCACCGGGCGGTTTTTGGCTAACGCGATCGCCGCCGCGGGCTTTAGAGTCGGGCACTACACCAGCCCGCACGTTTTCAGGCTCAACGAGCGCATCTATCTTGCGGGCCCGACAGATAAACGCTTAAATTCCCGCGAGCTAAATTTGGATCATAATTCAAAACAGTGCTTAAATTTAGACCGCGGCTCAAGCGAGCTAAATTTGATCTGCGATTCAAAGAGCCCAAGCAAGCCAAATTTAAATCAAAGTTCAAGCGAGCTTGCAAAGCAAAATTTAAGATCCGCGCCGATCGGTCGCGACGTTAGCGACGCGCAGCTTCAGCGCGCGCATGAGTTTTTGCAAGAGAGCTTGCCCGCGGAGTTTAAAGATAGCCTGTCGTATTTCGAGTATCTCACGCTTGTGGCGGCGGTGATCTTTAAGGAGTGCGATTACTGCGTGATCGAGGCGGGGATGGGCGGCGAGTTTGACGCTACGTCGAGCTTCGGGCGCACGCTGTCGCTCTTTACCCCGATAGATACCGATCATTTGGGCATGCTAGGACAAAATCTGGAGCAGATCGCCCACACCAAGCTTATTACGATGCAACAAACGGCGATCTTAAGCGACGAGATGAGCGAGGTTCCGCTTCGCATCGCGCAGCAGATTGCAGAGCAGAAAGGCACCCGGCTAAGTCTAGCTAGCGATTTTTTAGACGCGCCGCAGCGAGCGCAGATCGCGGAGTTTTGCGCGCGCAACAATCTGCCTAAATTTCAAATTTCAAATTTAAGCCTGGCGCTTGCCGCGATGAAATTTTTAAATTTGAAATTTGAAATTTCGCAGCTGCCGCCTCTAAATTTACGCGGTAGGATGGAGGTTTTGGCGCCGAATTTGCGCGTGGACGTCGGGCACAACGAGCTTGCGGCGCGCGCGATCTCCGAAATCTACGCGGGCAAAAAGATCGTGCTAATCTACAACTCCTTCGCCGATAAGGACATCGCCGCGGTGCTGCGCACTCTCGCGCCCGTTTTGAAATGGGTCGAAATTTTATCCTACCGCGTAAAAGACCGCAAGCTAGGCGGCGCGCAGATCGACAAATGCCTAGATGAGCTAGGCGTCCCGCACCGCAAATTTAGCGGCGAGATAAGCGCAGACGAGGAGTATCTGGTCTTCGGCTCATTTTATCTGGCGGAGCGGTTTTTGAAGCGATACGCAAAGGGGGTGAAGCTTGGCTAAAACAAAAGTAAGCTTCAGCGACAACTTCGGCACCAAGACGCTGTATTTCGGCGAAAACTTCCGCTTCCAGCTTAAAATTTTATCCGCGTTTTTCGTAATTTTTCTGCTCGTTCTGTTTTTTGCGCTCTTTAAACTCGCAAGCGACCGCGCAAATTTAAAGGAGCTAAACAAAACCCTCTACGGCGAAAATATCGCGCTTAAGGAGCAAAATTTAGCGCTTCAGACCCGCAGCGACGAGGTGCTTGCGAGCTTAAACAGCCGCAGAGACGACGAGGAGGGGCTGGGTAGCGATATTCAGGTGATGCTTGCGATGAACGATATGAAAAAGGAGCGCAAAAAGGGCTCGGGCGCTCATCTCTCAGTTAACGAAAAAACGGCAAGCGTGATCCTTGGCGCCGTGCCTAACGGCCTTCCGATGCAGTATCGCGGCGTCACAAGTCCCTTTGGGATGCGCGCCCACCCGATCAGCGGCATTATGAGGATGCACCACGGCATCGACTTGCGCGCGAGCGAGGGCACGAAGATATTCGCTACCGCCGAGGGCTTCGTACAGTTTGCGGGTGGTAGCGGCAGCGGATACGGCATTTTGATCATCCTTTCGCACAACTACGGCTTTGAGACCCGTTACGGTCATCTCAGCTCGGTCGTCGTAACGCAGGGCTCCTGGGTCAAAAAGGGCGATCTCATCGGCTATAGCGGCAACACCGGCTATAGCACCGGCCCGCATCTGCACTACGAGATCAGATTTTTAGGACAAAGCGTCGATCCTGCCAATTTTATGGGCTGGAATGCGCAAAATTTCATAAATATCTCCGCGCTTGAGCCCGGCGTTTCGTGGCAGGAGATCGCAAACGTCGTACAGCACCAGATCGAAAGCCTAAAGTAGGGCAAGATGCAGGCTGAAATTTACGAATATTTTTTGCAAAACCAAAAAGAGCTTTTGATCTGCGAGGATGAAAAGGAAGCCGCGGCATGCGAGCAGGTGCTAAAATTTATGGGCTACGCGGCCTTTTGCCTGCCCGATTTTAGAGCGAGCTTCGGCGAGGATCTGCGCAGCTACATGGGCGAGCTTGTAGGCATCAGCACCGCTCTTAGCGCGTTTTACAAAACAAGCGGCAAAAAAATTTTAATCTCCCCCGTCCGCACGATCCTAAATAAACTCCCCGCCGCAAGCCATCTGCGCCCGCTAAATTTAAAATTTGGCGAAGAGTTAAACTTAAGCGAGCTGAAAGAGAAAATTTTACGCCTGGGATACGACGTGCGCGACATCGTCGAAAGCATGGGCGAGGTTAGCTTTCGTGGCGAGATCATCGATATTTTTTCGGTAGGGAGCGAGAGCGCGGTTAGAATTCTGCTTGACGGCGAGACGGTCGAGAGTATCAGACGCTTTGATGTCGCTACGCAAAAAAGCGAAAAAGATGAGCTTTCGCAAGCCGAAATAGCACCTTTTTTGGCAAATTTAAGCGAGGACGAGTTTGAGAGCGTGAGCGAAAAGATATCGCGCGCGGACAGCGACGCGCTAGCTCGCGATCTGGGCTCGCTCGGGTTTTGGTTTATTGACGGCTTCGTAGATTACACAAGCGCGTTTGATTGCGTCTTGCCGCACGAGATCAAAAAGGATGAAATTTTTTCCGAGCGCAATTTGGATTTTTTAGACGCGATCGAGGTGCTGCCTGCGGCGCGTAAATTTAAAGACCTCGCCGTAACGCCGTCGCAGGAATTTTTTGAATTTCACCGCAGCGAGGCCATCACGCTGATCGCGCGAAACGACGCGCTGCTCGCACCGTTTGATCTTAGCGGATTTAGCAATATCGAAATTTTACGCGAAGATTTCGTCGTAAATTTAATAAGCGCCGAGCAGATCATCCTTTCGCTAAACAAAGCGGTGCCTAAAAAGCGCGTGCGAAGATCGAGCCTAGCTCTGGATGAGCTAAACGTGGGCGATTTTGTCGTGCACGAAGATCACGGTATCGCTAAATTTAACGGGCTTGAGCTCATCGAGGTGATGGGGCGCAGCAAGGAGTTCGTATCCCTGCTCTACGAGGGCGGCGACAAGCTGCTGCTGCCGGTAGAGTACCTAAATAAGATCGACCGCTACGTCGCAAGCGGCGGCGCGGTGAGCTTGGATCATCTGGGCAGGGCGAGCTTTTCAAAAATTAAGGAGCGAGTGCGCGAAAAGCTCTTTGCGATCGCTTCAAAGATCATCGCGCTGGCGGCAAAACGCGAGCTGGTGCGAGGGCTCGTCATCAAAAACGAAAGCGCGGATTATGCGAAATTTTTAAGCGCGAGCGGCTTTAGCTACACGAGCGATCAGCAAAAAGCGGTGGGTGCGATTTTGGCGGATCTGCAAAGCGGCAAGGTGATGGATCGTCTACTTAGCGGTGACGTGGGCTTTGGAAAGACCGAGGTCGCGATGAATGCGATCTTTGCTTGCATCCGCAGCGGGCATTCGGTGCTGTTTTTCGTACCCACTACGCTACTTAGCTCGCAGCATTACGCCACGCTTAGCGAGCGCTTTAGGGAGTTTGAAATTCCCGTTTTCAAGCTCGATCGCTTTAGCAGCGCGAGGCAAAAAAGTGAAATTTTAAAGCGCCTGCAAAGCGGCGAGGCGATCGTCGTGGTCGGCACGCACTCGCTTTTAAATTTAAACCCCGCAAATTTAGGGCTCATAATCATCGATGAGGAGCATAAATTCGGCGTTAAGCAAAAGGAGCGGCTCAAAGAGAAAAGCGCCGCCTCGCACCTACTTAGTATGTCCGCGACGCCGATACCGCGCAGCCTAAATATGGCGCTAAGCTCGATTAAAAGCTACTCCACGCTGCTTAGCCCGCCGCAGGACCGCTTGGATGTGCGCACCTTCGTCAAGCAGTGGGATGAAAAGATCATAAAAGAGGCGATCTCGCGTGAGCTGCGACGCGGCGGGCAGATTTTTTACGTCCATAACCACATCGCGACGATGCAAAGCGCCAAAAAGAAGCTGCTTGAAATTTTGCCGAGCCTTAAAATTCTAATTTTGCACTCCAAGATCGACGCCAAGAAGACGGAGGATGAAATTTTAAAATTTGTAGCGGGCGGATACGATCTGCTACTTTGCACCAGCATCGTAGAAAGCGGCATCCACATGCCGCGCGTAAATACAATCATCGTCGAAAACGCGGGTAAATTCGGTATCGCCGATCTGCACCAGCTGCGCGGCCGTGTCGGGCGCAGCAACAAACAGGGCTTTTGCTACTTTTTGATAGAGGATAAAACCGCTCTTACGCAGGACGCGCTAAAGAGGCTCGTAGCGCTTGAGAGCAACTCGTTTTTGGGTAGCGGTTCGGTGCTTGCATATCACGATCTTGAAATTCGCGGCGGCGGAAATTTGCTCGGAGAGGCGCAGAGCGGGCATATCGAAGCGATCGGCTACTCGCTTTATCTAAAGATGCTCGAAGAGGAGATCGGCAAGCTACTAAGCAGAAAGAGCGCTGCTGCGAGCGTGGAGCTTAAAATTTCAGTAAACGCCTTTTTGAACTCGGAATTTATCAGAGAGGATCGCCTGCGCCTGGATCTTTACAGGCGGCTTAGCAAGTGCGCAGAGGCGAGCGAAGTGCTTGAAATTTTTGGCGAGATCGAGGATCGCTTCGGGCGCGCGGACATCTACACCAAGCAATTCATCGATGTGATGATGATTAAGGTTTTGGCTACGAAGCTTGGCTTGCGCGTGATTTCGAGCATGGACGAAAATATCTTGATCACACTTGCAAACGGCGATAAGGTGCGATTAAAGGCACAGACGCGCGACGATGACGACGTGATAAGCGAAATTTTGATCTATCTGCGAAGGGAGCTAAAAAATGCGAACTTGCGATGAAAATATCAAAAAAAGCGCGAGCAAAAGCAGAAGCGAAGAGTTAAATTTAGACTCGGCGAGCGGTTTAAATTTAGCGCCGCAAGCCGTCCTAAAAAGCGCGCAAAGCGGCTCTAGCGAGCAAATTTATTTCAGCGATTTTAGCGCGATTGATTGGCGCGCGGTGCAGGTCGCCGTCTTTCGCGCAAATAAAAAGGCGCTAAAGATCGTCCGTGATATCGATTTCACGGGTATTGACGCGCTTGTGGGGCTAGAGAGTCAAAAATCGGCTCTTACAAAAAACACGGACGCCTTCCTGCGCGGCTGCAGCGCCAACCACGCGCTGTTGTGGGGCGAGAGCGGCTGCGGCAAATCAAGCCTTGCAAAGGCGGTTTTTTCCAAATTTATCCCGCAAGGCCTTAAGATCATCGAGATCGGCAGGGATGATCTGGGCTATCTCGTGGAGATAATCGACGCGATCCGAGAAATAAATTTTAAATTTATCATCTTTTGCGACGATTTGAGCTTCGAGCTCGGCGAGAGCGGCTACAAGCACCTAAAACCGCTACTTGAAGGCTCACTGGAGCGCGCGCCGCGCAACGTGCTGATGTATGCGACATCCAACCGCCGCCACATCGTAGGCGAATGCGCAAGTGATAACGACGTCGCGCAGATCAGCCGCGGCGAGCTACACCTAAGCGATGCGGCGAACGAGCGAATCAGCCTAAGCGAGCGCTTTGGGCTACAGCTAAGCTTTTACGGCGGGAGCATGCGGGAGTATTTAGGGATAGTAGATGCCTATTTTGCAGCTGCGCAAGGCATGAGCGCGGCGGAATTTCGCCTGAGCTTTGCTGCAGATTTAGACGCGCTGCACGCAAAGGCGAGGGAGTTTGCGATGCTTCGCGCAAGCCGCAGCGGTCGGGCGGCAAAGCAGTTTTTCTTGAGCTTTGGCGAGGAATTTTTTGCAAATTTAAAAGGCGGCGGCAGATGAATACAGCGCGCGAATTTAAATTTGGCGTAAATTTTATCGCAGTAACGATATGCGTGCGACAAACTGTCGTTGCCGCGCGAAATTTTAGAAACTATGCCAGAAATTTAGGAGGCGCGAGATGAGCGCGACCGAGCTTTTTATCGCGCTTTTTCGCGCCGTGAAAATCAAGGATTTTCGCTGGTGGCCCGCGTTTGGAAGCTTTGAGGTGGTCGTGGGGGCGATTTTGATCCAAAATACGGCGTGGCGCAATGCTGATGCAGCACTGCAAAACCTGCGTAGTAAGGGGCTTTTGAGCTTAGATGGGATCGCCGGGCTAGACGAAGCGGAGCTTGCGGAGATCATCAAAGTAAGCGGATTTTATAATCAAAAAGCGAGACGCTTAAGCTTGCTTTGCAAAGCGATAATCGCGGATTTTGGGGATTTTGAGAGCTTTAAATCAGGCGTTAGCCGCGAGTGGCTGCTAGCGCGCAAAGGGATCGGCGCGGAGAGCTGCGATGCGATCCTGTGCTATGCGTGCGAGCGTGCAGTGATGGTCGCGGACAGCTATTCGGCACGGCTGCTCGGCGCTTTGGGCTATGAGTTTGAAAGCTACGATGAGCTTAGCGCGTGGCTCGGCGAGCTGGAATTTGGGCGGATCTATGAGTTTGTAAATTCCGCCGATTCCCCCTGCGGTGCGGTGGCAAAAGTAGATAAGCTGGAGAACGAAAACGGCGTGTATGCGCTATTTCACGGGCTCATAGTGGAATTTTGCAAAGCGCATTTGAAAGGCAAAATTTTCGACGAGAGCGCGATGGAATTTTTTGATAATTTAAAATAAATCTTAGTAGTATTTAAAACAAAAAATATTTTAACTGCGCAAGTAGCGACAAATAGGTGATTTTAGATATTGTTGAGCGCCGATATAGCAAAATTTAATTAAAATTACGGCGATAAATTTGGTTAAAAAATCGATATTTAGGGGAGTTTTATGACGAAAAGAAAAATTTTGATAGTATTTGGGACGCGTCCGGAGGCCATTAAGATGGCTCTGTTGATAAAGGAATTTCAAAAGCACGCGGAATTTGAAGTGAAAGTCTGCGTCACGGCGCAGCACAGACAGATGCTTGATCAGGTGCTTGAATTTTTTGAGATCAAGCCCGATTTTGATCTAAATTTAATGAAACAGTCTCAGGATCTGTACGATGTGACGTCGGGGGTGCTGCTCGGCATGCGCGGGATATTCGAGCGCTACAAACCGGACATCGTATTTGTCCACGGCGATACGACTACGACAAGCGCAGTATCGCTAGCCGCATTTTATCAAAAGATTGATGTGGCGCATGTTGAGGCGGGTCTTAGGACGCACGATATCTATTCGCCGTTTCCGGAGGAGATAAATAGGCAGATCACCGGCCTGATAGCCAAATACCACTTTGCGCCGACTGCGGGCGCAAAAGAGAATCTGCTAAAAGAGGGCAAAAGCGCAGAAAACATAGTAGTAAGCGGCAACACCGTTATAGACGCGCTTTTTTGGACCATCGATAAGATAGAGCGCGATGCGATCTTGCGAGATAAAATTTTATCTTCCATAAATTTTAAATTTCATCTTGGCGAGAGAAAATTTATTCTCGTAACCGGTCATAGGCGGGAAAATTTCGGCGAAGGTTTTATAAATATCTGTGAGGCTCTGCGCGAAATAGCCGCCAATAACGCCGATGTGGACATAGTCTATCCCGTGCATCTCAATCCGAACGTCCAAAAGCCGGTGAAGGAAATTTTATCAGGGCTACCGAATATTTTCTTGATGGATCCGCTGGAATACGACGCATTCGTGTATCTGATGAGTAAAGCGTATATGATCATCACCGATAGCGGCGGCATCCAAGAGGAGGCGCCGAGCCTTTGCAAGCCCGTTTTGGTAACTAGAAATAGAACCGAGCGCCCCGAGGGGATAGAAGCGGGATGTGTGAGGCTGGTCGGAACTAAGCGAGAAAATATCGTAAAAGAAGCGCAAAAATTATTAAATTTGAAAGACGAATATGATAAAATGAGCCAAAGTATAAGTCCTTACGGCGACGGAAAAGCGTGCAGAAGGATACTCGATTTTCTGAAGGAAACATTGTGAAAAAAATTTGTATAGTAGGCCTTGGATATATAGGGTTGCCGACGGCAGCGCTCTTAGCGAGTAAGGGCTATAAAATACACGGCGTCGATGTAGTGCAAAGCGTCGTAGATACGATCAATCAGGGCAAAATTCATATCATCGAGCCTGAACTAGGGGAACTTGTAAAAAAATCCGTAGAAAGCGGAAATTTAAAAGCGGATGTTAAGCCAGATTTCGCAGACGTTTTTATCATAGCCGTCCCTACGCCATTTCGCGATGGATACGTGCCAAATATTGATTACGTGCTGAGCGCGAGCAGGGCGGTAGCACCCTATATCAAAGAAGGAAATATCGTGATCTTAGAATCTACTTCGCCGGTCGGCACGACGGAGAAGATAGGTCAAATTTTAAAAGATAGCGGCGTAGATGCTTCTAAAATTTACATCGCTCACTGCCCGGAGAGGGTTTTGCCCGGTAAAATTTTAAAAGAGCTCACGCAAAACGATAGGATCGTGGGCGGTCTAAGCAGGGAGTCTGCCGAGAAAACGGCGGAATTTTATAAGACGTTCGTTAAAGGCGAAATTTTAAAAACGGACGCAAGAACCGCCGAAATGGCGAAACTCACTGAAAATTCTTTCCGCGACGTGAACATAGCCTTTGCAAACGAGCTTAGTATTTTGTGCGATAAATTCGGCATTAACGTCTGGGAGCTCATCTCGCTAGCAAACCGTCATCCGCGAGTTAATATTTTAAACCCGGGCTGCGGCGTAGGCGGGCACTGTATAGCGGTCGATCCGTGGTTTATAGTACATGCGGGCGGCTACGAAGCAAGGCTGATTAAATCCGCAAGAGAGGTCAATGATCACAAAGCCGAGTGGTGTATTGAAAAAATCAAAAATGCCGCTTTGAAATTTGAGCTGCAAAACGGCAGAAAACCCAAAGTCGCGTGCATGGGGCTTGCTTTTAAGCCCGACATCGACGATTTGCGGGAGTCGCCTGCACTAAATATAACCAAGCGCCTGATCGCAGACGGCGTCGATGTGGTCGCCGTGGAGCCCAATATCAAGGCTTACAAAGATTTTGGGATAGCGGATTACAAAAAGGCTATTGAAATTTCGGATATTATCGTATTTTTAGTCGGGCACAAGGAATTTAAGGGGCTAAAAATAGAAAAAGAAGTTTTGGATTTTTGCGGAATTTGTAAATGAGTCTTCAAAAAGTAATAGATAGAAATAACCATCTGAATTTTTTTAGATTACTTTTTGCTTTGCAAGTGGTATATATGCACTCGACAGAATGGCTAAAAATACCGCTTTTATGGGGGGGCTACGTGGATAAATTTCTTAGGTTATTTCCCGGAGTTCCATTATTTTTTCTGGTTTCGGGATTTTTAATTACCGATAGTTATTTAAATAGCGGGAATTTGAAAGAGTATTTTATAAAAAGAGCGCTTAGAATATATCCGGCTCTATTTGTAAATATTTTAGTACTTGAGCTAGCTATGTATGTGGGCAAAAATTTTAATGATATCTCGGCATTAAAATACTTAGAATACTTCGTGCTGTATGTCATTACCGCTGCTTCAGGCATAGCAGGCTTTATAATCGGTATAAAAAACGACGCTTTATATAATTATGACGGCTTTTTTAGCTCCTATCCGAGCGGCGTTTTATGGACGCTTAGCGTTGAGCTATCGTTTTATATCCTGCTTCCGTTTATTTTATATATTAAAAAAGTGATCATAAGAAATTTATTGTTGGTTTTCCTATTTTTTACATCAATGATAATTCCCGCAATCGCCGATGAAAATTTTTACTCCACTTCAAATTTAAATAAGCTTCTCGAGCTGATATGCTTGCCGTTTTTGTGGATATTTATCATCGGCATAGTTATGAGACTTTATTGGTTGGATATAAAAAAATATCTCGTAGGCTACGGCTTATATTATATTACGCTCTATTTGATATTTTGTTTTGCAGCTATAGAGTTTGGAAGCGGACTTGGAGATTATAAGAGAGGCTTGGAAATTTCTACTGTATTTCAAATTTTCCTTTTGGCGTTAGTGATCTTTAGCATGGCTTTTTCCTACACAAATTTAAAGATAGCTAGAAGCACCGATCTCTCTTATAGTACATATCTTTATCATATGCTGATAGTTCAAATTCTAATTAGTCTGGGCTTTAGCGGCTCTTTATGGCTATATCTAATAGTGGTGGCCGTGACGCTCGCGATAGCTTGCGTCTCTTGGAATTTTATAGAAAAGCCGGCACTAAAATTAAAACAAATAAAGGTTGTAAAATGATACAAGCAATAGTTAAAAAAGGTAAGGTTTTAGCAGAGCAGATACCGGCTCCAAGCGTTTCAAAGGGATGCATTCTTATAAAAGTAGTAAATAGCTGCATATCGGCGGGCACCGAGATAAGCGGCGTATCAAATAGCGGTAAAAGCCTGATCAGAAGGGCTTTAGAGCAGCCGGAGAACGTAAAAAAAGTCATCAATATGGTGAAATCCGACGGCATAGCTAACGTCTATGCGAAGGTAAAGGGCAAACTTGATAGCGGAAGCCCGACCGGCTATTCGCTTAGCGGCGTCGTCATAGCGGTCGGAGAGGGCGTTTCAAATTTTGAAATCGGAGAGCGCGTCGCTGCAGCCGGTGCAGGGCTTGCAAACCATGCAGAATACGTAGACGTACCTAAAAATTTAGTTATGAAAATGCCGCAGGATATGGACTTTGAGCGGGCTTGCACCGTGACTCTCGGCGGCATAGCGATGCAAGGCGTTAGGCGGATCGATCTGAGGCTGGGCGAGACCTGCGTAGTGGTCGGTGCGGGGATATTAGGGCTTCTTGCGGTGCAGATGCTTAAAATTTCAGGCGTAAGGGTTGCGGTCAGCGATTTTGACGATAGGCGCTTGCAGATAGCAAAGGAATATGGCGCAGAGCTTGCCATAAACCCGTCAAAAGACGATTTGCTAGACGTCGTTTCATCTTGGAGCGGCGAATATGGCGCCGATGGAGTGCTATTTACCGCCGCTACGAGCAGTAGCGAGCCGCTATCGCAAAGTTTTCAGATGTGCAAGAAAAAGGGCAGAGTGGTGCTCGTAGGCGTTGCCGGCATGCAGATAAATAGAGAGGATATGTATAAAAAGGAGCTTGATTTTCTCATCTCCACTTCCTACGGCCCCGGTCGCTATGACAAGAGCTACGAAGAGGGGGGGCTTGATTATCCGTTTAGCTACGTAAGATGGACCGAAAATCGAAATATGAGCGAGTATCTAAGGCTGGTAAATGAAAATTTGATAAAGCTGGATAAACTCATAGACGCGAAATACCCTATCGAGCAGGTAACGGAGGCGTTCGAGTCGCTACAGACTTCGCAGAATAAGCCACTTATGGTTTTACTTGACTACGGGGAGGCAAATTTAGCCGAGCTTGATAGCTATCTAAATCATGATAAAAAAATCATCATAAGCTCCGCGCCAGTAAACAGAGACGCGATAAACGTCGCATTCGTCGGAGTCGGCGGATTTGCCACCGGTATGCACCTGCCTAATATCTCAAAGCTTACGGATAAGTATAAAATTTACGCGATCATGAACCGAAGCGGACATAAGGCAAAGGCGGTGGCGCAGCAATACGGAGCAAGCTACGCTACTTCAAATTTAGACGATGTTTTAAACGATAAAAACGTCGATCTGGTGATCATCTCCACAAGGCACGATAGCCACGCGGAGCTTACTTTAAAGGCGCTTGAGGCGGGTAAAAACGTATTTGTAGAAAAGCCGCTTGCGACAAACAAAGATGAGCTTGAAAAGATAAAGAAATTTTACGAAGGGGGAGGCGATAAGCCCCTTTTATTCGTGGGATTTAATAGACGATTTAGCGCTTACGCACAGGAGATAAAAAAGCACACGAGCGCTAGGATAAATCCGATGATAATTAGATATAGAATGAACGCAGGCTACATACCGATGGATCACTGGGTGCACGAAAACGGCGGCAGAATGGTGGGCGAAGCGTGCCACATAATAGATCTGATGACGGCGCTAACGGGAAGCGAGATACAGAGCGTATTTTCGCAGGCCATCACGCCGAGCAATGAAAAATATAGCGCCGAGGATAACAAATCCATCGTCTTAAAATACAAAGACGGCTCGGTGGCAAATATTGAGTATTTCGCAAACGGTAGCAAGGAACTAAGCAAGGAATTTATGGAGATCCACTTCGACGGCAAGAGCATCGTTTTGGACGATTACAAAAGCTTAAAAGGATATGGAGTGGGCTTGAAAGAAATTTCAACGAGCGTAAGCCAAAAGGGACAGCTCGAAGAGCTTGAGGCGCTATTTGGGGCTCTAAAAGGCAACAAAAAAAGCTGGCCGATAGAGCTTTGGGATATGGTGCAGACGACGGAAGTGACATTTTGTATTTAATAAAATTTAAAGTATATCAATGATAAAAAAGATACTTTCAGATAGTTTTATATATACAGTTGCTAATATTTTAACAAAAGCAATAAGCTTCATAATGATTCCTGTATATACTGCTTTTCTCTCCACAAAAGAATACGGAGTTGTTGATTTGTTGGTTGTTACCGGGAGTATAATATCTGTAGTTATTGGGCTTGAAATTCATCAAGCAGTATCTAGGTTTTTCCCGGAATCCAGTAATAATGACAAAATAACAATAGTTTCAACTGCTTTTTGGAGTATAGTATTTTTATATGTTTTTTTTATTATTTGTACCACCCCCTTTTATTCAAAGATATCTTTTTTTCTTTTTAATAATACAGAATATAAGGATATTGTATTTATAGCTTTTTTATCATTTGGATTCAATTTTATTTACTACTATTGTAGTAGTCAGTTAAAATGGCAATTAAAATCTAAACAAAATTTATTAGTCAGCTTTATATATAGCCTGATTGTTGCAATAATTACATACTTTATGCTACTTTATAGGTATGGTATTATGTCCGTATTTATAGCACAGATCATTGCATCTATAGTATGTGCTATATTGTCATATATGTATTCAAAAGAATATTATGCTTTTATTTTTAATTTAAGCTGTTTGAAAAAAATGATTAGTTTCTCTTTACCATTGGTATTTTCTGTTATCATGGCCTATGCTATGGTATATGCCGACAGGTTTATAATTAAATATTTTTTATCAGTAGAAGATGTTGGTATATATGGTATTGCTTTTAGATTTGCATCGGTAATTACTTTGCTAACCTCTGGTATACAAACAGCATTGACGCCATTAATATATACACATTATCGAGATAAGAATACGCCGGCTTCAATAGCAAAAATTTTTAATTATTTTATAATTTTATCTATTTTATTAATTTGTTTTTTATTTTGTTTTTCGGAGCACATAGTGCGTTTGGTCGCAAATGAATTTTATATAAAAGCTGCAACCATTATTCCATGGTTATCAATATCTGTTTTGTTTATAGGCATTATAAATTTTGCGCCCGGAGTATTTATAGCAAAAAAGACGTCATATGTCTTATATATAAATATTTGTTCGTTGGTCTTAAACATACTTTTAAATTTGGCATTAATAAAAAAGTATGAGCTAATGGGCTCGGCTTATGCAACCGCAATAAGTAGTTTTATTTATTTTATGCTATACTGTGTTATAGGTCAAAAGTATTATTATATACCATATTTTTGGACAAGAAATAATTTCAAATTAAGGAGATAGGAAAATGGGAGTAAATTTTATAAATTTGCAAGCTCAATATCAGCAATATAAGGCCGAGATAGACAATGAGATACGCGATGTTTTGGAGACATCTACATATATAATGGGCGACAAAGTAGCTCTGCTAGAAAACAAATTAGCTAGTTTTGTAGGTGTTAAACATGCTATTGCATGTGGAAATGGTACGGATGCGTTATTGCTTTCTTTGATGGCATTAGACATTAAGAATGGGGATGAGGTGATAACAAGCCCGTTTACGTTTATCGCGACTGCTGAAATGATAGCTTTTGTAGGGGCAAAGCCCGTTTTTGTTGATATTGATGAAAAAACATATAATATAGATCCTTCAAAAATAGAAGCGGCCATAACGCCAAGGACAAAAGCTATAATGCCGGTTTCTATTTTTGGTCAAGTACCGGATATGGATAAAATAAATGATATTGCAAAGAAACATCATTTAAAAGTGATAGAAGATGCGGCACAAAGCTTTGGTGCTTTATATAAAAATAAAAGATCTTGTAGTATCTCTGAAATAGCAACGACATCATTTTTTCCGGCAAAACCACTTGGCTGCTATGGCGATGGCGGGGCGGTTTTTACTAACAATGATGATTTGGCGAGACAAATTCGTATTATCCTAAATCACGGACAAACTAAAAAGTATGTTCATAGTTGTATAGGAATAAATGGACGCTTAGATACAATTCAAGCAGCGATCTTGAATGTAAAATTAAAGTATTTTGAAGATGAAATCGCTATCAGACAAAAAATCGCAAATACTTATAAAGATAATCTTAAAGGAGTTACTGTCCCTTTTGTGGAGGATCATAATCTATCTGTTTGGGCGCAATACTGCATAAGAGTAAAAGATAGGGACGATGTGATAAAAAGATGCAATGATAATGGAATTCCTACTGGCGTTTATTATCCTATACCTCTACATTTGCAGGAGGTTTTTTATTATTTGGGATACAAAAAAGGTGATTTTCCAATTGCAGAAGAGGTATCAAACGATATTATGGCTATACCTATGTCGGCTTTTGTTACAAAAGATGAACAAGATTTAATTATAAAGGTTATAAACAATGGATAATTCATATTTTATACATCCAAATGCCCATGTTTCGCCGCAAGCAAAGATAGGAGAAGGAACTAAAATTTGGATAAATTCACAAGTTAGAGAAGATAGCGAAATAGGTAAAAATTGTATTATATCAAAAGATACATATGTTGATATCGGTGTAAAAATTGGTGATAATTGTAAAATACAAAACGGTGTTTCGATATACCATGGTGTTGTGATTGAAAATGATGTGTTTGTAGGACCGAACGTCAGTTTTACAAATGATAAAATTCCAAGAGCATTTAATACAAATTGGCAAATCACTAAAACTATTATAAAAAATGGTGCTAGTATAGGTGCAAATTCAACAATAGTTTGTGGCGTAGTTTTGGGTGAATATTGTATGGTTGCCGCCGGTAGCGTAGTAACAAAGAATGTCGAGCCATATAGCCTAGTTATGGGAAATCCCGCAAAACATTTTAGCTATATAGATAAAATGGGCAATAAAATACAAGGCAATCCAGATGAAAAATAAAACTGCAAAAATAGGCCTACTAGGAATCGGGGTGATGGGGCAAAACCATCTTAGAAATTTATCAATGTTAAAACAAGTTGAAATTGCCTTTATATATGATTTAGATAAACAAGCTTGTGATAAAATTTCAAAAATTTATAATGTCCCGGTTTCAGATAATTTAGAGAGAGATTTAAAAGGGGTTGATGGCGTAATAATAGTAACGCCTACTTTTACGCACTTTGATTATATAAAATTGGTCTCGAAGTATGTTAAAAATATTTTTGTAGAAAAGCCATTGACATCTACTCTTGAAACAAGTAAAGAGGTGGCAAAATTGGCAAAAGAGCTAAATTTAAAAATTCAGGTTGGTTTTATAGAAAGGTATAATCCTGCTGTCGTTGCATTACAAAATGTAATAAGCAATAGCAAAAATACTATCGCTATTGATTTTTCTAGGACAAATAAAGTTAGTAGTAGAATAACCGATGTTGATGTGATTATGGATTTAATGATTCATGATATTGATTTGGCATTAAAATTTAATGGCGAAGTGGATAAAATTTACGCACACGGCTACATAAAAAATCAAATGATAGAGTATGCAAGAGCTATAATAACACATAAAAATGGCTCTTTTTCTAATATTTTAGCAAGTAGAATTACGGAAAAAAGAACAAGAAATATTTGCGTAACTTGCGATGATAAATATATTGACTGCAATCTTCTAAGTAAAGAAATATTTGTCAACAAACAAACGATTGAACAATACATCGATAATGTCTCTATATCATCAAAAATTGAGATAGTTGATGTAAGACCGCAAGAGGCATTGTTGCTTGAACTTGTAGATTTTGCTAGGTTATGTCTTTGCGGCGACATTATAGTAGCCAATGAATGTGATGGATTGGCCGCTATCGAAGTTGCCAATATTGTTCAAAAACAAATATTGTATTCAAATAAGAAGCAGTCAAATATATAGGTGTAAATTTATGTCAATGATAAGAAATAAAGATGGTATAAAAATTTGCTCCAGATGCATTTACGATGAAAGAGTTCCGTATATTACATTCGATGAAAATGGCGTTTGCAATTATTGCCATCAACTAGATAAACTCAAAAGTGATTATAAAACTGGCACAAAAGAAGGCGAAGAGGAATTTGAAAGAATAGTAGAACAAATAAAAAAAGATGGTATTGGGAAAAAGTATGATTGCGTTATAGGCGTTAGCGGCGGAACCGATTCGTCTTATATGTTATATTTGGCAAAGAAAATGGGACTTAGACCACTTGCCGTTCATTACGACAATACTTGGAATAGTGCAATAGCATCACAAAATATTAGGAAAGTTTTAACATCGCTTGATATTGATTTATATACTTATGTGGTTGATAATAAGGAGGTAGATGATATTTTTAGATCATTTTTTTTATCTGACGCACCAGAATTAGATTGCTCTACTGATCTGGCGTTGGCTGAGGTTATGTATAGGGTAGCCTGGAAATATAATATTAAATATGTTTTAGAGGGCCATTCATTTATAGAAGAGGGGATAACTCCTGTTGGCAGAAACTATTTTGATGGAAGATATATCAAATCAATACATAAAATGTTTGGTAGAATGCATATGAAAACTTATCCTTTGATGACACTAGTTAGATTTTTATTTTGGACCGCCGTTGTTAGGATTAAAAAGATAAGACCTTTTTGGTATATTGGCTATAACAAAGAAGATGCTATGAAATTTTTAAAAAAAGAGTATGATTGGAGATATTATGGCGGTCATCATTTAGAAAATAGGATGACTTCATTTGTTCATAGTATTTATTTTCCATATAAATTTAATACGGATATGCGAAATAATACCCTTTCGGCAAAGGTTAGAAATGGAAAAATGAGTAGAGATGACGCGCTGGCGGAATATAATAGCGAGCCCTATGTAGAAAAAGACCTGGTCGAGTATTTTAAAAAAAGATTAGATTTAACCGATAAGCAATATGAAGAAGTGATGAATAGAAAGCCAAAAATATGGTATGATTACCCAACGTATAAAAAGACTTTTGAGAGATTAAGGCCGCTTTTTAAAATTCTTGCAAATGCGAATTTGGTTCCTATGAGTTTTTATTTAAAATATTGCTTCCCTATGCCAAAGGATAGAGAGTGGTAACAATCGTAAATTATGGTATGGGCAATCTTGGTTCCATTAAAAATATGTTTAAATATATCGGCGTAGAGGCTATTATAGAAAGCGATATTGATAAAATTGCAAAGGCGAGCAAGATACTTTTGCCGGGAGTCGGTTCTTTTGACGCTGCAATGAAAAGAATCAATGATAGTAATTTAATTGAAGTTCTTAACGAAAAGGCATTAAAAGAGCAAATCCCAATCCTTGGCATTTGTCTTGGTATGCAGCTTCTGACAAATTCAAGCGATGAGGGGAATCTGAGAGGACTTGGGTGGATAGATGCAAAAACATTAAGTTTTAAAAAATTTTTACCAAGCGGTTCAAGGATACCGCATATGGGCTGGAATAGTGTTAGTATTTCAAGTTCTAGTTTATTAACTGGCGAGCTAGATAAATACGACGAAGCCAGATTCTACTTTGTTCATTCATATTTTGTTAAAGTTGATGATGAAAAAAACTCCATTTTAAAAACAAACTATGGTATAACTTTTGATAGTGCGATACAAAAAGATAATATCTATGGCACTCAGTTTCATCCAGAAAAAAGTCATAAATTTGGCATGAAAATATTTGAAAATTTTGCAAGGATATAAGATGCTGCAAACAAGAGTAATACCATGTCTACTTTTAAAAAATGAGAGTCTTGTAAAAACAATTAAATTTAAAAAATATAGCTATATAGGCGATCCTGTAAATACTGTTAGAATTTTTAACGAGATAGAAGTAGATGAGTTAATGTTCTTAGATATTTTTGCCTCAAAAGAAGATAGAGATATAAATTTTAGAATTTTACAAGATATTGCAAATGAATGCTTTATGCCCCTTAGTTACGGCGGTAACATAAAATCTTTTGACGATGCGAAGAGAATTTTTGAAATCGGCTTTGAAAAGATTGTAGTGAACTCAAATGCTTTTAAAAATCTCGATTTGATAGAAAAAATTTCAAGTCACTTTGGTGCACAAAGCGTTATTGGTTCTGTTGATGTCGGCAAGGATTTTTTTGGTAAAAAACATATATATTCTCATCATGGGACAAAAAGACAAAAATATGATATTTTAGAGTGGATTAAGCGATTACAAGCGGCCGGTATCGGAGAAATAATTGTTACATCTATTGAAAAAGACGGTACTTGGGATGGATATGATATACAAACGCTTAAAGAAGTTGTCGAAAATACAAATATACCAATAATCGCAAATGGTGGATGTGGGAAAATAGAGGATATAAGAGATGCTGTTAAATTGGCTGGTGTTTCGGCGTGTGCTGTCGGCAGCATGGTTGTATACCAAAAAAAAGGCATGGGTGTTTTGATAAATTTCCCAAATAAAAGGAGAATGGAGGAAATTATTAAATGATAAAGGATTTTACATTTGATATATACAGGGACATGTTTTGCAATATCATAAGCAATCAGTATAGTATCATTACTTTAAAGGATTATTTTGTCGGTGACTACAATAAAGATGGCCCAAATTTAATAAATAGAATAGATGTAGATTTTAGACCAAATAGATTAAGAATATTTTGCGAAATATTTGACAAATTAAACATTAAAGCCAGTGTTTATGTGAGGCTGCATGCACCAGATTATAATCTTTTTTCTATTTCTAATATAAAAATTATTCAAGACTTAATTTCTATTGGGTGCGAGATAGGGTTGCATACCGAACTTGAAGATGTTGGAGAATATTGTTCAATGGATAAGGATAAATTACTTTTAAATGATTTGCAGATGTTAGAAAGTATTTTTGGTATTAAAATATATGGAACGGCCTCCCATGGAGATTTGACGCCTTTTAATAATTTGTATTTTTGGACTATGTCTGAAAGGAAGCCGGAAGATTTTGGATTATTATATGAAGCATATGATAAAGGACTATGGGAAAGTTGTAGATATGTCAGCGATAGCGAATGGACTAGGTGGAAAGCATATGAAAAAGGGGTGTTACTAAATAATGATAGAAGAACACCTGTGGAGCATATAGAAGAAGATAAGCCATTGCTTTTGTATATGTTAACGCATCCAGATGGATGGTATGATAGGTATATATATGAATAAAAATATTTCATCTCTGGAAATCATAAATTTTTTAAAAGATAAAAATTTATATTGTTTTGATAATGGTGTTTATGGCGAAGTTAAATTTGCTCGTGGACTTGATAATAGCGCGCATGATTCAATATCTTGGATAAAGAATAGTTCCTATAATTTAGATCATTTAAAAAGTCAAATATTACTTGTTTGTAAGGATTTTAATGAAGTAGATAGCTCTAGATGTATAATTTATACAAAAGATCCCAAACTCGCAATGGCAAATGTTCTTAATACTTTTTTTAATGTTGATAATCTGGTGGGGATTTCAAAGACGGCTAGTGTTGATATATCGGCAGATATAGGACAAGGTGTATATATAGGCGACAATGTTGTTATTGGGAAAAAATGTGTTTTAGGAAACAATAGTATGATTTATCCGAATACAGTTATTTATCCGAATACGTTTATAGGTAGTAATGTTATAATTAATGCTGGTGCAAAAATAGGGCAAGAGGGTTTTGGATATATAAAGGATGAAAATGGTAATTTTATGCAATTCCCACACATTGGTAGGGTTATAATAGGAGACAATGTTGAAATAGGAGCAAATACTTGTATAGATAGAGGTGCCTTGCTGGATACTATTATATGTAAAAGTACAAAGATAGACAATCTTTGCCATATAGCGCATAATGTCAAAATTGGAAATAATTGCTTGATTGCGGCTGGAGCAGAAATTAGCGGCAGTGTTGTTATCGGCGACAATGTTTATATAGGACCAAAATCTTCAATTATAGATGGAATAGTTATAGGTGATGGGGCTACTATTGGAATAGGTGCAATAGTAAGACGCAGCGTGAAAGAAGGTGACACTATTGTTCCATTTGAGTCTATGAGTAAAAGAGATTATGTAAAAAAAAGGAAGGCTCTCGATGATATATCAAATAGGTAATCTTGGGGGGATGCCATATTTAATAACAGAAAATTTAAGAAAAAGAGGATTTGAAGCTATAAATATAATATTAACTTCTGAAGATAGAGGTGCTATAAATGATAGGCAAGGCAAAGAGATATTATCAAAAAGGGCCTTAAAATATAACAAGGCTTTAAATGGCGGTAAAGATAGTGTTGTTGTTAAGCTTTTTAATAGGATAAAATTAGTTTTTGAGATTATTAAAAACGGGCAGATGGTTCATTACCATAGTGGGACAATATTGCCATTTTGTCTTGATACATATGTTTTTAAATTTTTTAAAATTCCAATGTTTATTAGTTGGGGTGGTACGGATGCAAGAATTGTAGAAATGGCAGTTGGCGATAACCCATTTTTCTATAGATTTAACGATCCTTATACGGATAAAAAAATTAGGCGAAAAATGCGTGTTTTAGCAAAGAATGGAGTAAATGTTTTAACGGATCCGGAAATGGAAACTTATTGCATACCATTTTTTAAAAAGATTTACAGATTTAGACAGCCTATTGACATAGAAATACTTGATAGTTATTTGGGTTCGAAAAAAGAAGATGGGAACGGTATTGTTAGGATTTTACATATGCCAACTCAGGTTATACCAAGAGGTACTGTTTTTGTAGAAGATGCAATTAATAGGTTACAAAAAGACGGTTATAAATTTGAATATAGATTTATAACGAATTTAACTCAGCATGAAGTTTATCAAGAAATAGCAAATTGCGATATATTGGTTGATGAGCTAAGAACGGGCTCGCACGGTGTTTTGGCGCTTGAATCCTGTGCTTTATATAAACCTACAATTACATACATTAAAGAGAGCATAATAGATAAGTTTCCAAAAGAGCTACCATTTGTAAATACAAATCCTATAACAATTTACGATAATCTTAAATTTTTAATTTTAAATCCTAAAGCAAGAGAAGAGTTGGGCAAAAAGAGCAGAATGTATGTAGAGAAATATCATGAAATAGATCTAGTTGTTGATGATTTAATTAAAATTTATAAAGAATGCGGTGCAAAGATATAGATCAATGATATATTTTTACTTTAAAAAACTCGCATCAATGACACCTAGACTAATTTTATTAAAAATTTATAATAAATTTTACGTATTTTTTTGCAATAGGACTAAATATTATATTGATTTAATACGAGACAATACTCACATAAATTTTAACGTTTCGATCATAAAAACTAGCTACATAAATACAAAAGAACTCGACCTGTCAAATATCGATCCAGATGTCGCAAAATATCTATCTAAAATGTATATCGGTCATAAATTTGATCTGCTGGGTAGCGGGTGGGTAAAAAATAGCTATGATAGCGCGGCGCTCGGGCTTGAGGGCTACAAATACGATATGAATGTTGCGGCGCCTGCGAATGCGCCCGAAGACTACGAGCCAATCGATTGGCAGAAGGATTTTAAAAGCGGCTTTCGGTGGAGCGAAAAAAAATGGTACAAAGATCAGCGCATAGCCCATAAGCCCGGCAGCGATATAAAGGTGCCGTGGGAGCTTGCGAGGTTCCAGCACTTGCCGCAGCTTGCTATTTTTGCTATGGTGGATCCGAGTTTGAAAGAGCGAAATTTAAAAGAATTTAAAAACCAAATTTTAGATTTTATCCGCAATAATCCGCCTAGAATGGGCGTAAATTGGACCTGCACGATGGATGTTGGCATCAGGGTTGCCAACATGCTGGCGGCTTACGATATGTTTTGCCAGATGGACGGCGGCGGAATTTTAGATCAAAATTTCAAGCAGACCCTTTCAAATAGCGTCTACGAGCATGCGCTTCATATCGTAAATAATCTAGAATATTCCCCGCAACTAACGTCAAATCACTATCTAAGCGACATCGCGGGCTTGCTGCAAGCTTGCGCGTATTTGGACGGAGGCGGCGAGATAGACGCGTGGCTGGCATTTGCCGTCCAAGAGATAATCTGCGAAATGAAAAAGGAATTTTACGAAGACGGCGGAAATTTTGAGAGCTCTACGAGTTACCACCGCCTAAGCGGCGAGCTAATGGCGTATTCTGCGGCTCTGATGCTGGGTCTAAAAAGCGAGAAAATTTCATCTTTGCAAAATTACGATGCAAAACTTTGGCGCAAAAAGCCGAAACTCTTGCCGCCGAAGGAACAGGAATTTAAAATTCTAAACGGTCAAATAGCGCTGCCGCAGTGGTTCGTGGACAGACTGTATAAAATCGGCAGATTTGCCGCGGATATTACAAATCCAAACGGCGAAGTACCGCAATTCGGCGATAACGACAATGGTAGGTTTTTTAAATTTAGCCCAAACGGCGAGTTTTTGAGTAACGAACAAGCTGCGCGAAAATATCTAAATTTAAGCGGCTTTGCGGGCGACAACGAGCCGTTTTGGGATGAAAATATCTTAAATCACTCGGCGCTAATTAGCTGCATGGGCGGAATTTTTGACGATGAGATATTTAAAAACGATATGCGCTTTGAGAGGAGTTTTACGAGGGCTCTTGCGGGACGCACGCTGCAAGTAAGCGATAAAACATACAAAAGCCAGTTCGCTTCGGGTGTAAAATTTAGCGAACTGCCGCACCGAAAAAGTATGGAATTTAAAATTCCTAATTCGCAAGAGATCAAAAATATATTTTATCCGGACAGCGGAATTTTTATCTTTAAATCCAGGAAATTTTACCTTGCTATCTGCGCTACGCCGCTTGGGCAAAAGGGTCACGGCGGACATACGCACAACGATAAGCTGGGCTACGAGCTGTGGATAGACGGGCTGGATATAGCAAGAGATCCCGGTACCTATCTTTATACGCCACTCCCCGGCAGAAGAAATGAATTTCGAAGCGTCAAGGCTCACAACGTGCCGATCGTCGGCGATTTGGAGCAAAATAGTTGGGGCGAGGGAGCGATAGGGCTATTTGGAATGTTTGCGGAATGCAGATGTGAAGTGGCGGATTTTGGAGAAAATTTTATAAGCCTAGCCGCAGAATACAAGGACGTAAAAATTATTAGAAAATTTGAGGTAAAAGAGGGCGGCCTAGAGATTATCGATATAGCAAATAGGGAATTTTATTATAGTAAATTTGAGTTATATTCAAATGGATATGGGAAGTTGATGAAAATATGAATATTTTGTATATTTCTGATTCATATTTAAGCCTATCGGTCTTTAAAAGTCAAGTTCACACAATTTGTAATTATCATTCAAAAAAACACAATGTTACGCTCATAGCTTTATGCAATATCCATGATATTAAACAAGAAAAACCGAAAGACGCCCTTTATGAGCTAATTAAACTTTACCGTTATCCAAAAATGTTTATTCCGATAATTAATCAGCTTAGGGCGGTTTCTTCAAAAAATATTTTAAATAAAATTTTAAATAGAGCAGATGTTATACACTGCAGAGGACACGTCAGTTCAGCCTTTGCTATTAATTTATTAAAGATGCTTAAAATAGATAAACCTATTATTGCGGATATCAGAGGCGTTATAGGCGAAGAGCTTTTAAATCGTGAAACGCTACTGTCTAAATTTTATTATGCTCAAACGAAAATTATAGAGAGATATGTTTTTAAATATTGTGATTATCTATTTTTTGTATCCCATAATATGCAAAAATACTATATGGACAAATACGACTTTAAACAGCGTAGTGCAGTATTTCCGACTATTGTAGACGAAAAATTATTCTACGTTTCTTCCGAAATAAGGAATGTTATAAGACAGGAACTTAAAATATCCGAGAGATTGTGTTATGTATATGTCGGCGGGGTTGATTATTGGCAAAATCTAGATAAAATTTTATTAAAATTTGATAAGATAAACAAAGAAAATCAAACAAAATTTTTCTTTATAGTTCTTACCAATAATAAACAGTGGGTATTTGATTTTTGCCATAAGAATGGTATTAAACTAGATAATTTTTACATTGATAGCCTCCCTTATGACAAAGTACCTCTATATCTTAATGCCGCTGACTTTGGAGTCATTATAAGAAATGACGATCTTATAAATTTTGTCGCATCTCCAACGAAAATAAATGAATATTTGGCATGCGGACTTAAAATTATAAATGATTTGGAGCAGATAGGCATAAATCAAAAATTTCTAAATGTAGAGTATAGAAATATTGAAAGCATAATCAGCGAGCAGGATTCCATTTATTCCGCACTTTTAATAAACAAAGCATCCGAGATTAAAAAATGAAAATTTTATTTATCACGCTTAGAGCCGATCACGGCGGCGGTCCAAAACACGTTGATCTGCTTATAAATAATTTATCCAGCGAGATAGAGATATATCTTGCTTGTCCGCAAGATAGGCCCTATTATGATCTGTGGAGCGAGTCAAAAAAGGTTGAAGATATATTTGTCCTGCCGCATAGAAAATTTAGCGTAAAAAAGCTACTTGAGCTGAATAAATTTATAAAAGATAATGATATAAAGATGATTCATTCCCACGGTAAGGGCGCGGGCATCTATTCGCGGATACTTAAAATTTTAAATCCAGGGCTAAAAATAGTCCACACTTTACACGGCGTTCATATCGGAGGATACGGCCTTTTAAAAAAGAGTGCGTATATTTTTTTGGAGCGATTTTTAACGCTATTTACCGATAAATTTATAAATGTTTCAAATAACGAAAATAGAGTTTGTTTAGAGCTTGGATTATTTAAAAAAAGCAAGAGCGAAATCGTGTATAACGGTATAAAAGCTCTTTTGAAAGACGATGATGCCAAGATAAAATTTAATCTATTGGGAAAAAGGGTAGTTACGACCATTTCGAGATTTGACTACGCAAAAAATATGAGTTTGGCATATGAGATAGCCAAAAATTTTAAAAATAACCCAAGCATCGTTTTTTTATGGCTCGGAGACGGCGACGATAGGGCAAAATTTGAATCTATGGCGCAAAAAGACGGCGCAAATATAATCTTTACGGGCTTTACTGGCGAAGTGCCCGCGTATCTATCCGCTACGGACATCTATCTGTCTACTTCTAGGTGGGAGGGGCTGCCTTATGCGCTCATAGAGGCGCAGTCGCTCGGTATCCCGGTAGTAGCGACAAACGTAGTGGGAAATAACGAAGTCGTAGAAAACGGCAAAAGCGGATTTTTGTTTGAGAGCGCACGGCAGGCGTGCCGGGATATAGAAATTTTATTAAATGATGAGAAAATATACGGTAAAATGCAAGGCGAAGCATTACTAAATTTTAAAGATAAATTTGATATCGACGTTATGATTCGTAAAGTGGAAAAAATTTACAAACAGGTATTTGAAAATAATAGATCAACTGAGGAGCTGCAATGAAAAAAGCCCTTATCCATGACTGGTTCAGCACCTACGCAGGCGCGGAGAAATGCGTCGAGAGCTTTACCAATATTTGGGATGATTTTGAAATTTACAGCCTCATCGACTTTTTAAGCGGCACCGACCGGGATAAAATTTTAAAAGGCAAGCACGCACACACGAGCTTTATCCAAAAGCTTCCTTTTGCAAAGGACAAATACCGTAACTACTTGCCACTATTTCCGCTCGCGATAGAGCAGTTTGATCTAAGCGGCTACGACGTCGTGCTATCCAGCTCGCATGCCGTCGCAAAGGGTGTGCTGACACACTCTAGCCAACTTCATATCGCCTATGTACATACGCCGATCCGCTACGCGTGGGATCTGTATCATCAGTACTTGCGTGAAAGTGGGCTGGATCGCGGTTTAAAGGGCATGCTGGCGAAGTATTTTTTACATAAAATTCGACTTTGGGACGCGAGCACCGCAAACCGCGTGGATCACTATCTCGCAAATAGCCGCTACATCGCGCGCCGTATCAAAAAAACCTACGGCAAGCCCAGCGACGTCATCTATCCGCCCGTGGACGTGGATAAATTTAAGCTGCGCGAAGCTAAAGAGGAGTTTTACCTCACCGCCTCGCGAATGGTTCCGTATAAAAAGATCGATCTCATCGTCGAGGCGTTTTCGCAGACGGATAAAAAGCTGCTAGTTATCGGCGATGGGCCTGATATGGCGAAAATCAAGTCAAAAGCGGGCAAAAATGTCGAGCTTTTGGGCTTCGCAGACGATGAAACGATGGCGGATCTAATGGGGCGGGCAAAGGCGTTTGTTTTTGCCGCCGAGGAGGACTTTGGCATTACGCCGGTAGAAGCGCAGGCGTGCGGCACGCCGGTGATCTGCTTCGGGCGCGGCGGCGCTCGCGAGACGGTGCGCGATGGTGAGAGCGGACTGTATTTTATGGAGCAAAACGCAAAAGAGCTGCTCGCTGCCGTAGCTAAATTTGAGCAAAATTATGATAAATTTGAGCCTGTAAAAATCAGAGAAAATTCTTTAAAATTTTCGCGCGCGCGCTTTGAGGCCGAGATCAAAAGCTACGTCGAAAAAAAATATGAGGAATTTAAGGACGGCCTAAATGACTAATATAATCCTAAGCGGCGGCAGCGGCACGAGGCTGTGGCCCATCAGCCGCACGCTTATGCCGAAGCAGTTCGTGCGCCTCTTTGACGACCGCTCGCTTTTTATGATGAGCTATGAGCGAAACTCCCCGCTATGCGAGAGCGCGCTCGTCGTCTCAAACGAGCAGCAGTATTTTTTGGCACTGGATCAGCTTGAGGCTCTAGGTGCGCGCGGCGTAAAATTTCTGCTCGAGCCCGTCGGTAGAAACACGGCTCCTGCGATCGCGCTTGCGTGTTTGAGCTTAAAGGCCGAGGAGATCGTTTTTGTAACGCCGAGCGATCATCTAATTAGAGATGAGGCGGCGTATAAAAACAGCGTCTTGCGCGCACGCGAGCTTGCGAAGCGGGGGTTTTTGGTGACGTTTGGTATCAAGCCTGCGGATGTAAATACGGGCTACGGCTATATTGAAGCAAGCGGCGAGGACGTGTTAAAATTTCACGAAAAGCCTGAGCTTGCGGCAGCGCAAAGCTACATAGCAGCGGGGAATTTTTACTGGAACAGCGGCATGTTTATGTTTAAAGCTGGCGTATTTTTAAGCGAACTAAAGGTGCAGAACCCTGAAATTTACGAAGCCTGCGTTCGCGCGCACGAAAATTCTAATGCGGAAAATCCGATTAGAATCAAACTCCCAGATATGCAAAAAATCCCCGCAGATAGCATCGATTATGCGGTTATGGAGCGCACAAGTCTTGCTAAAGTCGTGCCCGCAGACATCGGCTGGAGCGATCTGGGAAGCTTCGATAGTTTAGACGCCGAATTGCCTAAAGACGCGAACGGCAACACCGCTGGCGAGCAAAATATCGCTCTAAATTCCAAAAACAATCTCATCATCGGCTCGGGCCGCACGATAGCCGCCGTAGACGTCGAGGATCTCGCTATCGTCGATACTAAAGACGCCCTGCTCGTATGCAAAAAAGGCTCTACCCAAAAGGTAAAGCAGGTGGTGGAGCGGCTAAAGGATAGCGATCTAGCGCGCGTGCACGTAACGACGCACCGCCCGTGGGGTAGCTACACAGTGCTAGAAGATGAGCGCGGCTACAAGATCAAGCGCATCGTCGTTAAACCCGGTAAGCGGCTATCGCTGCAGAAGCACTACCATCGCAACGAGCACTGGATCGTCGTTAGCGGCACTGCGACCGTGACTGTGGGCGAGCGAAATTTCTTGTTGCGCGAGAACGAATCGACGTTCATTAGGATGGGCGAGGTCCACCGCCTCGCAAACGAAGGCAAGATCCCCGTCGTGCTAATCGAGGCTCAAGTCGGCAGCTACACCGGCGAGGACGATATCGTGCGCCTGCAAGATGATTTTAATAGGAGCTAGGATGAAAAAGCAACTCTGCGTTTTGATAATCTTGGCGGTTGATATTTTCGGCATCTGGCTTTGCTTCGGGCTTGCCGTGGTGCTTAAAAATCTACTCTACGGCGATAGCGTGTTGCTAGACGTCGGCAGGTATCAAGGCTTTGCGCCGTCCTACGTCATAATGATATTTCTATTTTTCTATCAGGGGATCTATTCGAGGCGATATGATTTTTGGCATGAGAGTAGAATTTTAGTAAAAAGCTGCTTCTTGGGGCTTCTGCTAAGCCTGGCGTTGCTTGCTTTAATCAAAGTCAATTATGAATTTTCGCGCGCCAGTTTTATTCTGAGCTTTGCCTTTATGGCGGTGGTTTTGCCGCTTTTTAAGCTCGTAACGAAAAGGAAGCTTTTTAAATTTGGCTTATGGAAAAAGAGGGCGAAAATTTTAGGCGAGGGTGAGGAGTTCGAGAGTGCTGTTTTAGGAAGCACATATCTTGGATATGTAAGAGCGCTAGGCAGGGATTACGACGTACTGTTTATCGGCGGAAGCAGGCTCGAAGCGAGCGCCTTAAACGAGCTCATCGAGAGCAACATCAGGGAGAATAAAGAAATTTTATTTACTCCGGTGCTGCGTTCGTACGACTTCACGCAGACCTATATTTACAGCGTCTTTGCCTCGCGCACAAGCCTCTTTGCGATACGAAATTCTCTAAAAAGTCCTCTAAATTTAGCGCTTAAACGCGGGCTTGATTTAGTACTTATCATTTTGGCGCTTCCTTTGCTGGTGCCGATTTTTGGCGTAATCGCGCTAATGATGAAGCTAAAAGAACCGGAGGGGCGCATATTTTTTTCGCATCAAAGAATGGGGTTTGGCGGTAAGCCGTTTGGATGCCTGAAATTTCGCTCAATGAAAGAAAACGGTGATGAAATTTTAGCTCAGTATCTCAAGCAAAATCCGCAAGAGGTGGAGTATTTTGAAAAATATCACAAATATGAGCACGATCCGCGCATCACGAAGCTGGGCGATTTTTTGCGAAGAAGCTCGCTTGATGAGCTTCCGCAGCTGATCAACGTCCTAAAGGGCGAAATGAGCATCGTAGGCCCTCGCCCGTGCGCGCAATACGAGCGCAAAGATATGGGCGAATACGCCGATCTCATACTCGCCGTCAAGCCCGGTATCACGGGGCTTTGGCAGGTGAGCGGGCGCAGCGACGTGGATTTTGCGACCAGGGCGGGCATGGATACGTGGTATATGAAAAACTGGTCGATCTGGAACGACATCGTTATTATCTTAAAAACCTTCAAAGTCGTTTTGGCGCGCGAAGGGGCGAGTTGATCGCTTATAGAGTCTTTAAGACGGGCTCTTTCTTTTGAGATAAATTTTAAATTTAATATGGGCGCTTCGACCAAGACATTAGAATCGCCCTGAGTTAAATTTTGCCACGATTTAAAATACATAACAATACAATTGCGTGGCAATAGCTAGGAATTTACGGCGCAAAATTTGAAGTTTTAAAAAATTTCATCATATACCTGCGTAAAAATAGAGCTGCACAAAAATGGTGACGATTTGATATGAACGACCTTAAGATTGTGTAGTATCACAGGGAAAGTATTGGCGCAAATTATATTGCTTAAGCGTACATAAAAAGGGCGCTACCCGATAAAATTTTACTATTGATTTTTTACTCCTGCTTGAATACTGCAACGTAAAATTTACGTAAGACAGATAGATTTTTGCCCTTACTTTCTTGCCGACGCATTTTAAAATTTTAAAATTCCTATCTCACAAAAGCTGCAGCTATTTTAAAATTTAGAGAATTGCGGATAAAATTTTGATCTGTTTGAGGATAGGGGGGAGGGTGCTAAGAAATTCTAACGGCATTACCGACGAAGGAGAGTTAAGCTCGCTTGCGGATAATAATATAAAAAGTATCGATCTAAACTACAAAGAGATAACGATAGACGAGAATTCTAATACCGTAAAGCAAGGCTCTAAGGTTGCTCTTATCGATGAGCCGATCTATGAATGGGCGGAAGTGAGCGAAGCGGCTAAAGACTCACGGGGGAATATATAGATGCTAGAAATTTTAGCGGCGCATAAGAGGCTAAGGAATTTATAACTGCTTAAGTAAGGTGGATATAGAATTCGCAAAAGCAACCAAATCAAGGTGAGAAAAGGATTGAGATTTTTATAACATTCACTGCCCACAGATTGCTTCGCTTGCAAAGTTCGCCTGCAATGACGAGAAAAGCAAAGAAAACGGAAGGATAAAATTTGGAAAATTTTGAAAACTGGAATAAAAATGTTAAAAAACGGGATTTAAACTCAAACGAAAACGCGAATTTAAACGATTTCAATCAAAGAGACTACGATAAAGAACCGATCGTTATTAAAAATCCTTATGAATTTTTTCTAGCGAATTTGTTCTTTTTTCGCATACTGGAACATTTTTTATTTTAGGAACTTATGCAGGTTATGCAGGTTATGTGCAATTTTCTGAAATTAAAAATGTTAATATAGGGTTTTTTGGTTTTTTAGGGTTTTTTTGGTTTTTTGGGGTTTGCATATTGTTGCTACATTTTATTATTATATTATCAAAAACAAATGTGAGACAAAATTTACAAATAAAACGATAGAATTTATCATAAATGGGGAAGTTAAAAGGGTTAAAAATTTGAGTGATTTAATTCCATTTGAAAGAACATTTAATCTTAGAGTTTATGCACCAATTGCTACAATTTTTATGCATTTAATAATTATTTTTGCAGTTATAATGGGCGAAATTATGGGCGCAAAAATATTTTGGTTTTTTATAGCATATCATATTATTTGCTTTTGTTTAAATTTTTTAGGCTCAATTAAACTTAAGCGGATTCTCTCTTATCAATCTCAACAGTTTCTGATA
>CAUQNJ010000002.1:0-119851 GCA_963519515.1 uncultured Campylobacter sp. | reverse complement strand
CCACACGCTTGATTTTTTACTCGGTTCAAAGGATTTGAAAACAGATATTTTCACTCTTTTCGAGCAAAACAAAGGGTGTTTTGATGTGTTAAATTTACTCATTGCCGTTCGCGATAAAAACACGGACGTGATAGAGGCTAACGGTGAGCTAACGAAACTTGGAACGTATTTTAAAAGTCCAGAAAAAATTTATGAGTTTTACCAAGAAAGCGGGCTAGATAAAATTTTTACGGACGGAAAGGTTAAAAATTTGCACGATTACGTATTTGGCGTGGAGGTTGGGCTCGATACGAACGCGCGAAAAAATCGCGGAGGCGTAAATTTCGCGCGAACGATTTCAGAGTATCTTGAAAGTGAAAATATCTGCTTTCAAACCGAGGTTAGCAGTAGGAATTTTGCTCTAAATTTAGGAAGCGATCAAAAGATTTTCGATTTCGTCATTAGCGCAGGCGGCGTAACATATCTGATCGAGGCGAATTTTTACGGCACGGGCGGCTCAAAGCTAAACGAAGTCGCAAGGTCTTATATCGAAATATCACAAAAAATCGCGCTTTGTGGCGGATTTAAATTTATCTGGATAACCGACGGACAGGGGTGGCTGGCGGCTAAAAACAAACTGGAAGAAGCCTACAAAAGCGTTAAAATTTATAATCTCGCCACGCTTTATTACTTTATAAAAGTGCTTAAAAATGTTTAAGTTAGCCGATGATTTTAAGCTTTTTAAAGGCGATTGCTTCAATATTTTGCCTAAATTTAAAGGCGAGTTTGACCTCATTTTTGCCGATCCGCCCTACTTTCTCTCAAATGACGGACTTAGTATTCAAAACGGGCAAATCGTAAGCGTAAACAAGGGCGAGTGGGACAAAAGCTACGGTATCGACGAGATAGATAAATTTAATCTCGAATGGCTTGCGCTCGCCAAAGATGCGCTCACGAATAACGGCAGCGTAATGATAAGCGGGACGTATCATAATATATTTTCAATCGGTCGGGCGCTGCAAAAGCTGGAATACAAAATCCTAAACGTCATCACGTGGGCGAAGACCAATCCGCCGCCGAATTTTAGCTGCCGCTATCTCACGCACGGCTCGGAGCAGATTATCTGGGCAAGAAAAAGTGAGAAATTTAAGCATATTTTCAACTATGAGCTGATGAAAAAGCTAAACAACGACAAGCAGATGCGCGATGTGTGGAACTTGCCCGCGATCGCGCCGTGGGAGAAGGCGTGCGGCAAGCATCCGACGCAAAAACCGCTGCCGCTTTTGGTGCGGTTAATTTTAATGGCGAGTACTCAAAATAGCGTCGTTTGTGATCCTTTTGCAGGCTCTGCGACGACCGGCGTAGCTGCGAATTTGCTAGGACGAAAATTTGTAGGTATCGAAAAAGAGGACGAGTTTATAGATATCGCCGTAAAACGCAAACGCGAGCTGGACGCGAATTTCGCCGAATTTAGGCGAAAGATTGCAGATTTGCGACTATTAGAACAAGAGAGTTTGAAATTTTAAAATTTAAGCGTTTAAATTTTAGTGCGCTTTTTGCTTCGCAAATTTGTAACCGCAAAAGAAATATACGTTGCTAGTTTTAAAATTTTGAGCTTCGCAGGCTATTTATTATTCGCCGCGTTTGCTACCGTCTTTTTCACTCCGCTAAAACAGTTTACAAGCAAGAGGAAACACCAAGCTGTGGCTTGAGCCGATTCTTAAAAAGCTGCGAATGTAAGGCATGAAGTAAGGACGGGGATGCGTGCGGTTAAATTTAAAACCACCTCGTCCAGCCGCGCGATATTTTCGCACATCTTGTCGCATTTAAATTTTACAATACAACCTCGAAGATTATTTTGCAATGCCCTCCTTATCCATCCGCTCAAATTTAAAATTCTCGCCGATTTCGTCAAAATTTAGCTGCCGCATATTACGCCAGGATGCGTCCAAATTTAAATTTTTGCCGATTTTTGCTATATTTGTCTAAATTTAATTCCGCCTACCTTGCTCATCGCGCCGCGCCCGAACCCCAAAATTTAACCCCAGCTTAAGCATAACCTTATATACTTTGACTTTAAATTTAAGGCGGTAAATGAGATCTCAGAGCGAATTTTTTGGCGTTTTCATCACCCTTCTTGGCGGCGTACTGTGGGGATTTAGCGGCGTTTGCGGGCAGTATCTGTTCACGCAAAAGGGCGTCAGCGCCGACTGGCTCGTGCCCTACCGCCTAGGCCTCGCCGGGCTTGCGATGGTGGCGTATTATATCGCTCGCTCGCCGCGCCTAGCCTTTGCGCCGCTAAAAGATCGCGTGCTTTTGCCGCAGCTGCTCATCTACGCGTTTTTTGGGCTTATGATGACGCAGTATTCGTACTTTTGCGGTGTCGAGCTCTCAAACGCCGCCGTCGCGACCGTGATCCAGTACTCCGCGCCCGCGCTCATCCTTGCCGTCGTTTGCTTTTTAGAGCGGCGCGCGCCTAAAAAGGTCGAGCTCATCGCGCTCATTTTCGCGGTGCTGGGCGTCGTGCTGCTCGCCACCCACGGCGATCTTGGCTCGCTCGTTATCAGCGCGGAGGCGCTGGTTTGGTGCCTCATTAGCGCGCTTGGCGTCGTGATTTATAGTCTCATCCCAACGAAGCTAAATCAAAAATACCCCGTCGCGCTAAATTTAGGCTGGGGCATGGTCATCGGCGGCGGCGCGCTCGCGCTTTACACGCGGGTTTGGCAGCTAGGCGGCGTGAGCGACGCGCAGGGCTTTGCGGCGCTTGCGGCGGTGGTGATTTTGGGCACGATATGCGCGTTTAGCTTTTACATGACGGGGCTAAAGATAATAGGCGCAAGCAGGGCGAGCATGATAGCGTGCATCGAGCCGGTGAGCGCGGCGGCGTTTGCCTATTTTTGGCTAGGGACGGAGTTCGTGTTTCTTGATTTTGCGGGCTTTACGCTCATTATCTCGTGCATATTTTTGCTGGCTAAAGATAGGAAAAAGGCGTAAATTTGGAGGAGAGATGATCTATTTGGCGCAGACCGATACGACGGCGGGATTTTTGAGTAAGGATTTTCGCGAGATAAACGCGCTCAAACGCCGAGCGGCGGACAAACCCTGCCTCATAACGACGGCGAAGCTTAGCGAGCTAAAAAATCTCGCTCGCGTGCCCGCTAAATTTAAAAATTTAGTGCGCCGCGCGAGAAAAACGACGTTTTTATATCCGAACGCCAAGGCTGTGCGCGTCGTGAAAGAGTGCGCTCATGAGGAGTTTTTGAGGCAATTTGACTGGCTCTACTCCAGCAGCGCAAATTTAAACGGACAAAACTTCGACGAAGCCTGGGCAAAAGCGGCGGCGGACGAGGTTGTGGATCAAAATTTCAGCCAAAACGCAAGCTCGAAAATTTATAAAATTTCAAAAACTAAAATTTTGCGGATCAGATAGAGCTGCCGATTAAAAATTTAAACACGCAAAGAGCACATAAAAAAGAGGCGAGAGCGAATCGGCTTTGCAAATTTAAAACCGGATACCTCGTTTCGGCTACTTTGTCCTCTGCACAATTTTAAACGACCTTCTAAATTTAAAATGGCTCTGTAAATTTAGCCAAGCCGCGAAATCCCGCCTCAGATAAACCGCGCAAATACCATCTGAAATTTTAAAAAATCACGAAAAGATCACGGCAAACTCGTAGAAAAATTATATAAAAAGCCGCAAATCTCCGCTGCCTTCAAGCAGTAAATTCCTGCCGTTCTCAAAGACGCAAAATTCCAACGCAGATAGCTTTTGGATGAAATTTTATCGTCCAAATATTCTCGATCAAAATTCCGACTCGGACGAGCTAAAATTATCGCTAGAAATTCTCGCATTCCAAGTATTCTCGATTAAAATTTTAGAGATCAGGCATTGCCGCTAGTTTTTACCAGAGTCGCTACGCGCCGTTTTTAATCAAAGTTCTACTGACGCTGCTCTGCCTTTGATTAAAATTTCATCTTTAAGAAAAGCTTCTCTGACGCCGCCAAAATCAAAATTTCGCCGCTGCCTCATAGCCGCCGCTGCCGATATATCGCCTTTCATCGCCGCTATCGCCGCCGCGGCTATTGCGCTCTATCTTCACTGCTTGCGCCGCAGCAAGCGCCGCAAAGCCGTCCGCGTCGCTCACGCCCCCAAGCCGCCAAAGCTGCGCGTAAAGCGCAAGCACACCGCCGCCATTGCTATGTCACGACGACCAATCCTCGATAAAATTTCCGCCGCCCGCCGCGTAGCGTATCAAAACAAACAGCATATCAAAGCAAACGACGTAAATTTTAAAATTTTAACCGCTCTCGCCGCGCGGCACCGATAAATTCCAACCGATAAACTCCGCCGACTAGTCCATCATTTCCGCATAAATCATAAATTTCCATAAAATTTAACGCCGCTATTCTTGCTTTATATTAAAATTTCGCTAAAATTACCGCATTAAATTTGAAGCGCAAACGGCTTAGCTTAAACCGCTTGCGGGCAAATTAAATCCATTCAAGGAGCTTTTATGAGCGGTGTTGCGTTAATCATCTGCTTCGCCATAGCGGTCGTCGTGATGATTTTTTTGATCTCCAAAGCAGGCGTTCACCCGTTTTTGGCGCTAATGCTTATCTCCCTGGCGCTCGCGATCGTCGCGGGTATACCGCTAGCCAAGATCCCCGCGATTATCGGCGACGGATTCAGCGGCACGTTTAAGAGTATCGGTATCGTCATAATCTTCGGCGCGCTCATCGGCACCGTGCTCGAAAAGACCGGCGCGGCGCTCAAACTCGCCGATATGGTCGTAAACGTAGTCGGGCAAAAGCGCCCCGAGCTTGCGATGCTCATAATGGGCTGGATCGTAGGTATCCCCGTATTTTGCGACAGCGGCTTCGTCGTTTTAAACCCAATCCGAGAAGCAATCAGCAAAAAAATCGGCGAAAATCCTGTCGCTCTTGCAGTAGCGCTCTCCGGCGGACTTTACGCCTCGCACGTATTCATCCCGCCGACTCCGGGACCGATCGCCGCAGCAGGCGCCGTGGGTCTAGGCGGCAATCTGCTACTCGTAATCGCAATGGGCGCGGTAGTATCCTTGCCGGTGTTGATCGCTACATACTTTTTTTCTAAAAAAGTCGCCAAGAGCGTGCATATAAGCGAGGCCGAAGCGAATGAAGTCATCGCAAAAAGCTACGACGATCTGCTTAAACAATACGGCAAATTACCTGGCGGATTTTTAAGCTTAGCTCCTATTTTGATACCGATCCTATTTATGGCGCTGGGCTCCGTCGCCAAGATCCTAAAAGTAGGCGGATTTGCAGGCGAAATTTCGCAATTTTTAGGAAATCCTATCATCGCGCTAGCCTTGGGCGTAGTTTTTGCGGTATTTTTGCTCGTGCAAACCGGCAAATTAGGCGAATTTAGCGAGATCACCAACGAATCCTTAAAGATCGTAGGTCCGATCCTCTTCATCACCGCAGCGGGCGGAGTGCTAGGCAAGGTAATCACCGACGCCGGCTTCGTAACCTACATAAAGGACAATGCGACCGCGATTAAAGCCGCGGGGATTTTCTTTCCGTTTCTGATCTCGGCTATCCTAAAAAGCGCGCAAGGAAGCTCCACCGTTGCGATCATCACCACCGCTTCGATTATGGGCGCATTTAACGCGGACGGCTCGCTGATGCAGGTGCTGGGCTTCACCTCCGAAATGTCCGGCGCGCTCGTCGTAATGGCGATCGCAGCGGGCGCGATGACCGTTTCGCACGCTAACGACAGCTACTTCTGGGTCGTTACGAATTTCAGCAAGATGAACCCGCAGCAAGGCTACCGCACACAGACCATGCTGACCCTAATTATGGGCATTACGGGCATGATCAGCGTGTGGATTTTGTCGCTGTTTTTGATCTAGCAGCTCTAAATTTAGGGCAATAAAAGCCCGCCGTCGCGCTTTAAATTTTACTGCGCGGGGCGGGTCGGCTTTTTTGCTCTAAATTTACGCAGCCTCGAGCATCCTGTCCTCGCCGCTTAAATTCTATCGCGCGAGCGCGCCTTGCCGTTTAAAACGGCAGCAGTTTAAAATTTTCCTCATTTACCAATGCGGCGACGCACAAACTCCTCAAAGCTAAATTTAGGGCTAAATTTATTAAAATACCAAATTAAAAAGCGGCTTTCGCAAAATCCGCGCGAGCCCCGTCTGAAAGGAATTTTATGAAAGTTTTGGTTGCGATCGATTCGTTTAAAGGCTCTCTTAGCTCGCTGCAGGCGGGTAGCGCCGTAAAATCGGGCATCGAAAAGCTCTGCGACGAAGTGGTAGTTAAGCCGATCGCAGACGGCGGCGAAGGCAGCGTCGAAGCCCTCGCCGACGCGCTCGGAGCCGAATTTCAAGAGCTAGCCGTGCAAAACCCTCTCGGCGAAAAGATCACCGCGCGCTACGCTCTTGCGGGCGAGCTCGGGATTTTGGAGATGGCGTCGGCGTCGGGGCTCACGCTTATCGAAAAATCGCGCCGAAACCCGCTAAAAACAAGCACCTACGGCTTTGGCGAGATGATCTTGCACGCCGCAAGCAAGGGGGCGCGAAAGTTTATCATAGGCATCGGCGGAAGCGCTACGAACGACGCAGGCACGGGCATGCTAAGCGCTTTGGGCTTTAAATTTACGGACGCGCGCGGCGAAGCGCTTGCGGGCACAGGCGAAAATTTAATCAAAATAGCGGCGATTTCGGATGCGGACGTGCCGCAAAGCATCAAAGATAGCGAGTTTCTCATCGCCTGCGATGTGGATAATCCGCTCTTTGGAGAAAACGGCGCGGCGTATGTTTACGGACCGCAAAAGGGCGCGGACGAGGCTGCGGTAGAGGCGCTGGATGCAGGGCTGCGAAGCTTTGCGGGCGTCGTAAGCAAGAGTCTCGGAAAGGAGCTTTGGGGCGAAAAAGGCACGGGCGCGGCTGGCGGACTGGGCTTTGGCTTCGTAAGCTTCCTGCGCGCGCAGCTAAGGCCCGGCATCGACATCATCACCGAGCAGATCGGGCTGCAAAACGATGTGCAGGGCGCCGATCTGATCATCACCGGCGAGGGCAGGCTCGACTTCCAAAGCCGCATGGGCAAGACCCCAAGCGGTGTGGCGAAGATCGCCGCGCGCTACGGCGTGCCCGTCATCGCGCTGGCAGGCTGCGTCTCGCCCTGTGCCGGCGGCTGCAACGAGCACGGCATCGGCGCGTTTTTCAGCGTTTTAAACGAGCCGATGAGCCTTGAGCGTGCGATGGAGCCCGCCGTCGCAGCGCAAAATTTAGCCCGCGTCGCCGAACAAGCAGTGCGATTATTTATACTCGGGCGCGGCGCTAAATAGGGCTTTTGGACCAAAATTTTAAAGCGCGTCCGCTAGAGCTTGCACAGGTACGGCGAGTGCGGGCAGAGATATAGCGCGGTGACGGCTTGCGGTAGGCGACGCGGCGAAGAAGCGAAAATTTTAGTAGGATAAATTTTCATGCTTTTGAAAAACGCGGCGCAGCCTTGACGCAGATGCGGTGACGCGCAGCTTACAAGGCACAAAAATATACGCGAAGAAGCAGACAAGAGCCTACAATGATGGACGTTGGTAAAACGGCGGCTTGCGGCAAGGATATGGGCTATGACATGCATGCGTGGCAAGCAAATACCACGCGCGTCTCGCGGCGAGCGGCAAAATTTCATCCACCACAGACCACGGTTAAGCAGATAAAATTTTGCATTAAAGCGGAGCTTTTCCGAAATTCTAGCGCGTTTGAAAATACGGAGCGATAGGACGGAGGTAAGACGGCGAGTGGCTCGGCGGTGACATAGCGGCGTGAAATTTCCAGTGCAAAATTTTACTTTACTGCGCAAGCATATACGCTAGGAATGATTTAAAATCCATTTTTTAATCAGGCGGCTTGCTAGCCCTCACAATGCAACCACAAGGCATGATTAAGACAGATAGAATTTTAAAATTTATGCCGTATTCGTAGCCTATGGAATTTGCAACGTAAATTTAAAAGCAGTGATCCGCTTTATGAAATTCCTTTTCGAATTTCAGCTCATGATATGCCCCTTTTGAGGCGAAAAAGGTCGCTCGATCGCAAGATCGCGCTTCTTGCAAAGATAACGGCGGCGCATTACTCCGCTCGCTCGCAAAGCCTGCCAGCCCTCCGATGACGCTTTGATGAGAGGCGGGGCGCGTCTGCGTAAATTCGTATTATTAGAATCGCGGGTTTGCTTATCGCTAATTTAGTGCATATACGGCCACCATACGCCGCTACGACAGAGCCGGGCTTGCGTTAAATTTACTCCGATCGCGCTGTATTTTGCGATAAAAAATTTATAAAATTTCATTTGTAATCGGCGCCGTGAAATTTTATAAAATTCTATATTGAAAATTTAAAGCATCGAGTTCGCGCCGCGTTCGCTTAGGCTAAATTTTAAAATTTAAAGCGCGCGATGTCTTGGACACGCTCGGCGCGATTGCGAACGCTAGCAAATTTTACCTAAAGCAAGAGCGTAAAAAACCGATACTGCGAATGCGCGTAAAATTTACCCCTCAAACGGCGGTGCGAAATTTCACTAAAATTTCATCTCTTAATTCGGCGCGCGATTTATAAAATTTTGCCCTCGTCCCGCCCCGAAATCTGCGGCTTAGGCAACGCCAGGCTCTTTGCGGTTTTGCTAAAAAGTATCAGATCCTCTGTGCTTTGCACGCTCCACGGTAGGCGCTTTAGAGCAAATTTAAAAATTTCAAAGCAGGAAACGGCATCGCTAAATGCGCGGTGATGGACGTTTTGCACGCCTAAAAGCTCTTTTAGCGAGCCGAGCCCGTATCTTTGCGTCTCGATCGTACGGCGCGCGAGCTCGACGGTGCAGAGCCTGCGATTTAAAAGCATCCCGAAGCCGCATTTTTGCAGGCTAGCGTCGATAAAACCGTAGTCAAATTTGACGTTGTGCGCCACAAAAACGCTACCTCCTAAAAACAGCCTAAACCGCTCCAGCACGCTAGCTAGCGGCGGTGCACCCACCAGATCGTCCGCGCGGATCCCCGTAAGCTCCGTGATATTTTCGGGCACGACGGGCGCGTAAACGAAGCTTTCAAAGCGATCCAGCTCCTGCGTGCCGCGCGTTTTTATCGCGCCGATTTCGATGATCTGGCCGTTTGAGAGCCCGCCGTTCGTCTCGATGTCCACGAAGCAAAAAATTTCATCCGAAATGTCCGTCTCGCGGGTTTTGAGCGTGATTTTGCCGTTGTCGAGTTTTATTATCTCTATGCCCAGCGCCCGCCACATCGAGAGGTCTTTTGGCTCGAAAAGCTCGGTAATCTCGGCAATGTCGCTTGCTTTTGAGATAAAATCGTAATAATTTATGCTCTTTTGAGCCAGTAAATTTATGAGATTTTCGATCTGGCGCGTCAAAATTTTACCCCCGTGCCGCGCCTAAATTTTAAGCGCACGGATCGCCTCCGCGTAGTCGTTTGAAGAAAATATGTAGTTGCCCGCTACCACGACGTCGGCGCCCGCTTCGTCGATATCTGCGATATTCAGCCCGTTTACGCCGCCGTCGACCTCGATGAGGCATTTTGCGCCTTTGCGATCGATCAGCTCGCGCAGCTGCTTAATTTTTTCAAGCGCCGAGGGGATAAATTTCTGCCCTCCAAAGCCCGGATTGACGCTCATCAAAAGCACCATATCCACTTCGCCCAAGATAAACTCCAGCGCGCTAAGCGGGGTGTGCGGATTTAGCACGACTGCGGGCGAGACGCCGCTGCGGCGGATATGATCTATGAGGCGCAACGGATGGGTCTCCTCCTCGATGTGGAAGCTAAGAAATTTCGGCTTTAGCGGCAAAAAAAGATCGACGAAAAACGGCACGTTTTTAACCATCAGATGGATGTCTAAAGGCTTGCTGCTCGCCTTTGCCGCGGCGCTTACTACGAGCGGCCCGATCGTGAGATTGGGTACGAAATGCCCGTCCATCACATCCACGTGAATGAGATCGGCGCCAGCTTCGCAGACTGCGCGAATTTCCTCCGAAAGTCTTCCGAAATCCGCCGATAAAATGCTGGGTGCGACATACATTAAGATTCCTTTAAAATTTCAAGATGCGGAATTTTACTTAGTTTTGTCATAAATTTCGCTAAATTTGAACCGCGGCGAATTTTAAGCATAATTTGAAATTTTTTCGCTATAATCGCCATTTATTTTAATCACCAAGGATCTATTATGGCAAGAAGATGCGCGATAACCGGCAAAGGTGCGATGGTAGGCAATAACGTCAGCCACGCAAACAACAAAACGAAGAAGAAATTTCAGGTAAATTTACGCAGCATACGCGTACAGCTTGAAGACGGCACGACCAAAAGGATCAAAGTCGCCGCCTCTACTCTAAGAACTATGAAAAAGCTATCAAAATAACCTCTTAAAGAGGAATTTATGTCTATCTTGGACAAGATCAAGCGATTCCTCGACTGGTCCGGCTCGACTAAGCCGGACATAAACCTCTACACGGAAATTTACGACCAGCTACGCCCATTCCGCTTACCGCTGATAACCATCGTATTGATGATGCTAATCGGCACGCTAGGCTATGTTTTTATAGCGGGCTTTTCGCTCGTGGACGCCTTTTATCAGGCGGGCATGACCTTTACGACGGTGGGTTTTACCGAGGTAGCGCCCATATCGCCCGCGGGTAGAATTTTTACCGTGCTATTCATCCTCATGGGCTTTGGAACCTTTTCCTTTTGTCTGGGCGTCGTCGTCGAAGTGATCAAAAAGGGCACGCTTCAAAATTTACTCAGGGAGCAACGAATGATAAACAACATCGCAAGGCTAAAAAACCACTACATCATCTGCTACAACAACATCTACTGCGCCGAGCTTGCCAAGCAGTTTCGCGAAAATCACCTGCCTTTCGTGGTGATCGATCCGAATCCGAATTTAGCCAAAATCGCCGAGGAAAACCGCTACCCCTATTATATCATAGGCGAGCCGCACGTAGAAACTACGATGTTAAAAGCTCACCTCTCATCGGCTAAATGCGTCATCACCTTGGCTCCAAATTTAGCCGATAATATCGCGATAATCTCGCTGGTACGCCTCTACGAAAAGGAGCTTGGCCGCATTACTCCCTACTCCATAATGGCAAACAGCGACGACGACAGCGACACGCAGAGGCTGAAAAAACTCGGCGCAAATTCCATCGTCTCGCCGTCTAAGCTCGCCGCACAAAGGCTTTCTGCGATTAGCGTGCGCCCCGATATGGAAAATATTTTGGAGCGATTTTTGTATCAAAAAGACTCTCCTATCGACATCGAGGAGATCACGATTCCGGATTTTTCCTGGGTACGCTTTAAGCGCCTAAAAGAAACTCGCCTGCGCGATCTTACAAATGCCGACGTCGTGGGGATCAAGGAGCCGAACAACCGCTTCATTCCGATGCCGAGCGGCGACTATCTGATCGGCACGGGGGTGAAATTTTTAGTCATCGGCACGGCAGAAGGCATCCGCAACACCAAAAAGCTCATCCGCAGCAAATACAAGCCGCAGGAGATGAGATATGTTTAAAATCGCCCCGCTTGAGCTTGGGCTGCAAAACGTCGAGGGCTTCTATTTTGACGGCGTGAATTCGGGCTTTAAAAAACAGGGTAACGATCTAGGATTTATCCGTGCCGATGAGCCCTTTGCCGTAAGCGCGATCTTTACGAGCAATAAATTTCAAGCTGCGCCGATTAGGCATTTCAAAATGGCGCAAGAGCGCGCAGGTGGAGAGCTTAAAACAAATTTTATCCTCGTAAATTCTAAAAACGCAAACTCGATGACCGGGAAGCAAGGCATCGCTGATATCGATGAAATTTTTAGCGAGCTTGGCAAAAAAATCCCTCTGATAAACCCCGTTATGAGCTCGACCGGCGTCATCGGATACCGCCTCAAAAAGGAAAAAATTATCGCCGCCGCGCAAAATTTTGACCTCTCGGCACGAAACTCGAACGCCCTAGCCACCGCCATTATGACTACCGACACGATAAAAAAAGAGCTTGCGTATGAAATTTCTTTAGAAAACGGCGAGAAATTTCACATCGCAGCCGTTTGCAAGGGTGCGGGCATGATCAATCCTGCGCTTGCGACCATGCTCTGCTTCGTCCTGACCGACGCAAAAATACCGCGCGCGGATATGGACGAGCTGCTAAAAAAAGCGGCAGAGCAGAGCTTCAACACAGTAAGCGTTGACGGCGACACCTCCACCAACGATACGATTATGCTCTGCAGCAGCGCCAAATGCGCCTACGAAAAGGAGGCCTTCGCGTCCGCGTTAAACGCCCTGACGCGCGAGCTTGCGCTAATGCTGGTAAAAGACGGCGAAGGCGCAACCAAGCTGGTGCGATTTAGAGTAAGCGGCGCCGCAAATGCTGGGGATGCCCGCACGGCGGCAAAGGCGCTTAGCAATTCGCCGCTTGTTAAAACGGCGATCTTCGGCGAAGACCCGAATTGGGGTCGCATAGCCTCCACCATAGGCGCCTGCGGTATCGAATGCGACGAAGAAAAGCTGCGTATCAAATACGACGACGTGCTGCTTTATGACGCACAAAATCGCGAACTGGACGCCGCTCGCGAGGCCGCGGCTCACGCCGTAATGCAGCAAAAAAACTTTACGATCTGGTGCGATTTGGGGCTCGGAGACGGCGAGTTTAGCGCATACGGCTGCGATCTTAGCTACGACTACGTAAAAATCAACGCGGATTATAGATCCTAAATTTAAACCCTCGCCGATAAAATTTCATGAAAATTTAGACCCGAGGGCGTAAAATTTTAAAGATGAATTAATCGCAGCGGATAAACAGCTGGCGCAGCGGCAATATTCTCCAAATCCGCGAAAAAATAATCGTAAACGTAAAATTTTGCAGGCTCTCCTATCTCGCAACAAAGAGCTCAAAAGAACGGGTTAAATTTATAAAATTTAGCCTGTTTTAAAAATCGCCGCGGCTCTTAAAAACGCAAAAAACAGCATTAAATTTAGCCGAAATTTGCTTTTAAAATCGGGGTTTAAGCGCCCTTATGCTACACTACAAGAAATTTTAAATAAGGAGCAAAAATGTTTCATGAATACAGAGATTTGATTACCGAGCTAAAGGGCAAAAACGCGCGATTTGATTCGCTATTTGAGAAGCACGACGAGCTGGATCACAAAATCGCCGACGCGCAGGCGGGCAGAGTGCATCTAAGCGATATGGAGCTTGATACGATGAAAAGGGAAAAGCTTCGCATAAAAGATGAGATAGGCGCCCTGCTGGCTCAATACAAAGCCGAAAAAGAGGGCAAATAGTCGATCTTTGATTCCGAGCCCGCGCCTACGTTTTCGGCGGCGGGCTTTGCATGTGCGTCGCAAAATACGCGAAGATCGGGCTTCCTATACGCAAGGGCGAATTAAAATTCTACGGCAAACCTGCGCCGGCAGCTTTCATCCGCCAATGACAGCGAGCTGCTAGTCGGTACCACGATTCTTGCTTGGACTTATACTCATAAGCGCGACGGGCGGGATGCGCTTCAATCCGCTTGCTCGCAAACATACGCCGAAATCGGCTAAATTTTAAAATTTGATCCTCAGCAAAGATTGTGCCGTAAAGATAAAAATTTATCGTAAAATTTCACCCTTACGGCCAGCGCGATCTTCGGCTACAAGCAGACGTTGATATAAAACGTTCTCGGCTCGGCAGTGTTGCGCATTAAAATTTAGCCGTGCGATTAAATTACGCGAGATCAAACGCAATCCGCATAAAACCCCTAAATACGCAGTGCGGATCGGCAAAATGGAGCGACGGCGAAAGAGCCGACCGCTTAAGCTTCTAGCTTGTCGCTCAGGGTTCTGCCGAGGCGAGGTGTTTATGGCGCAGCAAACAAAAAGCCGAAACGATCTGTATTTCAAAGTAGCGATTTTAAAAATTTAAAACGAGCAAATTCCTATCGCCGTAAAGGCTTAGACGCGAATCGATCTGAAATTTAGATTTGCAGAAGTGGTTAAACGCAGCAAACGCCAAGGCTGCAAATTTTAAATTTTGCAGGCACCCCGCTTCGCAAAGCGTAAAATTTAGCCTGCAAGCCGCGGCACAAGCAAAATCAAATTTATTAAATCTAAAAAGCCCGACTGCCGAAGCAGAAGGTAAAATTTCAAAAAGAACTATCCGCACGCATAAGCAAAACCGCCGTCTAATCAGGGTGCATCAAATTGGCGGCGACATAATGCCGCAAAACGGCGGAAATCTTGAGCTGCTACGGAGTAAATTTACGCCGATGTGCGCGGCAATATCGACAATTATCTCGCGGGAATAAAATTTAAAATTCGATGCAGTATTTTTATATCTTTATAAACAACCTCCGCGCCGAGGCCTTGAGCACATAAAATTTACGCGCCGCGCAAAATGCAAGGTCGCTACAAGAACATAAATTTTAAAATTTCAAATACTGAGTTATTCAAATAGCTTTGCTTCCAAGCCGTGAAGCCTCTGCAAGCCTATGCTGATATATTCGTTTAGCTTTTCGTTATTTTCCAGCAGTTTGTCGTAGTAGCCCTTCGCCTTCTCCCTGGTCGCGGCATCGGGCTCGATATACTTCAGTCCGCTTTTGAAAAAACCTTTCGCCTCCGTGAAATAAAGATTATGAATCTTTTCGCAGTGCGCAAGCCCCGAGTCGGTAAAGCTCAAAATCGACTCATACGCGATATTTCCCAGCAGCTCCTGTAGCCTATTTGCGGGATTTTTTAAAAAATCGGCGAATTCTTTATATGGAGTGAAAACCTGATCGAGATTTTTCATGGCGTCGCCGTAGATACCCTTTTTAAGGCGAAACATCGTCATCTCTTGAGAATTTACAAACTTCTCGATGGCTTTGATAGTATCGTTTTTATTCACTGAAATTTTTCCCTTTTAAAATATGAAATGCTCGGATTATATCGTTTCTTTTATAAAAATCCGTTAAATCGCGCGCCGCTTCCTATCAGCCGCCGCATTCGTCGCACAGACCGCGCACGAGCACGCTTTTGACGTTTTTTTGCGGCAGAGCGGGCATCGAAATTTCCTCCATCTTGTGGCAATGCTCGCAGACGAAATAAGCTTTCGCGCTACTGCTTAGCTCGTAAAAGCTTTTATGGTTATTTTCGCTCGCGATTATTAAATTTTTCTCTTCCAAAAGCGCAATATTGCGATAGATCGTGGTTTTATTCGCACCCGTAATCTCAACTAGCTCGTCGCAACTTACCGGAGATTTTTTCTCGTTTAAAATTTGCACGATCTGGCCGCGAAGCGCCGTGTAAGCGATATCATGGCTCGCTAAAAAATCTTTGGGATCCATTTTGCGCCTTTTTTAAAATTTGAGCGATGATAGCGAAATTTAGATAAATTTATATTAAGTTGCAACTAAGTTGCATACGATATACTTTCGCAATTTTTTCGGAAAGGAATTTTATGAAAAAGATTGTTTTCGCGCTTTTTGCGATGAGTTGCGCATTGTTTGCCAAACCTACGGTCAGCACGACCATACTTCCGACGAAGTATTTCGTCGAGCAGATCGCGGGCGACACGCTACAGGTAAATACGATGGTCGGCAAGGGCGCCGATCCGCACACCTACGAGCCCAAGCCTTCGGAGATGAAGATGGTGCAAAACAGCGATCTGTATTTTGCAGTCGGCATAGAATTTGATGAAATTTGGCTACCGAAGCTCGCCGCGGCGTATCCAAAGATGAAGATAGTCCGCACCGAAGAGGGTATCGAAAAGATGGCTATGGCGGCACACCATCATGACGAGCACGACGCGCACGATCACGGCGCTCATCACGATGAGAAGGAGCACAAAGCGCACCGCGATCACGATGAAAAAGAGCATCACGCCGAGCACCATCATCACCATGACGGCTTAGATCCGCATATCTGGCTCGATCCGCAGCTTGTAAAAATTCAAGCTAAAAATATTAAAGACGCGTTAACCAAACAGTATCCTAAGAATGCTAAAATTTACGAAGCAAATTTCGATAAATTTGCTAAAAAGCTTGACGAGCTGGACGCTTACGCGAAGCAGAAATTAGCGGGCGTCAAGGGAAAGAAATTTATGGTTTATCATCCATCTTGGGGCTATTTCGCGCACCGATACGACCTGGAGCAGATCGCGGTCGAGGTGGAGGGCAAAGAACCCAAGCCTGCGGATTTAGCCGAGCTAATCGAGGAAGCCAAAGAGGAGAAGATCAAGGTGATTTTCGTCGCACCGCAGTTTTCCAAAAAGGCAGCGCAAACCATCGCCGCACAAACGGGCGCAAAGGTTATAGAGATCGATCAGCTGCCGCTAGATTGGTACGAGACGATGAAAAAGACGATTGACGTTTTCGGAGAAAATTTGTAGTTGATGAAATTTATTAAAATTTTACTTTTATCCGCGATCTTTAGCTCGCGGATATTTGCGTGCGCTCTGTGCGCCCTATACACGCCCACTGCGCACGTTAGCATCGCCCCCGTCGCACAGGACGGCAAGATCGTGAGCCTGCACTTTTCGTGGCTCTTCTCTCAAAATTTCACCGACGTCATAATGCAGACTTACGATATAAATTCCAACGGTAAGTTCGAAAATAACGAGCTTGCCGAGATAACAAAGGCGATGACCGATTATCTAAGCCCAAAAAACTATCTTTGCGAGGCGGAATTTTACGATCAAGCGCCGAAAAGCGCAAAGCCCGCACTTAGCAACCTCGTAGGCACGCAGATCAAGGGAAATTTTAAAAACGCAAAAAGCCTCATCAAAAAGGGCAGGCTTGCGTTCGAGTTCGATCAAGAGATCGGTTTCGAGCTGCGAAACGGCCGCGTTCTTAAAATTTCCATTAACGACGATCAGGGGTTTTTCAATTTCAAAATGGTTGACGACAAGCCATTTGATCTTGGCAGCGGCTTTGTAGCGAAGCCCAATTCAAATTTAGCCACCACTTTTATAGAATTTAGCGGCGAAAAACTCAAGCTTGCAGAGAAAAAGCCGTCTATTTCAAGCGCGCCGAGCTCCGATTTAACGCAGGATGTTCTTGCATCTAGCGAGCAGGGTCTTGCGAGCTCGGAAGATAAACTTGCGCAAGGCGGTCAAGATAAACCGAATGCCAGCTCAGCACGCAGATCAAACCAAAGATCCGTCGGCGATATCGTCTCGGAGGCGACTGCAGAGGCACAAAAAAACATCGCCGCTTCGGATACTATTGCGCAGATTAATAAAGCCGCCAAAAAGGACGCGCAAGCAAAAGGTGGTCCCGCAAATTCCGACCGCTTAGGTAGCGAAAACTTAGAGGCCGCCGCAAAAAACGGCGAAAATGCCGCGGCTTCTTTAGGCGATGATTCAAATTTAGCGCTAAACGGGGGCGGCAGGAGCGCTGCGATAAATTTTAACGATTCCGCAAATTCTGCGCCGTCTGTAGATAAAGGCGCGGGGCAAAATTTGACGGCGAGACGAGATAATTCTTTAAATTCCGCGCATTCTACGCAAAATCTCGCGACTCCATCCGAGGAAAGCTCTTTAAATTTAGCGCAAAATAGCGCGAGCAAAAACGGCGCTGCGTCCGATAGCGGCGATATTTCAAACGAGCCGCACGAAGAGGCTGCGCTGGGGTTTGTCGCGCAAAAGACGGTCGATTTTATGAAAAGTCTCAAAACGGCATTTCGCGCAAGCAGCGAGCATGCAAGCGCAAGCACCATCCTATGGGTTCTAGCACTTTCTTTCATATACGGCTTTTTCCATGCGGCGGGTCCAGGGCACGCGAAGCTGCTAACTGCGAGCTATTTCTTAGCCCATGGCGGCAGCTACGTCAAAGCCTTTGGATTTGCCCTTAAAATCGGGCTTCTACACGTCCTAGGAGCGCTCGTTTTGGTAAGCGCGAGCATGTTCGTGTTACAAAACGTCGCAGGCCTCGTTTCCACGAATTCCGCCTCGATCACTACGAAAATTTCGGCACTTCTGATCATCGTCATAACGGCGCTCATCATCTACGACAAAGCTCGCCGCGTAAGATCGTCGGGCGCCCACCACGATGCGGGCTGCTCCTGCGCCGCTTGCGCTTCCGTCGCAAAGACCGCAGAGACGGACGTCCGCTTAAAAAATACGGCATTTGCAAACGCCGGAAATTCCGCTCACGCAGCATCAAAGAGCTATAAATTTTCTAAATTTAAAACCCCTAGCGGCGAATCCGCGCAGTATTTGGATGCCAAAAATTTAGGCGCCGCGGCGGCAGAGTCAAATTCGGATTCAAATTTAACCGCAAATCGCGATGAAAACGCGAGCGAAAATGCACAAAATGAAGTTTCAAATTTTATAAATTCCAAAGCCGCTGCCCATAAAACCTCGTCTCGCTCGCTGCAAAATGGCGCGACCTACGGCGGCGAGAAAGGGCGAGAGTGGCTTATCGCGCTTGCGGCGGCGCTCGTGCCCTGCCCCGGCACGATCCTTATTTTTGTGCTTGCCTTCAGCCTCGGAAGCTTCGCGCTTAGCGTCGCAAGTGCGCTTTTCATCGGTTTTGGAATGAGCGTCGTGATATTTTTAGCCGCGCTTTTCGGCGCGAAAGCAAACGAGCTTAGCTCAAAGCGGCTCGTAAGCCTGAAGCTTTACGTCGAATTCTTGGGACTTTTCGTGATGTTTGGGCTCGGGATTTTTATGTATTTCCTCTCAGACAACCTCAGGGTGCTGTGATCGCAAAATTTAAACGCAAATTTACAAAAGCGGCTCGCGTGAAATATAAGCTTACACGATGCGTTAAATTTTAAATCCGGTGCGAATTGATTTCAGAATAGTAAAATTTTAAAATTTTACGCCGCAAGGACTGCGTAAATTAAGCTCCGATCCCAACTATTTAATTATGAGGCGAAATTCGCTCTTTATGAATTCCGCTAAATTTCGCTACAATACGGGCGAAATTTTTATCAAGGATAGATATGTCGCCTTCTTTGCAAGATGCTATTTCGCAAACTTTAACCGAACAAAAAGCGTGCGCTAGAGCTTTTAATAGATATTACTACCTCAGTATAGCCGCCTTTTTTGCGGTCCTATTCGCAATAATGTCTCTAGACGGCGTTAAAGCAGACACTCCTCTAATAAAAATTGCCGAATTTTCGAGCGTCTTGATCCTTTTTCAGATCTTTTGGATATTTCTTATGCATTGCGCCAGTCAAGAAAGCGAAGCGGAAATTCGCTACTACAAATTTTATAAAGAGATATTCGTCCGCGCCGTAATAAAAGATATAGATGCCGGTTTAAAATACGATCCATATACCGGCATGCAAGAAGAGGAATTTCAAAAATTTAGAATTTATAGGAAATCTAGGATCAAAAGCGAGGATCGGATTACGGGCGTGTACTGCGGGATTAAATTTAGCCTCAGCGAGGTACATAGTAATGGTAGGTTTTACATGAAAACGGATAATCCGCTCATAGCGGCGATTATGTTGATCAAAATATTCTACGATAACTATATGGACTTTGACGGCAACGTACTGATCTGCGAGCTCGCGAAAAAAACCTCGGGCAAAACGATAGTGGTAAGCAGGGAGCTAAACGCCAAGATCTTCGGCGAAAAAGAGATGATGGACGATGTGGATTTTATGCGCGATTTTCGCGTGTTTGCGGATGACAAAGTAGAAGCGCGCTATCTGCTAACGCCCGCGTTCATGGAGCGCCTGCGCGAAATAAATCGCGAAACGAGCGGCGAGTTCAGCTTGAGCACGGTATTTATGGATGAGCGCTTATATCTATTTTTAAACGGTGCGCCCGATCTTTTTGAAACTACGCTTTTTGGTAGGCCCGCTAGCATAGAGCTCGCGCGCGAATACCAAACGCAGATCCGCAAAATTTTAAGCCTAATCGAAACACTTAAACTCACAAATTAGCATGGCGCATTGCGGCTGAAATTTTGCATCGACTAAATTTAGGCCGGGCGGAATTTTTCGGCGAAGCATAATTTCGGCAAAACGTAAAATTTAATCAGCGGCGCAATCTCTCGGCAGCCGCCTAAATTTAAACGGGCGATACGATTAGAGAGATGAAGCACCCGCTAATAAATTTAAAGCAAAAGCACCCTCCGTGTCTAAAAATTTATAAAATTTGACCGCGTTTCGCATCGCAGCCTCTAGCTTTTAGTGCCAAACCTGCATAGCGGCAAAATTTAATCGGCAGCGCCCGCGATGATGAAATTTAAAAGCAGATCTACAAGGATGAAATTTAAATTTAAAAGCAAGCTCACGGCGAGAGTTAAATTTAAAGCGCACGCGGCGTTTGCAAAAGCCGTGAGCCAAAACGTATCTGCCGAGCGCATGTCGCAACGTATCGCAAGCGCTTGCCTGCACGTTACGTCAAATTTCGCAAAATCCTCGCCACGCGTTCTTGCATCGTCTCATAAAACACCATCGTAAACTGGATTGTAAATTTAAATTATAAAGAATTGGATGAGGCGAAATTTAAAATTCCGCCTCCTAAGCGGGAAAATATTAAAGCGCCGCGTAGCGCACCATTAGGCAGGTTTGAAGCGCTGCCAGCTTATCAAGCGTAGTTTTTTGTACTTCGGAATCGACCAAAATGACCGCCAAAGCATCCCCCTCCTCGCCTCTGCCCAAGCGGAAGTCCGCGATATTGATGTTTTCGTCGGCTAGGATCGTGCTTACGGATTTGATAACGCCCGGCACGTCGGTGTTTTTGAAGATTATCATCTTGCCCTTCGGCTTAAAATCGGTCTTAAATCCGCCGATATTTACGATACGCTCCTCGCTGCCGTCAAAGACCGTGCCCGCGACGTTTGAGATCGCCTCGTCGGTCATAATTTTTACCGCGATCTCGCTTTTATAGACGCTGTTTGCAAGCTCGCCGAAGCTCGTCTCGATCCCCTTTTCATCTGCAAGAAATTTAGCATTGACGTAATTTAGCGAATCGCCCAAAGAATCGTGCAGCGCGCCTACGATCGCAAAAACGAGCATCGATTTTAGATACTGCACCACCTCGCCGCTGCCCTCGATCGTGATCGATTTGATCGGGCCTTTATTGATCTGCGCCGCAAGATAGGCCATTTTCGAGACCAAATTTATATACGGCTCGATACCGCGCGGCAGATCCTCGAGCTTAAGCGGCAAATTTAAAGCGTTTGGATAGTTCAAGCCACGCGCGGCGCTGATCGCCTGCTCTGCGGCTTCCCTGGCGATATTGCTTTGCGATTCGAGCGTGTTTGCGCCAAGATGCGGAGTCGCGCTTAAAATTTCGATATCCAAAAGCTCGTGATCGGTCGCAGGCTCTTTGTCGAACACGTCGATGCCGAGATATGCGATCTTGCCGCTGCGCAAATTGTTTGCGAGCGCTTTTTCATTATACAGCCCGCCTCTAGCGCAGTTTATTAGGCGCACGCCGTCTTTCATCTTCGCTATTTGCGGCTCATCGATCATATTTATCGTCTCTTGATTTTTCGGCGTATGGATCGTGATGAAGTCGCAAGATAAAATTTCGTCGAAATTTTTCGTATATTTTACCCCGAGCTTCGTGGCCTTCTCAGGCTCGATATATGGATCATAGGCGATGACGTTCATCCCAAACGCGAGCGCGCGCACCCCCACGCGCGAGCCGATGTTTCCAAAGCCGATGATGCCGAGGCTCTTTTTATAAAGCTCGGTGCCGTACCATTTCTCGCGTTTCCAAATTCTATTAATTTTCAGATCATTGCAGGAATTTACATATTTGCGCGCCGCATTTAGTAGGTGGCACATGGTCATTTCTACTGCGGCGATGGTGTTTGCGGTAGGTACGTTCATCAAAATAATGCCGCGCTTGGAGCAGCCGTCGATGTCGCAGTTATCGACGCCCACGCCCGCGCGCACGATCGCTTTTAGCTTGGTGCCAGCGCCAAGGAATTTCTCATCCACCGCCGTAGAGCTTCTGGTAATCGCAACGTCCGCATCGCCTAAAATTCCGTATAGCTCGCTCTTGGGCACGTTCGTAGCGTCGATTACCTTAACGTCCGATTCCTGCTTAAGCAGATCAAAACCGATTTTGTGGATTGCGTCGCAGACTATGATAGTTTTCATTAAATTTAACCTTTTGAAGTAGGTCCGCAAGGCGGAGATGCCTTGCGGAAAGAGTTTTATTTATTTAGTTGATCTTTGATCAGATCCCCTAGGCTTTGCTTCTCGTCGTCGTTGCTATTGATCTCGTTTAGCGCCTCGCGCTCCTTCTGATGAGCCAGTCTGCGCACGCTTAGGCGAATTCTATTTTTCTTCTCGTCGATAAAGGCGATCGCAGCCTCGATCTCGTCGCCCACTTTTAGGCTATCTACGCTTACGTTGCCAAGATCTTCCTTGCGAATAAGCGCGTCGATACCGCCTCCGAGCTCGACAAAAATTCCAAACTCTTTAATATCGCGGATCTTGCCTTTTACGACATCGCCTTGATTGTGGCTCTTGGCGTAATCGCTAATCGGGCTATCGCCGAGCTCTTTGTGATTTAGAGAAATTTTTTGAGTGTCTTTGTCGATCTTGATAATCTTAACTTCGATCTCGTCGCCCACTTTGAATAAATTTTTACACTTCTCGCCGCGATCCCACGAAGCGTCCTCGTTATGCAAAAGTCCCTCTACGCCGTCGATCCTCACAAACGCACCAAAATTTGTAATCGTAGTGACGCTGCCTTTTAGCACATCGCCTACTTTATATTTAGCAACGAACTCGTCAAACGGCTTGGTGAGTAAATTTTTAAGGCTCACGCGCAGCCTGCGCTCGCTAGGGTTGATCTCTACAACCTCGACATCAAGCTCCTCGCCCTCGCTGATGAAATCTTTCGGATTTTTGATATTTTTATCCCACGAAATTTCGCTGATATGCAAAAAACCCTCGATGTCGTTGCCAAGATCGACAAACGCGCCGTAAGGCTCGATATTACTTACTTTTACGCGGATAGTGTCACCTACTTCCAGGCTATCCTTGATCTCGTTCCAAGGATCGGGCATCGCCTCTTTGATCGAAAGAGAGAGGTGCTTTTTATCGTTGTCGTATTTGATAACTTTAACCGGAACCTTATCACCCTCTTTGTAGAGCGAGCTTGGATTTACCGGACCTTTGTATGAAATTTCGCTGTAGTGTACGAGTCCGTCCACGCCGCCTACGTCTACAAACATACCGTAGGTAGTGATCTTTTTAACGATACCCTCGATGATGCCCTCGGTAGCGACTACCTTTTCGATCGCTTCTTTGCTTGCTTTACGATCCTCATCAAGTAGTTTCTTGCGCGATACGACGACGCTTTGCTCATCTCTATCAACCTTGATGATCTTTACTTTGAAATTTTTGCCGATGGCGCCGTTTGGGTTTTTAAGCGCGCTTTGCGAGCGAGGCATAAAAAATTCCACGTCGTCTGCGTTGGCGCAAACGTAGCCGCCCTTATTAAACGATAAAATTTTAACGTCATAGATATTTTCTGCGTTTTCATCATAGGAGTCGATGAACGCCTTTACTTTTTCCTTCTTTAGAGCCTTTTTATACGATACGACCGGGCGACCGCCTCTGCTTCCGATAATAGCGACTTTGATGTCATCTCCTACGTTAACCTGCGGGTTTCCTTGCTCGTCGCTAACCTCGGCGGCGTCTAAAATGCCCTCCGACTTCCTACCTACGTCTATGAAAACCTCGCCGTCCTTAAGGGCGATAACCTTACCTGTGACGACCTCATCTCGAGACTTTTGGGCGTCATACTCCTCTAACAATGTCGCAAAATCTTCCTCTGCGTGGTTTTGAACCTTCTCGTTCACCTCAGCCATATGCTTCCTTTAAATTTATTTGTGCTTTTTTGAAAAGAACTAAAATGCGCGATTCTAGCCAAAATTTGCTTTCGATTTGATAAATTTCTAAGAGTAAATTTGATAAGAGGGCTTATAAATTCTGCGTTAAATTTTCGATTCTCGCTACTACTTTTTTGATAATCCAATCAGGCGTGCTAGCTCCTGCGGAGATGCCGCAGAGGCTTTTATTTTCAAACCACGAGCGCTCAAGCTCGTTTTCGTTTTCTATAAGGTAGCTGTCTTTGCAAAAATTTTGCGAAATTAAAAAAAGCTGCTTGGTGTTGGAGGAATTTTTCCCGCCTACGATTATCATCACATCGGCCTTTTGCGACAGGCTTTTTACCGCCTCTTGATTTTCCAGCGTCGCATTGCAAATCGTATTAAAAATTCTCAGCTCCCTCGCGCGCTGCATCAAAAAATCCGCGATTTTAGTAAAATTTTCTATCTTTTTCGTAGTCTGCGAAACGAGCGCGACGCGCGAGCCGAGCTTGATCTGTAGTAACTCCGCAGGCTCCAGCACTACATATACTCTTCCTTTGGCGTAGGATTTCACCCCCTTTACCTCGGGATGGTTTTTATCGCCGAAGATCACGATGTCGTAGCCCTCCGCGCTCATCTTTTCTACGATCTGCTGCGGCTTGGTCACGAAGGGGCAGGTAGCGTCGATGAGCTCTTTATTTTGCGCCTTTAATCTTTGCAGATCGTCCTTTTGGATGCCGTGGGTGCGGATGATGAGCTTTTGCTCGTCAGTGATCTCGCTAACGCCCTCCAGGGTTTTGACGCCGAAATTTTGCTTTAAACGGTTAATCTCTTCGGCGTTATGTATCAGTTCGCCGATCGTAGCGGCCTCGCCGGCGCTTTCTGCGATCTTGATCGCGCGCTTGACGCCGAAGCAAAAGCCGTAGCTTTTGGCCATCTCAATCTTCAACGCCGGCCCCGATCTGTCTTAAAATCGCGGCGAAGTTCGGAAACGACGTCGCGATACAATCGCTATCTTCGATGATCATCCCAGATCTTAAGCCCAAAATCGCAAAGCTCATCGCGATGCGGTGATCTCCGCACGGCGTGATGATAGCCGCGTTCGCCTCGCCGCCTTCGATCTGCCAGCCGTCCTGTAGCTCGCGCGCCTTAATACCGCAAGCGCGAAGCCCTTCGCAGGTTACCTTTATGCGGTCGCACTCCTTTACGCGCAGCTCGGCGGCGTTTTTAAGCACGCTACTTCCCTGCGCGCATGCAAAGGCAATCGCAAGCGCCGGCGCTTCGTCTATCAGCCACGAGATGTTTTCACTTACCTCTACGGCGTGAAGCGGCGCGTAAGCGACCTCTATATCGCCGATCTGCTCGTAAATTTCGCTCGTTTTATTAAATTTAACCTCGGCGCCCATGCGTTTTAAAATTTCATACGCCTCTATGCGGGTTTTGTTTAGCAGCATATTTTTTAGCACGATGCGCGAGCCAGGGATTATCGCTGCGGCGACGGCGAAAAAAAACGCCGAGCTTGGATCGTTTGGGATAAAAATTTCAAGCGGTTTAAGCGGCGAGCTAAGCGGCGCGACTTCGATCGCAAGGTCGTTTCGCGAAATTTGCGCACCCATCGCTTTTAGCATCCGCTCGCTGTGATCACGGCTAAGCTCGGGCTCGCTAAACCTGCACCCGCTGCCGCGCAAGGCCGCTAAAATTAGAGCGGTCTTTACCTGCGCGGACGCAATCTTACTCGCGTATTCAAAATACCCAAGCTTTTGCCCCAGCACCGCAATAGGCGCCTTTTCGCCGCCTTGACGCCCGTAAATTTTAGCGCCTACTTTGCAAAGCGGATCCGCAACGCGCCTCATCGGGCGCTCGCTTAGATACCGATCGCCGCACAGCACGAAAAAGCCCTCGCGTCCCGCCAAAAAGCCCATAAATAGCCGCATCGCCGTACCCGAGTTGCCGCAATCAAGCGGAACGTTAGGCTCTTTGATAACCTCCGGCGGAGTGATTAAAATTTCGCCCTCTACGCGCTGCACGCAAGCGCCCAAAAGCTCCACGATCTTTAGCGTATTTAGCGTATCCTCGGCGGCTAGATAGTTTGAAATTTTACTCGTCCCTTCCGCTAGCAGCGAAAAGATCGCCGCACGATGCGAGATCGATTTATCCGCGGCGATGTTTGAGATCTCCGCTCGCAAAGGGCCCGCTTGCGCAAAAATTCTCATCGCAGCCCAAGTCCTAGCTCGCTGCTAAGAGCGGCTAAAATTTTATCGGTAAAGCCCGCCACTTCCTCGTCGCAGAGCGTTTTTTGAAGGTCTTGAAATACAAGCCTGATCGTCAGGCTCTTTGAATCGCCCAGGCTTTCATCGCCGTAAAGATCGCTCGGGATAAATTCCTTTAGCGCCTCGATTTTAAGGGCGTCTATGCACGCTTTGATCTGCTCGAAACGCATTCTGCTCGGCACCAAAATACTTAGATCGCGCGATACGCTAGGGAATTTCGAATAAGCGTCCGCTACGATATTTTTAAATTTAAGCTTGGAAAAATCGATCTCGCACAGATAGCTTTTATCCAGATCGCGTCCCGCTTCTACGGCGTAATCCACGCGCCCGATAAAGCCCACTATTTCGCCGCCCTGCTCGATCTGCGCCTGCTCGAATTCGCTTAAAAATTTCAAATTTTCGCCAGGCAGCCTGACATTAAATTTACCGATGACGCTTTGGATTAAATTTGCAAAATACAAAAAATCCACCGCGGCGGGTTTCGCGCCGGCCGCGATAGAGGGCTCCGCCTTTAGTCCGCTAGCGATAAAGCCCAGCCTTAGGCTCTGCGCGCCACTTTCGTCAAAGACCTCTCCTAGCTCAAAAAGCTTGACGCTTCTGCGGGAATTCTTTAAATTTCGCTCAGCAGATTCTAGCAGATGATTAATCAGCGTCGGTCTTAGCGCGTCCAGCTCGCCGTTGATCGGATTTAAAATTTTAACCTTGCACGGCGCAAAGCCTAAATTTTGCAGAGCCTTTCCGTCATCAAACACATAATGCACGCACTCGAAAAATCCTACTGCAGCCGCCTTATTGCGAAGCTTGCGCCCGTTTTGTAAATTTACGTAGGTATCGTTTAGGCGGTTTTTTTCGTAGAAGCTTAGCGGTGCGGCGGCGATATTGTCGATGCCCACGATACGCACGATCTCCTCGCACACGTCGTGGGAATTTACGATATCGTGGCGGAAAGGCGGCACCTTGGCGGTAATGAGATCGGCTTCGACGCCCACATCAAAGCCTAGCCTTTTTAAAATTTTTACGATCTTATCGCGAGGAATTTGCGCGCCGATCATTGAGTTTATCTCTTTTTCGCTAAAGCCCACGATAAGCGGCTCCAAAGCGTTTGAAACCCTTTGCGTGCCCGCATATAGGCTAACGGCGCTGTTTTTTACGAGCAATCTAAATAGCAGATCGAGCCCCGCCCTTAGCTTCGGCTCGCTGCCTCTGCTCGAGCGATACACGTGCTCGTCGCCCTTTAAGCTTTTGTCTTCGTTTACCGCTTTAGCGATGAGTAGCGGACTCGTATAGCTTGCCTCGACGATCACGGTTTTGCTGGCCGCATTTGCTTTAAGCTGCGCATCTTGGCAGATCCCCGCTACGCCTAGAAGCTTCTGCCCCGCGTAAACGCCGAACTCGCCGTTTTTCATAGTCTTGATATCCAGCATGAGCTTTTCCGACGCTGCAGCGATCTTTTCAAAATCATAAGCGCGTAGCAGCACGCCGGTAGCGTGTGTAGCGTAATTGATGAAATTTTGCACCGCGCATCCTTGCAGTATCCCTGCGCTCGCAAGACGCAGCGTCTGCTTTAAATTTAGCTTCAGCGCGCTTTTGATCTCGAAGGCGCGGAAGGCAAATTTAGCTCTTACTTCGTCGCTTGCGCGCACGCTTAGAATTCTACCGATGCCGGGCAAGCCGTCGGCGTCCTCAAAATCCTGCTTTACTTTTAGCGGCAGATCCAAGGCAGCCCCCAGATCGCGCGCTATGCCTAAGATACTAAGGCAGTCGCCGCGATTAGCGGTAAGCTCGATCTCGATAATGTCGTCGTTAAAAATTTCATACTCGCGCAGCTCCTTACCGAGTACGAGCTCGCCGATGCTGCTATCAAGCACCATAATGCCGTCATTCGTCTTAGCAAGCCCAAGCTCGGTCGCAGAGCAGATCATGCCGAAGCTCTCCACTCCGCGAAGTTTGGCAGGCTTTATCTCAAGACCGCTAGGCAGCACGGTGCCGATCAGACTAACCGCGACGTATTGCCCCGCCTCGACGTTTTTCGCGCCGCAGACGATCTGCAGGCTCTGCTTACCGACATCCACCTCACAGACGTTTAGATGATCGGAGTTCTCGTGGCGATGTTTGCTTTTTACGAGCCCTACTACGACGCCTTTGGGAAGCGAAATTTTATCGTGCGCGTCGATCTCAAGACCGATGGAATTTAGCGTAGCGGCCAGCTTCTCGCTTGAAATTTCTTTTACGTCGATCCAGTCCTGTAGCCAATTTCTCGTTATTATCATTTAAACTGCTCCAATAATCTAATATCGCCTTCAAATAGCGAGCGCAGATCGGGTATGCCGTGCAGCAGCATCGCGAAGCGCTCGACGCCGAGCCCGAATGCGTATCCGCTGACGTTTTTCCAGCCTACCGCCTTAAAGACGTTAGGATCGACCACGCCGCTGCCTAGTACCTCGAGCCAGCCCGTCTGCTTACAGACGCGGCATCCGTGGCCGTGGCAGAAAATACAGCTGATATCGACCTCGGTACTCGGCTCCGTGAACGGAAAGAAGCTCGGACGGAAGCGCACCTGCACGCTACCGAACATATAGCGCAAAAATTCCTCCAAAACGTATTTTAAATTCGCAAAGCTCACGCGATCTCCCTGCTCGACTACGAGACCCTCCACTTGATGAAACATAGGCGTGTGAGTTAGATCCATATCGCGGCGAAAGACCGCGCCGGGGGCGATCATGCGCACCGGCGGAGCTTTAAATTTCTCCATCGTGCGAATCTGAACGCCGCTGGTATGCGTGCGTAGCAGCCGCCCGTCGTTCAGATAAAACGTATCTTGCATATCGCGCGCGGGGTGGTATTTGGGTAAATTTAGCGCCTCAAAATTATGAAAGTCGTCCTCGATGAGCGGGCCGCTTTCGACGCTGAAATTTTGCGCGATGAAGTAGTCTATGATCTTATCCATCGTCTCCATCACCGGATGCAGCGCGCCGCAGCTTACGTTTTCGTTAAAAAGCGTGACGTCGCTCGCTTCATTTTTCATCGCCTCTTTTTGCTCCGCCTCTTCCAGGCTCGCCCTTTTTGCGGCGATGAGCTCGCTGAAATAATCGCACTTTTCATTCGCACTTACGGCAAGCTCTTTTTTCTGCTCGGGCGCTGCGGATTTGAGCTCAGAAAAAAGCGCCGTTATGATACCTTTTTTGCCGAAAAGCTCCAAGCGCACGGCTTCCAGCTCGCTTAGGCTCGATGCGGCGTCTATTTTTGCTTTAATCTCTTGCAAATTCTATCCTTGTGGTTAAATTAATGGCGCGATTGTAGTTAAAATTTGATAAAAGCTAGGTAAATTTGCGTGTTTGGATTTTTTGGCTATAATCGCGGCTAAATTTCAACCTCATAAAGGATCTAAAATGAACGTCTTCGAAAAGATCGTAAACGGCGAAATCCCGTGCAACAAAGTGCTGGAAAACGATGAATTTTTGGCCTTCCACGACATCAACCCAAAAGCACCGATCCATATCCTGGCGATCCCTAAAAAATGCTACGAAAACTTCCAAGTAACGCCTCCTGAAGTGATGGCGAAGATGAGCGCCTTTATCCAAGAGGTAGCCGCGGCGATGGGGCTCGATAAGAGCGGATACCGCCTTGTTTGCAACTGCGGCGAAAACGGCGGGCAGGAGGTGATGCATCTGCACTTTCATATCCTGGGCGGAATGAAGCTGCCGTGGGATCACGTAAGCGACCGAAATACGAAGGATAATTTTTAATCGCCCAAGAATTTTCAGCTTGTAAAATTAGCCGGAGAAGTATGTAATCTGCAAAAGTTAAGGTTTGTAATGCAAAATTCTTATCAGGCAAGGTTTTATGTGGATTTTTATAGTATATATTTTAGTTCGTAAATTACAAAATTTTGCTTGGCGTAAAATTACAAGCACAAGGACTTACTGGGCAGAATTTTAGAACATATTAAAATTTTACCCAGTAAATTTAATCCGTCAAAATTTTATAGCACGTAGATTTTTTTGCCAACACTAGAAAAACTGCGAAATTCTATTCTGCTTCAAGCCCGATTTTAGGAAAAATGTACTCTATGATGAAGTCCCACATATACTCCTTATAACGCGCAATAGCTTCTCGGTTCTCCGTTAAAAGCTCATACATCTTTTCTAGCCGTGCGTCATCTTTCTCATCATATGCCGCCGTGCAAAGGGCGGACGCGATGGTACCGCGCTTTTGCGGTAAAAAATTTTCATTTTCTAAATTTGCCAAAAGCAGCTCAAAATCGCAGAAATCGCATAAATTTACGTCCTCATCATTTTCATACTGCATTAATTGCTCCTTACCATCGCTTACAATTACACTCTCCTGACTATAGCAAAATTTCAACTCCGCATTTTGTCCCCACTCGTTTAATAACTCCGAGTCAATGGCTATATTACTACCCCATACTTTCTTGCACTCGCAACTGCCACATTTCTCGCACTTAGCTCTAACAACCGCTTCATCAAATTGACCAAACGCCATATCGCGAGCGGCAATCTCAAACTCCGTTGTCGCACCACAACCCGCGCAAATTCGGTGTAAAATATATCCACTCAACTTCAACTCCTAAAGTATAGTTTTTTTGCAATGCCAGCAAATTTACGGCTGGACATTTTTACCGATATATCGCAGTTATTTTAGCATAAAAAGCGGTGTTTTTCTGCACTACCTAAATTTGGCGCGCCTTACACACGCCACAATACGATTGATGTACTCATAGAATATAAAATTTAGTTTAGCCGAAATTGCATTTATATTTCGTCTTTGAGCTTGGAATTTTACTGGATATTTTTAGTAGCCAATTTTAAATAACAATGATAATTTTGGAATTTTATAATACAGATTAGAGATATGCATCTCCATAAATTTTGAAAGGATTAAAATTTAGACTCGGCTGCAGAAAAGCTCCGCAGCCGAAATCAGACTATTTTGAAAGCATCGAAGCAAGCATCCATAGGCGTTTTTCATATTCGCCATAGTGATCCTGGGCGATGTTTGAAGTAGTATCGTCGCCCTCCGCTTCGGCTACCTCTTGAAGCTTTTTAAACTCTTTTACCAAATACTCGTAGGCTTTTTTGACGTTCTCAAGTACTTCGGTTACGCCGTAGCTGTCCTTTACGCTGATCGGCGCGTCTTTTGAAAGCTCGATGAGATCCTTGGTCTTAGTTACCGCCTTGCCGCCGATTATTAACGCGCGCTCGGCCATATCGTCGAAAAGCTCGCCCATCTCATCGTAGGCCTCCTCTGTGTAAGCGTGAACTTGCGCGAATTGCAAACCTTTAACATTCCAGTGATAATCGTGAAATGCGACGAAAAGCGCGTGAGCGTCGGCCTGAAGTTTGTTTAGCTGTTTTACTGTTTTTGACATCTTTGTCTCCTTGTTTTAAATTTAATCGAATTATATCACGATAACCTTAAACAGAAATAATACTAGATAATAAAATTTATCTTTTAGTGGAATTTTTGATTAACAGATTTTAAATTTATAAACAACTTTTTTGAAATTTCAGCTAGACTACATTATAATGCACGCCATGAAAAACAAATTTATGATAACTATCACCGATCTTAACGGCTCTAGGAATTTTTTGCTTTCGCAAATCATCAAAAAGATCGCGTTATATTTGGTCTTATTTGTTTTCACTATTTTCGTCACGGGCGCGCTATACATAAGGTATCTGGGATCTAAAATCGATAGCCTTTCGCAGACCAAAACCGAGCTTAACCAGCTAAATCAAAGGCTTCGCGAAAATATAGAGGCAAGCCAGATCGAATTTGAAGCCATCGAGGGCAAGATAGCGGATTTAGAGCATGAGTTCGGGCTCGATCCGGAGGCTGATGAGCGCATGATCGACCGCCTTTCGCACATCAAGCCGACCTCGGAAGAGGAGATCAAAAACCGCGCCGATAAGATCGTAAACCAAACCTTTTCGGACGCGCTGGTAAAAGAGATATTTATGCAGATCCCAAACGGCAGAGTGATGCAGACCCACCAGCTTAGCGAGAAATTCGGCTGGCGCAACCACCCGGTTTTAAAACGCAAACAATTCCACCCCGGCGTAGATCTGCGCACGCCGCTTAAAACGCCGATTTACGCGCCGGCAGACGGCATCATCCAATACAGCGGAGCAGGCGGCAGCGGCTACGGCAACCTAGTCGAGATCCGCCACAACTACGGCTTTACGACGCGATACGCGCATCTGGATTCAAATTTAACCCGCAAAGTGGGCGAGTTCGTAAGCAAAGGCGATCTTATCGCTTTTAGCGGCAATACGGGGCTCAGCACGGGGCCGCATCTGCACTACGAGATTAGGTTTTTGCAGCTACCGCTTAATCCGCTAAATTTCATCGAATGGAACAAAAAGAACTATAAAGAAATTTTCACCAAGGAGGAAGATATCCCATGGCAGTCTTTAATAAAGGCAATGCAAACACCGCTCAAACAACGATAATCTCGGCAGGCACGCTCATCAAAGGAGAGATGCGTCTGTCGTGCATACTGCATATAGACGGCAATGTAGAGGGCGACGTGATCTCAGATAGCACCGTCGTCATCGGTAAAAACGGCACTGCGCGCGGCTCAATCAAGGCAAAACATATCGTAATCAACGGCAAATTTTTCGGCAATATCGAAGCCGAGCTCGTCGAGCTACTAGGCGGCGGCGTACTCGTAGGCGACGTGCTATCGCAAAATTTCGGTATCGAAGTGGGCGCTAAATTTAACGGTAAAAGCGCGGTAAACGGCGGCGAACAGCCCCTCGTGGTGGACGGCACCGTCGCCGAGGATGTCAGGCTGATCGACAAAGCGCTGGATGAACAAAATTTACGCGCTTAAGTGAATAGCCGGGCGCGCGTCCATCGTGCGTGAAAAGCTAGTGCGAAATAGTGCAACGTAGGACTTCTAGGCGCGCATCTAAGATATTACGGCGCAGCAGAGATAGGTATGTATTAAGCGCGATACGGCACGGCGAGTGGTCGGGTGCGGCGTGGCATGATTTAGTACATGCCAGGCAGTACAATACGGCGTGAGCGAGGAAATAAACACTCATTGAAGCGCGATAGAACAAGACGAGTGGCTAGATATGGCACGGAAATAGGCGCATTGATACAGCGCAAAATGGCAAGATTAGGACCAAACGCCATCTTGTGTGATAAGTGCGGCGAGTCGCAGAATGGTGAAAATGGTTGCATTGGATTCAGTGCGACGTGGCAAGGCTAGCTGTGCCGCCAAACACTGCGCGCCGCACATAGAGCCGGGCGTTTAGCGGCGCAATTAAATTTAGAAATTAATCCGCTTCAGCCAAAATTTCCCCGAGTTAAAATTTATTCAGATTAAAATTCGCCTCAGCCAGAATTCGCCTCGACTGAATTTTGTTTTGACTTAAATTTACCTAGATTGAATTCTTTAGCCTAAAATTTTCTTAGTTTTTGGGGTTTTGAAATTTTAAAATTCCAATCTGTTCAAGCTCATCAAAATTCGGCGCGATTTTCAAAAGACTTTTAAAGTGCAATCTTAAAAATTTTAAAATTTTAAAAAATTCAAAGCGTTTAAATTTTTCAAACTTCTGAAATTTCAAGGCTCGCGAGAATTCTAAATTTTAGAAATTTAGAATTCTGCAAATTTTGAAATTTCAGAATTTTCAAACCTCTACGGATCTGAAATTTTATGAATCCGTGCGATTTTAATGCGCGCATTTCCAATTTTCCTGCGCCAAAAGCAAGCCTGCGATGGCATTTATATTCTTGGGGTTTGCGCCGTAAATTCTAATCCCGCGAAATTTCGGCGCCTTAAATTTAAGCCCGTTATTAGATTAGTTATGTATAATGCGATTTCTTTTTATGGACAGATGGGCGAGTGGCCGAAACCACACCCCTGCTAAGGGTGCAGCTTCTAACCGGGGCTCGAGGGTTCGAATCCCTCTCTGTCCGCCACCGATTCAAAACTTAAATCTACAAAATTTAATCATCGTAAATTTGATCGATCTCGCTAGCGACCGCTATGCGCATAAAATCGCGACTTGGGTTTGCCGGATACGGCGCCGCGAGTGATAAAATTTACTTGCATGAAATTTTAAAATTTCACGCTGTATTTCATAGAAAGGTGCGTGTTCAAAAAGCGCAGTGTAGATAAAATTTATTGATTCGCCCGCTCGGAATTTCAAAATTCTTTAAAATTCGCTTGCCGAAATTCTAGAATTCTAAAATTCTTTATATTTGCCGCAATACAGTTTATCGATCACTGCGCGCTAAATTTTTAAAATTTACGCCGCATTGCGACCAAGATTAAGCTGCAAAAAGCTCAATTCGGCGGCTCAAAGAACAAAGCGCATGAGCCGACGAGCACAAGTAAATAAACCTCGTGCGCTACTTTCGATTTGCGTTGGCAAGCATCAGTTTTATGCGGTTTTCCTGATTTACCGCGCTTGCACCCGGATCGTAGTCGATCGCGGCGATGTTTGCCTGCGGGTAATTTTGCTTGATCTTTCGGATCATTCCGCGCGCGATGATGTGGTTAGGCAGGCAGCCGAAGGGCTGCGCGCACACGACGTTTTCGATACCGCGCTTCATAAACTCCACCATCTCGGCCGTTAGTAACCAGCCCTCGCCCATCTTGACGCCATGGCTGATGTAGCCTTCGGCGGCTGCGCGCACCTCGCCAAACGGCGTCGCCGCGGCGAACCCGTATCGTTTAGTCTCTGCTATCAGCCAGCCTTGGAAAAATTCTAAAATTTTCGCGACGGCGAGAGAGCCGTAATACGCCGCGCCGCCCTTTCCGTAAAGCTGCTTATCGTAAACCGCATCGTAGATGCAGGTAAGCACGAAGTCCATCAGCCCCGTATTTACGGGCTCCGCGTTTTCGCGGATGAGATAGGCGTTTAGGCCGTTGTTGCCGATAGGCGAGTATTTTAGATAAATTTCGCCCACGATGCCCACGCGGATCTTCTGCTCGCCGCTGCGCTGCAGAGCGGCAAAGTTTTCCAAAATATAGCGAAAATTCTTTTTTAAGCGGAAGAACGCCCACTCGTTTGTCATCGAAGCGATGCGCGCGGCGACCCGCTCGTAAATTTCATTCGTAGCGCCGGGGGTCATCTCATAGGGCTTGCACTGATTATAAAGACTCATCATCAAATCGCCGTAAAAGATCGCAGCCATAAGCTTTATGAGCGATTTTTTACCGAGCGCGAACTCATTTTCATCAAGCGAGCCGAAATTTAAAGAGATCACCGGAATGTAAGAAAAGCCGCTATCTTCAAGCGCCTTACGGAGTAAATTTATATAGTTACTCGCCCTGCAGCCGCCGCCTGTTTGGCTGATAAGAAGCGCTACCTTGTGCGTATCATACTCGCCGCTTTTTAGCGCGTCGATAAACTGCCCGATGACGAGCAGCGCGGGGTAGCACATATCGTTGTGGACGCTGCGAAGCCCCTCTTCGACGATATTTGCGCGATCCTCTTTAAGCAGCACGCTTTTGTATCCCTCATCGCGCAGCACCCCCTGCATAAAGCGAAAGTGCGGATCGATCATCGTAGGGATTAAGATCGTGTGGGTTTGTTTCATATCTTTTGTAAATTTAGCAAACATTATTGGCCTTTTTTTGATTGCGCTTGCTTCTCGCGCTCTAGCATGGTAGCTTTTAGACTGCGAAGGCGGATCTTGACCGCACCTAGGTTGGTGACCTCGTCGATTTTAAGTTGAGTGTAAATTTTACCGTTTTGGCGCAGTATGTCGCGCACCTCGTCGCCCGTGATCGCATCGATCCCGCAGCCGAAGCTGACTAGCTGCACCAGCTGCATGCGCGGGTATTTACAGACGAACCGTGCCGCGCTATAAAGCCTGGCATGGTAGGTCCATTGATTAAGGCTCTTCGTCTGCACCCTGCTAAGCGGTAGTGCGTCCTCACTAAGAACTATGAAGCCCAAGGAATTTAGATAGCGATCGATGCCGTGATTGATCGTCTTGTCGATATGATACGGACGACCCGCGAGTACGACGGCGCTAGCGCCGCTGCTTTGTATCTCTTTTAGGGCCTCCTCGCCCTTGATTAGGACGGTGTTTTTATAGTTTTGCAGCTCCTTTAACCCCTGAAATACGGCGTTTTTGATCGCATCGACATTAAATTTATACCCGGCGTCCGCAAGCTCGCTTTGCATCGTATTTGAAAACGAGTCTTGCATATTCAGATCCACGTGCGGATAGAGGAATTTTTTCTCCTCCAGCGCCCCTACGTTTGAGCGGATCAGCTCCGGATAATACGCAACCACTGGGCAATTGTAGCAGTTCTCGCTGATATTTTCATCCAGGCTGTAACTCATGCATGGATAAAAGATAAAATCCACATCCTTGTTTAAAAGATCGTAGATGTGGCCATGCACGCTTTTAGCCGGGTAGCAGACGGTGTCGCTCGGGATGCTCTGGCTTGCCAAAAACAGCGTCTCTTTTCGCGGCTTTTGCGACAGCACGAGGCTCATGCCTAAATTTTCAAAAAATGCGCTCCAAAACGGGATCATCTCAAACATATTCAAAACAAACGGAATTCCGACCCGCGGTGCGCCCTGCTTCGGCGGCTTGCGGTATTTTTTCAAAAGCTCGTTTTTAAACTCGAATAAATTCGTGATGTCATGGCGGATCTCCTTGCCCGCGCCGCGCTCGCATTTATTGCCTGTGACAAATTTAGTATCGCCGAAGTGGCTGATCGTAAGCGGGCATTTATTGGTACAGAGCTTGCAGACGCTAAACTCGCTACTGTGAGTAAAACTATCAAGCTCGGCGCGACCGATCATATCGGTGCGCTCGTTTGCATTATTTTTGGCAAAAAGCGCCGCGCCGTATGCACCCATAAGCTCGCTAATATCGAGGCGGATAACGTTTTTCTTAAGCTCAAGCTCAAACGCGCGTAGCACGGCATTATTTAAAAATGTCCCGCCCTGCACTACGATATTTTGCCCAAGATCGTCGGCGTTTCGCACGCGGATAACCTTGTAGATCGCGTTTTTAATAACGCTGATGGCAAGACCCGCGCTGATGTCCTCGATCGTAGCGCCGTCCTTTTGGGCTTGCTTGACCGAAGAGTTCATAAAGACCGTGCAGCGGCTGCCAAGCTTGGCGGGATGGGTCGCAAAAAGGGCTAAATTCGCAAAATCTTTGATGTCGTAGCCTAAAGAATTTGAAAAGGTCTGTAAAAACGAGCCGCAGCCCGAGCTACACGCTTCATTTAGCACGATAGAATCAATATTGCCATCTTTAATAGAGAAACACTTGATGTCCTGTCCGCCGATGTCGATGATAAAATCTACCTTTGGATTGAAGTGGCGCGCGGCGCTATAATGCGCGATCGTCTCGACGATGCCGTAATCGAAGCGAAAGGCGGTTTTAATGAGATCCTCGCCGTAGCCGGTAACGCCGCTGCCTTTGATTTTAATGCGACCTTCGCAAAGATCGTATAGCTCCTTAAGACGTGGCAGCAGGATGTCGACGGGATCGCCTTTATTGGAGGAGTAAAATTTATACAGCAGCTCGTAGTTCGCGCCCATAAGCACGACTTTGATCGTGGTGCTGCCGCAATCCACGCCCAAATACGCATCTCCGCTGTAGGTGTGGATATCTACCTTAGGCACGCTCGCGCGGGCATGGCGAGCGATGAACTCGTCAAATTCCGCTTTGTCTTTAAAAAGCGGCGGCTCGGCTTCCAGCGCGGTTCTATCGGGCTCCTTTTTTAAAAGCGCGATCGTTTCATCTAAATTTAGAGTCTCGCCCGTATCTTTTGCATACAGCGCGCTGCCGTAGGCCACAAAATAAGGCGCGATGTCCGGGAAAGTCGCGGTTTCGTCGGTAAGCTTTAGCACCTCTTTAAAGCGCGCCTGAAGGCCTTTTAGGAAAAACAGCGGGCCGCCTAGAAACAGGATATTGCCCTTGACCTCGCGACCTTGCGCAAGCCCCGAGATCGTCTGCTCGACGACCGCGGCGTAGATACTGGCGCTGATGTCTTCCTTGCGTACGCCTTGATTTAACAGCGGCTGAATGTCGCTTTTGGCGAATACGCCGCAGCGCGAGGCGATTGGGTAAATTTTATTCGCCGCAAAGCTTAGGCGGTCGAGCTCCGTAATATCCAGATGCAAAAGATTAGTCATCTGGTCGATAAATGCGCCGGTACCGCCCGCGCATGAGCCGTTCATCCGCTCCTCAAGTCCACCCGTGAGAAATAAAATTTTAGCATCCTCGCCGCCGAGCTCGATGACGACATCGGTCTTCGGAAACATCCGCTTGACGCCGAGCGAGGTAGCGAAAACCTCTTGGACGAACGGAATTTTGCAATTTTTGGCGATACCCATGCCCGCAGAACCCGCTATGGCGACGCTGAATTGCTCGCCTGCATAGGTTTTTTGGATTTGCAAAATTTTATCCAGCACCAGCTCCTTGGGCTTTGCTAAATGCCTCTCGTAGCTCTTGCTTAAAATTTCATATTTTTCGTTTAAAACTACCGTTTTAACAGTGGTTGATCCTACGTCAATGCCTAAGAAAATCACATCTCGCTCTTTACTGAATAAATTTTACTCGGCCGAATTCTCAAATTTAGCGCGAGCTTTCTAAATTAAAATTTGCATTTTATAGTAATATTTTTAAACGCAAATAAAATCAGGATATATTTTATCTTTTTCTATAGAAAAAGGCGATTTTAGGCAGTTTAAAATTAAAAATTTTAGATTTAATTGCGAGTGGATTTTGCGCGAAATTTTTTAAAATCTCGCGCATTATAAAAGAAGCTTCTTTTTGAATTGGGAAGCGTAAATTTAAAGGATTATTTTCGAAGCTCTTTGATTTTAGCCGCTTTACCGCGTCTGTCGCGTAAGTAAAATAGCTTCGCGCGGCGAACGCGTCCTTTTCTTAGAACCTCTATGCTTTCGATGCTCTCGCTGTAGATCGGGAAAATTCTCTCTACGCCGACGCTATTTGCACCGATCTTGCGGATGATAAAGGTCTCGTTTACGCCGTTTCCACGGCGCGCTATGCAGGTACCTTCAAAATTTTGAATTCTGCTCTTATCGCCCTCTTTGATCCTGATGGCTACCTTTAAGGTGTCGCCGGCACGGAAATCAGGCACACTTTTGCTTGTGATCTGAGCGTCCTCAAACGCTTGGATATACTTGTTTTTCATAAATTTCCTTTATTTTTGGCGATCTTTCGGTACATATCCGGGCGGAAGAACCTCGTTTTACATAGCGCCATTTGATTTTTTAAGCTACGCATTTTAGCGTGATTACCCTTTAAAAACTCTGAAACTATAGGTAAATTTTCAAAAACATCAGGCTTTGTAAATGCGGGCGCCTCTAAAATTCCGCCTTCAAAGCTTTCTTCGACAAGCGAGCTTTCGTTACCTAAAACGCCCTTTATGTTGCGGCTTATCGCATCACACATACAAAGTGCGCCAAGCTCGCCGCCGGTAAGGACGAAATCGCCGATGCAAAAAATTTCATCTACATATCTTTCGACTATGCGCTCATCGATCCCCTCATAGCGCCCGCAGATAAAGCATAGGCTCTCTTCGCCGCTTAGGCGCTTGGCGTCGTTTTGGTTAAATTTTTTACCGGCGGGCGAGAGGTAGATAAACTTGGCATTTTTAAATTTAGCTCTTACCTGCTCGATCGTTCCGGCAAGCGGCTCCGTACCGATCAAAAGCCCCGCACCGCCGCCTATCATATAATCATCTACCTTTTTATACCGATTTGTCGTGAAATTTCGCGGATTAAAAAAATGCGTCACAATTATTTTCTTATCGACCGCGCGTTTTAAAATCGAGTCTTCAAAATACGGCGCGATGAGATTTTCAAATAGAGAGATGAAGATAAAATTCATGAGTTTTCCAAAATCGCGCGCGCATTTTGTGTAAAAATTTTACGCTCGCTAAGCGAAATTTCTTTCACATAGGCGTCCACGTATGGGATAAAAAATTCTTTCGGCAAAGCCTGCGAGATTAAGCTTTCATCCGTTTCTACCTCAAAAAGATAACCGCTTCCGATCTGCGATATGTCCTTTACGCGCCCCAAAACCGCGCCGTCTTCGTAAATTTCAAGCCCGATAATATCGAAGTAAAAGAACTCGCCCTTTTGCAATTTGCAAAATTTCCGCGTGTCCTCTTTGCTTCGGTAAAGGATTTGGTTGGTTAAATTTGCCGCCGCTTCTACACTTTCGTAATTTTTAAAAATAGCGCTAGAATTTGTGCCGTTGAAGGATATAATTTCTAAAATTTCACCGTTTCGCAGATAAAATTTGGCGCCTTTTTTAAACTGAGAGGGGAAGTCGCTGCGATCGAAAATTTTAACCGCGCCCTTTAGACCGATAGTCCTACCGAGCTTCGCGACCTCTAAAAGATCATCAGGCATCTTTGGCTTTGACGGTAATTTTATAATTGATCGGATCTTTTGCTTTATAGCCGATGATGACGGTCTTTATGGCGTTTATCATTTTGCCGTCCTTGCCGATGAGTTTGCCTGTATCGGCCTTGTCGGCATAGACGATGATCTCGGTAAAGTTTTCACCGACCCGCTTTTGCGTAGAGACGGACTGCGGATAGTCGGCGATCAACTTTGCGTATTCTTTTATAAAATTTTCTACCATTTTATTTGCTTGTGATTTGAGCGACCCTATCGCTTAACTTCGCGCCTACGCTCTTCCAATATGCCAAACGCTCCGCGTCGAATTTAATATTATCGCTCTGTTTTAACGGGTTATAAAAGCCGATCGTCTCGATAAAGCCGCCGTCGCGTCTTTTCCTGCTATCCGTTACCACGATGCGGTAAAAAGGCTGCTTCTTTCTTCCGATTCTTGTAAGCCTAACAACTGTTGCCATTTTTTCTCCTTAAATTTTTGTAAGTTTTAGAACTTGCAGATGGCTAAAACTTAAACATCTGCAAACTCTACCGAGAGGCTATCTCGGTAAATTTTGCCTTTGAGCGATTGAGGCAAGCCCCTGCATGCCGCCCTTGCCCGAAAATTTCTTCGCAAGCTTCGAAGCACCCGCGAACTGCTTTAAAAAGCGGTTCACCTCCACCTGCGAAAGCCCTGCGCCAGCAGCAAGTCTGCGCTTGCGCGAATTATTTAGCAGATCGGGATTTTCGCGCTCTTTCGGCGTCATAGAATTTATCATCGCTTTGATATGAAGTATCTCTTTTGAGTTTTCCAAATCGATATCTTTTATCTTATTCGCCATGCCGGAAAGCCCCGGGATCATACCGATCAAATTTTTCATATTACCGAGCTTTTTCACGCTTTCGAGCTGATTTACGAAATCGTTGAAATTAAACTCGCCCTTTTTGATCTTTTTGTTCAAAGCTTTGGCTTCTCTTTCGTCGAAGACGGCGCTTGTTTTCTCGGCTAGCGTCGCTAAATCGCCCTCGCCCATAATGCGGCCGGTGATTCTATCGGGTATAAAGCCCTCCAGATCGGCCACCTTTTCGCCAGTTCCGATAAAACGAAGCGGGATGCCCAGCTGCTGCGCGATACCAATAGCTACGCCGCCTTTGGTATCGGCGTCAAATTTGCTTAAGATCACGCCCGTAAGGCCTAAAATTTCATCAAATTTAGCGGCCGTTTTAATGCCGTCTTGACCGCTCATGGCGTCCGCTACGTAAAAAATTTCATGCGGATTTAAAGCTTTTTTCATCTCCGCAAGCTGTGCCATAAGCGCCTCGTCTATCGCAAGACGTCCCGCCGTATCTACGAGCAGTACGTCATAAAGCCCGCTCTTAGCCTTGCTTAGCGCCTTCTGCGCAACCTTTAGCGGATCGCTCTCGCCCTCGATAAAAAACAGCTCGATCTCATTTGCTTCGCAAAGCTGGCGGAGCTGTTCGACCGCGGCTAGGCGCTGCAAGTCGCACGCTGCGACTAAGACCTTTTTTTTACGAAGTTTCAGATAGTTCGCGAGTTTTATCGTGCTTGTGGATTTTCCGCTTCCTTGAAGTCCCGTCATCAAAGCTACCGTAGGAGGCGTGCCGGCAAATACAAACCCTTGGCTGCTGCCCCTAGGCGCCGTTAAAATTTTAGTCAAATTTGTCTTGATAGACTGCAAAAACGGCTTCTGTCCTATCGTGCCGATACGAAGATCGGCTTCGACAAGCGCCAAAAAATCCTTTACGACTTTGTGGTGTACGTCAGCCTTTAAAAGCGCCTTTTTTAGCGTTTCCAAGGCGTTTTTTAAAGCTTTTTCGTCATCGATTGTTTTTAATTTATTGACCGCGTTTTTAAACGACTCGCTTATAATCTCAAACACTTTGATCCCTTATAAAATTTTTAAACTTGCGATGTTACCTAAAATTAACTTAAAAGCCATTGAATATCAGAGATCCTTAGGAATTTCAAAGCCGAATTCGTTGAAGCTTGTACCTAGCGGAGCTTTAAATTTAAGCCCTAAAATTTCAGTCTCGTACGAGTGCAGAAACATCCGCTTCGCGCGGCTTTTAGCGTATTTTTCATCGCCTATTACGCCGAATCCTGCATTTGCTAGATGCACGCGGATCTGATGCGTCCTGCCCGTCTCGATCCGCACCTTCACGAGCGATTTTTTGCCGCTTACCATAAGCGGATAAACCTCGCTAAATGCGCTCTTGCCGTTTGGCGAAATTTTAGAAAAGGCGCCGCTTCTGGTTTTTATCGTCAAAATCGGCTCGTCAAATTTCATCTCTTCGCTCACGATCCCCTTCACGATCGCGATGTAGCTTTTCTTCACGCGCAAATTTTTAAACTCTGCAATCGCCGCTTCGCGAAATTCCTCGTTCTTATACAACAGCACGACGCCGCTAGTTTCCTTATCCAGGCGGTTTAGAAGGCTGAATTTATAGATTTTTTCCAAATTTTCGCTGCTCATAAAGGGCGGCTTATTGACCGCCAAAACGTTCTCGTCCTCGTAAATGATCGCGGGTTTTGCGGGCTTCATCACGCTAAATTTAACATTTTCGCCGAGCATCTCGCGCGCTAGAGCGATCTTTGCGCCGCGCGCGCTCACAAGCCCCGCGTCGATGAGGGCTTTAGCTTCGTTGTGCGAGATATTTTCCTGCGCCGCCAGCAATTTGTAGGCTTTTTCTTGCATTAAATTCTTTCCTTGATTAAATTTTCTATCTCTTGTAGATCGCAAATTTTATCTATCCGCGTGTCCTTTAGCGGCTCCTTTAAAAGGCTTGAAATTTCATCCGCGTCGCACAGAGCGATATTTTGCACGAGCGCGTACAGCGCCTTTTGATTATGAAAAAATCGCCCGCTGATGATCGGCACGCCGAAGCTCGCCGCCTCGATCGGACTATGTCCGCCGATATTGCGCAAAAAACTGCCGCCCAAGATCACGACGTTTGAAATTTTATAAAAGTTCGCTAGCTCCCCGAAGGCATCCAGCAAGATAAAATCGCTCCGAAGCCCCGCGCCGTCGCTAAATCGCTCAAAGCTAAGCTCATGCTCGCGCGCCCAAGCCTTGCAAATTTCACATACCTTTTCGAAGCGCTCCGGATGCCTCGGCGCCAGGATGATTTTTAGCTTTTGCGGCGCGGCAGTCGAAGACGTCGTATTTGGTACGGCAAAATTTAAAGACGCACCGTTTAAAGGCGCCGTATTCGGCACGGCGGACGAATCGTCGCTTGAAGTCGCCGCATCCAAAGAAGTTGCGTTTAAATTTACCGCTTCAAGCGAGCCCTGCTCGTCGCGAAGCTCAGCCGCAGGCAAGCTCCTATCGTCGCGGATACTCGCTGCGCGCTGGTATTTTTCGGGCATATTTTGCGAACTGCGAAATTTCATAAAATCGTTTAAATTCGATAAAACAAGCTCCTCTTCGCCCTCGTGAGTGTTTGAGATCGTAAGCACGAAGCTATTTGCGGACGCAGCAGAATAGTCCTTCGTCGCAACGGCGATATTCGCGCTTTTCACGTTGCCCGCGACCTTTATATTTTTTGCGCCGAGCTCCCGCAGCCGCACCGCATCAAGCTCGCTTTGCGCAAGCACCAGATCGATATTTTCAAACGCTTTGCGATAATAAAGCTTAAAACGCAGATAGCTCGCATACGAGCGGTCGCTAATGCGCGCGTTTAGCAGGATCACGTAGCTTCCGCGCGATTTAGCGGTACGGATCAAATTTAGCCACAGCTCGGCTTCAAAGATCACCAGCACGCGGCTGCCCGTAAGCCAAAACGGAAGCCAGTTTTCAAACGGCAGGTAGCGAGAGTTCGGCGTGAGCGCACGCGCCGCACCGAAGCCCGTCTGCGTGGTCGTGCTAAGCGCGACGCTCTCAAATTTAGAAATTAGCGGCACAAGAGCGTTTACCTCGCCCAAGCTGCAAGCGTGAAAGTGCACCGCTGCGGGGCTAAATTTAGGGTTTTTGTATAGAAAAAATCGCGCCTTCAGGCTCGTGCGGTATTTTGTTTTAAAGCTTAGGATAAAAATAAAAGGCGCAGCTGCAAGCCACGCCAAAAACGCCAAGGCGGTGTAGATCACTCGGCTTCTTTATATAAAATTCTGCCGCAATACGGGCAGGTTACGATGTCGTCGCTTTTGATGACCGCGGAATAGGTCTTGTCGCTTATGCGCATAAAGCAGCCGTAGCAGGCCTGTTTGCGCACCGGCGAGACCGCCGTATTGCCCGCCCACTTGCGGATCTTTTCGTAGAATGAGACGGTTTTTGGATTCATAGCCTGCATTAGTTTATCGCGCTTAGCGTAGATCGCGCCGCGAGCGACCTCAACTTCGCCCATCTCGGCGCTTACCTGCTCCTGCAAGCTTTTTAGCTCGGCTTCAAACGCCTCTTGCTTTTCGCTCTGCTCTTTTACGAGCGCCTCCTTTGCGGCTACGATCTTTTCTAGCCTTTCGATCTCCTCGTTTGTGGCTTCGAGCTGCTCTTTTGCGATGTCCTCTTCGACGCTAAGGGCCTTGATCTCCTTTTCGGTTTTTGCCGCGCCGCTTTTTTTGCCCGTGCTTTTTAGCTTGGACGAAAAGGCGCTAAGCTGCGCGTTTGCTTGTAAAATTTGAGATTTTAGCTCGGCGATCTCCGCATTTAGAGTTTCGATCTGTTCTTTTGCGCCGTTTATTTCAGTGCTTTTTTTACTCAGCTTCTCCTGCGCGGCCTCGATTTTAGGCTTAAATCCGTCCAGCTGCTTATCGAATTCGCAAAGCTCTACCAATTGGCTTAAATATTTGTTCATCTTTTTCCTTTAATAATACGTAAATGGATTTTTTTGCTCGCTTATTATAACTTCAATTTCGCTTTTTTGCAAGAAAGGTGCGAGCGCGCGCCCAAAATAGCGCTCACTTTCAAAATGATTTATATCGATCAAACTCACGCCGTTTTCTAAATTTTGAAGCGCCGCGTGATATTTTATGTCGCCCGTAATGAAGCAATCCACGCCCAAGCTTTGGTTCAGTTCGCTTCCGCTGCCGGTGCAAAGCGCGATATTTTGGATGAAATCTTTCGTCTTTACGGCGCGCAGGTGCTCGATGCCAAGCTCGCGCTTTATCTGTGCACACAGCTGCTCAAAGCTCAAATCCGCGCGCATGAAAACCAAAAATTCCCGCTCATCCGTAATTTCAAATTTTAAAATTTCGCGCGCTACGAATCCGTTTAAAACGTGCTTGTCAAAATTCGTATGCATCGCGATGAGAGAGATGTTTTTGCGGATCATATCATAGATCAAATTTGCAGGATATAGCCGCGGATCGAGCGATTTTAGCGGGCTAAAAATTAGCGGGTGGTGTACCACCAAAAGCGAGCCCGCCTCAGCCTCGCGCACCAGCTCGCTAGTAACGTCGAGGCTTAGATAGATTTTTGAAATTTCATCATCCAAGTTTCCGAGCATTAGCCCGCTATTATCCCACGCCTCGGCGTCGCAAAATGGCGCGGCGGCGTTTAAAATTTCATAAATTTCGCCCGTTTTCATAAATCCTACTTTGCGCTTTTATCCGTTTTATCCGCGGAATTTTGCTTGCCGTGGGCGTTTTTTAAATTTGCGCCCGCGGAGGAAGCGAGCGCCGTGCCGCCGTCTTTGCCGCCTTTTTTATCGCTGCATGCCGTGCCGCAAAGATCGGCGACATATTTTTGCGGATCTGCGTAGCAAAGCGCGCAGTTTTTGGCAAGATCGCGGATCTTTAAAATATAATCCTGCCTCTGCGTGACCGAGATCGCTCCGCGCGCGTCAAGGACGTTGAATGTGTGCGCCGCGAGCATGCAGTAATCATACGCAGGAAGCGCCAGGCCGTGCTTTAGGATGCTTTTGCACTCGCCGAAGCAGTTTTCAAACTGATTAAAAAGCATTGCGGTGTCTGCAAGCTCGAAGTTGTATTTGCTAAACTCGAACTCGCCCCTTTTATGCACGTCGCCGTAGGTTACTAGCCCCGCCTTGTCGTCCCAGACGATGTCGTAAACGTCGTCTTTGTTTTGCAGATACATTGCCAAGCGCTCAAGCCCATAGGTGATCTCGCCGCTAATTAGCTCGCACGTGATGCCGCCTACCTGCTGAAAATAGGTAAACTGCGTCACCTCCATGCCGTCTAGCCAAACCTCCCAGCCAAGCCCCCAGGCCCCTAGCGTCGGGCTCTCCCAGTTGTCTTCCACGAAGCGGATATCGTGACTTTTAAGATCTAACCCCAGCTTTTCTAGGCTTTTTAGATAGAGTTCTTGGATATTATCCGGGCTCGGCTTTAAGATCACCTGAAACTGATAATACGCACCGAGGCGGTTTGGGTTTTCGCCGTAGCGCCCATCTGTTGGGCGGCGCGATGGTGCTACGTATGCAGCGCGCCACGGCTTGCTTCCTAGGCTGCGCAAAAAGGTAGCCTGATGATAGGTGCCCGCGCCCGCGGGCATATCGTAGGGCTGAACGAGCAAGCAGCCCTGCTCGTGCCAGTAGTTTTGAAGCGTCAAAATAATCTGTGAAAACGTCATTTTTATCCTTTTATCGATATGTAAATTTAAATTTTATCTTCCAAGCGCCTTTCAAAGCCTGCTTCAAAGGCTCTTCGCGGCTCTAAAAATTTTTCAAATTTCAGCCGAGCATTCGCCTGCCCAGTCGGAATTTACCGAAACTAGATCGTTTTTTCAAAACAAGGCGATCTCTCATTTTTGCCTGAAATTTTAGCGAAATTTCATTCTGCAAACCCTGCTGCGGCAAATTTATCTATACTCCAGCAGTTTGAAGTATTTTTTCGCGATCGGATCAAGGGCGAATATATCGAAATCTCCCTTATCGCCGAGATCTCTTGCCGCGGGATACTCGCCGTCCGTGACGTAAAACGCTCCCTCTAGCCTCACTTCGCCGTCCTTGCATCTAGCCTTTTCGTCCCAAAAATACCGCCACTTATATCTTGTGCCGCGCTCAGAGCCGCCTACCTGCAGCGTAAGGCTTTGAAACGAGCCCTCGCGCGGGCTATATCTGATGATCATCTGCCCCTCGTCGATTGCGGCGTTACCCTCGTCGTCATAGCCCTCGCCCAGATCGAAATGCTCGCCGTAATATTCGATAGTAACGTCTTTTGAGGGCTTGTAGTCCTCTGCAATACCGCTAAATTTCACGCCCCCTTTGCGCTCGTTCGCATTTTTTTCTAAAATTTTCAAACTGTTTTCGTTCGCGCAGTAGCTTAAATTTAACTTTACGATCTCCTCTTTATTCGCTTTCAAAAATTGCCTCAAACTATCCACGGAGGCGGCGTCCGATAAAAACACCTCCTTGCTTTTAATCTCTTTTGCGCCTAAAAGCGCGACAAAAGCAAGCGACAGAGCGACGATCTTTTTCATTTTATTCCTTTAAATCGATCAAATTTTACTAAATTTCGCGCGGGTTTCGGCTCTTAAATTTTAAAACCCGCACGAAGTATAAATTTAAAAATTTAGCCTCGCGGCACCTATGGCTCGCCGTTTAAATTTGCCGCTGCGTAAATTTAAACATTTTTTGAGCGCCAAATTTTACTCGCTAAGCTCGCGCCTAGCGCTGCCGCGCACCTTTGCGCTCTAGTCCTCAAGTAGTACTTCGATCTGCTCAGAGTCCTTTTTCAGAACCTCCGCTTTTGCCGCGCGATCCGCCTTTAACTTCGAGCTTAGCACCTCGTCGCTTAGAGCCAAAATTTGCACCGCCAGATACGCCGCGTTTTTCGCGCCCGCCTTGCCGATCGCAAGCGTCGCAACCGGAATGCCCGCAGGCATCTGCACGGTCGAATACAGCGCATCTACGCCGCTAAGCGCGCTGCCGCCGAGCGGGACGCCTAGCACCGGCTTGGTCGTATTCGCAGCGACCGCTCCAGCAAGATGCGCCGCCATGCCCGCCGCACAGATGAAAACCTGCGCGCCTTTTTTCTCGGCGTCCGCGACGTATTTAGCCGTACGGGCGGGGCTTCGGTGCGCAGAAGATACGATCATCTCGTACGGCGCGCCGAATTCGTTTAAAATTTTAGCCGCCTCGTAAATGACCTCGTAATCGCTCTTTGAGCCCATTATTATAGAAACAAATTTCATTCCATCTCCTTTCTTAAAAAGCAAAACTCCGCGAGCTTCGCAGGCAGCTTAATCTCATTTAGATTGCCACTGTGAATCTCGCTAAATTCCTTACCGCTGCGGCTTTGCAGCTTCTTAAATTTCAAATATGGCTTGCCGTCAAGCTCAAAAATTTCGCCGATTTCATTATCGCAAGGGCAAATTTCAAAGCCGCGCGGAGCAAAAATTTCATACGAAACGCCGGGTAAAATTTTATCTTTGACGCTTATAAACTCGCCGTCCTGCGAGATCGCGCAAACCTGATGCGTGCCAAGCTCGATGCTGCGGTCTAAATTTTGAGTATCCTCTCGCTCGTACGGGCGCTTTATCAAATATCCGTCGCTAAAGCCGCGGTTTTTAAGCGTCGCAATCTCGCGCTCGTAAACACGGGGCTCAAATTTATCGCCCGCGGCATCGTTGATCGCCGCACGGTAGGCATTCGTGGCGCATGCGACGTAGTATTCGCTCTTGGTGCGCCCTTCGATTTTGAAGCTGTCGATCGCGCCCGTTTGCATGATCTTTTGCACGTGCGAAATGAGGCTAAGATCCTTCGCATTCATTACGAAAGTACCCTCCCCTTCGCGCTCTTGCAAGCGGAAAAGCGCGCTGGTTTCGGGATTTTTCGCGTAAAGCTCGTAGTTAAATCTGCAGTCGTTCGCGCAGCTTCCGCGGTTGCTAAAGCGTCCGCTTTGCACCGCGCTAACAAGACAGCGCCCGCTGTATGCGAAACACATCGAGCCGTGCACGAAAATTTCGATCTCGAGGTTCGGAATTTTTTCTTTGATCTCTACGGCGTCTTTGAGCGTCATTTCGCGCGCTGCGACGATACGGACGGCGCCCAGCTCCGCCCAAACCTGCGCATCCAGATAATTTAGCACGTTGGCTTGGGTGGAGACGTGAATCGGAATTTCAGGCGCTACGGCTCGCGCGAGGTTCGCGACGCCTAAAGTGGCGATTAAAACTCCATCCACGCGCAGATCGCGAAGAAATTCCAAATGCCTTTCGATGTTTCCTAGCTGGCCGTTGGTCGCAAAGCCGTTTACGGTCGCATAAAGCTTCTTGCCGCGCTCGTGCGCGTACGCGACGCCCTGCGCGAAGCTTTCCTTGCTAAATTCCTTCGCGCTTCGCTGGCGCAGCGAAAATGAGCCCGTGCTTGCATACACGGCGTCCGCGCCGTAAGCCAGGGCGATTTTTAGTTTCGTTAAATTCCCAGCAGGAGCTAAGAGTTCGGGTTTTTTCAAATACATTCCTAGTGATTTTTTAAGCGCGATTTTACTACAATTTAGCCAAAATTTTATTTAAGGAGCAGTTGATGCGAGCCGATCTACACAACCATACTTATCTTTGCAACCACGCTAACGGCGAGCCGCGACAGTATTTGGAAGCGGCGATCGCACGAGGTATAGAAATTTTCGGCTTCGCGGATCACGCGCCGATGAACTTCGATCAAAAATACCGAATGAGCTTCGAGCAGATGGAGCTTTACGAGCGGATGATTAGAGATCTGCGAGATGAGTTTAGCGGGCGAATCGACGTGCGGCTCGGATATGAGGTCGATTTTATGACGAAAAAAGAGCTAATGGATGAGCGGATTTTCGCGCGCGAGGTAGATTATCTCATCGGCTCGGTGCATTTTTTAAACAACTGGGGCTTTGATAACGAGGAATTTTTAGATCAGTGGAGCGGGCGCGAAATAGACGACGTTTATCGCGAATACTTTGCGCTGATCTGCGCGCTGTGCAGAAGCGGCAAATTCGACATTTTAGGACACATAGATCTGATTAAAATTTTTAAATTTACTCCGAAAAAAGATATCAGAGTTTTGGCTGGCGGCGCGATAAACGCGATCAAAAAAAGCGGCATCGTCGTGGAGCTAAACTCCGCGGGGCTTCGCAAGCCCGCAAATGAAATTTATCCAAGCGACGCACTTTTGCAGATGCTAGCGGATGCAGATGTGCCGATCACGCTTGGCTCGGACGCGCACTCGGTAGCTCAAGTGGCGCTAAACTATGATAAAATTTACGCTAAAGCGCGCGAGTTCGGCTACGATAAGATTGCCGTTTTCAAAAATCGCGAGCGGCAGTTTGTAAGTCTGGCGTAAATTTACGGCGGCCGCCTTTAAATTTAAAAAGGCGCTGTCGGCGAGAAATTTTAAAATTTCAAAAGCTTCGGCGGCGTAAAATTTTAAAAATCGCGGCGCGCAAAACGGCGCAGATAAAGTCGAATTTCAACTAAATAATGTTAAAATCCGCCGTTAAATTTAGCCCGACATACGGGCGGAAAAAAGGAAAAAATATGGGAAAATTTGTTAATGACGTGAAGGAATTTTTTAAATTTTGCGATGAAAACGAGGTCGAGTTCGTGGATTTTAGATTTACCGATCTAAAAGGCACCTGGCACCACGTCTCCTACAACTACAAGCGCCTGCCGAAGGATTTTGCAGACGGAATTCCGTTCGACGCGAGCTCGGTAGAGGCGTGGCAGCCGATCGATAAATCCGATATGATGCTAAAGCCCGACGTGCAAACGGCGTTTTTGGATCCATTCACCGCTGACGTGACGATCATCGTCATCTGCGACGTTTACGACATCTACAAAAACGAGCTTTACGAAAAATGCCCGCGTTCGATCGCCAAAAAAGCCGAGCAGTTTCTACAAACTACGGGTCTTGGAGATACCTGCTATTTCGGGCCGGAGAATGAGTTTTTCGTTTTCGACGACGTAAAGATCATCGACGATATGAACTGCGCGATGTTTAAGGTAGATACCGAAGAGGGGCATTGGAACAGCGGCAAAAACTACAAAGACGGCTTTAACAGCGGTCACCGCCCGGGCGTAAAGGGCGGCTACTTCCCCGTCCAGCCCGTCGATTCGATGGTCGATCTGCGCGCCGAGATGCTAAAGGTACTCGAGCAGATCGGGCTTGAGACCTTCATCTGCCACCACGAAGTAGCGCAAGGCCAAGGCGAGATCGGCGTTAAATACGGTACCCTCGTCGAGGCCGCCGACAACGTGCAAAAATATAAATACGTAGTAAAGATGGTCGCGCACCTAAACGGCAAGACCGCGACTTTTATGCCAAAGCCGCTCTACGGCGATAACGGCAGCGGAATGCACGTGCACCAATCAATCTGGAAAAAGGGCAAAAATACCTTCTACAAAAAGGGCAACTATGCAAATTTAAGCGACGCGGCGAGATGGTATATCGGTGGCGTACTAAAGCATGCGCGCAGCGTCGCGGCGTTTACGAACCCGAGCACCAACAGCTACAAGCGCCTGATCCCGGGCTTTGAGGCGCCGTCGATTCTAACTTATTCGAGCCAAAACCGCTCCGCTTCGATCCGCATCCCTTACGGCAGCGGAGAGCACTCGGTGCGCGCGGAGATGCGCTTCCCCGATAGCACCGCGTGCCCGTATTTGGCATTTGCGGCGATGCTTATGGCGGGCATCGACGGTATCAAAAACAAAACCGAGCCGGTCGGGCCGATGGATGAGAATTTATTCAAGCTGCACCTGGATGAGATCCGCGAGCGCGGTATCGAGCAGCTTCCGCACACGCTTCGCGGCAGTCTAGAGGCGGTGATCCGCGATAATGAGTATCTGCGCCCGATAATGAGCGAGCTTTTTATCGAGACCTATCAGCATTTTAAATTTGAAACTCAGGTTTGGCCTTACGAGGCGCGCCCTACGCCGTTTGAGTTTGCGACGAATTATTCGTGCTAAGACGGGCTTATTTATGCCGCACCGCCCGGTTTTTACGAGACGGTGCGGCATAGAGCCTTGGAATTTTAAAATTTCGCCGCGCGCGAGCTTTTAAAATTCCGTCGCGCGAACTGCGAACTTAAATACCGCCCGTGAAGCTTCAGCTCTTTTACCGAAAACGTGAAATTTTATACTTTCTGCTCATTTTGCTTGGAATTTTATCGCTAAACTTAGGTCTAAAATTTTATGAATTCAGAGAATTCCGCGAGAGAAACTACGTCTTTTACGACGCGCAAATTTTAAACGCCTACGCCAAAACCAACGAGCGCGGCCGCACCTACACGGTGCTAAAGCTCAAAACGGCGGATTTCACCCTCTACACGACTGCCGGGCTCGGGCGGGAATTTCACCGCTTCGCGCGCGTAAATATCGGCATCGTAACCAAAAACGTAAAATTTTTAGATTTTTTAAAGCAGCGCTTTTACGCGCCAAATTTTAAAATCGGAGACGAGCTTGCGCCCTCTGGGGCAAAATGGCGCGCCATAGAGTTCGTCCGAGCCCAACACGAAGATGAGATGACGGCGGATCTTTACTCCGCGCTGTATTTTGCGACCGAAATTTCAAAACCGCTGCGCACTAGCGTGACGAACTGGGGCATAGCGCACATCATCTCGATCAGCGGCTTTCATCTGGGCATTATCTTTAGCACCGTCTTTCTGCTCGCAATGCCGATCTACCGCTATTTTCAGGATCGCTACTTTCCGTACCGCAGCGCGAGGCGCGATCTTAGCGTCTTTGTGATCGTGCTTATGAGCGGGTATCTCTTCGTGCTTGATTTTACGCCGAGCTTTCTGCGCTCGCTTGTGATGTGCTGCGTGGGGTTTTACCTTGCGATGCGAAATTTCTACGTACTTAAATTTACAAACCTCTTCCTAACGATCGCGCTTCTGCTTGCGTTTTTCCCGCACCTGGCCTTTTCGATCGGATTTTATTTCTCCTGCCTCGGCGTGCTGTATATTTTCCTCTATCTGCACCATTTCGCGCCTAAATTTAAGCTCTGGCAGAACGTCATACTTTTCAACCTCTACGTTTGGCTCAGCATGAACGTAGCGGTCTATTATTTCTTCCCAACCGCTTCGCTGCAGCAGCTTAGCGTCATGCCGCTAGGATACGCGTTCGTGATCTTTTATCCGCTAAGCATATTTTTGCATCTATTCGGGCTCGGCGGCGCGCTCGATACGCCGCTGCTTGCGTTTTTAAACTTTGCTCTGCCGAGCTTTCAGGCGCAAATTCCGCCGCTTCTTTTCGCGCTCGCAAACATCTGCGCGCTTGCTGCGATTAAGCTTCGATACGCAGCGCTTGGCTGTGCGATAATCGGAATTTCGCCGATATTTTTTATAACGTAGCGCGCGAAAATTCCAGCGGGAATTTTATCCGTTGGAATTTTATGCTAAAATCGCGCTTCAAATCTCACAAAGGATCAAAATGTTTATTGCAAACCTCACCTACGTCAAGGACGCAAGCGAAGCGGACCGCTTTATCAACGAGCACAACACGTTTTTGGATAAATTCTTCGCGGCGGATAAATTTATCTGCTCGGGGCGCAAAGTCCCTCGCACGGGCGGCATCATCTTAATCAACGCCAAAGACCGCGCGGAGCTTGATGAGATCATCGCGCAAGATCCGTTCTTTCAAAACGGCGTCGCAAAATACGAGATCATAGAATTTACGCCGACGAAATTTGCGCCCGAGTTTTGGCGACTTTTTAGCGAATAATAAGGATCGAATTTGACACGCTTTATCATAGACGACGAAAATATCGACGTCGATAATATATTCGACGTCGTAAATCTCAAAGAGGGCGACGAGCTGAATATCGTCTCCAACACCGCTAAAAAGATCGACGCCTTGACCCTTGCGCGCCTGTCCAAGATGGGCGTTAGCATAGGCGAGGTTTTCACGATCGGCAAGCAAAGAAAGGACTTCGCCGATAAGATCATCGTATTTTTGATGGGCAAGCTCTGCGGGCAAGAGGGCAAGATCGGCATCGTCAGCAACGACAAATTTTACGACGACGTGATAGAATTCTTTAACGATCTAAACTACCGCAAAAATCCTAAATTTGAAAAGATCAGTCTAGCCTCGCATGCCGCAGGAGCGAGCGCAAAACAAAGCAAAGCAAGCGGCACAGCGGAGAAAAAAGCCCAAAAAGCGGAGCCGAAAGCTACAAAGCAAGAGCCAAAAACCCAAAAGCAAGGGGCAAAAGCCTCGAAAAAGGAGCCCAAAACCGCAAAGCAGGAGCCGAAGGCCGTGCAACAGGAACAAAAGGCTGCAAATTTTAAAATCGCCAAAGCAGACCTTGCCGCGGCGGAGGCGCTGATACCCCAGTGCGTGAGCCTGCAAGCCCTCTATGCCGCGTGCGTCGCGAAACTCGGCAGAGCCAAAGGCTGCGAGGCCTACCGCGAGATCAAGGACGGCGCGCGGACGCGATACGCAAGCATCACCTACGATAGCGACCTAAAAGACGGCGCCGTAAGGCGAAACGCGATCAAGCTCTACCGCGAAAGCGGCGGCGATATGGCGGAATTTCACAACAGGCTGACGAGCGAATACAAACACGCAGGGCCTGAAATTTACAAGGAATTTAAAGAAAAACTCATCGGAAAGATGATCTAGACGCCTCGGTGCAAGGATTTAAGGCATAGCGATAGAGCGCATCGCGACGTAGCGGCTAAAGCACGGTCTGGCGGCAATAGATGCGTCGTTACGGCATACGGTATGACGCGGCACAACCAAGCGCGACCAGAAATAAAACTATTCGTTTGCGTGGAGTCGGTTTTATTTTCGCTGTATACAACCAAGCAGAGTCCAGGCGCTTAGGAATAGCAGCTGAGTAAAGATATATACGATAAATTTCATTCTACCAAGTCTAATCCGGGTCTAATCATAGTTAAAGCTATATGGTTTGTAGCCGAAAATATGCAAAGTCTTTAAGGCTAGCTCTCTGACTTCTACCCATGATTTATTATGATAGACTAGGTATTCGTAACCGTCTGCCTCTAATAAGCCGCGGTCGTTAAAATTTTTATCTATAAGTTCCACAAGCACCATTAGTGCATCCCTTTCGTATGGCAGGAAACAAAATTTAAATTGTTCCAATAAGGCATTTTTACATTCGGTATATAAAAATTCTACCATTTCCGATGGGCTTTCGTAATATTCAACCGCAGGATGTATCAAATGATCAACTTGATATTCCAAAGAAGCCATACGACATAGATTAACCATAAGCCCGCTTTTCCTAAATATCTCTTTTCCGTTAATTTGCATTTGGGTTTCCTTTTTATTTAAGTGCTGACTCCGTGAGTTTAATATAATAGGTCAAAGTCGCCTAAATCATATCCGAAAATATGTAAAGTTTTTAAAGCTAGCTCTCTGACCTCTATCCAAGATTTGTTCTGATAGACCAAGTAATAGCCATCTTCTTCCCCCTTTAATATACTGTCGTCTTCAGTGTACTTATCTATGAGCTCCTTAAGTTCTCTTAGCGCATCCCTCTCGTATGGCAGGAAGCAAAATTCAAATTGTTCCAATAAAGCATTTTTGCATTCATCACATAGCCAATCTACTATTTCGTCTGCTAATGTATAGTAGTCCTTTGTGGGATGAACGATATATTTATCCTGGTATTCCAAAGAAGCCATTAGGCTTAAATGAAACATAAGACTACCTTTGTAGAATATCTCTCTTCCGTCAATTTGCATTTGGGTTTCCTTTTATTGGAATGTGGGTTTCGTTGGTTTTGGATTTTAAATCCCCACACTCATAAAAATCATCAAGAGTGAAACCAAGTATATTCAGTAGTTTTAATGACTTCTCCATTATCTTTTTCCAAATTTCAGGCATATTATCATATATATCATCGTAGTCATATTTGCTATAAAAATAATCGATCATCTCTTTATACTCTGCTATAGCTTTTAATTCCGTTTCTGTAAATAGAAATTTGTATTCCGGTCTCTGGGCTATCTCTAGAGGATTATATACATATTCGACTAATTCGCCCGGTGTTGCATATTCATCGATAGTAGAATTATCTATATATCTAATCTGATGTTTTCTCGATGCAAGACAATATAAAGGCTCGACGATAAAAGCCTTTTGTGCATTATTTTTCTGCATTTGAGTTTCCTTTTATTGGGATGTGGTTTTGCGCGCATTATATCGTAATATATTTTTAAAATTTTCACATACTTAAATTTATTATCGTAGCCCCACAATCTTCTAGCCTCGAATTTCTATTTGAATATCAAGCAAGTCATCGTGATCTGGGTATTTAACGGTTTCCAAGAGCGTAAATTTTATCACATCTAGCAGCTGTTTAGCCAAATCGCTGTATTTTTTCTTAAATGCATTAAAATTTAAGAAAATCAACTTTAAATCGTCTCGAACGCCTTGCTTATTTTTTAACCCATATCTCGAGTTTTCTTCTTTTTCTTCGATGTATTCGCTATAGCTTTCCCACTCGTCCTTATCTTCATATTGCTCCCATTCTTCCTCGCTGTAGTCTTTCCATTCCTTAAATCGTAGAAACCAAAAGAAGTCCGCGAATGCATCAGGACCGATACGTAGCGGTAAAGACAGCTTTTCGGATAAATATGAGTATAACTTATGCTCTATTTCTTTGGGGCAATAATCATGCCACTCATCAATATATCTTCTGTCTTTTTGCAGCTCATCAAAGTCAATCACTACTTCTATCATTTTTCCCCTACTCTTTAATCCTGTCTCAAAGAAATTTCTGACCACTTTACGGCGCGGCGTGATATTTCATAAATTTTAACATCGAAAGCGTTTTTAAAATATCATTACTTTTGCCCTATAATTGTATGTAAATTTAATACTACAAATTCATAAGGCTAAAATTAAAATTGCTTAAAAATGCTATCGTCGATATCGCTTACATTATAACCCATAAAATTTAAAAAATCTTTCGCTTCTTTACGTAGTTTTTCCCAAAGAGGCGTTTTATATATATCTTCATTGGGAAGACTTTTTATCTTATCCCTCATTACTTCACATCGTTCTAATTCATCTTGCGTAAATTCTTCCTTAAATGATTGCGCCTCTATGCAGGCACTACTTAGGTCCTCTAGTAATTCTTCCGGCGATGTATATACATCGGCATCTGCATCGGCATTATCAATATACTTGGTTTGAAATTCAATTGATGCTAAAGCAAAAAGTGATTGTAAAAGTGCTTTTCTTCCTCTCGCCATTTTATTCTCTTAAATTTTATATTCCGTACCACTTCGTTACATTTCCCTCTTCGTCGATATCGACCTCTATGTGTTCGTATTTGTTGTAGAGGCTAGGAATTAAAATTTCATCATAATATTTTTTGCCGCATTCTGCGATAAACATATACATATTGTAATGGCACCACCGATCCAGCTCCTCCCAAAAGGCGCTGTCTGCGCGAGTATAATTTTTTAGAGGTTCGTATGAGCGGGCTACAAAATTATCTAAATTATAAAAGAAATTTTCTCTTAAAATTTTCCATTCTTCAAATTTTTTCATATTTAAATTTATATTGGCGCTAGTTTTATATTTTATGTCGGTATCTATGAAATTATTTAGATAAAACTGCCCAAATAGCATTATTAAAATATCTTTTACATTCTCATCGCATAAACTAAAATTATGAATTAATGTGCTGGCGATAGAGTCGGTCTCATAGACTTCGGTGCTTTTCATTAGGCTAAACGCCTCAAGCTCATAAAAATCCAGCGATCTTTTCCCGCTCACGGCTTGAAAATCTTTAAAAATCTTAAACCTAAAATCTTCCGCTTCGCTAAAGAAATAGACATATGGGTTTAAATTTAAATCAAGCGCTTTTACTCTCATTTTATACCGTCCAAACTATTGTTTTTCGCATTTTAGTATTGTTTTGCATAATAAATTTTTCCCTGCTCTGTTTCTGTTACGCAAAAATATTTGCTATTTACGCCGACCGGCTCATAATTTTTATCATCCCTTAAAATATTTAAAATTTCAGATTTATCACATATCTCTTTTGTTTCTGTATCATAACCCCAATTTGAACTAAACAATCTTATATAACCTTGCTCGTATAAGGACAATAAAATTTTTTTCGCTACTTTAAGCGAATTGGCAATGTTAATAGAATTTAATTCCCAAACGATTTCCCATAAAGAGATATAATCGCCATCTTCGATTATTACCGATAAAATAGTTAAAAATGTCTTTTTATTCATTTGAAACCGCATTTTGAACCAAGTCTAATCAAAGTCATAGTTAAAGTCATCTAAATCGTATCCGAAAATATGGATTGTTTTTAAAGCCAACTCCCTGACCTCTATCCAGGATTTATTGTGATAGACTAGATATTCGCCTATACCTTCCAGTAAGCTGCTGTCTTTAAGATATTTATCCATAAGCTCCATAAGTTCTTTTAGTGCATCTCTTTCGTAGTATAAGAAACAAAATTTAAATTCCTCTTCCAAAGCCTGCTCACAAGAAAAATATAGCATATCTACCATTTCTCCAGGTGATAAATAGCGTTCCAATGTTCGGTGTGCAATATTTTTCTCTTGCAATTCAAAAGAAGCCATCAGACATAGCCTAAATAAAAGCGTACCTTTATTAAATATCTTTTTCCATCAATTTGCATTTGGGTTTCCTTTTATTGGGATGTGAGTTTCATCTAGCATTCTAAACTCGCATATTTTAATAAAATTTTCGGTCTTATATACAACTCTATCTGTACCATTCTGTCTATAGCAAAATTTTGTCCTATTTCTATAAATTCGCCATCTTTATCTCTTCTAATTTTTAAGGACTCGATGCATTCGGCGGTAAATTCCACAGCCGTCTTTCCGCCTGCTTTTATAGTAATTTCCACCCATCCCTCGACTATACAATATGTAAATATCAGCCCGTCTATTTCAAACGTATATTTTCCAATATCACTATCTATTTCATCCGGATAAAAACCAAAAAAATCACTCATTTCTACCATATCGGGGTATGTTTTTATATATGTCATTTTATGCCCTTTCGTCTCTATCCACCATAATTTTTGCTTTTGCTAAATTATACACCTTATTTGCGAAGCAAAGATCATTTATATTAATTTTCATAGAAAAATTTGATTTTATAAAAATTTTCATCCCCTGAAGCAACCGCCAATAATAAGCTTTTTATGCGACGAAATCTATCGAAAATATTTGGCTTTGTATCTTCTTGATATTCATACGTTTTAAAACATTCGCTTTTTGCGTCTATATCTACGTCGCGCCAACTTCCGTTTAGAAATATGTCATTAGAAATAGAAATAATGCCTTGCATTATTTCTGGGTCCAACTCTTTGTTTTTATAATGCTGCAAAATCTTTTTTAAATCGGCTTCCAATTTCCAATACTCATCATCGGACCATAGATTATTATCCAAAATCATACCTATGAACGAATTGGCATCATATCTATCATCAAATGCGGTATTTCTATAAAAATTTACAAGATTCATTGCATCAATCCTTTGGAGCATACCAAAAACCGCTATTGCTAAGCTTTTCTTTGAATACGATGCTGTTGCACAGAACGTTTAATCTTTCAAATCTATCATATATGCTAGGCACCACGCCGTCGCTGTTTTTCGCACACAATATATTGCTTACATAAATTTCCGATTTGTCCTCTACGCCGATAACATCATTAAATATCGCTAGTATTGCGGCGAAAATTTCTTTTGGAAGCGTTTTATCATGATAAAAGCTCAAAATTTGCATTAAAGCTTTATCCAACTCCCAATAATCGCAATCCGACCAAGTTTTTTGATAGATAAATTTCCCAACAAACGAATTGATGCTGAATTTATCAGAATTGGTTGAATTTCGGTATAAAAGTTCTAACTCCATTAACCACCTATCCTTTTTTCATTCTTTATTAAACATTTAGCCATCTTTATGACAAATTTATATTTATAAAAATTGATTATTTTCTGCTTGGCAACTCTTTAGATAAAATTTCTGAATCAGGATACAATTTTTTCAAAAATTCTATCTCTTCTTGATCTAGCTCATTTAAAACCTCTTCTGTCGGTTTTTCGCTTAAAATTTTTCCATAAACCAAACTCAGCCTTTTATATGCGCGCGGGTTGCCGTTCTTTTCAAATTGCTTTATTATGACGATCCTGCACTCTTTTGTTATTTCAGAATTGCCCATAAAAAGATCTTTTATATCGCAAGAGGCGCTTTGCTCTTTATATAGATAAAATATCCACGCAAATAATATTATAGCGGCGGCAATAAAGTAAATTTTATTTTTCATGAAATCTCTTATTCTTTCGGCTTTCTATCCGCGTAATATAGATGTATGACTTCATCCATATTAATCTCTTTTTCCTTTCCGATCCGCTCGGTACACAATGTGAAATTTCCCTCCCTCAAAACGCACTTTTTTAATAAACCAACTATAAAGTCGTTATTTGTGCATAGATCTAAATTTCCAGAATGAAATTTTTTAATAAAATTTAGCTCTTCTTTGTCTAATTCTTGCTGCGCCTTTTTATCTACACAATATCTATCTAAAAAATATCGCTCATAAAAATAAAAAAGTCACCTATGCGCCCCGCTGTTGCCATTATTAGCCCGTCGTATCAATTTTAATCTGCATTTTTGCTCCATACGATTGTAGTTTTGCCTCAACATATCGTTAATATCACAAGGTGAAAAACTTAGCACCGAAAGAATAATATAAATATAAAGAAATATACTAATTATGATGAGAAAAAATTTCATTTTATATCCTTACTTATTTTTGCTTTTTTAGATATAACCGATCAATCATAAAATTTGCGATTTAATTAGTAATAAAAGTGGTGTCCTGCGTTGGATTCGAACCAACGACCCCCTCATTAAAAGTGAGATGCTCTACCTACTGAGCTAGCAAGACATCGTAAGAAGTGGCGCGACGAATGGGGCTCGAACCCACGACCTCCGCCGTGACAGGGCGGCATTCTAACCAGCTGAACTACCGTCGCACCAAAAATCACACTCGCAGCGCAAGTGCTAAAGAAGTATGAAATCCAAGGATTTCAAAATGGTGGTCGCTGTAGGGATCGAACCTGCGACATCCACCTTGTAAGGGTGGCGCTCTACCAGCTGAGCTAAGCGACCGTTTGGGTTTAAAAAAGAAATGTGATTATATATCTAATACGATTAATTTTCACTTAAACAATAATGAAAAGACTGAAATTGTGCTATACTTGCGACATAAAATTTTATCAAAGGCTCGGTAAATTTAGATGAAAAAGTTGCTTTTCGCCCTGTTTTTAGCGCTTCAAGCCCCCGCTTACTCGCCGAACGAGATCGTAAACGCCATCGCCGCAGTAGCGCAAAACGAAGGCGTCAAGCCCGAGATCCTCTACACCATCGTCAAAATCGAAAGCGACTTCGAGCCCTACACGATCTCCTTTTTGACAAACAAAGCAAACGCCGATTATTTCGCAGGCCTGCGCAATCAAAATATCCGCATCAAAACGAGCAACTACAGCCTAAATTCCAGCAAATGGGTCGTTACGATCATACCGGCAAACGAAATTTACGCCGTGCAAATCGCCAAGTACCTGTACGAGGATGGCTTTAGCATCGACGTGGGACTCGGGCAGCTAAACGCCGTAAATTTCAGCCAAAATGAGATAGATTATATATTCAACCCTATGTACAACCTCACCAAATGCGCCAAAATCCTACGCAAATGCTGGAACGCTAAAGACAAAAATATCAAAGACACGATCGAGTGCTACAACTACGGCATGCGCAAACGCTACTCAAACCCCTACTACAAGCGCTTTTACGAACATTACGAGAAATTTTTCGGCAAGCCCTATTAAGAGTTAGTAAAATTTCGCTAAAATCGCGCAAATTTTAAAAAAGGATATTTCATGATACTGATCGCAGGACCCTGCGTGATCGAAAGTCGCGAGCTGATAATGAAAGTCGCGGAAAGTTTACGCAAATTTAACGAAATGGACGGGGTGGAATTTTACTTTAAAAGCAGCTTCGATAAAGCCAACCGCACCAGCATCTCAAGCTTCCGCGGCCCGGGGCTACAGCGCGGCTGTGAAATTTTAGCCGAAGTAAAGGACAAGTTCGGCTATAAAATTTTAACCGACATCCACGAAAGCTATCAGGCGGAGCCCGTCGCGCGCGTCGCCGACGTGCTGCAAATACCCGCGTTTTTGTGCCGCCAAACCGACCTGCTCGTCGCCGCAGCCAGCACGCAAGCGGTAGTAAATATCAAAAAAGGTCAGTTTCTATCGCCGCAGGCGATGAAACACAGCGTCGAAAAGGTGCTGCAAACCCGCAGCGCACGGGCTTATACCCCGCAAAGCGGCGCGGCATCTAGCGGTACAAACGCCGCTCAAAACAGCGCCTGCTCCGGCGATACCGAAATTTGCGGCGCGCAAAGCGGTGCCCGAGGCGGTGCGAATGACGGCTCTTCCGCGCTAGGCGCGCAAAATTCTTGCGGCGCACGATCGGACGCGCAAAATTCCGCCCATGCTTGCGATGCTTCGAGTGCCGCGAATTCTGCTCAAAGCGTGCCGCAACCAAGCGGCGGCGATATGCACGATCTGGCGCGCCGCTACGGCGTTTGGCTCACCGAGCGCGGCAGCACATTCGGCTACGGAAACCTGATCGTCGATATGCGCTCGCTGCCGATTATGCGCGAGTTTGCGCCGGTCATTTTCGACGCGACGCACAGCGTGCAGATGCCTAGTATCGGCGCTACGAGCGGCGGCGATTCGCGCTTCGTGCCGTACCTCGCGCGAGCGGCGGCGGCCGTGGGAGTGGACGGCTTTTTCTACGAGACGCACCCAGATCCCGCTCGCGCGCTTTCGGACGGACCGAATATGCTAAATTTACAGCAGCTCGAGCGCGTCGTAGCGCAGACGCTTGCAATTCAAAAAGCACTCGGATTTTAGAGCGGACGGCTGTAAAATTTCAAATTTAGGCTAGCGCGCTTAAAATTTTTCGCACGTTAGCCGGTTCCACACTTTGCGCCAAAAAATTCTATATTCACAAGAGTAGGCTTCAAGCATAGTGAGTTCGTATATCGCGCGCTAAAAATTCAAATTTATCGCGCGGCCATAAAATTTAGCATATTTGTAAAATTTTAAACTCCGCGCGCGCTTCATCAAACTTCGGGAACTTCGATAAATTTACGCAGTATGCGACGATCTCCCAGGGCGCAAGAGAGGCAATTTCGCGCCGCTAAATTTACAATTCTAAAAGCCTAGCGCGCAGAATTTAGCCATAAATTTTGCACAAAATTTCGCAACCGTCCGCATAAAATTTAATGCAAATTTGCATGTAAATTCCGATCGTTCAATCCGCCATTGAACGAGCCGCCCCGCAGAAAATTTAAGTCAAGATTAATGGGGCAGGGATATAATTCAAGTCTCAAATTCTTTTAAAGGATATTTATGGGTTACGTAGAGTCTAACCTTCTGAATGGCGAAAATGTAATTGCTAAAGCCAAAATTCACTGGGCGGTTTTTATCTCCGCTATCGTCATATTGATTCCCGCGATAGTTGGAATCATAAATAAAGACGATAGACTTTCATTCATATGCTTTGGCGGTTTTATAGCGGCGCTAATTCACGGGTTTATTGTTTTAAAGACAAACGAGCTTGCTATCACCAATCAGCGTATAATCGGCAAAAAGGGTCTTATTAGTCGAGAAACGGTGGAGCTAAAATATGAAAAAATCGAAAGTATATCCGTAGCGCAGAGTATCTTGGGGAGAATTTTAAAATTCGGCACCATAGTGGTGCGAGGCACCGGCGGCACGGCGGTTAGCTTCCAATTTATCGCTAATCCCGTAGCGTTTAAAAACAAGGCGATGGAAAAGATCGGCTAGGCTTTTTTCATATATGAAATTTCAGCCAAATCATAAAATTTACGTTGCAAATTTTCTCTATGCCGCGCCGGTTTTTAAATTTATAAGTGATTTGCGCTTGCGCCGCCGTCGGCATTTTATCTAAAATTTTGTTTTTGTCGCTATAATGCGGTTTCTTGACCTTTTCGTCTAGTGGCTCAGGACGTTGCATTCTCAGTGCGAAAACGCGTGGTTCAAATCCCGCAAGGGTCGCCATTATGGACTTATACAAGCCTCTTGATTTTAAACGATAAATTTACTATGATTTTATCATGGACTTTCATACAGACCGTCCGATTTCAAATAATAGATTTTATCTGCGATTTTATCGATGAAGCTTTTATCGTGCGAGACGATGATTTCGCTTACGTCAAGCCCCGCCAAAATCCCCGCCACACGCTCCTGCATCGCCTCATCAAGCGCCGTCGTAGGCTCGTCCAGCAGTAGTATCCTAGGCTCGCACACCAGCGCACCCGCAAGCGCCACCAGCTTTTTCTCGCCGCCGCTTAGATGAAAGGGCACCCGCTCGCGTAGATGCTCGATTCCCAAGCGCCGCAGCGTTTCCAGCGCCTTTCGCTCGATCTTCTCTTCGCTTAAAATTTCAAGCTTTTTTAGATGGTCGTTTTCGCTGCCCTGCCTTAAAATTTGCGCCTTACGACCAAAAAATTTAGAAAAAATTCCACGTCTTTGCTCCGCATTTCGCGCTCGTTTTAACCGCTCATTTTGCGCACGCAGGCTAAATGCGACGTCCTCAAACACGCTCGCGCACAAAAATTGATCGTCGCTGTTTTGAAACAAAAACCCGATCTCGTGGCGAAATTTTACAAAATCCTCCGCGCACTCGAGCTTCTCGCCGAAAAGTTCGATTTCGCCCTCGCCCCATTGCCTTAGGCCGCCTAAAATTTGAAGCAGGCTCGTCTTGCCCTGCCCGTTCGCGCCCAAGATCGCCACTTTTTCCTTATGCCCTACGCTCAAATTTACGCCGCGAAAAATCTCCCGCTCGCCGTTTTTAGCGCTTAAACCTAGCGCCTTAAGCGAACAGCTCATAAGATAGCTCCGATTTTAACAGATACGCACGCCAACACAAACGCCAAAAACGAGGCTTCCAAGACGCTCAAGCCTTCGCGACGCTCGTAAAATAGCCTACCGCAAAACCCTCGCGCGCTCATCACCAGGCTTAAATTTCTTGCCTGCTCAAGTGCCGAAATCGCTAAAATCCCGACTAAATTTGCATAAATTTTATAAGTGAAAATTCCGCTCGTCCCCACAAATCCGCGCATGCGCAAAAGTGCTTGCAGCCTCGCTAGATCAGAGCGTAAAAAATTTACGAATCGCCCGCAGCAATACACCAAAGCGCTTAGATTTTCGCCGAGCCCGAGCCCGTAAAATCCGCGTGCGAAAAAATATTCGTCCTTGCCGTAAAATAGCAAAATCGCAAACGCCATTATCAAATTTGCGCGTAAAAATATCACGCCCGCAAGCTCGTAGTTGCCGACTATAGCGGGGCTTAACGCGCTTAAAATCGCAAAGATATTTAATACCGCAAGCCTTGTGCAGACCGCGCGCGTAATCGAAATTTTAAGCGCAAAAAGAAGTAGCGGCGGGGCAAAAAACGCTGCGTAAAGCTGCCCGCTAAGTCCGACGCCGAAGCTGAAGATAAAAAACGCGAGCAGCGATATAACGGGGCTCATTTGCGCGCTCTTTTCGCTAGCCACATCAAAGCAAAAAAGCCGAAAATCAAGGCCAAGCAAAGCGCGATTTTAGGCGCCTCGGCGGACTGGCTTTGAAACGCCATGCTTTGAATGTCATTTTTGGAGTTTTCTTTCGGCGCAATATTTTCGGACGCGCTGCCTTCGGACGCGGAATTTTTAGCGGCGTCTAAATTTTGAGGTTCAGAATTTTGCGGCGTAGAATTTTCAGGACCACCGGAATTCTGCGGCGTAAAGCTCTCGACGCTAAATTCCATCTGCGCGCCGTGCCCTGCACCTCCGTAAATTTGAATAGTAAAATTTTTAGCGGGTATTCGTATGCTCGCAAGTCCCTCTTTATCGGTCTTAGTGCGCAAAATTTCGCGCCCGTCCGCACTAATTAAAACTTCGCACTCCATGCAAGGAGAATTTTTATAAAAATAGCTATAAATCGCCACTCTATCGCCCTCTTGAGTTGCAAAAAGATGAAGCGCATGCGAAAATGCAAAGGAGCTCAAAACCGTTAAGAAAAATAGCGCTCTCATCGCCTCTGTCCGCCGTAAAATTTCGCAATAAAGCTAAGCGCAAAAAGGGTGATGATACCTTCCAAAACAGCTAGAATCGCTCCTTCGAGCGAGATAAGCGTCGCGATAACAAAAAACTCCCGTCCGCTGATGAAAAGCACGAGATCAAGAAGTAGCATCGAGCAGACGATCGGCACGAAACCTGCCAAAAATAGATAAATTTTTTGCGTGCGCACTTTTAGCTCTTGCGCTTTTGCGGCGGCGGCAAGGAGCCCACCTAAAATCGCCGGAAAGCCGATGACTGCGGTATTTACGCCGAGCACGCTAAGCCCTCCAAAGCCGAAAAATACCCCTTGCAAAAATAGCGCGACGAAAATCGCCAAGATCGCGCGCGAGCCCAAAAACGCGCCCACGAGCCCGCTTAGCATCAAATGCATGGAGCTGACGCCCACGGGCAGGTGCACGAAAGAAGCAACGAAAAATAGTGCGCTAAAACATGCGATCCTAGGGATTTCAGACTGCCTTACGCGCCATAAAATCGCCGCTACCGCAGGCGCTGTAACTGCCCAGCCTGCGAGCAGCACGGGCGCGCTCAAAACTCCTTCGCTAATGTGCACGGCTCGCCTCCTTTAAATAGCCTTCGTTTTTCAGATGCGTAAAAACGCGGGAGCTAGCTAAATTTAAGGCATTTGCGACTTTTGCGATAACCGCTTTGATTACTACAGATCTTGCTTTTACGGCTTTAATCGCGGCAAAATTTGCGGCTATAAAACTCGCGGCTTGCGTCCTATTTGCGGCAACCGCTAGCGTAAAACTCGGAGCGGTCTCGGAACCGCTTGCGGAACCGGCAAATTTGATAAATTTTACGGCTCGCATGGCGCAAGAATTTTCGCTTGCTACATTTGCAGGAGCGGCGAGCGGATTTTGCAACGCAAAATTTAAATCCCTGATCGATCTCGGCGCGGTGCTCGCGCGGCAAAACAGAGCTTGCGAACTTTTAAAAGTCGAGGTTTGTAAAATTTCAAAAAACGAAATTTTGCGCGCCGATATTTTATGCTCATAGATCCACGGATGTGAAATTTTACGGCTCGAAGCTCCTAAGAGCGGAATTCTACCGAGCAAAATTACACGCAGCAGAGCTACGTTACTTAAAATTTTACTCGGCGGAATTTTGCCATTTAGAATTTTAGCCGCAAAATTCGCTGAAAATTCTACGCCCAAAAGTAAAACGCGCGAAAATAAAATTTTAAAACTCCGCTCAAACGCAAATTTAAATTTATCCGCAGCTGCGCAAATTTCGCCCAAAAAAAGAGATCTCACCGAGCCGCTCCCTTATTTTTTCAGCTCGTCCGCCTTGATCCAAAGCACGGCTCCCAGCTCATTTACGGGCTGCTCGCTTCCTTTGGCAGCTTCCTCCTCGCTAAGAGCCGCGAAGCCCCACCAGCCGGCAACCGGCATCACGAAGCTAAACTCGCCCGCGCCGTTGGTTTTAACGACCTGCGTGACATGCGCCTCGCTAGGGGCTTTGTAGCCTTTATCGTTATATAGCTCGATCTCCACGTCCGCGCCCGGGACGGGCTTTCCGTGCAGTAAAAAAACTCCGCTAAATATCTCTCCCGCATACAGCGCATAAGGTCGCACTAGCGGCACGATCTCCGCCTCTAGCCCGAGCGGCTTATCCCAGCCTTCGCCCGCGCCGTAAGCATCGACGTAGGTTTTGGTGATATGGCGGATCATCTTGCGCTCAGCCGGCTCGGCATAGGGTTTCGGATCGAAATAAAACGCCAAAAGCGATGGCTTGTCAGCTTTAAATTCCGCCGCGAAATAGGAATTTTCGCCTTTTTTCTGCTCTTTTAGGCTGCCTAGGAGCGATTTTTTCTCGCCGTCAATAAAAACGCCGAATTCTGCGGGCTTTTGTAGATTCATAGACTCCTGTAAAAACGGATGTGAGAATTCCAAATTTAGCTTCACGATAGCATTTTTTTGATCCTCTACGACATTTTTATCCGTTGTAAGAACGCCGAAATGCGCGAACGCAAGGCTCGCCGCGAAAATTCCCAAAAAAGCAAATTTTGCCTTCATGTAATACCTTTCATAATAAAATATTACGGAATTGTATCACTTTTTTTCATCCGTATTGCTTAAATGTGGGTTTATTTTGAGTATTTAAAGCAAACTTTAGTTAAAATGTCGCAATTTAAATTACCAAAAAGAGGTAGAAAATGATAAATTTAAAACTTATCGAGACGAATTTCGACGAATTTAATAAAAAACTCATCGCCAAAAAAGTCCCGCCGCAAACCCTGCAATCGCTACTGGATGCCTACAACGAACTAAAATCCAAAAAGACGGAGTTAGAGAATCTTCAAGCCGTGCAAAATGCAAAGAGCAAGGAGCTCGGTCTCGCCGTGCGCGAGGGCAAGGACGTAGGCGCGCTAAAATCGCAACTTGAAGAAAACAAGCAAAAGATCCAAAGCCTAAGCGAGCTCGTAAATGAGCGCGAACAAAGCTTAGAGGCGATCGCCGCGTGCGTGCCAAATATCATCGACGACGACGTGCCGATCGGCGCGGACGAGAGCGAAAACGTCTGTATCAAAAAGGTGCTGCAGCCGCGCACGTTCGACTTCGCGCCCAAGCAGCACTTCGATCTCGGCGAGGCGCTGGGATGGCTTGATTTCGAGCGCGGCGTCAAACTCAGCGGCAGCCGCTTCACCGCGATCCGCGGGCTGGGCGCAAAACTGAATATGGCTCTCATCAATTACATGATCGAATTTAACAACTCGCGCGGCTTCGAGCTCGTAAATATGCCGTTTTTGGTGCGCGATCAGATCCTCTACGGCACGGGTCAGCTGCCTAAATTTAAAGACGATCTCTACCGCGTTGACGATGAGGAGCAAAACCTCTACCTCATCCCTACGAGCGAGGTTACGGCGACAAATCTCTTTAACGATGAAATTTTACGTAGCGAGGAGCTGCCGATTAAACTCACCAGCTACAGCCACTGCTTTCGCAAAGAAGCGGGCTCGGCTGGGCGCGATACGCGCGGCATGATCCGCCAGCACCAGTTCGAAAAGGTCGAGCTCGTCGCCATCACGCGCCCGGAAGATAGCGCGAAGATGCTTGAAGAGATGATTTCATGCGCAAGCGATCTGTTAAGCAGCCTTGGCCTTCCGCACAGACACATGCTGCTTTGCAGCGGCGATCTGGGCTTTAGCGCCGCAAAAACCGTGGATTTGGAGGTTTGGCTGCCGGGGCAGAACCAATACCGAGAGATCAGCTCGATCAGCAACTGCCGCGATTTTCAGGCGCGCAGAGCCAAGATCCGCTTCAAAGACGGCAAGAAAAATAGCCTGGTTCACACGCTAAACGGCTCCTCGCTCGCGGTCGGCCGCACGCTGATCGCGGTGATGGAAAACTACCAGCGCAAAGACGGCAACATCGAAATCCCGCGCGTTTTAGAAAAATATATGTAGGCGGCCCGTGCGAAAGCCTTACAAAAGCCCAAATTCTAACGCCCGCTTCGCAGCTACTGGATTTTGCGCTGTAAAATTTAGAAAGCGCGGCGTTAAATTTTTTGCGCCGCAAAACACAGGATTTTTTGCAACAAAATTTGGCAGCACGAAATTTTGCGGCGCAGAGCCCAGGGCGCGCGATGCCGAGTTTCGCGATTTTAAATTTTGCAATGAAACGCTTCGTCATACGCGACAAATTCGGCAATCACAGCACTCGCATTTTAAATTTCACGACGAGAAATTTGATAGCGCGAAATTTACGACCTACGGGACGAATTTTTTAGGAACAAACTTTCGCGGCACGGAATTCTGCAAATCAAAATTTAGGATACGCGGCGTCAAATTTTACAAAGCAGAATTACGCGAGACGGGTTTTTCAGCTTGCATTGCGAAATTTTATGCGGCTAAATTTCACGGCGCGAAATTTCAGGAGATGAAGTTCCAGACGCCAAATTTAGAGCTTAAAATGAAATTTAACGCAGCGAAATTCGGCGGAGTAAAATTCCGCGATGGCGCGCTTTTAAAATTTGCCGTCGCAAAAGGGCTGCGACGCAGTCCTAGCCTTTGTGCCGCTGCGCCTTTTAAATTTACCGCGCCGCAAAACGCGGGATTTTTTGCAACAAAATTTGACGAAACAGAATTTTGCGGCGTGAAATTTCATAAAACAAGATTACGCCGCGCAAAATTTTATGCCGCAAAATTTGCGGCGAAGGGCGAGAAATTTTGCAGCGCAAAACGGCGCGGAGCGGGCGCGTGAAGATCGCGCTTTTCGGCGGCAGTTTCGATCCGCCGCACGCAGGACACGACGCCGCGGTAAGGGCGATTTTATCAAGCCTAAAGCCCGATTTGCTGGTCATAATGCCGTCGTTTCTAAACCCGTTTAAAAAGAGCTTTTTGGCGCCTCCGCAACTGCGGCTAAAATGGTGCCGCGCGCTGTGGAGCGACACCCCGTACGTGGAGGTGAGCGATTATGAAATTTCACAAAACGTGCCGGTGCCCACGATACAAAGCGTGAAATTTCTGCTCGAAAAATACGGCGCAAACGGCAAAATCGCGGCGGAGACGACAGCCGCAGCAAGCGATACCCGAAGCGCGGATAAAATTTCAAGTGCCGCCTCAAGCAGAGCGCCCGGCGCCGTCATGAGCGAAATTTCAAACTCCATCGGAGACGAAATTTCAGATGTCGTCAAAATTCCAGGCGCTGCCCGAAATGAAATTTCAAGCGCCGCCACAGGCAAATTTTCAAACGCAAGCGAAATTTCAAGCGGCAATGCGAATTGTATGGCTGACGCAGGTAGCGCAAATTTCATGGGTAGCGCATATAATACAGGCGACACAGGCGATGCAAATTGCATGAATGTCGCAAATGACATGGATGACGCAAGCGATGCGAGCGGCGCGGACACCGCACCAAAGCTCTACATCGTCGTGGGGGCCGACAACCTAGCAGAGCTTCATAAATGGCGCGATTTTAGCGAGCTTCAGAAATTAGCGGAGTTTGTCGTGCTTACGAGGCCCGGCTACGAGATCCCGCGGCAGTGGGCGAGCCTAAAGCGGATCGAGATTGACGTAGATGCGAGCTCAAGCGGTTTTAGGCGAGATTTCAAAGGCGAAATCCCGCCCAAGATCGCAGCAGAGGTCATAAAATTTTATAAAAGGAAAGATATGCAAGATCCAAAGCAAAGGGCGGAAAAGATCGCCGAAATTTTAAACGAAAAGAAAGCCGAAGACGTCCAGATCATCGATATGGAGGGGCGCGAATATATCGCGAAATTCGTAGTTATAGCCACTATGCTGACCTCCCGCCACGCAGCCTCGCTCATCGAGGAGCTAAAAAGCGTGCTCAAGCCGCTCGGCGAGGAGTTTTTGGCTATCGAAAGCGGCGATGAGTGGAGCGTCGTCGATCTCGGCGACATCATAGTCCATCTCATCAGCGAGGCTTACCGCGCCAAATACAATATCGAGGACTTCCTCGACAAGCTCAAAAAAGAGCAATTTTAAGGAGGGAGCGTGCCGAGACAGACCTGGAGCAGCAAGCTCACATATATCTTAACCGTCGCGGGCGCCACGATCGGCTTTGGTTGCACGTGGCGGTTTCCGTATTTAGTCGGGCAAAATGGCGGCGGCGCCTATGTGCTCATATTTTGCATCGCGATGATCGTGCTTGGGATCCCGATGATCTTGGTAGAAAACGTCATCGGACGCCGTGCGCTAAGAAACTGCGTCGATGCCTTCACGGCGCCTAAAAAGGACGGCTCGCGCATAAAGCCGGCATGGAAAATCGTAGGCATCATGGGCGTAGTCGGCGCGTTTGGAATTTTAGCCTACTATATGGTCCTCGGCGGCTGGGTGCTAACCTATATCGTAAACATCGTAAGCGGCAACTTCGACCTCTCCGCGCGGATCACCGATCCCGCATTCACGCAAAAATTCTACGCAGATCACATCGAAAATAGCCCGCTCGGCGTCGGAGCTTACACGCTCGTTTTCATAGCGATCAACTGGTACATTTTGAAAAACGGCATCATCGAGGGGATCGAAAAATTCGTAAAATTTCTAATGCCCGCGCTATTTTTATGCTTCATCGCCGTAATTCTTACAAATTTAACGCTTGAAGGCGCAAAGGAGGGCGTGAAATTTTATCTCGGCGTCGATTTTGCCAAGATCACGCCCAAGCTTTTGATCGACGTTTTGGGGCAGGTCTTTTTCGCGCTCTCACTCGGTTTCGGCGTGATGATCACGCTGTCTAGCTTTTTAAACAAAGACGAGAAGCTGATGCAAACAGCCACCATCACCGCAGTCGTAAACACGCTCATCGCCGTGCTTGCGGGCTTTATGATCTTCCCGTCGCTCTTTAGCGCAGGGCTTGAGCCGAGTAGCGGCTCGTCGCTAGTTTTTAAAAGCCTGCCGATCGCGTTTTCGCACATGCCGTTCGGCAACGCCGTCGCGGTGGTCTTTCTCTCGATTTTGCTCATCGCCGCGCTTACGACGTCCATCACGATCTATCAGGTCATCATAAATTTCGTCGAGGAGCGCTTCGGATTTTCAACGTTAAAGGCGGTAAATTTAACGCTCGGCGGCGTCTTCGTGCTCGGCAACCTGCCCTGCATACTCTCAAGCAGCGTGCTTGCGGACGTTAAAATTCTGGGGCGCTCGGTTTTCGACGCCTTCGACTTCGTAAGCGCGAACGTATTTTTCGTGCTAACGGCGCTGCTGTGCTGCATCTACGTGGGCTGGGTGCTGAAAAAGGACGCGATCTACGAGCTCACCAACGAAGGCGATCTGAGCGCGAGGCTCGCTGGAGTTTGGTTTTTGTACGTCAAATTTATCCTGCCGCTTATCATCGCGGTGATCTTCGGATACGGGATTTTCGGCTAAATTTAAAGCCGCGAGAGTTTTAAATTTTAAATTTACCCGCGGCGGTATGGCGGAATTTTAAATTTTCATTCGCTCTGTTACACACACTGCGGCATGAGTTTTTACGCGATTGCGCGCTACGCTGCGATATGTTTTGTGCTAAGGCGCATAGAAATTTTAAATTTTATCTGCACGTGCCGTGCAAGCGTAATGATAATCGCAAAAAGACGCGGCGGAATTTTAAAATTTCATTCGCCGCCGCGCCTTAAAATTTCCGCGACAGGCTCGCGATAAATTTAAAATTTAGCTGCAATTTAGGGGTTTGCAATGCTTCTGTTTTTTCTTACGATCTTCCCGATATCGCTGATGCCGGGCATCAACATGACCTACGCGCTAAATCTCGGCATCGCGCGCGGCTATCTTAGGGCGCTGCCTGCGCTGCTGGCGCAGGTGCTGGGCGTCACGCTCGTGGCGCTTGCGTGTATATTCGGCGTCGCGGGCATTCTGCTTGCGCACCCTGCGGCGCTTAGCGCGATTAAAATTTTAGGCGGCGCGTACATTTTCTATCTGGGCGTCGCGACCTTTTTAGCGCGCGGAAATTTTAAGCTGCAAAAACAAAAGCGCAGCGAAAATATCTTCCTACAAGGCTTCGTAGTCGCGGTCTCAAACCCCAAGGCGTGGATATTTTTCACCGCGCTCTTTCCGCCGTTTTTGGACGCGGACAATCTTTTCGGCACGCGCACCTTCGCCCTCGTCGCTACGCTGTGCGTAAGCGAAAGTATCTGCCTTAGCATCTACGCGCTGGGCGGAGCGGTGCTAAAAAATCTTCTGAAAACCCACCTGAAATACCTCGAAATTTTCTGCTCGGTGCTGATGTGCGCGATCGGGCTCTGGATGATTTTGGGCTAAAATTTTGATTAAATTTAGCGCCCGAGCCTTGATGGAATTTTATTAAATTTAAAAGATAGATTGAAAAGCGGTATTGCTGCGGCTAATCTCAAGAAAAGCCCTTAAAATTTAGCCGCTAGCTTTGAATTAAAATTTTAAGCGATCGACCGCGCATGCTAAACGACGTGGCGATTATAGTCCGCAGCGAAACGGCGGCGCGTTTAGGCGTTTTTGGCTTTGTGTAGCATCGCCGTGCCGCGTGCGCTTAAATTTTAAATTTAATCTCTGCCGTGAAGCTCGTCTATATAAAATTTCACAGAGCCGAGACCCTCTTTTTTAGCCCATTCGTAGGCGCTTGAGACGAACTCCCAGTTGATGCCTGCGTAGAATTTCTCCAGATATTTCGGGCGCGCATTGTACTCGTCGATGTAATACGCATGCTCCCAAACGTCCACGACTAGAAGCGGCACGAGCCCTTCGGTCACCGGCGTGGCGGCATTTTGGGTCGCTTTGATGCAAAGCTTGCCCGATTTCGGATCGTAAGCGAGCCACACCCAGCCCGAGCCGAAATGCGCAGTAGCAGCAGCCAAAAACTCGCTTTTAAAATCCGCAAAATTTTCCGCTAGCGCCGATTTTAGCTCCGCGGACGGCTCACTAGTCTTTGCGATGCAATCCCAGTAAAAATCGTGGTTGTAAACCTGCGCTGCGTTGTTGAAAAGCCCGCCGCTAGCAGCCGTTACGATCTCGTAAAGCCCCTTGCCCGCAAACTCGCCCGATTCGGTAAGTTTATTTAAATTTGCCACATAGGTCGCGTGGTGCTTGCCGTGGTGATAATCACAGGTTTGCTTGCTTACGACCGCGTTGTGCGCCGCATCGAATGGCAACTCTCTAAGTTTAAACATCTTTCTCTCCTTGAAATGAATTTTGAAGCGATTATAGCCTAAAATTTCTAAACGAATAATAAAATTTATTATTTAGGATTAATTTTAAGACGAATTTCAATCTAATCCATCGCAATCGCGCTTTAAATTTAAAATTTAGACGGTTTATTAACGCCAAAGCTTTCTTTTACCTCATCGGAGCGCTTTTTGCGTGCGACCGGACGTACGGGCTTAAGCGCGCTGCCGGTGCGCACGAGCGGCTATTTACCGTCATCTGCGCGATTGCGAGCTTTTTATATTTATGCTTGCTTTTAATACATAGCGCGGCGCTCGCATACGTTCTATACGCGGGATCGACACAATCGGTGCCGTGATCTTAGGCATATTCGCTCGCCGCGAGAAAATTTCTGCGCGCAAAGCGCCTACCATTTCTCATAATTTCAAGCGCCGCGATGCTGAAATTAATTTAGAATTTTGGCGAATTTAGCTAAGCTTAGCGCTAAATTTAACGCAAAGGAAAACCATGAAAATCATCGAAGGCTCGCTTGCTCTTAAGGGCAGCGAAAAGATCCTAATCATCAACGCCCGCTTCAACCACATCATCACCGATCGCCTAGTCGAGGGGGCGCACGATGCGTTTTTGCGCCACGGCGGCAAGGAGGAAAATTTAAGCCTGATGCTGGTGCCGGGCGCTTTTGAGATCCCGCTCGCGCTTGAAAAGGCGCTAAGCTCCAAGCTCTACGACGCCGTCGTCTGCCTAGGCGCGGTTATCCGCGGCTCTACACCGCATTTTGACTACGTAAGCGCCGAAGTAAGCAAAGGTATCGCAAACACCATGCTAAAATACGGCGCGCCCGTGACTTTCGGCGTGCTGACTACCGATAATATCGAGCAAGCGATCGAGCGTGCAGGCTCAAAGGCCGGCAACAAGGGCTTTGAAGCGATGAGCGGCGCGATCGAGCTTCTAAGCCTATTTCGCAACATAAAGGCGTAAAATGGCCACCAGACACCAAGCCAGGCTCGCTGCGATCTCGCTGCTCTACTCCCGCGATATGAACGGCGGCGGCAAGGACTTTGCGGACGAGTATCTGGAAGAAAAGCGCATTCGCAACGAGCAGCGCAACTGGACGCTGGCGCTTCTGCACGGCGCTAGCGAAAATCTCGCCGCAGTCGATGCGCTGATAGACGAAAATTTAAAGGAATTCAAGCTCGCCGAAATTTCGGCTCTGGAGCGCGCTATACTGCGACTCGGGGCGTATGAGCTGCGCTTTACGGACACCGACGCGGGCATCGTCATAAACGAAGCGATCAACTCCGCCAAGGAGCTTGGCATCTCGCCAAAGTTTATAAACGGCGTGCTGGACGCTCTAAAAGATAGCCCCGTAAATATCGCGGCGGATAAAATTTTCAAGCCGACTGCGACGGCAAGCGAAAATCTCGAGACAACCACGGAGGCAGCCAAAAATTTTAAGTCCGCTGCGGCGAAAAGCTCCGCTGTTTCGGACAGCAATGATACGACGAAAAATTTCATTCCCGCAGGCGCGGACGGCAAGACGAAAAATTTTACGAGAGCAAAGAGGGGCGGCACGCCGAAAAATTCTACGGCGAGCAGAAGCAGACCGTCTAAAAAGCCCGCTAATATGAAAACTCGCAGCGCATCCGCAAAAAAATCCGAAGCCGCCGCGAGCAAAAAATTTAAAACGGAGAGAAATTTCAAGACCGAAGATAAATTCAAGACGGAGAAAACGGGCAAAAATTTCAAAGCTGGCGAGCGAGGTAAAAATTTTAAGGCAGGCGAACGAGGCAAAGACGCCGCGCCGAAAAAAGAGGGCGCGGATAGAAATTTCAGAGTCGGCAAAAACGCGGTACCAAAGAAAGGCACTGCGGGTAAAAATATTGCGCCGAAAAGTAGCGCTGGGCGCAAAAGCTCTACTGCGCCGAAAAAATCTGCGGGCGGCAGAGGCGCCGTCTCAAAAAGACCAGTAGGCAACAAAGGCGCAGTACGCGGCAAGGATAAACGGTGAAGCTCTGCGTCGCGCTTGATCTGAGCTCAAAGCAGCAGTGTTTAGGGCTAGCGAGTGAGCTTGCGGACGTTGCGGATAAAATTTGGCTAAAAGTGGGCTTGCGAGCCTATTTGCGTGACGGAGCGGGATTCGTTGAGGAGCTAAAAAAACTCGGAAATTTTAAAATTTTCCTCGATCTAAAGCTCTACGACATCCCAAAGACGATGGCAGACGCAGCCGAGGAGATCGCTAAGCTCGGCGTAGATATGATAAACGTGCACGCAAGTAGCGGCAAGCGCGCGATGGCGACGGTGATGGAGCGACTGGACAGGCTAGCTTCGCGTCCGCTGGTGCTCGCGGTCTCTGCGCTAACGAGTTTTGACGAGATGGAATTTAGCGCGGTTTACGATCAAAATTTGAGCGATGCCGTGCGAAAATTTGGCGTGATGAGCTACGAAGCGGGGCTTGACGGCATGGTCTGTTCTGCTTACGAGAGCCGCCTGATAAAGGACGCTACGAGCGCAAATTTTATTACGCTCTGCCCCGGCGTAAGGCCATTTGGCGAGAGTGCGGGGGATCAAAAGCGGGTGGCGGATCTGGGCGTCGCGCGCGAGGCGGGGGCTGATTTTATCGTGGTAGGTCGGCCGATCTATCAAAGCGCCGATCCGCGCGAAATTTGCGAGAGGATTTTGGGGCAAATTTAGCATCAAAGCTTGCGTAAAATTTGATGCGAAATTATTTTAAGTGCGGTTTTCGTGCGCAAGAAATTTTAATTAAATCATCGCAAAAGCGCGGCTTAGACGGCGACCGGGCGCAGCAGCGAGATAAAATTTAGCGAGCTTCGTAGCGCGCGAATGAAATTTTAAATTTCATTCGAAGCGGCGAGTTTGGCGGAATTTAAAAGAAATTCGAGGTAAATTTGAGCGATTTTAAGAAAATCCCCCTATGTCGGTGAGGCGACCGAGGCGGATCTGCTGGCACTCGGCTACGAGGGCATCGCTTCATTAAAGGGCGCAGATCCGAGCAGATGTATGAGCGCACAAAGGCGCTCGGGCGCGGCAGCGACAGGTGCATCCTCTACGTTTACCGCATGATTTGCTACTACGCAAATACGCCGCACCCAGACAAAGCCAAGCTAAAATGGTGGCCTTGGAAGGACTAAATTTTCAAATTTGACCAGCGCGAGCCATTTGAATTTGAGCGGATTTGCTAACGATCGACGTGCTGTATTTGCGGCACAAAATAGCGCCGAGTAAAAAGCGTAAATTTAACAAGCGCTTTAATGGCGACGGTGCAAATTTTAAGCGAGCTTTACGAGCACAATGCGATAAAGCGACGCAAAGAGCGTAAATTTAACGGGCGCGGCGTAACGGCTAGTGCGAAGTACAAACATAGCCGCAATATGAAATTTTGATTTTATTCACAGGCATGCTTTGCGACGAAGCGGTCTGTACGAAATATAAAATCGCCAATTTCTGGCAAGCGCGCGCCGAGCCGTATATGCGTCGTAAATATAAAAGCGGCGACAGTCGGTGTCTTTGGCGAGCAAGGCGGTCTTTCACGACGGTAAGGAGCGGCGGCTGATATTTAATCGCGCTATGGAGAAAATGAAATAGGCGGCGCGAGTTTTGCTTTTTATGGTAAATTTTACAAACGCGGCGCAGATTCCCGCGCAAGTTTTACGGGCGGCGCGTAAAAACGTAAATTTAACGGGCGCCGTATAATTGGGGCGCCGCAAAGCGGAAGGACGGTTAGGATGAAATTTTTTGCTACTTTGATTTTGTGCGCGAGTGCGCTTTTTGGCGAGACGATCAGCGCGAAATATGAAATTTCGTTCGGCGTTTTTGGCGCGGTCGGCAGCGCAAATACGCGGCTCGTGCGCGAGGGCGATCGCTACGAGATCGTAATGGACGCCGTTGCGCAGGGCGTCGCGGGCAGCCTGAGCGGACAAAGGCGCGAGAGCTTCCGCTCAAAGGGGCGCGTCGTGGCGGGGCTTTTGATGCCCGATCTCTACATCCACGAGGTCTCGCGCAAAAAGGGTAAAACGACGAAAAACGAGCGCAAAACCTACGCATTCGACTACGCGCGCAAAACGATAAAATTTCAAAAGTTCAAAGGCACGGGCGGCGAACTACAGCTCGTAAGCGACGAAATTTTGCCCTATTTCGCGACGAACGACCTGCTGAGTTTGTTTTTCAATTTCTCTAAGATCTCGCACTCGGGCGATAAATTTTTCGTCCGAGCCGCAGGTGCAAAGAGCGCCGATGGAAGGATCGACATCGAAAGGCCGCGCGGAAGCGCCGCCGCAAATATCGCGAGCGAGCTTGGCGTCGCGCCGCCTAGCGATGCGGACACAAACTCCGGCGCAGCGGCAAGCGCAAAACCGGGCGAGCATGGCACAGATAAGCAGGCTGCGGCGATTTGCGTGGTTTTCATCAACCAGCCGATATTTTCGAGCAGCCGAGGCGAGCTACACCTGAGCCTAAACGAGCGCGGTTACGCCGATCGCGCCGTTTTGAAAGACGTGCTGCTCTTCGGCGACATCCGCGCGCGGCTCGTGGAATGAAATTTGCGCCGCCGGGTTTTAAAATTTAGGCGCTTTCAAAGGCTGAAGCACGCCGCGCAACTCTGCTGCGTAATCTCCTTATGCGGCTCTTGGCAAGTGCGAAATTTCATCGCAGCGACAGGTCTTAAAATACAGCGCGTTGTATGTCTTTGAGCGACGACGCCATGAGCGCGAATTTACGATACTGCGTATTTTAAGCGCGGCTGCGCGAGCCTCTGAATACAAAATTCTCATCGTCCACTATATACCCTCTGTAAATCAAGCGCGCCTAGGATTTTAAAATTTTACGCCGCACGAGCCGTCGCTCCATTAGTAGAAAGCCGCAATACTGAGATAAAATTTCATCCACTCAAGCGGCGCGATCTGTTTTGGGGCGCCCGATAAGACATAACGAGCAAATTTAAAGAATTTAGCGCGAAAAACTCAGCTTGCAATTAAATTTTATCCGTACAGCGCAAGTCTAAAACGCGCGCCGCCTAAGTCGTCGCTACGAGCCGCTGTATTCGTCCAAAAAAGCCGTTGTGCGTTCAAATATTAAAACGAACTATCGCATCCAAGTATCAAACGAAACTGCCGTGCTTTGAATAACCGCGTCTAACGCTCGAAAAAGCCGCGCACCCACGCTGGAATAAAGTCGCTTTGAACTCTAAATTTATGAAATTTTACTGCCGCCAGCGGCCTGATGGAGCCTTTGAAATTCCGCTACGAAGCTAGAAGCGTCCCGCGCCGTCATTGCGGGGCTCATAACGGCGATCCTGTCGGCTCCCGCGCGTAGGACGGAGGCGAAATTGCGCGGCGTTATGCCGCCCAGCGCGTAGATTTCGCCCGCGAAAAACTCCCGCACGGCGCGGATCAAATTTAGCCCCTTCGGCGCAAGCCCCGCCTTGCAATCGGTCGCAAAGATGTGGCTCAGACAGATTGCGCCGGCACCCAGCTCCAGCGCCTCTCGCGCCTCCGCCTCGCTGTGGCAGGAAGCGACCAGTTTTTTGAAATTTGCACGCAAAAACTCCGCGCCGTGCGCCGCGCTAAAGCTCCGCAAAACCCCGAGCGGCAGCCATAAATTTCTCTCGCCTGCCTGCAGCGCAAAATCCACGAAATTATGCACAAAGACCGCAGGCTGGCGCCTTGCACTCTCTGCTATCTGCGTGCCCTCCGCACTCTGCGAGTTTTCCGCCTCTTTCACACTCTGCGAATTTTCTACGCCCCCTACACTTTCCGAGCTTTCCGTGTACTGCGCGCTCCGTGAGCCCCCCGCATTTTTTGCACTATGCACATCATTCGCGTTTTCTGTACTTTGCGCACCCTGCATACTTTCCGCATTTTCTGCGCTCCGTACGCCTTCTGCCGCTAGTTTCGTTTCGCATACGGCGCCGCGAAGCGAAATTTCGCCAGGCGCGCTATCATTCGCACAGTTTGCAGCGCCGGTAAAATTTTCAGACAAAATTTTATCTAAAACGCAAGCGGAATTTTTAGGCCGTGTCTCATCTGTAGCGACACCGTACTTGTGGGCCGCATCCGCGCAAAGCTCGCTTTTGCTTCCGCCCGAATGGAGCTTTTTTAACAAAACTTCGTCTGCGTCGCGCTCGCAGAGCGAAATTTTATCCGCGTAGGCCGCGCTCGCGAAAGCCTGGGTTTTGCTAAATTTAGCAGCGCTAGTTTCATTTGCAAAAAGCCCGTCCGCGCGGGCTGTATCCGTGCAAAACCCGTTCTCGCAGGCGCGTAAAATTTTCTCAAACAGCGCCGCGTAAGCTTTCTCGCTCAGGTCTTTTTCGCGTACGACGATCTCGCCTACGCCAGCCGCGGCAAAATCCGCTATACGCGCAAGCAGTGCCGCCTCGCCGCCGCAGAGCGCGCGATTTGTGATGATCGTAATGCGCGAAGCAAGCTCTAAATCTGGCATCCGCCCGCTCCTTTAAACTCAACATCCGCGCGTGGCGCCGCGCTCAAATTTAAAATTTTGCCTGCGATGCTAGGGATTAAAATTTTACTTGCTAGGGCGAGCGCCGAAATCCCCGCCATCACGCCATATTTCAAAATTTCGCCCGCCCGAACGGGTGCTGAAATTTCCGCCGCAGCGCTAAAACTCAAAGCGTTCGCCCAGCTCATCGATTTTAGCGACCTTACGTTGCCGCTGCATAAGAACCCAAAGCTCGCGCCGTTTTTAAATTTAGAATTTAAGTCGCCCCCGGGCTTGGAATTTGCGCTACCTTTAAATTTTAAATCCTCGTATGCGTTCCTAGGCCTTAAATTTACACGCGCATTTTTTAGCCCAAAATTCCTAACGCCCGCTAACGCGGTGCCAAAAAATTTATCATCCGTTATGACGCCATAAATTTTATCGCCGTGTGCGGCGCTGTGGAATTTGATCTCATATTTGACGCTGCAAATCTCGCGTCTAACGCCGTAAATTTCATCCACGTACGCGGTAAAATTTCGCGCCTCACACATAGATATACTCGCTCATCAGCGGCTGCAGCCCGCCTGCGCGGATCGCCTCGCAGACCTCGCTTACGCTACGCGCGTCGCTGATCTCGAACTGCTCGTCGCCCCTCTGCTCGCTGTGCCCGCCGATACCGACGCTTACGCCCGCTGAAATTTTACTCGCCGCGATCCTGATCGCATTGTCGCGGAAGCCCGCCCTCTCGCGCGTGGAGATCGTGATCTGTGCACTTGGCAGCAGCAGCCGATACGCGCACATCACCTGCAGCAGCTCGCGCTCGCCAACGTCTTTCGGGTTTATCTTGTCGTTGTTGATGATCGGGCGCAGGCGCGGCACCGAAAAGGAGATCTCGGCGCGCGGGTACTTGCGCTGAAGCAGCCATGCGTGCACGCCCGTGGCAAAGGCATCGCGGCGGAAATCCCCGAGCCCCAAAAGCGCCGCGAAACCCACGCCGCGCATACCGCCTCTAATCGCACGCTCTTGGGCTGCGAAACGATACGCAAAAACGCGCTTGTTGCCCGCAAGATGCAGCTGCGCGTAGCGTGCGGGATCGTAGGTTTCTTGAAAGACGGTGACGAAATCGACACCGCAAGCGTGCAAATAGGCGTAATCAGCGGAGTTTATCGGATAAATTTCGACGCCGATCATCTTAAAATACTGCCGCGCGAGCTCACAGGCGCGCCCGATGTAGCGCACGGGGCTGTTTTTCTCGCTCTCGCCCGTGAGGATCAAAATTTCCTCCAGCCCGCTCGCCGCTATCGCCTCAAACTCCGCCTTTAGCTGCGCTTCATCAAGCCTTGCGCGCGCGATTTTGTTTTTGCAGTTAAAGCCGCAGTAAACGCACAGATTGTCGCAGTAGTTTGAAATGTAAATCGGCGTAAAAACGGCAACGTTGCTGCCGAAATGCGCCGCCTTTTCGCGCGCCGCAGCTTGCGCGATCTGCTCCAAATGCTCGCCCGCACGCACGCTTAGTAGCGCGGCAAAATCGCGTAGACTTCTGTTTTTCGCGCCGATCGCCCTTTGCACGTCCACCTCGTTCGCCTCCTCGCAAAAGCCCTCGCGCAAAGCAAGCGTGCTCTGCATTATCTCGCTTCCGATATCTTCCATGCCCGCTAGATAGCCGATTTCGTTCATCTTTAAAATTTTCCTTTTAAATTTTCATTTAAATTCTACGCGGCACGCTTGCGCGTGTAAATTTACGCGGCGCGAATTTTTCGCCATTTAGTTTAAGAGCGCATTTTAGCAGGATTTCGGTAAAAAATTTTAAAACGGAGCGCCCCCGTTCGCATTTTAAATTTTAGTGATTATTAAGGGGGGGGGGGGGGTATAATTCTGCGAAATTTTTTAAATCGAGAAGGCGAATAAAATTTTAGCTACGTAAATTGACAATATTTGACGACGAAAAATGAGATAATACGAAAAATTTTAAAGGAGAAACGATGAAAAAAATCATCTTAGGTTTAGCCCTGTTGGGCTCTTTGGCTTTTGGTGCAGCACCTAAAGAGCAGGTTAAAGATTTTGAACAGAAGTGCAAAGCAGGCGATTTTAAGGCTTGCGGAGCAGTCGGCACCTTTTATAGCATTCCGACTGAGCTCGGTGGAAAAGCATCCGATAGAGACTACAAAAAGGCGCTTTACTTTTATGAAAAAGCTTGCAACGGAAAGTCTTATGGGGCTTGCGTAATTATGGGAACGATGTATGTCGAAGGTAAAGGAGTAAAAAAAGACTATAAAAAAGCTATTGAGCTATTCGATAAGGCTTGCGACGGCGGGCATGCAGACGGCTGCAGCAATTTAGGCGTTATGTATGAGTATGGCAAAGGGGTTAAAATGGATATGACGCAGGCTATGGGATATGCCAGAAGAGCTTGCGATGCTGGAAGTTGGGCGGCGTGCGGAAATTTTGCTGCAAACCTTAAAAATAACGGAGATAGAGCAAGCGCTGTGCAATATTATCAAAAAGCCTGCGAGATAGGCAAAAAAGTATCATGGTTATCAGCTGGAGAAAAAGACCTTTTGCAAAAATACTGCGACAAATATGACATACTAAAATAGCCCGCTGATCGATCTAACTCCTCTTAATCGGGCTACTTTCAGCCCGATTAAATTTTAAAATTTCATCGCCGAGCTTGCTGCGCGTTACACCGCTACCAAATTACTTTTCGCCGCAGCGCTTTAAGATGCCTAGCAAAGTGCGGAATTTACGTCGTTCGGCATAGGGCCTGACAATACGCGCTGATTTAACTCACATGGCGCAAAAATCTTGCGCGATATGTATCCGTACAAACCCAAGAAAGGTAAATTCGGCGCAAAAAAAACACGGCTCGCACAATCAAACGCGCTTAAAATTTTAACCGCTACCTCAAAAATCCCGTTAGCGGCGAGCTCGCACTGGCTGTCTTAGAAACGGCGCCGAGCCCCGCCAGATAGGCATCGCGCCCCGCCTGCACGCCGAGCGCAAACGCCCGCGCCATCAGCGCCAGATCCCCGCTCGTGGCGATTGCCGTATTTACCATCACCGCAGCGCAGCCCATCTGCATCGCCTCGCAGGCCTCGCTAGGCGCGCCGAGCCCCGCATCTACGATGATCGGCACGTCGATTTCGCCAAGTAAAATTTCGATCATCCCACGCATCATCAGCCCGCGATTAGAGCCGATCGGCGCGGCCAGAGGCATCACGGCGGCAGCCCCTGCGCTTACCAGATCGCGAGCGACGCACAGATCGGCGTGCATGTAGGCAAGCGGCACGAAGCCCTCGCGCGCCAGGGCCTCGCAGGCCTTGATCGTCTCGGCGTTGTCTGGCAGAAGGTATTTGCTGTCGCCTATGATCTCGATCTTTACGAAGTCGCCGCAGCCCAGCTCGCGCGCGAGCCGTGCGATCCGCAGCGCCTCCTCGGCGTTTCGCGCGCCGCTGGTGTTCGACAGCAGCGTGACGCCGCGAGGGATGAAATCCAAGATATTGCGACTCTTACTTTCGTTTACGCGGCGCAGCGCAAGCGTGACGATCTCGCAGCCTGCGTGCCGCACGCAGGCGTCGATCATCGCGTGATCGAACTTGCCAGAGCCCATTATCAGGCGCGAGCTAAACTCCCTACCGCCTAAGATCAGTTTATCATCCATTCTATCCTCTTTAGTTTAAATTTCGTTTTCACATACGGCGCAAATAGCGCAATATCAGTGCTTGCGCGGTGCATTATACACGGCGCGAAATTGCGGCACAGATCCTTACTTGCTTCTGTCGCTATTTTAATGCGCCGCACGGACGACGGCCTCTAAAATTTTCCGTCAAATTTTATCTCGCAAACAGACGGCACAAAATTTCAAAGCGCTGTTTAAAATTTTACGCCGGAGCAACGACTTTAAATTTATACGACGCGGCTAAATTTACGCTGCGCGCAGTAAATTTCGCATCGTTTTTAAAACACGCTGTATACCTGCCGAAACGCTCGCCGCTTCTCAAAACAATCGCGCGAGGCTTAAATTTAGCGACAATACACAAAGGCGCGTAAATTTAGAAACGCCGAAGCGCACGATGAGCGCCAAACTTAGCTCTCCTCGCCTAAAATCAGCCTAAGCGCGACGTTTGCCTGATGTGCGGCGCAGATCGCCACGCGCGGAGCGAGCAGTCCCACGCCTTGAGCTGCGGCGCTTTTGCGGTCGCCGCAGACGAAGACGTTTTTGCCGAGCCGTGTCGTGCGGATCTCGTTGGCGCTGCCGCTGCCCGCCATGCCGCTAGCGCAGATCAAAAAGCGATCCGTGCCGCCGAATGCGCCAAAAATCATCGCTTTCGCCGCCGCGTCGTCGAAGCACTCGCAAATTATACGCTCGTTTTTTAAAATTTCGGCTACGTTCTGCGCGGTAAGTCGCTCGTTTAAGGTTCGTACGCGCACGAACGGGTTTATGCGCGCGATTTTTTCGCGCAAAGCGACCGTCTTGGGCTTGTAGAGATCGCCGATCTCGTACTGCTGGCGGTTCAGGTTGGTCGGCTCGACGACGTCGAAGTCGATCAAAAAGAGCTCGCCCACGCCTGCGCGCGCAAGCAGGATCGCGACGTTTGAGCCGAGCCCGCCGAGCCCGCAGATCGCCACGCGCGAGCCTTGCAGCGCCTCGTTTACGGCGGGGGCGTTGCGAGCAAACATCAGCTCGCGAAGCTCCTGCGGCGCCAGCTTCGCGCCGCGCGCGAGCAAAAAGAGCTCATCGCCCGCCTTCAGCGCGCAATTTTGCGTGCTCGCATAGCCGTTTATCACGGCGATCTCGCCGTTAAATTTCGTCTCGCGCTTCAGCCCCTCAAGATCGCTCGCGGCTGTTTCGTAAGCTTTGCCGTTTAGTTTTATCTGCATTTTGATCCTAAATTTTATCTTTTTGCCGTTTAAATTTATCGCGCAAATTTAAACTTGCGCGCGGAGCCTTGCACCTGCGCGAACATAGCGCGCATTTATACGGTATTGCGGCGCGGTTGCGACAGATATCTACACAACTGCGGCGCACCGCGCAAAGCTCGCACGAGCTGCGGCGTAAGCGAGGCGTAGCGAGCGCATTGCGCATGACTTTAATCTGCAAATTTAATCGTGCTTTTACGCGCAATGTTTTAGCCTACTGTAAGCATTGCATTCGACCAATACGGCGCGTCGTAGTGGCTCCGTACAGAATGCGCAGCGCAAGCTAAATCCGTTAAATTTTAACGCATTAATTGGCTCCACTTGCCGGTTAAATCTAAGGCCACTAGGCACTAGAGCGATCCGCCGAATTTAAAAGCCGCTAAACGCACGAATAAATCCGTGCTGCAGCTAAATTTAAAATTTCAAGCCGAACCGAACCGACGAAAAAAAACGGCACACAGCAGCATACATCGCAGCGTGTATGGCGGCAGAGATCTCGGGATAAATTTTTAAAACCTCGCACTCAAACTCCACAACTTCGGCGTAAATTTTAATGCTCCCGCGCTCAAGCTTGCGGCGGCGGCGCAGTTTACAGCTCCACACCCAGTCGCCGCAGCCGGCGACGCAAATTAACGTTCCGCCGCCGAAATAAAATTTAAACTCTATCGCCGCGGAGCGAATTTCAAAACTCCTACGTCCTGCCGCCGCGGCTTAATTCGCATTCAAAATTTAAAATCTCGCCGCAGGCACCAGGCTACCGCGGCTTTCTCATAAATTTAAAAACCCAAACGCGCTATGTTTCCGCTCTGCCGTACCGCTAAAATTTTAACGACGCGCGCGCAAATTTTAAGCCCCGGCCGCTGTGTCGCCGTACCTGCTTAAAATTTAGCGATCTCCGCGCGGATTTAAACCTCGGTCGCCGTAATTTTAACATAATTCAAAGCTCCGACCTCAGCCGCCGCCTACGAACTCGACGATCTCATATTTTTTGCCGCTTGAGATCTGCGTGTTCTCCCACGCCTCTTTTTTTAAAATTTCGCCGTCGCGCTCGAGCGCTACTAGGCGCAGATCATGTCCGCGCCGGCGCAAAAACTCGCTCACGCTCATATCCTGCGCCAGCTGTAGCGGCTCGCCGTTTACGCAGATCTTAATCATCGCTCGCCCCCAAGCTCTCGCGATACTCCTCGTAAGTTCCCCTAAAATCAACGATTTCACCGTCTCCTTTGAGGTGCAAAATTCTATTTGCAAACGCGTCGATGAGCTCGCGGTCATGGCTCACGCAGATCGCGCATCCCGCGAAGTTATATAGCGCTTCGCCGAGCGCGATGATCGCCTCGAGATCAAGGTGGTTGTTGGGCTCATCGAGTACCAGCAGGTTGGGGCGTTGCAGCATTAGCTTGCTTAGCATCACGCGGTGTTTCTCGCCGCCGCTTAGGCTGCCTACGCTTTTCTCCTGCTCCGCGCCGCTAAAAAGCATGCGCCCAAGGCATTTGCGAATTTCATCCAGATCCCTATTCTGCGGGCTTTGTAGATATTCGTAGAGCTTGAGCTCGCCTGAAATTTTATTATTCGTATCCTGCGCGAAGTACCCAGGCTCGATCGTGGCGCCCATATGCACCTTGCCGCGCTGCGGCGCGAGCTCGCCCATGATGATCTTGCAAAGCGTGCTTTTGCCCACGCCGTTTCGCCCGATAATCGCGATCTTATCGCCGTGAGCGAGCTTGAGGTTAAAATTTTTCAGAATTTCAATCTCGCCGAAGCTCATATCCACGCCGCTTAGCTCCAAAATTTCATTGCCGATCTCGCGGGCGGGCTTGAATAAAATGCTAGGCTCTCTGCGCGAAGAGGTCGCAAGCTCGCTAAGATCGAGCTTGTCGAGCTGTTTTTGACGGCTCGTGGCCTGCTTGGCTTTGCTTGCGTTGGCGCTAAAGCGAGCGATAAATTTTTCAAGCTCCGCCTTCTCTTTGAGCTTTTTCTCGCGCTCGAACTGCGCCTGTTTGGCTATGAGATTGGACGCGATGAACCAGTCGTCGTAATTGCCGCTAAATTCGCGCACCCGCCTAAAATCAACGTCGAGGATGTCCGTGCAGACGCGGTTTAAAAAGTGGCGGTCGTGGCTGATGACTAGGAGCGTGCCCGTGTGACGATTTAGCTCAAACTCGAGCCACGAAATGGCGTCGATATCGAGATTGTTCGTAGGCTCGTCCAAAAACAGCACGTCGGGGCGCGGGAAAAGCACCTGCGCGAGCAGAACCTTAAATTTATCGCTCGTCTCGATCTCGCTCATCTTTTTATCGAAATCATTCAGCCCCAGTGAACTTAAAATTTTCTCGATCCGCGTTTCGTACTCGTAAGCAGGATCCTCCTCGGCGCAGATCATCTCAAGCTCGCCGAGGCGCTCGTTTATCTCATCGTTAAACTCGCCCGCTTCGTAAAGCTGCGTCTTTTCGCGCACGGCGTCATAGAGGCGCTTGTTGCCGTAAAGTACGGCGTCTTTGACGCTGAAGCTTTCAAAGGCGAATTGATCCTGCCCCAAAACGCCGATTTTAAGCCCGCTTTGTATTAAAATTTCGCCGCTGCTTGCTTCGATCTGTCCGCTTAAAATTTTAAGTAGCGTCGATTTACCCGCGCCGTTTGCGCCGATGAGACCGTAGCGCCTGCCCTTATCGAGGCTCAAATTTACGTTTTCAAAAAGCAGCTGTTTGCCAAAGCGCATCGTTAGATCTTTGATTTCAACCATATTTTTCCTTTTAAATTTCTCTTTGCATTGCCTTGCGCGCGGGCTTCTGCCAGATTTTGCGCGCAAATTTCATCTCGCGGTTTATTGCGGCTTTTGTGCCGCGCGGAACTGCGATAAATTTCTCCTATTGTAGCTTAAAATTCTGAAATTTCGCCGAAGGAGCGCGGGCGGGCACGATTAAATTTAGACCGCCAAAGCTAGAGCAATTTAAATTTTAGCCGCTGTAATCGCTATCGCGAGTGATGATGAGCGTGTAGTTCGGATACGCGGCGCGTACCTGCTTGCAGACCGAGCGAAACGTCGCCTCCATGTCGGGCGCTGCGAAATCGACGATAACGTCGAAGCTGATCGAGTGTTTCGGCTCGTCGAGATAAAATCCATGTATCTGCGAGACGAACTCGTGCGATAGCGCCATCTGCTTGATATGCTCGTAGATCTCGGCGGCGCGCGGATCGTTTTTATTAAACGCGTAAATTCCTACGGTGTCTAGGATGATATTAAATTTCGCAAAAACGGCGTTTTGGATGCGGCGCGTAAGAGCGTCGATCTGCGCTGCGGTGGTGCTTTCTGCGACTTCGATGTGGATGCTACCGACCATCTTATCGGGCCCGTAGTCATGAAACATCAGATCGTACGCGCCGATGACGCCCTCAAAGCCGCGCACGACGTCGTAAATTTCATTCGTCAGCTCCAGACTCGGGCGCGAACCCAAAAGCTTGCTGATCGTATCGCGCAGAATTTCATACGCCGTTTTGATCAGAAGCGCCGAAATTATCGCGCCCAGATACGCCTCCAAGCTCAGCCCGAAAATAAGCGAAATAAAAGCCGCTACGAGGGTGGCTAGCGATACGAGCGCGTCGTATTTGGCGTCAACTCCGCTTGCGATGAGCGAGTCAGAATTTACGCGCTCGCCCGTCTTTTGCGTATAGAGCCCCAGGCTAAATTTCGCCGCGACCGCCACGGCGATGATGGCGAGCGAAATTGCATTATAATTCGCCGCTTGCGGATGGATGATCTTTTTGATCGATTCTACTAGCGAAACGCCGCCGGTGTAGAGGATGATGACGGCGATTACGATCGCGCTTAGATACTCGATCCTGCCGTGTCCGAAGGGGTGCGCGCGATCGGGCTGCTTGCTAGCAAGATGCACGCCCACGATCGTAATGACGGATGAAAGTGCGTCGCTTAAGTTATTTACGGCATCAAGCACGATCGCGATCGAGCCTGAAATCAGCCCCACGACGCCTTTAAACGCCGCTAAAATTACATTTGAAACGATACCGATCACACCGGTGCGAACGATGATTTTATCCCTGCTATACGCCGCTTGAGGCACTTCCATTATTTATTTCCTTTGAAATTTTATTCCAAGCCGCAATCTTTGCGCGTATAGGTCAGATCGGCGATTTTTTCGCCGCTTTGCAGAAATTGTCGCACGCCTATGCGCTTTAGGCCGCCCGCTTTCATCGTCGCGCATACGTCCTTTTGCCTGTCAGCGCGCAAAACTCTCTCAAAATTTTGCTTGATCTTAGGATCTACTTTATCCCAAATTTCATTTTTTAGAATCGTGGGAATTACAAATTTATCGCCCTCGCATGTAGCCGCGCTCAACTCTATATTTTTAGTCGCGGGGTGACTGTGCCCATTTACGGCGTCCGCCAAAGCCTTGCAGCGCTCGGCATCGGCATCTCCCGCAAACGCCGCGCTACAGATAAATACGCCAAATACGGCGGGTATAAATTTTTTCATTTTCATCTCCTGATTTTATTTGAAATTTATCATATTAAAATTTTTGATCTCTTGCATATCCTACCTTTTAAAATTTTCGGAGTATAGCTAAAATCAATTTAAAAAGGAGTTTAACATAGACTTAAACAGGTAGTGTAAATGAGATGCGGAGTCACTTCAGGCGCAAATTGGCATTTTCTTCTGCAAGATTTTGAAGCTCATTTAAATTCTCCTGCGCCTGTTTTAGCAACTCATCAAATTTAAATCCGAGCATTACTATACGATAAAGCTCGGGTTTATTCTTACGCCAGTTATACAGTGTTTTCGTATCAACTTTTAGAATTCCCGCGATATCTCTCTGTGATAGATTTTTTCTCATTTTCAGGCCTTTTTATGAGAATTGTCGAGAAATTTCGCTGTTTTATCAACTAAGAAATAATTACTTATTATTGTTTTTTTAGAAGGATATATTCCTTTTATTTAATTAATATTTAAGAGCGCGGTGGATAAAATTATGTAAATTTTTAAAGGAGTTTAAGATGGGCTATATAGATAGCAATCTCTCAAAAGGCGAAGAAATCGTCAAAAGAGCGAAGGTTAGTTGGTGGTATGCGATTCCTCAAGTATTAATAGGTACATTTTTTCTATGCCTAGGATTGGTGTGGCTATTTAACAATCAAGGAATATTTGCTATAGCTGCAATAATACTAGGGCTTTATTTCATAGTGCCGTCGATTTTGTTGGTTTTGACAACAGAGCTAGCATTAACCAATAAGCGAATTGTTGCAAAATTTGGCTTTATCAAACGAGAGAGTATCGAAGTTAGGCTAGAAAAAGTAGAAAGCGTAAATTTTGATCAAGGAATATTTGGTAGAATTTTTGACTTTGGTTATATATTTATAAATGGCGCCGGAAATTACGCACCGATCCCGCAATCGCGAAGCCATTAGAATTTAAAAAAGAAGTAAACGACTACCTAGAAACACTTCAGGACGAAAAGCGGTCCTAAAAAAATTATCTTAAATTAAGCCTCTTTGTCAATCTTGATCGTGAGGCTTAATAATGTTTTTAATATTAAAACCGCAATTTAAATTTAAACCAATAACTAATTTAAAAACTCAAATTACTTAAAATAAAATTTCGTAAATCCTCTCACCTAAACACATCATCCATCGGCGTGCTTTCGCATTTCTTGCGATCGGCTTCGACGGCGGTGAGGCGGCTTTTGCTCGCTTCGAGTTCCTTCGGCGTTATCGCGATAGAGGGCAGGTTTAAAGAATTTGCGCCGTGTTTGCCCGCAAAGCCGCTCAGGCCCTTTCCGAACACGCCCAAAACTCGCTCGTTCATATCGTAAATTTCGCTGCCTTCGCAGTGAAAAACTTTACCGGAGATGCACTGGCATTTCAGCCCATCCACCGCCTCGGAGTATCTGTAATCCTCGACGTAAAGCACGTTTTTGCCGCCCTCGGCTCTACTTATCGGGTTAAAAACCAAAGTAGCCAGAATTTCGTTGTTTTGCGGATTTGAGATCTCCCATTCCACGGCGCGATATGAGCTAAGCAGCAGCACTAGGGGCTTTTGCGACTTTTCCAAAACCACCTTGACCTTATTATCCATCTGTGCGCTTTCATAAACTGCGCCCAACCAAACGTCGTAATCGCGATCCGTCGCTATTTTAGCCACGGCGTCCTTTTGGCGATAAAACGGCACCACGTCCTTAAAATCTACGAAAAGCCCGCTGGAATGTGCGTCGTTTAGAAACCACGCCTCGATCTTGTGCTTGCCCTTGCTAAATTTATAGGTAAGCGGGCGCTTTTTATTGCTCGACATCCCGCCCAACACGTCCGTACCGTCCACGGCGATGACCAGCGTAGACCAGCCGTAATCTCCTAGCACCATCTTTTCGACGTCGGCGTCAAAGTTAAACTCACCCACCCAATACGCCATAAGATTTGCAGAGGGGATCTCGTGAAAGGAGTTGTTCTCGTAATTAACGCTGATGCGATCGACGTTTTCGGAAAAGATCACCTTCTTAGGCTCCTCCTTATTCAGATAAAACGCCAAAAACTTATCCTGCGGTATCTGCGCGCCCGCCGTGATCTCCTTCGCCCATTTTTGCATATTGCTCTCCTGCGCGAACGCTGCAAAAGCAAGCACCATAATAATCAAAAATCTCATTACCGACCTTTCCAATTCCGTATCAAGGTAAAATCCCTAAACCCTTGGATTCGGGCTTAGGGATTTTGCCGCTGCCGCTAAGGATAAATTTATCGGCTAAATTTACCGACGCGATTTAAATTTATCTCGCCTTTATCTAGCCGCACGCTACGAATAAAATTCCGCCGCAAAGCTCATAGGGCGGATTTACGACCGCAAAATTTCATATTTTAAAATTTCACAGCGAAATTTTGCGCGCCAAATTTTTGCCTGAAATTTCAAGACGGAATTTCGCCGCACAATATCGCGCCCGAAATTTTACTCGAAATTTTGCGAGGACGCAATTCCGAACTTTAAAATTTAGCGCAGAATTCTATTTGAAATTCCGACCGCGACACTCCGCGTTAAATTCTACATGAAATTAAACGCTGCGAAATTTAGCACGAAATTCTATCTGCAAAATTCCGTATAAAATTCCAAGTCGCGAAACTTCGCGTTAAATTCTACCCACGAAATTCCGCGCGAAAACAGAATTTCACGCGAAATTCCACAAATGCCTAATTCGAGCAGGCGCTCTTGCCGTCCATCACCGGCTGGATCGCGGAGTTATCCGCCAACTCCTCGCGATCGATCTTCTCGATCTTTTCCCACAGCTTGCGCGCGGCCTGCTCGTAGCGCTTTGCGCTTAAAGAATCGGGCGCGTAGAAGCTTACCGGCTTGCCGCTGTCGCCGCCCTCGCGGATAGCGATCTCGATCGGGATCTCGCCGATTACTTCGGTATTGTATCGCTGCGCCAGCTTTTGCGCGCCGCCGCGACCGAAGATATCGTACTCCTTGCCGTTATCCGGGCAGATGAAGCCGCTCATATTCTCGATAAGGCCTGCGATCGGGATGTGGAGCTTTTCGAACATATCAAGCCCGCGCGCGCTGTCGTCCAGCGCGACCGTCTGCGGCGTCGTAACGCACACGCCCGCCGTCACCGGCACGCTCTGAGCGAGCGTAAGCTGCGCATCGCCCGTACCCGGAGGCATATCCAAAAACAGCACGTCCAGATCGCTCCACGCCACGTCTTTTAGCAGCTGCTCGATCGCTTTCATTATCATCGAGCCGCGCCAGATGAGGCTCGCGCCCTCCTCCATCAGCACGCCCATGCTCATCATCTCCACGCCGTGGCTTAAAATCGGCTTTAGCTTCTGCCCGACGACGCTTGCTTGCGTTTTATCCTCGCCTAGCATTCGCGGCAAATTCGGCCCGTAAATATCGGCATCCAAAATCCCCACTCTCTTGCCGAGCTTTGCCGTGCTGATGGCTAAATTTAGCGTCGTCGTGCTCTTACCTACGCCGCCCTTGCCACTGCTGATCATCACGAAATGCTTGATCTGCGGCGCGATATTTTTACCACTGCGAGAGTTGCTCTTTTCCTCGGCGATCTTAGGCTGTTTGATTAAAATTTCCACGTCCGCGCCGAGCGCCTTTTGCACCGCCGATCTGAGCTCTGCTGCGATCTCCGGCTTGGCGCTGGGGATTTCGATCCCTACGAAAATTCTATCGCCGATCTCGACCTCTTTTACAAATCCAAAATCCACGATGCTTTTAGAAAAGCCCGGATAGATCACGCTTTTAAGCAAATTTAAGACTTCGTCTTTACTCATTCCTTCTCCTTATTTTCGGTTAAATTTCTACTGATTTTATATGCGCAAAATTTCGGTCCGCACATCGAGCAAAACTCCGCGCCCTTGTAAATTTCATCGCCCAGGCTCTCATCATGCAGCTCGCGCGCATGCGCAGGATCGAAGCTAAGCTCAAACTGCCTGTTCCAATCAAAACCATACCTCGCATCGCTCATCGCGTGATCGCGCTCTATCGCGCCCGCTTTGCCTAGCGCGACGTCCGCGGCGTGAGCGGCGATTTTATGCGCGATGATGCCCTCTCTGACGTCTTTTGCATTGGGAAGCCCCAGATGCTCCTTCGGCGTTACATAGCAGAGCATGCTAGCGCCGCAATACGCAGCCATAGTTCCGCCGATAGCCGAGCTGATATGATCGTAGCCCGCGCCGATGTCGGTCGGAAGCGGCCCCAGTACGTAAAACGGCGCGTCGCGGCAGAGCTTGCGCTCTAGCTGCATATTAAGCTCGATCTCGTTAAACGGGATGTGTCCCGGCCCTTCGATCATCACCTGCACATTTTTTTCATTCGCGCGCAGGGCTAGCTTGCCTAAAATTTCAAGCTCGCTAAGCTGCGCCCTATCGGTCGCGTCGTATAGGCAACCCGGGCGCAAGCCGTCGCCCAGAGATAGCGATACGTCGTAGGCGGCGCAGATATCGCAAATTTCATTAAATGCTTCGTAGAAGGGGTTTTGCTTATGAAATTTCATCATCCACGACGCTATCAGCGAGCCACCCCTGCTTACGATACCCATTTTGCGACGGGACAGCAGCGGCATAAACTCGAGCTTAAAGCCCGCGTGGATCGTGAAATAATCCACTCCCTGCCGCGCCTGCTTCTCGATCGTGCTAAGAATAGCGCTCGTTTTTAAATTTTTAATATCGCCCAGCTCATGGATCATCTGGTAGATCGGCACCGTGCCTATGGGTACGGGCGAGCGCTCGATTATCGCGGCGCGGATCTCGTCCAAATCGCCGCCCGTGCTTAGATCCATCACCGTATCAGCGCCGTACTTTAAGCAGACCTCAAGCTTCTCCAACTCGCCCTTGATATCGCTCGTCGTGCCCGAGGAGCCGATGTTGGCGTTGATCTTGCACCGCAGCGCGCGCCCGATGCCGATGGGTTTTAAGCTTTTGTGATTAACGTTTGCGGGGATGATCGCTCTTCCTTGCGCGATGAGATCGCACAAGGCCCGCACGTCCATGCACTCGCTTTGCGCGACCTCTCTCATCTGCGGCGTCGGCTCGCCCTTTTTTGCAAAATAGATCTGTGATACGCAGCTTTCGGTCATTTTCGCCTCGCTTACTTAAAAATGCGCGTATAATATAACAAATTTCATTAATCCTTACTTTTCTTTTGCCGTTTATTTTCGTAACGTAAGTTGAAATTTTACCGCCGCGCCGCGTAAATTTACGCCTAAAATTAAGATATTTTAGCTCGCGAGTCGCGATTAATTTTGCTTTCATTTTTAATACGTATAATTTCGTAACAAAATTTCAAGGATAAAATTTGAAAGATATATCGCTGATTTTGCTCGCCGCAGGCGATTCAAGCAGGTTTGAGCTCCCCGTCAAAAAGCAGTGGTTGCGCGTGGGCGAGCTGCCGCTTTGGCAATACGTCGCGCAGAACATTGCGCGGGCGCACCCATTTAAAAAGATCGTAATCGCCGTAAACGAAGAGGACGCGAGCTATTGCGAGCGCCTCTATGCGTGCAGCTCGGCTTCGGCGCGCGGCAAAAGCGCAGAGTGCGGCACGAGCGAGTATAAATTTCAAAGAAAGCAGGGCGGGATCGGATGCGGCGCAGACGATCTAAACGACGCAAGCAAGCCGCGGAGCGCGGAAAATTTTAAAGCTCAAGTCGAATGCGGCGCAGATGAATGCGGCTCTGTAAATTTAAAATTTCACTTCGCCCCAGGCGGCGCAAATCGCCAAAGCTCGCTAAAAAACGCGCTGCGGCTCGTAGAGAGCGAGCTCGTGCTCGTAAGCGACGTAGCCCGCGCGCAAATTTCGGCCGAGCTGATCTCCTCGCTGATACGAAATTTAGGCGGCGCGGACTGCATCAGCCCCTATCTTAGCGTAAATGATACGACCTATCTCGGCGAGGCCGTGGTAAAGAGGGAGGAGCTGCGCCTCATCCAAACGCCGCAGCTTTCGCGCACGGCGCTACTTAAAAAGGCGCTTGAGGGAAGCGAAATTTTTACCGACGACAGCGCGGCGGTCGGCAGCGCGGGCGGACGGTTGGAGTTTATAAAAGGCGAAGTGGGCGCGCTTAAGATCACGCGCGCAAGCGATCTGGCGGCGCTAAATTTAAAACTCTGCTCGCGCGATATCTTTTGCGGCACGGGTTACGACGTGCACGCGCTTGAAAAAGGCGCGGGCATCGTGCTCGGCGGCGTGCAAATTCCATGCGAGTTCGCGCTGATCGCACACAGCGACGGCGACGTAGCGATCCACGCCCTAATCGACGCTATCTGCGGCGCGGCGATGCTGGGCGATATCGGCGAGCTCTTCCCCGATAGCGACGCTAAGCTTAAAGGCGCGGACAGCAAGGAGCTGTTACGAAATGTAATGCGGCGCGTTAGGGGCTACGGCTATGAACTCGTAAATGCCGATATTACAATCATCGCGCAGCGCCCGAAAATCGGCGCCTACAAAGCGCAGATGCAGGAGATTTTAAGCGAAATTTTAAACTGCGCGCGCGTCAATGTCAAAGCGACCACGACCGAAGGGCTGGGATTTACGGGCAGAAGCGAGGGCATCGCCGCGCAGGCTGCGGTAAACCTGAAATTTTACGACTGGCAAAAGCACGCAGCAAAGGCGCGGGGCGCATGAAAATTTTAATAATCGAGAGCGAAAGCTACCTTGCTCAAAGTATCGCAAACAAGCTCGGCGCGCTGGGGCATGAATGCACTAACGCGGCGAGCTTGGCGGCCGCGGCAGGCCTTACGGAGGAGTTTGAGGCGGTGCTGCTCTCTACGAGCTGGAGCGGCGCGAGCTTTTATCCGCTGATCGAGAAATTTAGGCGCTCGATCATAATTTTGATGGTCGCCTACGTCGATAGCGAAACGGTGCTAAACCCCGTAAAAGCGGGCGCGACGGACTATATCCAAAAGCCATTTATGATAGAGGAGCTCATCAAAAAGATCGAGCATTACGCGCAGTTTCGCTCGCTAAAAGATACCAACGACGCTCTGAGCGCGCTTTTGAGCGAGGCCGCCGCGTCGTGCAAGATAGCGCCAGAGCGGATAGCGCGCATAAAATTCCCGCTGCTGCTAAGAGACGGCGATGCGGCGGCGCGGGCGGCGGCAGTATTTAAGATCGCAAATTTTTTAAAATCCCCCATTAAAATTTTAAACGCGCAGAGCACGGCTCTTCTGCACGAGCAGCCCAAAAGCTCGGCGATCTTTTACGTGAAGGATTTTGGCGCCCTAAACGGCGCGCAGAGGGATGAAATTTTAAAAAAAGCAGAAAAAGCCAGGCTAGTCGCAAGCTCTGAGGGCGTGCACATAAAGGGCTTTGCGGATGAAATTTCACTCGCCGAGAGCGGAAGCGATAAAAAAATTTTAAGCATAGAGGAATACGTCAAATTCGCCATCTCGACCTATCAGCAGGAGTATTTCGACTCCGATCTGGCCGCAGCTTTAGGCATTTCAAGAAAATCGCTTTGGGAAAAAAGGAAAAAATATGGCATCGCAAGAAAAAAATAGCCGTGCTCGCTCGGGTAAAATTTCTCGTCCTAGCAAGATTTCTCGCGCAGGCACAAACTCTCGCGCGAGCGGAATTTCTCGCTTGAGCGAGGCTATGTGCGCGCCCGAAATTCTCTCCGCTGACGGAGCCTCTAATACGTCCAAAACTCCACGTGCGCAGGGAACTTCGCGCGGCGCAAAAACTACCGATGCGCTCAAAGCTTCGCGCACGACAAAACCCGCGCGCATAGCAAAATTCCACCGCATCCTTGAAATTTCACGCTGCGATCTAAGCGCGCTAAGTCTCGTCGCAAACGGCGGCTTCGGCGGATCGCGCGCTCTACTGCGCCCAAAAAAGCTAAGCGCGGCGGGGATAAATTTCATATTTTCCTGCGCGGAGGCCAAAAAAGGCGAAACGCTCGCGCTGTGCCTAAAAGATGAAGCTGCAAAGGGCAAGATCGTCGCGCTGATCGAGGTGACGGACGTTTATCATCCGAGCGCGAACGAGATCAAAGGCTCGATCTTTCAAAACGCGCGCGCAGGCGTTAGCGCGGTGGAGGGCGAAATCAGGCTCATAGCGGACGAGCTAAAAGACAAGGCTCTGCAGATCCAAAAAATCAAAAATGAGCTGCAAAGCCCCAAAATTTCGGCATTTTTCACCTGCGCCGATCCGATCCACCGCGTGCACGAGCGATTGATGCGCCATATGATCGATAAGGCCGATCTTACGGTGATCTTTCTTACCGCCACGGCTAAGCCCGACGCGCTACCCGCCGCGCTGCGAAAAAAGGCGCTTGAGTATCTGCTTGAAAATTTCTTCGTCGCGCAGCGCGTGGTGCTGATCGATCTTAGCGAACTTGAAATTTTCAGCGACCACGACAAGCCCGTTTTGGAATGCATCATCGCTAAAAATTTGGGCGCGAACAAGGTCGTATTCGGGCAGAAGCACAAGCACATCGAGCTGTTTTTTGACGGAGGCGGGATGCACACGATCCTAGATGAGCTTCAAAAACGCGGCGAGATCGAGATCCTGCTCATGCCTGAATACGTCTACTGCGAAAAATGCAAGGTCTTGGTGAGCGTAAAAAATTGCCCTCACGGCGGGCACCATCACGTGCACTACCGCACGCAAAATTTAAAAACCCTGCTGCACGCGGGAATCCTGCCGCCGGCGATCTTTATGCGCAAGGAGATCTCGGCGATGATTTTAAGCGAGCTCTTTCCCGTGCGGTTTGAAAACCTGCAAAAGCTCTACGACGAGCTATTTCCGAACGGCGGGATCTTGCAGAGCCACGATGAGAGCGAGTTTTACGAACAGCTGATGCAGCTGTATCAAACCAGCGCGCTAAAGACGTAGCGTTTTTGTGGACGCCGCGCCGGATTAGTGCGAAATTTACGGCGCAACCCGCGCGGTAAACGGACTTGAAATTTTAAAGGCACGGCGGCAATAGCTGTAAATTACAGTGCGTAAAATTTTAAAATTTCTGCGAGCGGATGAAATCTGCGAGCGGATGAAATTTTAAAATTTCCTCGCGCACGAGCGAGCGCAAACGAGCAGGTAAAATTTTAAAAAACGAAATCAAAAATTTAAAGGACAATTATGGATAAAATTTTCGTTACATTTTTCGGTGCGGGGCTACTAAAGCCCGCGCCCGGCACCTGGGGCAGCATCGCAGGCTGGGTAGTAGGGCTGGCGATCTTGATGCTGGCGGGTGAGGTGACGCTGTTTTTGTGCGCCGGCCTCGTCTTTTTCGTCTCGCTTAAGATCGTAGGCGATTACGAGAAGCGGACCTGCTCGCACGATAACAGCGAGATCGTCATCGACGAGGTCGTGGGGGTGTGGATCGCGATGTGCGTCGCAGCGCCCGTGGGAGAGATCTTTTCGCTGCCGCTGCCGGAGCTGATCGCGGGCTTTGAGAGCAGCAGGATCTCGGCCCTTGCGATGATTTTGGCGCTGCTCTTTTTCAGGGCGTTTGACATCCGCAAACCCTCGATCATCGGGCGCGTGGATCGCGACGTACCAGGCGGGCTCGGCGTGATGCTGGATGACGTGCTGGCGGGCTTTTTTGCGGGGCTTGGGGTTTTGATAGTTATCTCTTTAGGGCTCAAGCTCGGCACCGCAGGATTGATTTTTTAAGCTTTTTTGGGGGGATCGCAGCAAACACAGCGCGATTACGGGCACTAACAAGCACCGAAATTTAAAACCGTATCTTGAGCGCAGCTTATGAATTAGCGCAAATTTTAACTTCTGAGGCGCGAGCCCACTTGAAATTTAAAATTTAAGCGGTATTTATTCGCGACTCGCGTAGCCTGAGAATTCTACGACATAAAAATTTAATTGCGCTGCAAGAATCAAAATTATGCCGCCTGAAATTTCGTGCGGCTAAATTTCAAAACAAAGCGACAGGCGCAGCTCGCGCGTAAAATTTTAAAATTTATCGCTAATCGCAGGCGGCCTAGCAGGGCGTGCTATTAAATTTTTGGCAATATTTATGGTTTTGCTTGTAACATTGCCGCAAAATGCGGGTAAGCGGCGCAAAAATTTAAAGGAACGAAAAATGCAAAAGAGCGCAATTGAGATACGTGGTGTTCCCGCCGCCATTTGGGGGAGCTGCTCGAAAAAGGTTTATATCTACGCTCACGAGCAAGGCGGAAGCAAAGATGATGCGAAGCTTTTGGCTTCCGTCGTTTGCGAGCAAAGCTGGCAGGTAATTAGCTTTGATTTGTCCGGGTACGGACAGAGGCGGCACGAGCCCGCTTCTTGCGATCCGCGGCGCCCTATTTTGGAATTTCGCGAAATTTTATCGTATGCAAAGAAGCGCTGGGACGAGGTCGCGCTGTTTGCCGTTAGCCTAGGGGCATGGCTCGGCCTGCAAAGCTTCCGCAACGAAAAGCTTAGCGCCTGCCTCTTCGTCTCGCCGATACTTGATATGAAATGCGTTATTTCAAATATAATGCGTAGGGCCGGCGTTAGCGAGGAACGGTTGGGGCAGGAGCGGATGATTTTGACTCATGTCGGGCAACCGCTTTTTTGGGAATATTGGAGTTTTGTTTTGAATAATCCGATCACTAAGTGGGAAACGCCGAGCCGGATTCTATACGCAGAAAACGACGATATGACGCCTCTGAAGATCGTCAAAAATTTTGCGCAACAATTTGGCTGCACCTTAAGCGTTATGAAAAACGGCGAGCATTGGTTCCATACACCGCAGCAGCTAGATTATTTGCGTAGTTGGATCAAATCGGCGGTTGAGAATCGGCGATAAAAATTATGTGAAAAATTTAAAACTCACGCTGATAAAATTTCTCTGCGCTTTCGGGTCGCAAATTTCGTAAATTTAATTATGGATTACATCGCCGCTGTACACGAAGTCAAATTTTTAAAACGCAAATTCTTAAATTTAGCAGGTGCCAATGTGTATAGAGATAAAATTTCGCGCGCTTTTAGTAAGTCGTATGAGTCGGTAACATTAGCTATCGCTTTCCACAGATATTATTGCACTCCACGATAGCCGCTTATTTTAAATCAGAGAATTATTTACCTATCCTAAAGCCGTTTAGCCCTTTGTAAGTCGCGTCTTTATGAAACGCGGCGCAGCGCTCTCTAGCGCGATTGATATTCGAAGTTTCGAAAAAATACCCTTGGCTATCTTGACGCAAGGTGATCGTCGCACAAAATATCATATCATTTTTTAGCTTTGGTCCTACTCCGTAATCGAAAGATTTATCTACAGCAAGAGTCTTATCCAGATCACTATCACTAAACTGCCTAGAGCCGGTCATACTTCTAAGCATTCTAAATCCGCCTTGATTAAGATAGTCTCTTTGTATATCCTTAAACGCCCCCCCAAGCTCGACCGCATACGCCTTAACCAAAACCTCGTCTTTCGCGCCCGTGAGCTTCGGCATTATGATCTTTACTATCACAAAGATTATGATCGCCAAAAATATTATTCCGCTCACGCCGCCGCCTACTGCCGCACCTTTTCTCATTTTCATTATTTTACTCCTTCATCGATATCTTTTGCCAATGCATCTATTTTTTTGTTCAGCATAAAATTTTCATAGCTCTTTCGGATATAGGCTTCCAGTAGCTCGCCCGCGTCCAGATGGTCTCCGCCGCGAGTTAAAATCCGCCACTCTCTGCCGAAAACACCAGCGAAATCATCGTCTAAATTTATCGCGTATTTTTTCGTCAAAGATTTGCTGGTCAGCTGAACCGAAATTTCTTTCATTTCTCGCCTAAATTATCGCCCGATAAAACGTCGTCGATCTGTTTGCTTAGATCCTCGTCGCTCATCTTGCGATACGCCAGATCGTTCTCTAGCGTGCCGAGCTGCATCCCCAAGGCCTCATTTTGCGCCTTGATCGTCGCCAGCTCTGTGCGTAGCTTTTCGTTTTCGTCTCTAGCCTCGGTGTATCGCCTAATCAGCTCAGCTACTTTATTGCTTAAGCCCTCGACCTTTTTCTCTTCGTCAAAGATTGATTCCATTATTTCGCCTTTTTCTGATATAATTTTAAGTAGAGATATTACCCAAATTTGGCTTTAAAAAAGGAAAAATTTTGCAAAATTTTAAAATCGAGAGCAAATTCTCCCCGAGCGAGGATCAAGAAAAAGCGATCGAAGGCATCGTCGCGGGCTTTCAAAGCGGCAACAAATACCAAACTCTTCTCGGAGTTACCGGCTCGGGCAAAACTTTCAGCATGGCAAATATCATCAAGCGCCTCGGAATTCCCGCGCTCGTAATGACGCATAATAAATCTCTCGCGGCGCAGCTTTATAGCGAATTTAAGGGCTTTTTCCCACAAAACCATGTCGAGTATTTCATCAGCTACTACGATTATTATCAGCCCGAGGCCTACATTCCCAGGCAGGATCTTTTCATCGAAAAGGACAGCGACGTAAACCAAGAGCTCGAGCGATTGCGACTAAGCGCTACTGCAAGCCTGCTAAGCTTCGACGACGTCATCACCGTGGCGTCAGTTTCGGCAAACTACGGCCTGGGCGATCCCGCCGAATACAAAGGCATGGTGCTGTTTTTTGAAATCGGATCAAAATTTAGTACTAAATTTTTACTTCGCAAGCTCGTCGATATGGGCTACAAGCGCAACGACGATTTTTTTGATCGCGGGAATTTTCGCGTAAACGGCGACGTGATCGACATCTATCCCGCGTATTTTAACGACGAGGCGTTTAGGATCGAGTTTTTCGGCGACGAGATAGAGGCGATGTATCATCTGGACGTGCTCGAAAACAAAAAGACGCAAAGCGTCAAAAAATTTATTCTCTACCCGACGAGCCAGTTCATCGTGGGCGAGCAGCGCTTGAAATCGACGATCAAAGGAATCGAGGAGGAGCTTGAGCAGAGGCTGAAATTTTTTGAGGACGCGGGCAAGCTCGTCGAGGCGCAGCGGCTGAAAGGGCGAGTGGAATTTGACCTTGAGATGCTGGGCGCTACGGGGATGTGCAAGGGGATCGAAAACTACGCGCGCTATCTGACCGGCCAAAAGCCGGGCGAGACGCCCTATTCGCTCTTTGATTACTACGAGAGCAAGGGCAAGGACTATCTCGTCATCGTCGATGAAAGCCACGTGAGCCTGCCGCAGTTTCGCGGGATGTTCGCAGGAGATCGCAGCCGCAAAGAAACGCTCGTGCAGTACGGCTTCCGCCTGCCTAGCGCACTTGATAACCGCCCGCTGATGTTTGATGAGTTTATCAATAAAAAAGCTAAATTTCTATTCGTCTCCGCAACGCCCAATGATTACGAGCTGGATCTTAGCCGCGGCGCCGTATATGAGCAGATACTGCGCCCGACGGGACTACTCGATCCACAGATCGTCTTAAAAGACAGCGACAATCAGGTCGAAATTTTACACGATATGGCAAAGGAGGTCATCGCGCGCGGCGAGCGGATATTGGTGACCGTGCTAACCAAAAAGATGGCGGAGGAGCTGAGCAAATACTATCTGGAGTTAGGGCTTAAGGTCAAATATATGCACTCGGACATCGATGCGATCGAGCGCAACGAGCTCATCCGCGGCCTGCGCAGCGGCGAATACGATATGCTAATCGGTATAAATCTGCTCCGCGAGGGGCTCGATCTGCCTGAAGTAAGCCTTATCGCGATCATGGATGCCGATAAAGAGGGCTTTTTGCGCTCGCGCACCAGCCTCATTCAGACGATGGGGCGAGCCGCGCGAAACGTGAACGGGCAGGTCGTGATGTTTTGTAAAAAGATCACCGCTTCGATGCAAGAGGCGATCGACATCACCCAAAAGCGCCGTAAATTTCAAGATGAATACAACCGCGCCCACTGCATAACCCCGCATTCTGCGAGCCGCAATATCGAAGAGAGCCTAAAGATCGAGGACGGAACCGAAATTTTAAGAAAGGGTGCTAATCTCGAAAAAATGCCTGCCGCCGAGCGCGCCAAGATCGTAAAGGAGCTTCGCAAGCAGATGCTCGAAGCCGCGGCAGCTTTGGAGTTTGAAAAGGCCGCTGCGCTACGCGATGAGATCGCAAAACTTAGGAAGCTGTAAGTTGCAAGGCCTAAAAGCGCCGTGAAATTTGCGCGTTAAATTCCACCTGGCGGAGCATTAAATTTGCGCGCATAACACAGAGTGAAATTTACGCGCCAAATGCCGTCAGGCAGAGCATTAAATTTGCGCGATCTGCGCGGCAAATGCTGTAAAATGGAGCGTAAATTTGGGGGTTAATTCTGCGAGAGCGGTTTTAAAATTTGCTCGTTAAATTTTTAGGATGGTTTGCGCGCTAAATTTATATATCGATTTTCTCGCCAAATTTACACTCCGCGCCCTTGCTGCACCGGACGCCCGATCCGCAATTTGCGAGCCAAATTTGCTCGCGCTTAAAATTTAACTTTCAGTTTGCTTCGATTTTAAATTTCACGCGGCGGCGCTTGCGCGGCGATCTGCTTTATAAATTTCAAAACAGACCGCCAAGAGCTTTAAAAATTTCACGGGCAAGCTCTGCAAGCAGAATTTTATAGAATTTTAAAAAGCGTAAATTTTGCGGCAAAATTTTATAAAATTTCAAGGAGCGTAAAATTTCGCGGCGCGCCTCTTTGCTTACGGCGCTTTTTGATTCGCGTTCTGCGCGCCAAATCGCTAAATTCGCGGCGCGCGTCCCGTCCTTTCCTAGACGCCCGATCTGCAAATCCGCGCGCCGAGCTTTTGATTTCAGCCTGCTTTCGATCCGCAATTTGCGAGCCTGATTTGCGGCAGCCCCACTACCCCACTCTATACCGCCGCGCGCCTTTATGCTTTTTTTGCATGTATCCACACCTATCTTCGACTTTTTCCCGCGCGCGCCCCGCGTTTAAATTCTGTCGCTTCGCTCACTCAATCCGTAGCGGCTATGAGCGGCTATGCGCCCAGACGCCGAATTTTCGCGCGCTTTTTACTCGCCATTGCGCGCGGATACTTTCAAAATTTTACGCAGAATTCCAAGACTGCCTGCACCTAAATTTGCGCCGCCGTCATAAACGCTCACTTTTAAGGGCACGAACGAAGTATTTGCACGGCGCGGGAAATGAAATTTAGACGCTACAAGTGCGCCACAAAATTTCAAAACGGTAACGAGCCGCGATTTAAATTTATCCGCAGGAATGCGCCATAGTGTGCCGATCTGCGCGCTACGTAAATTTTAAAATCGCCTCTAAATTTAAAATTTTATCCGCGGTTAATACTCTCTGCTAAGCTCTAAATTTTCCACGCGCAGCGGTCTTTCGCCCTCGAAAATCACCCCGATGCCGAAAGGCTCGCAAATATCAAGCGCGCCCTCGGCAAATCTCATCAGCCACTGCGTATCGCGCGCGTAAAACGTGCATTGCGGCAGCTCAAACGGCAGATCGCAAACGGGCACGTCAAGCAGCTTAAGCTCGTCCTCGCCCAAACGATACTCGCGTCTAAGCTCGTCTCGCAGGAAGGCGAGGGCGTCTTTTACGTACCGATCGATATCTCGGGCGATCCGCCGAGCAAGCGAAATCGTCTCATCGCCCACATCCGCCGTATCTGCAGACACGAGGCAAAACGGCACCTCACCGAAGCTTTCGCTTTTTAGCTTCAGCTCCGCGTACCAAATGAAGCCCTCGTCCGTCGCGACTTTTTCAAGCTCGCCAAATTTCCAAGCCATTTTTTGCATTTTATTTCCGCCTCATATTTTCGCTCGTCTTTTAAAATTTTGATGCTGCGCTCGTTTTTGCGCGCTGTGTTAAATCCGCGCCGAAATAGAATTTTGCCTGCTTCTTAGCGGACGAACAATGATAACGAAACAGGTTGCTTTTAAATTTTAAAATTTCAATGAAAGCCGCTTTAAAATTTAAAATTTCAAAAGACCCGCCGCTGTCTGCCGTGAGCGGAGATGAAATTTTAACTCCGCGTCTTGCAGCGAAATTTTAAAATTTTATCTCGCCGCGGGGATAGCGCCGTAAAATTTCACGCCGAAATTTAAAAACGAAATTTTAAGCCGAAACTAACTCAAAATTCCGCGCCCGTAGTACAGAATTTAAAGTCCAAAAAATTCCATCGCGGCGACTTAGAATTTTACTCGCTAAATTTCACGAATTTTGCTCGCTTTTAAATCCGCAAATTTAATACGCCTTTACGAGCCGTAAATTTTTTAGATATATGACGCCGTCAAAAACGCCGCCTCCATTCGGCGCAGGCCAAGAAATGGCAATTCTTTTCGGCTCCCTGTCATATTCGGGCGAACAACGATTCTTAGAGCAGTCTATTTTAAATACCTCTTTATCGTTGCTATCAAAATCCGTCTGGGTAGAATTTTTAGGAATTTCCAGCGTGTGGATTATACGATACGGCTCGCCTTCTTTTGTGCGGGCGGACATTATTTTTATTAGCGTATCTGTGCTGCCGTCCGAGGTCCTATAGACCCCGTCTTGCCCCAAGCCCGCCAGCTCAAATTTTTTCTCCTTGCTATAAAATGCCGAGATTATGGAACAGCCGCTAAAAAGCAAAGCTGCCGCAAATAACGCAAACGCTCTCATCTTTTCTCCTTAAGCCGGTTAAATTTAGTTTTTAAAACTATGAATAGGCGCGGGGATCTGGCCACCGCGGGCGATGAAGTCCGCAGATGAGTTTTTATTTACGCTCATCACCGGCGCGCTGCCAAGAAGCCCGCCGAATTCCAGCGTGTCGCCCTCTTTGCCTTTCGGGATTATGCGCACGGCGGTCGTTTTTTGATTTATCACGCCGATCGCGGCCTCGTCGGCTATGATCGCGGCGATCGTCTGCTCGGGCGTATCCTGCGGGATCGCGATCATATCGAGCCCCACCGAGCAGATCGCGGTCATCGCTTCGAGCTTTTCTAAATTTAACGAGCCTGCGCGCACCGCGGCTATCATGCCCTCGTCTTCGGAGACGGGGATAAACGCGCCGCTAAGCCCGCCTACTTGGTTGCACGCCATGACGCCGCCCTTTTTGACCGCGTCGTTTAGCAGCGCCAGAGCCGCGGTCGTGCCGTGCGTGCCGACGCGCTCTAGCCCCATCTCCTCAAGCACGCGCGCGACCGAATCGCCCACCGCCGGAGTCGGAGCTAGCGATAGATCGACGATACCGAATTTCACGCCCAGCCGCTCGGACGCCATTTGTCCTACGAGCTGTCCGATGCGCGTGATCTTAAACGCCGTCTTTTTCACGGTCTCGGCGACCACGTCAAAGCTCGCTCCGCGCACCTTCTCAAGCGCGCGCTTAACGACGCCGGGGCCGCTGACGCCCACGTTTATGACGACTTCGGCCTCGCCCACGCCGTGAAATGCGCCCGCCATAAAGGGGTTATCCTCGACGGCGTTGGCAAATACGACTAGCTTTGCGGCGCCAAGATCCGAAAGCCTCGCCGTCTCTTTGATCACACGCCCCATGTCGGCGACCGCGCTCATATTTATGCCCGTTTTGGTCGAGCCGATATTTACCGACGAGCAGACCTTTTGCGTCGCGGCAAGCGCGGCGGGGATGGAGTCGATTAAAATTTTATCGCCCTTTGCGTAGCCCTTTTGCACGAGCGCCGAAAAGCCGCCGATAAAGTCGATACCGACCTTTTGCGCCGCCTCGTCCATCGCTTTAGCAAGCGGCACGTAGTCAGCGGCATCCGTCGCTGCGCCGATGATGGCGATAGGCGTTACGCAGACGCGTTTATTTACGATCGGGATGCCAAGCTCTGCTGAAATTTCATTGCCGACCTTTACCAGATCGCGCGCCTTGTCGGTGATCTTGGCGTAAATTTTCTCCGCCGCCTTGTCGATATCGGGATCGATGCAGTCAAGCAGGCTGATGCCCATCGTGATCGTGCGGATGTCGAAATTTTGCTCCTCGATCATCGCGATCGTTTCGGTTACGTTTTTGATGTCCATCTGCGCGCCTTAGATGTTGTGCATGGCGTCAAAGATCGCCGAGCTTTGGATGTTGATTTTAACTTTTAGCTTTTCGCCTAGCTCGTTTAGCTCCTCGCGCAGAGCCGTGAAGTCCTGCTTTTCCTCGCTGGAAACCACCGCCATCATCGTAAAAAACTCATCCAAAACCGTCTGGCTGATGTCGTCTATGTTTAGCCCAAGCTGCGCGAGCTTAGCCGAAACGCCCGCCACAATGCCAACCTTGTCCTTACCGATCACCGTTACGATCGCTTTCATCTCTACCCCTTTTTAAAATTTATTTTACTAATTTATCGCTTACAAAGCCTTCCCTAGCGATAAATCCCCACGGCGGCGCGAACCTTTTGCATCAATGAAGCAGCCGTCGCAGCCGCTCTTTGCGCGCCCTGTCTTAGCATCTCGTCTAAAATTTCGCGGTGGCTTTGATAGTATTCGAATTTATCTCGCGCGTCTTTGAAGTAGCTAAGCACGAGCTCGTTTAGATACGCCTTAAAGTGCCCGTGCCCCTCGCCTCCGCGCTCGTAGCGAGCCCGCAGCGCCGCTTGCTCCGCCGCCTCGCTTAAAAACAGCTTCGCGATGTTATAGACATTGCATCCGCGCCACTGCTTAGGCGCCTCCAGCGGCTCGGAGGTCGTTACGATACTTGAAATTTGCTTCTTTAGCGTCGCGGCATCTGAGAAAATATCGATCGTATTGCCGTAGCTCTTGCTCATCTTCGCGCCGTCCGTGCCCGGCACGATCGCCACTTCATCATTTACTCGTGCTTGCGGAATAGTTAAAATTTCGCCGTGGGCGTTGTTAAATTTAAGCGCGATGTCGCGGGCGATCTCGACGTGCTGGATCTGATCCTTGCCCACGGGCACGACCTCCGCGCTGTATAGCAGGATGTCCGCCGCCATCAGCACGGGGTAGCTGAACAGATCGTGCTTGCTCTCAAAGCCCTTTGCGATCTTATCTTTGTATGCGTGCGCCCGCTCGAGCAGCCCCATCGGCGCATATCCGCTTAAAATCCAGTAAAGTTCCAGCACCTCTTTCACGTCGCTTTGCACCCAAAACACCGTCTTTTTCGGATCGATCCCGAGAGACAAAAACGCCGCGGCGGCCTCGTAGGTGGAATTTTTAAGCTTTGCGCCGTCGCTTACGGAGGTGAGCGCATGGTAGTTTGCGATAAACATAAACATCTGCTCGCCCGCGTTTTGCGCATCCACCATCTGTTTGATACTCGCGAAGTAGTTGCCCAAATGCAGCTTGCCGCTGGGCTGAAGACCCGTTAAAATTCTCATCATTGCTCCTTTAAATCAAAATCAAATCGCCGTCCACAAAACCCACGGCGACGTGCTTGCACTTAAAAATTTTTGCATCTGGCATCTGCTCTCGCAGCTCGCGCAGAGCCTGCACGAGCATTTTTAAAACCTGCCGCCACGAAAGCTCATTTAAAAATTCAAGCTGCAAGCGTGAATATTCGGGATAAAACTCATCCTCGTCCTCGCACGCCCAGTCGTCGTCATCCGCGTCATAACTGCTCGATCCCGCCAATTCAAGCGCGTAAGGCTCGTAAAGATCGAAGTGCCACGCGATCACCCGCTTTGGAATTTGCTCGCGTTCTAAGCCTTCGATCAATTCGCGCAGCTTTTGCTTTAGCGCCTCTTTCTTTTCAAGCTTATCGCCTTTGCCCTCTTTGCCGTGCGGCTTGGAATTTTTACCGCCGCCGGAGCGCTTTTGTTTAGACATCTTTTTTCCTTTTAAATTTAGCCCGTCGCAGGCGGAGCAAATTTCTTTTACGATCTTTTTTACGCTTTTATTTTCGACGTTGATTACGATGTCGGCCTTTTTTTCATACGCCCCGTCTCTTTGGGCGTGCAGCGCCGCGGCCTTTTGCAGATCCGCTAACAGCGGGCGCTTGGCAAATTTTTTCTCCGCGTTCTCGCTATTTTTTAAGCGATCAATAATCCCTTCAAAGCTTGATTTCAGATACACGACGGTGCCGATTTTATTTAAATTTTTCACGGCGTAAAAGCCGCCGCCGGTGGAGATCACGGCGCAGCGGACGGACTTTTCTAAAAATTTCGCAAGGCCCTCTTCCATCTTTCTAAAGCTCTGCTCGCCCTGCTCTTTAAAAATTTGCCCGATCTTTTTATTGGCGTAGCTTTCAATCATATCGTCGCAATCAAGCGCGAACATCCCGCTTTGCGCAGCCAGCGCCCGCGCTACCGTGCCCTTGCCGACCCCCATAAAGCCGATGAGCACGATGTTACCGCTCTTCATCGCTCTCTCCTTTTTTGCGCGGCAGCAGCACTAGCGGACTTCCCGAAAGAGCAAAGCTCGCGCGCAGCCTGTTCATCAAATAGCGCTTGTAGCTAAAATGCAGCGCTTGCGGGCGGTTCATTACAAGAGCGATCTTCGGCGGCGCAAAGCCGATCTGCGCGGCGTAGTAAATTTTAACCGATTTGCCCCGCTCGCGAGGTATCGGATGCGCCTTTATCGCGGCTTCTACCGCTTCATTGATCCTTGCGGTGCCGAGCTTGCGCGTGAAATTTGAATAAACCTCCAAAATGAGCGGGTAAATTTTATGGATCCGCTTCCTGTCCGTCGCGCTGACGCTGATGATCGGCGCGTAGGAAAGAAATTTAAACCTATCACGCAGATCGCGGCAAAACTCGTCGTAATCGCGCTCGCAAAGATCCCATTTGTTTAAAATTATGATGAGCCCGAGTTCAAATTTGGCCGCAAGCCCCGCGATGCGCTCGTCCAGCTCGTTTAGCGGCTCGCTTGCGTCAAGTACCAAAAGCGCGATGTCGGAGTTTTGTAAAATTTTTTCGGTGCGATTTAGCGCGAAACGCTCGATGCCCTCGATCTTACCGCGGCGGCGAATACCTGCCGTGTCGATAAACTCTAGCGTGCGCCCCTCAAATTCCGTGCTTTCGTTCACCGGATCGATCGTCGTGCCCGCATAATCGCTCACGACCGAGCGCTGCGAGCCGACAAGCGCATTTAGAAGGCTCGATTTACCGACGTTTACCCGCCCGATGATGCCTACGCCGATGGTTTTGCTAGCGTAAAATTCCTCGTCGCGCCCCTCTTTCGGCTCGCCCTCGTCGTTAAAGCCCTCTATAAAATCATCAAAAATTTCATCCTCGTCCTGCCTCGCGGGCGCAGGGTCCAAGAAGCCGTAGATCCACTCTTTCAGCTCATCAATGCCGCTGTTGTGCGAAACGGAGATTGGGAAAAATTTAACGCCGAATTCGTTAAACTCCCAGCTCCGCTCCTCGTCGCGCTTGCCGTCTATTTTATTGACCGCTAGGGCGATGGGCTTACCGAGCTTTTGCAGCGAGAAAAATATCCGCCGCTCATCATCGCTCGGAAGCAGCTTGCCGTCCGTCATAAAGATTATCAAATCTGCGCTCTTTGCCTCGCTTAGCGTCTTAGCCTGCACGCGCGCAAACAGCTCGGAGGTGTCGTCCAAGCCGCCAGAATCGATCACGCGCACGCGACGATCGAAAATTTCGGCTTCGGCTCTATTGGTATCGCGCGTCGTGCCCGCAACGTCGCTGGTAATAGCGATGCGAGCGCCCGCTAGGCGGTTAAAAAGGCTCGACTTGCCGACGTTGGGGCGCCCGATGATGATCAAACTTTTCACGTTCGTCCTTGTAGTTTTTGGCGCGATTATAACCAAAAATAGATTAAAGCCAAATTCTACGCGCTCGCTCGCGCAAGTCGGACGACAAAATTTTATGAAATTTAGGCGCTAAATTTTATGGAATTTTACCGCAGCTCGCATAGACATCAGCGCGACGGACGCATTCGACGAGATGCGCTTGCGGCTCACATACGCGAGCAGCGGCACTAGCGGGACGCCGCACGGACGCAAGGCATCAAAACGCGCGATCCATCGCCACGAATGACGCAAAACTAGAGCTACGCGTAAATTTATAAAATTTTAAAACCGAAGCCTGTCCGCGAAATCTAGCGGTCGAAGCACAAAAACGGGCGCAACCGTGCGAAAGCGCAAAAACCCTCGGCTGCGTAAATTTTGACTATTCCGCGCATTCAAGCGCCAAAGTGCAAAATCGAGCGGTCGCGCCAGGCGCGCAAAAGCAGGCGGCGCGACGAAATATTAAAACGGCGGAATATTAAAATTTAATCATTATGCGTGTATAATTCCGCAAATTTAAAGGGTCGCGATGAAATACAACAACTTCTTGCTGCACCATCTAAGCGTGTATTATATGCTGATGGCGTGCTTTTACAACTCTCTTACGGGCGTTTTCGCCAAGCTTTTGGGCGCGCAAATTTCATCGCTTGAGGTCGTGCTCTTTCGCAATCTACCAGGACTTCTGATCCTGCTTTATAAAATCAAAGCTCGTCCCCGTACGGCGCGCTTCGCAAACAAGGGCGGTCATCCTTTTACGCTCGCGTTTCGCGGCATTATCGGGATTTTGGGGCTGATGGTATTTTTTTATAACGTCGCCAACATCAGCCTCGGCGAGGCATTTACCTTTCAAAAAACGGCACCCATTTGGACGGCGATCATTGCGTACTTTACCCTCGGCGAAAAATTCGGCGCGATGGGCTGGTTCTCGGTCTGCTTGGGCTTTGTGGGCATCGTTTTGGTAATTCAGCCGCAGTTTGGCTTGCAGCCGAGCGATATTTTTGGAATTTTAAGCGGATTATTCGCCGCAATGGCGCTTACCTCCGTGCGCGGGCTACGTAAATACTATAGCTCCGATACGATCATCCTCTCTGCGCTTCTTGCCGGCACGCTGATGCCCGTAGTGCTTATGATCGCGGCGGAATTTATAGACGCGCCCGCGCTGAGCTTTATGCTTTGCAAATTTAAAATTCCAAACGCGCAGGGCTGGCTCTTTGCCGTGCTTTTGGGGCTGCTGGGGCTATTTTATCAAACCTACGTCACCAAGGCCTACGCCGCGACGCGCAAAGCGGGCATAGTAGCTACGATCAGCTACGCAGATATCATCTTTTCGACGCTATTTGGGCTGCTGCTAGGCGACGCCCTGCCCGGTTTCATGGCGCTTGGAGGTATGGCGCTCATCGTCGTCGCGGGCACGCTAGTGGCGAACCGAAAGTAGGACGGCGTGAAGCAGAAATTTTACTCCGCGTTTTGGCTGAAACATCTGGGCGTTTATTATATGCTCGTAGCGAGCTTTTATTTCGCGCTAAACGGCGCGCTAGCCAAGGTGATGGCGGAGCGGATGAGTAGCGCCGAGATCGTGTTTTTCCGCAACGTCGTAGGCATCGCGATCGTGCTGTTTTCGCTAAGGCGAGTAAAAAATCTGGGGCCGGGCGGCAAGCCGTGGCTACTCGCGTTTCGCGGCTTTATCGGCAGCTGCGGTATCTTAGCGACTTTTTACAACATCGCTCACATCGATCTTGGCACCGCTTTTACCTTCCAAAAGACCGCGCCCATTTTCACCGCGCTATTTTCGGCATTTTTCTTAGGCGAAAAGCTAAGCTCCAAGGGCTGGTTTGCGATACTGCTCGGATTTGGCGGAATTCTACTCGTCGTGCGCCCGCACATCGGTATCAGCGTAACCGACGCGGTGGGAATCTTCGGCGGTATGTGCGCGGGGCTTGCATACACGAGCGTGCGCGAGCTTCGCAAATACTACGCCACCAACCTCATCGTGCTGGTTTTCGTCTCGTCTGCTACCTTTTTAAGCGCGATGATGATGGCTGCAGGCTGGGTGCTCGGTGATAGCGAGGTTAAAATTTTAGGGCTTTTCAGCGGGGCGGATTTGGCGAGGCTTGCTTACTTTAATCTACCGAGCCTGCTCGGCTGGGTGCTCGTGGCGCTTCTGGGCGTCAGCGGTATCTACTTTCAAATTTACATGACGCGCGCCTACGCCGCTTCGCGCAAAGCGGGTATCGTCGCCGCGATCAGCTACAGCGACATCCTATTTAGCATGGCGCTAGGCATTATGCTAGGCGATCACCTACCCGGCCCTATCGTGCTAGCGGGCATCGCGGTGGTAATTTTAAGCGGAATTCTAATCGCCCGCGAGCGCTAAATTTAAATCTAAATTTAAAACCAATTCAAACGCGGCATGAGGCTAAATTTAATCTGCGCCGCTCGCCTGCGCTAAATTTCAGCGATATAAAAGTCTTAAAAAGCTAAGATTGCGCTAAAGTTCTACGGTGTAGAAATATTTTTCGACGGATTTAAAATTTTATGCATTTTATCGGTATCGACATCGGCTCTACCTCGTCAAAGGTCGCCGTTATGGACGAACGCGGCGAATTTTGCGAGCTATTTTTGCTGCCAAGCGGCTTTAGCGCAGTCAAGGTCGCGCGCCAGATCAAGCAAGCCTTAGAGCAAAAAGGCTACGCAGAGGGCTTCGTGACGGCTACGGGCTACGGACGCGTTAGCGTAGAGTACGCGCAGCTTAGCATGAGCGAAATTTTATGCCACGGGCTTGGGGCACACTTTTTATTTGAGCAAGACTGCACCGTCATCGATGTGGGCGGGCAAGACACCAAAGCGATCAAAATAGAAAACGGCAAGCCCGCGGATTTTATCATGAACGACAAGTGCTCGGCGGGCACGGGCAAATTTTTAGAGATCAGCGCGGGCCGTCTGGGGCTAGAGCTAAGCGAAATTTACAAAACCGCCCGCAAAAATCCAGCTATCAAACTAAGCTCGACCTGCACTGTTTTTGCCGAGAGCGAGATCGTCTCGCTAAGCGCAAACGGAGCCGAAACGAGCGAGATCGCCTACGCTATCGTGGACTCATCTGCGCACAAGGTCGCCTCTCTCATCAAACGACTGGAAAATCAAATTTACTTTTTAAGCGGTGGGCTTAGCAACGTACCGCTCTTTAAACAGCTTCTAAGCGAGCACCTAGGGGCTGAAATTTTTACTCACGAAAACGCAATCTACTGCGGCGCGATGGGCGCTGCGATAATGGGAAAAAGGAGAAAAGATGAAGTATGATTTTGCGGAGCTTAAAAAGCGAAATTCTATGGCGCTCCAGGATCTAAAAGCCGAAGGAATGAGCGTCGTGGGGACGTTTTGCACATATTCGCCAAAGGAGCTCATTTACGCCGCGGGCGCGGTTCCGGTTAGTCTGTGCGCTTCGGATGAGGGGCCGATAAACGCCGCTCATGCCGAGCTTCCGCGCAATCTTTGCCCACTAATCAAAGCAAGCTACGGCTACGCGGTTACGAAAAAATGCCCCTATATGAACGCTAGCGACCTCGTCATAGGCGAAACGACCTGCGACGGCAAGAAAAAGATGTATGAGCTGCTCGCAAAGCATAAGGACGTCCACGTGCTGCAACTGCCGAATATGACCGGCGGCAAGAGTTTGGAGCTTTTTACCGACGAGCTTAGGGAATTTCGTAAAGTTTTAGAGCAAAAATTTAATACGAAAATCACGGATGAAGCGCTACTAGATGCGGTGCAAATTTACAACGAAGAGCGCGATGTTATGTTGGAGCTTTTAGAGCTTGGCAAACTAAATCCTATGCCGGTAGCGGGCAGCGAAATTCATCAAATTTCATTTGCGAGCGACTTCATATACGACAAGCAGGAGAAGCTTAAAATGATACGCGCCTACATAGCCGCCGCAAAGGAGATGACGCCGCCGAAAACTCGCAAAAAGCGGATCATTATCACAGGCTGTCCAAGCGGAGGCGTGTATGAAAAGGTTATCAAGCAGATCGAAGATCTTGGCGCGGACGTAGTGGCATTTGAAAACTGCTCCGGCACCAAAGGCTATCAAAACCAAGTACAAACTAAGGGCGATTTGGTCGCAAATATCGCCGAGCGCTACCTTAAAATCCCCTGTTCGGTGATGTATCAAAACGACGCACGCTCGGATATTATCAAGGAATTTATCCGCGAGTATCAAGCAGACGGCGTCATCGACGTCGTGCTAAGCGGCTGCCACACCTACGCGATCGAGACGAACAAGATCAAAGAGGCGAGCCGCGAAGCGGGAGCGAACTATATGTCGCTAGAGACCGATTATTCAAAACAGGATGTCGGGCAGATACGCACGCGGCTGGAAGCCTTTATAGAGCTGCTTTAGCAGGTCTTATTTGAAATTTTAAAATTAAAAATTTTCTAAATTTAAAAACAAACCAAAGAAAGGAGAGATTGCATGAAATTTAAAGAGATAGACGAATCTCGTCGCGGCTTTTTAAAAGGAGCTTTAGCGGCAGCCGCCATCGCCGGACCCGAATCGATGCTCGCCGGCTTCACGCCGTTTAAGCCTGATTCGCTGCAGGTTTGGTCGTGCGGAGGACTGTCCGAAGCATTTAACGAGCTAAACGCCATTTATGAGTCAAGGACGGGACATAATATCCAATACACCGGCGCCTTTGCGGGTGCGCTCGGAAAGTCGCTGCTAGCCTTGCAAGGCAAGACGGAGGTTTTCGGCGCTCGCGTTTTGGAGCTGTCTCAAAAACTGCGTAAGGCTGGCCTTAGCCTCCGCTTTAGACCGCTATGTTTTACCGACTACGTTTTAGTAGTGCCGAAGGGAAATCCCGCGGGCATTCGCGATCTGAAGGATCTAGCAGAGCCCGGCGTGCGGGTGATGCTGCCGCTAAGGGCATCGCCTCCGGGTAGCGGACCGGTAAAGGGAATTTTGAAAAATTCAGGTCTCACAGAGCCCGTTATGAAAAATATGATTGCCAACGGCTCATGCGTCATCCAGATGATGTGTGATCTGGTAGATGGCAAGGGCGATGCGTCCATAATCGAAAAGCGCCTAACGACGCACGATAGGTTTAAAGACAAGATCGAATATATGCCTATCGACGAGAAACTCATCCCGCCCGGGCCGCTTACCTTTACGCTAAATATCATGAAGTACGTAAAGGACGAGAAGCTAGCCGACGACTTCGCGGACTTCGTCTGCTCCGTGGAGGGGCAGGAAATTTTCGAGCGACACGGCTTTACCTCCATCCATTCGGCGCGCGGGCTTGAACTCATAGAAAGGTTTGGTGTAAAAGATGTTTAGTATAGTAAATATGGCAAAGATGAAAAAAGTCTCTAGACTAACTAAAATTCGTCGATTGGTGCAGCTGATTTTTATCGGTGCGATCGGGCAATGGGCTTATTACGGAATTTTTAGATGCCCTTTTATAGTGCCTTTCGTAAACTGCCAATCCTGTCCGATCGTCACGTGCTGGGGGCGGATCGCGACCGTCTTTTTCGGCTTTTGGCTATTTATACCTGTGCTGGTTATTTTCCTTGGGCGCGCGTTTTGCGGCTGGCTTTGCCCGGGCGGATTCGTAAATCAAATGCTCGGCAAATTTGCCGCCTTTAAGCTTAAGCTAAAAAATAACAGGAAGCTACGATATGCGCAGATAGGCATGGTTCTAGCCGTTTTGCTTAGCGCGGGCGTGTATTTTATCTACGGAAACCCCCGCGTCATGATCCCTATTCGCACCAGCGACGAGTACCTAAACGCCGTTATCATGTCATTTAAATTTTCCGACTGGTACTGGGCGGTTCGCACTGCCGTAGTTGTGGCCCTCATCGCTGCATCTTTGATCGTCGCAAATTTATGGTGCCGCTTCGCCTGTCCTAGCGGCGGCATAATGGAGCTGCTGCGTAAAATTTCAATATTTCGCGTTTATAAAACGAGCGCCTGCGATAACTGCAACGCCTGTTTGCGCAAATGCGAAATGGGCACGAGACCGGACGAGATGAACTGCACGAACTGCGGCGATTGTATGGATGTTTGCCACGCGGACGCCATCAAATTCGGAAGGAAAAAAGATTGATGAATTTTTTCGCCAAACCCTCCTTCGACAACCACCCCTGCTTTAGCAAAAAAGCGTCCGCCGCCTACGGGCGCGTGCACCTTCCCGTAGCGCCGCATTGTAATATACAATGCAATTTTTGCAACCGCATCTACGACTGCGCAAACGAAAATCGCCCCGGCGTAACAGGGAGAGTGCAAAGCCCGGACGAAGCCGTAGAATACGTGGAAAATCTATTTAAATTTAGACAAGATATCTCAGTCATCGGTATCGCAGGACCCGGAGATCCTATGTGCGATGCCGACAAGACCCTAGCTACCTTTGAAAAATGCAAAGCCCGCTTCCCTCACGCCCTACTTTGCCTATCCACAAACGGTCTATCTTTGCCGGAGCACGTGGATGATATCGTGCGAATCGGCGTGAGCCACGTGACGGTAACGGTCAATGCCGTAACGCCCGAAGTGGGCGGCAAAATTTATGCCTGGGTACGCCACAAAAACAAAATTTATCGCGGCGAAGAGGGCGCTAGAATTCTTCAGGCGCGCCAAGAGGAAGGGATCCGCAAGCTAAAAGAAGCCCGCATGATCGTTAAGATCAATACGGTCGTAATCCCGGGGGTAAATATGGATCACGTCCCCGAAATCGCGAGAAAGGCCAAGGAGTGGCAAGCCGATATCATGAACTGTATGGCGATGATCCCCGTACATGATACCCCTTTTGCAAATATCAAATCGCCCTCGAATGAAGAAATTCGTAGCATGCGAAAGCTAATCGGCGGCTCTATGCGTCAAATGACTCACTGCAGCAGGTGTCGCGCCGATGCGTGTGGCAAGCTTTGCGAGAGATAAAGACCTGCTTTTAGCGGGTCTTTTATCCGGCACAAAATGTGCTCTAGCAGCACGCGCAAAATTTTATGAAGAGATTTAAATTTAGAATTTATCTAAATTTAGAACTAGCAAGCAGCCGATAAGCAGCTTTTTGGCTGCGGCGGTTTTTTAAAATTTAAAAACAATTTTTAAATAATATTATTTTGCTTTTATTTAACTTTAGGTATAATTTTCCCAAAATTAGGCATCAAAAAAACCGTATAACGGTAAAATAAAGGAGACATCATGGAAAACGTTTCAAGACGTGATCTGCTCAAAATGAGCCTAGTTGGCGCGGGTGCTTTAGCGCTCGGCTCCGTAAACGCAAACGCTGCGGTAAACGCTAAAGACGTCAAATTTGACGAAGAGTGGGACGTAGTTATCGTTGGTTCCGGTTTTGCAGGACTAGCAGCCGGTATCACCGCAGCCGAAAAGGGCAATA
>CAUQNJ010000001.1:0-153795 GCA_963519515.1 uncultured Campylobacter sp. | reverse complement strand
TTAATCTTTGATAAACAAAATTTCAACCAAATTTCAGGGGGGGGGGGGGGGGTATAATCACGCATATTTTTTTATAAGGAGCAGGAGATGGCGACACCAAAAAATAGAGTAGGAAAAAACGGCGATAAAAGAGGAAGAGCAGGAAGTTATAGAACTCCCGCTCAAAGAGCCGGAGATAAAAAGCGTCGCAAAAAGTAGCGACCTCGCGCCAAAATTAGTCACGGAATTTTATCTAAAAAGCGCTGAGGTCTTAATGCTTCGGCGCTTTTTAGAATTTAAATCGCGCAAGCGATCAAATGAATAAAATTTTAAAATTTCATCGCAAGAGAATTTTATGAAATATGATATAATCGACGTCCATACTGCACTAGAAATCGTTTTTAAAAATTTTAAATGGGCGCTGCTCATTGGAATTTTGCTGTTGCCGTTAGGCGTGGGTGCCGTGATTTTAGTGCTTTTGCCGTTTCAAAGCATTTTGATCTACAATAAAAACAAAAGATACCTGATCGATATGCAAACAGGTAAAATTACTTTCCCCAGAAGCGATGTTGAAAATAGCATTGTAGCCGTTTTGCTCTGCGCGCCGTATTGGAATTTAATGCGCAGCAGAACCGTCACGGCAGATCAAATCGAGGATATGCGCTTAGAGAAAAAAGAGGTAAAAAGCGCAAATATTTTTAAAATTTTCCTAGCGGTGATTAAATTTTTTAGGATGAGCTCCAAAAGCACCAAAAGCGCTAGATTGGGGCGGCGCATTAATGACATCCAAACAAGATATTATCTCTACGTCTTAGGAGGCTTCGGCTCGACGGGACTATACTTTTATGACAAACAAAAGCGCGACGAGGTACGTAACGCCATACGAGAATGCGTGCGTAAATTTAGCGCTAAAAATAATAGATAGGAATTTATTCTGAGATGATAATTATAAATCGAATGTTTTCGGGCGGCTATTTGGACGAAAGATTAGGGCACGAAATCATCAATCTTTTTAACGCAGACAACGGCAGACACTACATCTACGTAAATCCTTACGGCACGATAAACGAGGATGCGAAGAATGCGCACAAAGTTCTTTTAGTGCGTGCTATTTCAAAACATTGTTTTGAAATTTTAGCTTGCGCTAGCGAGTTAAGGCTGCTTTTGAGCGATGAGCTTTTTACTAGCGGCAGAAAGCGCGGCGCTAAAGAGGAGCTTAAAAGACAATCCGAAATGATTGAAGCACAAAATATCGCTTACGGCGGCGTGCTTCTAAACGAGCTATTTGAAAGCGAAAACGATAGCCCCAATGCGGCATATATAACGTTTGAGACGTCGAATTTTAAAAAACCAAAATTTAAATTTTACATCGTTGATGACGAGAAATTGATAGACGAAACGCATTTTTTAGTGCCATTTAAATTTTCCTCGCAATCTTTGAAGCAATATGTCCGCCACGAAAGCGTGCTGGATAAAATTTTCGCGCCCGAGCTTTGGCAGAGCGGCGACACTGCGAAGCGGATCAAACGAGATGAAATTTTAAATTTTAAAGCTAAAGAGCAAAACATCCTAGAGATAATCGGCAAGATGGACGATGAGTTAAGCTTTTCAAATTGGATAGTCTATTATCTGCGAAACGATACGGAACTATTTTTAAAATTTGCAAATGAAATTTTGCGGCTAAGATTGAGCGCGGATGCACAAATTTTAAGAGAATACAAAAATATAGATATTTTTATAAAAGATCAAAACCACGCAATCGTCATCGAAAATAAGATCAAATCCGGTATCAACGGGATAAGACACGATTTGCAAAGCGGTGCAATACGCTCTCAGCTAGATAAATATTCAAAGATTGCCGATAGGCAAGATGCAGGCGGCAGGGCAAAGTGCTTTTTGCTTCTACCTGATTATAGCTATGCGGATAGGGAGTTAGCGAAATTTCATGAGTATGAGCGTTATTCGGTCATAAGGTACAGCACGCTTTTAAAAATTTTCGAGACTCACGAATGCAGCTTGAAATTCTACGACGAATTCAAAGACGCGTTGCGAAAGCATGCGAGCGAATACAAAAAGGATTTTTACGAAATCATGCAAGAGCGGCTGATTATGACGATTTTGCAGCACAGATAAGGTGTGTGATAAGTCACGTATTTTTAAAAAATAAAGGAGGAAAAATGGAAACCGTCCATAACATAGTTTCGGTGCTAACGCTAATTACTTCGGTTATACTTATAGCGCTTTTTATCAAGCGGAGAAGAGCATTTTGGAATGCAGCTATATTTTTATTTATATTAAGCCTAGTGAGCTTTTTAATTACCGATTGGTTTGGAGTAAATATAGATATCGCAGGTCTTATAAGTATGAGCATTTTTATTTGTATATCGATAATGATGTATTTAGGTGTAAGAAGAGATGAAATGGAAGCTAAAGAAAAAGCTGAAAAAGAGAGACTAGAAGCTGAGGAAGAAGCAAAGATAGAAGCAGAAAAAAAGCTAAGAAGAGAAGAAAGATTAAAAAGAGAGGCCGAGGAGGAGGCTGAACGAATAAGGATCCGAGCTGAAGAGGAGGCTGAAAGACAACGACGAATAGAAGAATATAGAAAAAATTTTGAGCATCTAAAAGAAACAATAATGCAAATAGACGATGAAAAGGAATTAGATGAGCTTAAAGAAAATGGCAAAAAAATCAGACTAGTAGTAAAAAATATCGAAGAGCAGGGAGAAGATTTCAAAAGAACGGAATATGAATTTTTAAGAAAAGCTGAAAAATACGGCGCAAATTTAGTATTGATCAAAGAAAAAGCCTTAAATAAAACCCAAGTAGATACCGGCGAGCGCGAAGAAATAGAGACGATAACCAAAACAGGGCAGCCGAGAAAGGTAAAAAGAGCCGTTATGAAGGATGTGGAATTCTATAAGATTGTGGGTGATTTTTATAAGATGGCGGATTAAATCCGCCTTTGAATTCCGATAGGCGCTTAAATAGATTTAAAGCAATATTTGGCTATTATCGCGCTTCATTTTTTCACAAAGGAAACCTAATGTTAGAAGGTATCGTTAGAGATAGTATCGGTAAAAGGGCTTCAAAATCCCTAAAACGAGATGGTTATCTAATCGCTAATATTTATGCGAAAGGATTTGACAATATTAACGCAGCGTTTAAGGTAAACGAATTTATCAAAGCTACGCGCGCCAAGAAAACCCTTCCTTTCGAGGTTAGCGTAGGCGGCAAGGTTTATAAAGTCGTCATTCAAGAATACCAAAAGCACCCCGTCACAAACACCCTAACTCACGTAGATTTGCGCGTAGTTCAGGATGACGTGGTAAGCAAATATCTAGTGCCGGTTAAGGTAACAGGCGTCGCCAAAGGCTTAAAAAATAAAGGTATTTTGGTGCAATCCAAGCGCCGCATCGCAGTAAAATGCGCCGGCAAAGACCTACCGAATGCTTTTACGCTGGACGTGACCGATCTTGACGTAGGCGATTTTCTTTTGATCCGCGACATCCCTGTAAAAGAGGGCGTCAGCATCATCCTAGACGGCTCAGTAGCGGTAGTCGGAGTTACTTCGGCTAAATAGGGGTGCCTATGATACTGATCGCAGGACTTGGGAATCCTGCTCAGAAATACGCAGACACTAGACACAACGTCGGTTTTATGCTAATCGACGAAATTTTAAAGACGGGCGGCTTTAGCGAGCTCGGCTCGTCTAAATTCCAAGGCGAGCTTTTTAAAAAGGGCTCGCTGCTTCTTTTAAAACCCCAAACTTTTATGAACTTAAGCGGCAACTCCGTAAAGGCGGTGAATGATTTTTATAAGCCCGAGCGCATCATCGTAGTGCACGACGATATAGATTTGGATCTAGGCGCCGTTAAATTTAAAAAAGGCGGCAGTAGCGGCGGGCACAACGGGATCAAATCGATCGACGCGCTAATCGGCGCGGATTACGAGCGCGTGCGTATCGGCGTGGGTAAAAAACAGCAAGGGCAGGACGCGGCAAATTTCGTACTCGGAAATTTTAACGAAAGCGAGCGCGAGAAGCTGAGTGAAATTTTACCCTATGTCGCGCGCGCGGTAGAAGAGCTCATTTGCTCGGATATAGAGCAGATCGCGCAAAAATTTACGATTAAAAAGGCTAGGGTGTGAAGTTATACGTAAAATACGCGGCTCTTTCTTATCTGAAGTATTTTTTTATCCTGCTAATAGCCCTTGAGTGCTTTTATGTAGGCATCGATGTGCTTACCAATCTCAAAGATTTTCCCTCAAGCGCGAATACTGCTCTTTTGTATATCGCTCTAACTGCAGCGGTTGCGCTTAGCTACACGCTACCGCTAAGTCTTATTTTTGCGCTTATTTTGATGGGCTTTAATATGATCCGTAGCAACGAGCTTGTGAGCTTTTATGCGCTTGGAGTTAGCAAAAACGCGCTGATAATCCCTCCATTTTTGATCGCACTTGCGATTACTGCAGGCTTTATATCTTTAAATTCCACCTCGTTTGCATACGCGCTGAAATTTCAAAAAAACCTGACCGATCTTGCGCCCGCTAGCGAAGATATGTTTTTGAAATTTAAGGGTAAATATATCTACATCAAAGCTCTAAACGGCAAAAACGCAAATGATATAACAATCTTTGATGTGGGTGATAACTCCGTTGCTTCACGCTCGCATGCAAGCTCTGGCGAATACGCAGGTAAAATTTGGCATCTGCGCGACGTAAATACCACTACTTTACCAGCGCAGCTTAAACTTGGAGGAAGTGGATTAAAAAGTAAGCTTAGCGCGCAGAGCGAGGCGCTTAAGGGCTTTGATCCAAGCTCAATTGCAAGCGTTTATGATACGAGTAATGTATATTCGATCAGGGATGCTTTGCGTTCGATCCGCACCTTTTCGCATCAAGGCGTAAATATCTCCACTATAAAAGCAAGCCTTTATAATATGATATTTTTTCCATTGTTTGCGCCTTTGGCAGTATTGGTGCTGTATTACTACCTGCCCGTTACGGGACGATTTTTTAATCTCGCGCTACTAAGCTTTGGATTTTTTATCGCTACGCTGTGCGCGTGGGGGGTATTTTTCGTGCTGATCCGCTTCTCGCTTAACGGCGTAATCGTCCCCGAGCTCGGCGTCATAGCGCCCATAGCCGCGCTATTTTGCTTCGCCTCCTTTTTGGTTTTTAAGCATCGTTAAGCCTTGATTTGTTAGAATGGCGCAAAATTTATCGATGGAAATTCTATGGATTATTCAAGCTTAGCCCGCAAATACGGCACCCCTTTATACGTTTACGATTTTAACGAGATACAAAAGAATTTCATAGCGCTCAAAGAGGCCTTCGCAGCGCGCAAGTCGCTCGTCTGCTTCGCGATTAAAGCAAGCTCGAATTTGAGCATTTTAAAATTTCTATCAGATCTGGGTAGTGGCTTTGACTGCGTCAGCATCGGCGAGCTGCGCCGCGCTCTGTATATCGGCGCAAAGAGCTATAAGATCATATTCTCGGGCGTCGGCAAGCAAGATAGCGAGCTCGAGTTTGCGCTAAAGTCGGACATCTTGCTGATAAATTTAGAAAGCGAAGCCGAGATGCTGCGCCTCGAGCAAATCGCGCAAAAGCTAAATAAGCCTGCTCGCATTAGCATCCGCGTAAATCCGAACGTTGATGCCAAGACCCACCCCTACATCTCCACGGGGCTAAATGAGAACAAATTCGGCGTTAGTATCGAGACTGCGCGCAAGATGTATATCTACGCCAAAAAGAGCAAATTTTTAAATCCCGTCGGTATCCACTTTCACATCGGCAGCCAACTCACGGAGATCGCGCCGATCTGCGACGCCGCAAAGATCGTAAGCGATCTGTTGCGCGAGCTGCGAGCCCTTGAGATCGATATAAAATTTTTCGACGTGGGCGGCGGCATCGGCATCCGCTACGAGGATGAAAAACAGATCGTGCTCTACGACTACGCGCAGGGGATTTTGCGCAGCCTAAGCGGGCTAGATGTCACGATCGTGTGCGAGCCGGGGCGCTTCATCGCGGGGGCTGCGGGCGTCTTTCTTACCCGCGTGCTTTACGAAAAACAAAACTGCGGCAAGCGTTTCGTCATCGTTGACGGCGCGATGAACGATCTCATACGCCCGAGCCTCTACGGCGCGCACCACGCCATCGAGATCGTTAGCGCTTCGGAGGGTATAAATTTAGACGAAGCTGGCGCTAGCGAAGTAAATTTAGGCGGCAGGGGCTCGGATCAAACAAATTGTTCGTGTGCGGATGAAAAAATTTCAAGCGTAAATTTAGTCGAAGCGAGCCCCTGCGACGTCGTGGGGCCGATCTGCGAAAGCGGCGACTTTTTTGCCAAAGGCGTTAGCCTGCCTAGCCTACAAAGCGGCGATCTGCTCGCGATCAAAAGCGCCGGCGCCTACGGCTTTTCGATGTCGAGCAACTACAACACCCGCTGCCGCGCCGCCGAGGTCGCGGTTTACGACGGGCAGGACCGCCTGATTAGAAAGCGCGAGAGCTTTGATGAGCTAATCGCGCTCGAAAAGGATTTGATATGAGCCGCGCGGCGAGCCGTCTAAAACAGGGCGCGATCTTAAATTTCAAACCCGAGCGCGCAGCGGCTTTAAATTTCAATGCCGCAGCAAGCGCGGCCTTAAATTTTAAACGCACCGCCGCTTTAAATTCCGAGCCTAAATGCGTCCCTGCTTTAAATTTCAAATCCGAACAAAATGCGCCTCTAAATTTAACGCCAGAACAAAGCCCCGCTTTAAATTTTAATCTCGGCTCTTTAAATTTCAAATCCCGTCGCGACGAATTTTATCGCGCCTTCTTAGTGCGCGGAAGTTGCGGCACAGTAATTGCAAGCGATGAAATTTTAAGTTCGCGCGGTAAGAATTTCAAAGCCTGCGGCAAGAGCGGCGGCGTGAAATTTTTAAAACCGAAATTTAGGGGCGAGCAAAAGGAGGGTTGTGATGCAAAATATCGATGATCTGCGCGTTTGTATCGATAGGCTAGATGATGAAATTTTGCGCCTTATCGACGAGCGCATGGGGTTTGTCAAAAAGATCGGCGAGCTAAAGCAGACCGCGGGCAGCGCGATCTACCGCCCGGAGCGCGAGCGCTCGATCATCAGCAGGCTGGATGGCGGAAAGGCGCGAAATTTAAGCAAAGAGGCGATCGAAGCGATATTTTTTGAAATTTTCTCGGTTTCGCGAAATTTAGAAAAGCCGCAGATCGTCGCGTTTTTGGGGCCTTTCGGCACCTATTCGCACCAAGCCGCCAAGAGCCGCTTCGGCGCGGTAAGCTCCTATCTGCCACTCTCAAACATCGAGGCGGTCTTTAAGGAGCTTGATAGCGGCGAGGCCAAATACGGCGTCGTGCCGATCGAAAACAACACCGAAGGCGCGGTAGGCGCGACGCTTGATTGCTTGCGAAAATACGAGGGCGTCAAGATCGTCGCCGAAATTTATATGGATATCCACCACTGCTTTGCGAGCCATTGCGACGACGTAAGCACCGTGGATCAGATATTCTCGCATCCGCAAGGATACAATCAGTGCCTTAAATTTTTAGACGATCACGGCCTTAGCGGCGTTAAATTTACCGCGACCAAATCGACCGCGCTTGCGGCGCAGATGGCGGCTGCCACGCCGCACTCCGCCGCGATCTGCTCCAAGATCGCCGCCGATCTTTACGGCGTGCCGATGATGTTTCAAAAGATCGAGGACAACTCCGCCAATCGTACGCGCTTTTTCGTGCTGAGTGACTTTAAAAATCAAAAGAGCGACCGCAACAAAACGAGCATCCTAGCCAAAACCGACGACCGCCCGGGCGGGCTCGTGGACTTTTTGCAGATGTTTCGCAACGAGGGGATAAATTTAACCAAATTAGAAAGCCGCCCGGTAAAGCTTAGGGATTTTAAAAGCGTCTTTTATATCGATTTTGAGGGGCATGTGGATGACGAACGCGTGGCGCGCGTGCTGCAAAACGCGCATAAAAACGGCCACGAAATCACCTGGCTGGGAAGCTACGTAAACGGGGAGGAGTGATGAAATTTAACGAATTTGTAGAAAATCTAAGCAATTACGAAGCGGGCAAGCCGATCGAGCTTGTGGTGCGGGAGCTTGGTATCCGCAAGCAGGACGTGCTAAAACTTGCCAGCAACGAAAATCCCTTCGGCACGAGCGAGGCGGTGCAGGAGGCGATCGCGCAGAATGCGGCCTGTGCGCATCTCTACCCGGACGATTCGATGTATGAGCTAAAGGGCGCGCTCGCATTAAAATTCGGCGTAGAGCCGCAAAATATCATCATCGGCGCGGGCAGCGATCAGATCATCGAGTTTGCGCTGCATGCCAAGCTCAATTCGCGCCGCGCGATACTGCAAGCGGGCGTCACTTTCGCTATGTACGGCATCTACGCAAGCCATTGCGAGGCTAAGGTTTACAAAACGAGCGCACAGGAGCACGATCTAGCCGAGCTTTTAAAAATTTATAACGCGCACAGAGATGAAATTTCGGTCATCTTTTTGTGCGTGCCGAACAACCCGCTTGGCGAGAGCCTGGATGCGGAGGCGGTGTATGAGTTCGCTCGTAGCGTGGATGAGGATACGCTTGTGGTGATCGATGCTGCGTACAACGAATTTGCGGCGTTTAAAGATGAACGCAAAAAGCTCGATCCGAAATTTTTAATTCAAAATTTTAAAAACGTGCTCTACCTGGGCACCTTCTCAAAGGTTTACGGCCTGGGCGGCATGCGCGTAGGCTACGGCATCGCGCCGAGCGCGATCATAAGCGCGCTTTATAAGCTGCGACCGCCTTTTAACATCACGACGCTTAGCCTCGCAGCGGCGATTACGGCGATAAAAGACGAGGCTTTCGTGCAAAAGAGCCTACAAAACAACGCCGCGCAGATGAGCCGCTTCGAGGATTTTGCGCGCGAGCGAAATTTGGAATTTATCCCTAGCTACGCAAATTTCATCACGTTCAAACTTAGCCCGCCGCTAGATAGTAGCGAGCTTTGCGAGCAGCTTCTGCGCCGCGGCATCATCATTCGAAATTTAAAAAGCTATGGGCTAAACGCCGTGCGCATCACGATCGGCACGCCTGAGCAAAACGATCGCGTCTTGGGCGCTTTGGGAGGAATTTTGAGTGGATATTAAAAATAAAAGCCTAGAGGAGCTACGGGAGCTTTGCACGCAGATCAGAGCGCGCATCATCGAAGTCGTGAGCAAAAACGGCGGCCATCTAAGCTCAAATATGGGCGCGGTCGAGCTCATCGTGGCGATGCACTACGTATTCGACGCCGCGAACGATCCGTTTATCTTCGACGTAAGCCATCAAAGCTACGCGCACAAGCTTTTGACGGATCGCTGGGAGGAGTTCGGCTCGCTTAGGCAGTTCGGCGGCATCAGCGGCTACACGAAGCCTAGCGAGAGCAAATTTGATTACTTCGTCGCAGGACACGCCTCGACGTCGATCTCTTTAGCCGTGGGCGCGGCAAAAGCGATAAGCCTAAAGCGCGAAGATCGCGTGCCGGTCGTACTCATCGGCGACGGATCAATGAGCGGCGGCATGACCTATGAGGCGATGAACGAGCTAGGCGATCTGCGCCTGCCCTGCATCATCATCCTAAACGACAACAAAATGAGCATCAGCAAGCCGATCGGCGCCTTTAGCAAATACTTAAGCCAAGCGATGGCGGGCGAGACCTATCAAAAATTTAAATCCCACGTAAGAGAGCTGCTCTCCCACGCTCCGCAAAGCGCTACTTACATGGCAAAGCGCTTTGAAAATTCCTTAAAGCTCATTATACCTGGGATGTATTTTGAGGAGCTGGGGCTCGAATACATAGGCCCTGTCGACGGCCACAACCTAGCCGATCTCATATCTGCGCTAAAGACGGCAAAAAGCGCGCGCAAGCCCGTCGTCGTGCACGCTCAAACGATCAAAGGCAAGGGCTATGACAAGGCCGAGGGATATTTGGAGAGCTGGCACGGCGTAGGGCCTTTCGACATTCAAAGCGGAGAATTTAAGAAAAAATCCGCCGCCAAAAGCGCCACGCAAATTTACGCCGAAGCGCTTTTAAATTTAGCCGCTAAGCATGAAAACGTCGTGGGCGTGACCGCCGCGATGCCAAGCGGTACCGGCATGGATAAGCTGATCGAGAAATTTCCCCACCGCTTCTGGGATGTAGCGATCGCCGAGCCTCACGCGCTAAGCTCGATGGCTGCGATGGCGCGCGAGGGTTTTAAGCCGTACGTTACGATATATTCGACCTTTATGCAGCGCGCGTTTGATCAGATCGTCCACGATGCGGCGATTATGAACTTAAGCTTAGTCCTTGCGATGGATCGCGCGGGTATCGTGGGCGAGGACGGCGAGACGCACGAGGGGGTCTTTGACGTGAGCTTCTTGAACGCGATCCCAAACGTCAGCATGTGCGCGCCGCGTGACGAGACGAGCTTTAAACGAATCATCGAGTACTCCTACGCGCATGAGGGGGTTTTGGCGATCCGCTATCCGCGCGGAAGCTTTATCTTGGACTGCGACGAGACCGGCGTGCCTGCGATAGAGCTTGCAAAATCAGTGTTTTTAAAGCGCAGCGATAGCGCGCACGTAGCTCTCATCGGCTACGGAAACGGCGCAGGTAGGGCGTATAAAACGGCTGCGGCGCTAGAAGGGCAGATGGAGGTAGACGTCGTGGATCTAGTCTTTGCAAAGCCTTTGGACGGCGAGTTTTTGCAAAATTTAGCTCACAAAGATAAAATTTGGTACGTCTTTAGCGACAACGCCAAAAAGGGCGGCGTCGGTGAAATTTTAAGCGCATTTTTGCAGGAAAATGAAATTTCGGACGTAAGGATCGTAAGCTTCGAGTTTGCAGATATCTTTTTGCCGCACGGAAAGACCGCCGACGTAGAACGCAGCTTGGGCTTAGACGTGCAAACTCTGGTCGAGCGAATATTAAGTGATAAAAAGTATTAGTTAATATCAACTTTGTTTAAAGTAAAATTTGATAATATCTTTTTAAAATTTTTTGAAGGATTAAAATGAATCATGTAGAACTACTCAAAACCTGCGGTTTGAAAGCAACTCCGCAAAGATTATGTATCCTAAAGGTACTTGATCGCCACGAGCATCCAAGCATAGAGGACCTATACGAGGGGATCAAAGAGGACTATCCATCCATTTCGCTAGCGACGGTTTATAAAAATTTAAACACCCTGCTCGACGAAGGCGTCGTAGTCGAGGTCAATGCACCGAACAAAAAGAGCCGCTACGACATCTATCAGATGCCGCATATCCACGTCGTCTGCGAAAAATGCGGTAACGTGATGGACCTTTTCATGGACGATGCCTTTAATAAGGATGTTTTGAAAAACATCGAGCGCAAAGCGGGCAATTTCATCCGCAAGCTGAATATCACGACTACGGTCGAAGACTGCGAAAAGTGTAGATAGTTTAAAGAATTTTCTGCTATCATTACCCACTTTATTTTTGGAGTGGGTATGCAAACTAAGCGTAAATTTTTATTGAGCGACAATTCGATTCTGCGGACGCTAGAGCGTGCAGGGCTGAAATGTCGCAAGGTAAAGATCGTTTGGTTTTATACTTCGTTCTACCCCGAAATTTACTACATCCGCCAAAACGACGAGTGCTCTTTGCACCACAAAAAAGAGGATCTCGACAGACAAACTCTAAATTTTAAAATTTCAAAAGATGATTTCAAAGAGGCTTTAAAAAGCAGGATCGCCCGCGTCGTGCAAAAGAACCGCTACGGCTTTGCTAACGACGAGGCGGAGTTTTGGCTTGAGCTTTACGGCGGCGAGCTAAATATGCTAGCCATTCTGCGGGCTAAATTTAAAGACGAGCTCTCTAGCGCAAATTTTGATTTTGCAAAAACCTTCGGCAGCACCGATTTTTGCGAGATCACAGACGATTACCGCTACAAAAGCCGCTATCTAGCGCGCTACGGCATACCGCCGCGCTCTCTTGATTTCGCGCGCGCCCGCAGCGTTTTTAAAAAATTTAGCCGAGTTAAATTTTTCGCTCCGCCCTATGCGGACAGCGTTAAGCTCGCGCGCCTGGCGCTTGAGTTAGCGTGGATGAGGGCGTGCGCCGCAAAGGGCGAGTATCAAAAAAGCCTCGCCCCCGAAGCTCTTCACGAGCTACGCGTGCAGATTCGTAAATTTAGAGCGGTTTTGAAGCTATCTGCGCCGCTTTTCGAGGCGGAAAAAAGGGGCGAAATTTTAAAACTGCTCTCAGGATTTATGAGCCGCACCAATCAGCTGCGAGACCTTCACGTTTTTGCGGAGTTTTTAAGGGCCGACGACGCGCCTGCGAGCTTTTTGCAGCAGCTAAATCTTATCGCAAAGCGCTCGGAGGATAAAATTTTAGAATTTCTTTCTAGCGCGGAATTTGCAGATTTAAACGGCGCTATTAGCGGCTTTTTAAGCGGCGCGGACGGCATCTACGCGCGCAGCGAATATGAAAAAATTTCAAAAAAGTTCGCCTCCGCCCGCCTATGCAAGCTGATTAAAAGCTTGCGCGCGGAGCTAAAAAATTTGAAGCAAGGCTCATCGCTGCAGGCATTTCACGACGCGCGCATAGCGCTAAAGAGGCTGCGATACGCGCTTGAAATTTTTGCAAGAAGCTTTGATGAAGGCTGCGTCAGGGAGCTGCTTAAACGCGCCAAGGCCGCCTGCGAGGATTTCGGCGCGCTGCAAGATATCAGCGTGTGGCAAAATTTCATCGCGATCTATCAAAAAGCAAGCGATAAAAGCGGCGTCGCGTTTGCGTATCTGCTGGCTCTGGATGCCCGCTTAAACGACCGCCGCGCCGAGCTGGAGGAAAAAATTTTAAATGAAAAAGAGGCTCTTTTGCGCGCGCTGAAAAGATCGCTGCGCAAAATCAAAGCATACGAATAAGGAAAGCCCGTGCAAAAACAGGAAAAAATCATAAAGATGTTCGATCAGATTGCGCCTACCTACGATCTGGCAAACCGCGCCATCAGCTTCGGCGTGGACGTTTCGTGGCGCAAAAAAGCGGTCGAGCTGACGCTTGAAAAGCTTAAAGGAAAGCTCGTGAGTATCGCCGACGTCGCGTGCGGCACGGGCGATATGATAAGCTCGTGGCGCGACGGCGCGGCACAGCACGGCGTGCAGATCGAGCGGATCGTGGGGATCGATCCGAGCGAAGGGATGCTTGAAGTAGCTAGGCAAAAATTCCCTGGCTGCGAGTTTATCAAAGCGATCGCGGGCGCTACGACGCTGGATGACGCGAGCGTGGATATTTTAAGCATCAGCTACGGCATAAGAAACGTCGTGGAGCTGGACGCGGCGCTTGCGGAATTTAACCGGATCATCAAACCTGGCGGCTCGCTCGTAGTTTTGGAATTTACCAAAGCCGCAAGCGGCGGGCTCGCGTTTAAAATCAGAGATTTTTACGTGAGTAAAATTTTACCCAAAATCGGCGCTTTCATCTCGAAAAACAAAGAAGCCTACGAGTATCTGCCAAGCTCCATCGGCAGCTTCCTAGACGCCGCGAGCTTTAGCAAAAAGCTCAAAAACGCGGGCTTTGAGCTGCGTGTGCAAAAGGGCTTCAGCTTCGACGTCAGCACGCTTTTCATAGCGGAGAAAATCGCGCAGAAGAGCGACGATGCTTAGTGTAAGCGAGCTAAACACCCAAGCCAAGGCACTTTTAGAGACGAGTTTTAGCTTCGTCGAGGTCGAGGGCGAGATATCTAAATTTAGAATTCAAAGCACGAGCGGGCACTGGTATTTTACGATCAAAGACGCGAGCGCGGCGATCGATTGCGCGATGTTTAAATTTAACGCCGCGCGGATAAATTTTATCCCCGCCGTCGGCGATAAGCTCATCGTAAGCGGCAAAGTCTCGCTATACGCTCCCACGGGCGCGTATCAGATCCAGGTCTCAAACATCCGCAAAAGCGGCGAGGGCGAGCTGGAAGCGGCGTTTGCCGCACTAAAAGAAAGGCTCAGCAAAGAGGGTCTTTTTGATGCCGCGCACAAAAAACAGCTTCCGAAATTTGCCCAAAGTATCGCGATCATCACGAGCGCGGGCTCTGCGGCGCAGGCGGATATGCTTCGCACGGCGCAGGACCGCTTCGCGCTTTGCAAGATCGATCTGTATAACGCGCTAGTACAAGGCGAGAGCGCGCCTGCTTCGATCATAAGCGCGCTGCACGCAGCCGACGCGAAGGGCTACGATGCGATCGTCATCGCTCGCGGCGGCGGTTCGCGCGAGGATCTGTGGTGCTTCAACGACGAGGCCTTGGCGCGTGCGATCTACGCGGCCAAAACGCCCGTCATCTCGGCGGTCGGGCACGAAATCGATTTTAGCATCAGCGATTTCGTAGCCGATCACCGAAGCCTCACGCCCACCGCCGCGATGATCGACCTACTGCCTGATATTTGCGCGATCTTTCAGAGCCTAGACGGCGTAAGCGACGCCTTTGATAGGCTTATAAAAGATAAAATTTTATCCGCACAAAACGCGCTGAGCCTCACGGCTTTACAGCTTAAATCGAAATCTATAGAGCCAAAAATTTCAGGCTCGCTTGCAAAGCTTTTAAATTTCGAGCTTAAATTTAAAAGCTTCGTGGACTCCAAGCTAAGCGCCGCAGAGCACACGTTAAGCGCTAAGGATGAGCTTTTGGCGCAAAAGGCGAAATTTTTTGAGATTACCAAAGACCTCGTTCAAATCCAAAAGGGCGGCAAAACGGTGAGCTTGGGCGAGCTTGCCGAGGGCGACGAGTTCGTCCTTTGCTCGCAGCAGCTCAGCAAAAATGCAAAAATCATCTAAAGGAGGCAAAATGGATAAGGTTTTAAATTTTAGCGCAGGACCTAGCACCATCCCGCTGGGCGTGCTAAAGCAGGCGCAAGAGGAGCTGCTAAACTATGCGGGGCGCGGATTTTCGATAATGGAGATCTCGCACCGCACCAAAATTTTTGAGGAAGTTTTGCATAGCGCGATGGACCGCGTGCGCGATCTCTACGGCTTTTCGGATGATTTTACGATTTTGTTTTTACAAGGCGGAGCGAGCCTACAATTCGCGCAGGTGCCGATGAACCTATACGCAGGCGGCGTCGCAGAATACGCCAACACGGGCAATTGGACAAGCAAAGCGATCAAGGAAGCGGGCGTACTCGGCATAAACTACCGCGTGGTCGCAAGCAGCGAGGAGAGCAAATTCGACCGCATCCCCGAGGTTAAATTTTCTGACGGCGCCGACTACGGCTACATCTGCTCGAACAACACGATCTACGGCACGCAGTATCCGCAGCTACCGCAGTGCGCCTGCCCGCTCGTAGTCGATAGCTCGAGCGATCTGTTCTCGCGACCGGTAGATCTTAGCAGCGTGGGGATGTTTTACGGCGGCATCCAGAAAAACGGCGGCCCTGCGGGCGTTACGATGGTGGCGATCCGCAAGGATCTGCTGGATCGCGCAAACCCCAAAACGCCGATGATCCTGCGCTACAAGACGCAGGCAGACGCGGACTCGATGAGCAACACCCCGAATACTTTCGGAATTTACATGCTAAATTTAATGCTCGGCTGGATCAAGGATGAGATCGGCGGGCTTGCGGCGATGCACGAGCGCAACAAGCGCAAAGCGGCGCTACTCTACGGCGCGATCGATGCTAGCGGCGGCTTCTACCGCGGCCACGCGCAAAAGGACAGCCGCAGCCTGATGAACGTGAGCTTTAATATCGTAGACGCCGCGCTTGAGCCCATTTTCGTCGCGCAAGCGGAAGCGGAGGGGATGATCGGACTTAAAGGACACCGCGTTTTAGGCGGCATCCGCGCCTCGATCTACAACGCGATAAACTACGAGGACGTTGAAAAACTAGTTGCTTTTATGAACGAGTTTGCGCGCAAAAACGGCTAGCGGCGGTTAAATTTAGGGGGTTTGAGCGCGGCTCGCGCTTATCGGCGCCTATTTTTGCAGTGAAATTTTGCGAAATTTTAGCGGCGTTTTAAACTCACGGCGCAAAATTTAATCTCGCTCAAACTGCACCGAAATTTTAAAATTTCAACCTCGAGCCGTAAAATTTTAATGTGCGAAATCATAAAATTTGCGCCCGAATTAAGCCGTAACCAATTTAAGGAGCCCAGATGCTAAAATCATATCCTCTTACGATGCATGGCGTGGAGTTTCGCGGACACGGCGTGACGGGCATTTATGAGATGGGCGAGCGGATAGCCTTCGTCCACTTTGCCTTTGCAGCCCCTAGTAAGCAAAACATCGCCGCGAAGCTAACGCCCGGCTACGTTCTGCTAGATACGTTTTCGCGCGATTTTAGCGAGCACAAAAGATCGGTACTTGCCTACGAGCAGCGCGAAATTTTCTCTGCCGCCTCCGCACTTTGTTACCCGCAGGACGGCCACTTCGTGCTAAATACGAGATATTACGAGGGCTTCGTCGATTCGCCCGCAAAACTCATCAAAATACAAGACGGCGAAATGAGCGAGCTTGGCGACGCTCCTGCGCCCGTGAAGCAGATCTACAACGATGCGCGAACCTACGAGTTTGACGGCTTTGCCGTGCGGATGAGTTCGCCCTTTATGATGGAGTGCAGAGCCTCGCAAGGCGGGTCAAATTTGTGCAGCGCGGCGGCTGATTTGGGCGGCGCAGTAAATTTCAGCGGCGCGGCGGGCGAGAATTTAGAAAATTTCTCCGAAAATAGCGGCGCAGCAGCTGTTTGTAAAGCGAGCAAAAGCGATCCACACGACGAAACGAGCGAAGCTAAAGATAAAATTTCAAACGGCGGCAAGCGGCCCTGCAAAAAAGCGACCGCAAAAGGCAAAACGCTTTGGCGGCTGAAGCTCGGCGCGTATCTATATACGCCTGTTTGCCTGCGCGGCGCAGCGACGTCGCATTTTGACGCGCAAGATAAGAAGCGCGATAAGACGCTGTATTTCGGCACCGCGGGCAAGGGCGGGCACCTATACGCCGTAGACGCGGCAAGCGGCGAGGCGATCTTTAAGCTTGACACCGGCGGAACCGAGCATTTTGCGTGGTACGAGGATAAAATTTTACTCGCAGATCGCCGCGGCAAGCCCGTTTTGATTAGCGCGGACGACGGCTCGATCTTAAAAGAGGTGGAATTCGGCGAGTTTCAATTCGGCTCGGATCAGATCATGCTCGCTAGCGGCGGGCGCCTCTACGCCGTAGCAAACGACGGAGCCGCGATGTACGCCGTCTGCGTGGATTTATAAAATTTAATCGCAAGGCTCGGGGCCATTTGCGAGCGGTAAATTTTTAATCGGCTCGCCCGCTGCGCGATGAAGCAATGCAGCGCTTTGCGTGCGAATTCCCCGAAGAAATTCAAATCCCGCGCCTTAAAATTTAAAGCGAGCTCGGCAAATTTCAAGGCGCGAAGTGATGCGAGCTGCCGCGAAATTCTATCGAGCTTTGTGGCGTGCGCGGACAAACCTCGGCGATGATATTGATCGAAACGCCCGTTTTAGCGGCAATCGCGTAGATTTTGGGCAAAAACTTCGGCGCGAAGCTGAACAAAATCTCATACTCCTCGCCGCTTTGCAACGCAGCCTCGCTAGGGCGGGCGATCCAGCGCGCACCCACGCCGCTAGCCTCGAGCAGTCGGGGCAGATCCTGCGCGAGCCCGTCGCTAATGTCCATCGCCGCGCTGATAAGCTTCGCCGCCTTGTAAAAAAACTTATCGCGCAAGACGGGTCTGACGAAGCGCGAATTCTTTGAAATTTGCGCGCGCAGGTCCTCGCGCAGATCAAACACGGAGCCTTCGTATGCCTGGCTTTGAGGCGCAGAATTCTCGCATGCGGAGTTTTGCGACGCAGACTCCGCAGACATATCCTCTTGCTGCGCAGCATTTTGAATTGCGGAGGTTTCGCACGTAAAATTTTGAAGCGTAGGGACTACGGGGCTTTGTGGTGCGGAATTTTCTACTGCGGAGTTTGCGGACAGATCGTCTCGTAGCACAAGGCCTTCCGATGCAGGGCTTGCGGGCGCGCCATTTTTAAGCGTAGAGTTTGCCGCGGAGGCATCGTTTTGAAGCGCGGAATTTGCGAGCGCGCCAGTCTGAGGCATGGAATTTTCAAGCGCAGGATTTCTTGGCGCGAGCTTTACGGACGGCTCTTTTTCAGGCATGGAATTTGCGGGCGCGGGGATTTCGGAGATATCGTCTTTTAGCGCTAGAACCTCAGCCGCCGTGTTCTCGCATTTTAAAATTTCAGACGCAGGGTTTCGCTGCTCCGAGCCTTGCACAGGAAGCTTTGCCATAAAATTTTGCCGCAAATCTTGCGCGTCCTCGCTCGCCGCGGTAGAATTTCTACGCTCAAAATCCACGCACGAAGTCTCCGCGCTAGAATTTTCTGCCGCTGATTTCGCACACTCGGCATCTGAATCAAAATTTCCCGCCGCAAGCGCGCCGCGAATTTCGCACGTAGATTTTTCCTCGGCAAATTTTACGGCAGTCTGTGCGGAAATATCCTCGACAAATTTTATATCAAGCGACATGGCGGAATTTTCCGAGGCGGGTTTTGTAGCGAACGGCTCGGCGGAACTTTCTGCGGCAAGTTTCATAGTAGGCGCCTCGGTGAAATTCTCTCCGCCACATTTCGCGGTAAGTGGCGCGATAAAATTTTGTTCATCGGCTTTCACTACGGCCTCTGCCGCGGCTCTGCTCTCGCCAAATTTAGTAGCGGGCGCGGTAAAATTTCCCGCACTCGAATTTTGCGCCATAAAACTTCCGGTAGAATTTCCTATGTTCAAATTTTGCGTCGTAAAATTTTGCTCAAAAAATTCTGTATCCTGGTTTTGCGTCGCGGAGCCCTGCAAGCCGTCCTGCGAAGCGTGAACATCTAAATTTTGTACTACGAAGCTCTGTGAGGCCCTACGCAAGGCGCAGGCATCTGAATTTCGCGCAGAATTTCCGCCACCAGGGCTCGGCGCAGAAATGCCACCGTCAAAGCTCTGTGCAGAAATTCCGCCGCCGAAGTCGCTAGAAGCGTCAGAGACGCTCAAGCTATCGAAACCGCCGCCCTCTTGCGCTGCAAAATTTTGCGCCGAAGCTTCGTCGTCCAGGCTCTGCGGCTCGGCGCGCGCAGGTGAAATTTTATCGCCCGAGCTTCGCACCTCATCGCCAGGATTTTGTGCTGTCGAAGTATCGGCGTTTAGACCCTGTGGCGCGGTGATTGAGCTTTGTACCGACGAAATTTTATCGTTTCGGTTTTGCGTCTGCGAGCTAGCGGGTAAAATTTCATCTCTTAAAAGCACCGCCAGATCGCGCCCGACGCTACCCAGCTCGCCAGTATGCGCGATGAGATCGCCTACGCGCGCGCTGCTGCGAAACACGGGGCGCTTGCACTTGCCGATCAGGCTCACGCTAAGCGCAATGCGATCCGAGCCGATCGTGTCGCCGCCGATGATCCGTATGCCCCACTCGCGCGCCGTTTCGCTCACGCCCGCGCACAGCTCGTCGATCTCGCGCGTGCCGATCTCGCGCGGCACCGCAAGCCCCAGCAGGGCGTATTTGGCGCGCGCATTCGTCGCGATCATATCCGAGATGTTTACGAGCATCGCCTTTGCGCCGATCTCGCGCAGGCTCAGCCAGCCGCGGCGGAAGTGCACGCCCTCGACGAAAAAGTCCTTACAATACGCTCGCCCGCCGATTACGGCGCAATCATCGCCATTAAGCTTCGATCTAAATTTCTCAAAAATATACCGCTCCTTATCCATGCGCCCTCCGTTAAATTAGCGTTACGCCGCAGCCGCGCGAAAGCTAAGAAGTCCGAATTTGCGGGCCTTTGTTTAAATTTCGTCGCACACGCGCAGCAGGAGTTCTACGCTCCGCTTTGCAAGATTATAGCGTAAATTTAGATTTTCGCCGCGCGAGTTTGGCTGCGGTTCGATGCGGCTCGATAGCAAAATTAGTAATCGCATGAGCTTTGGGACTTGGGCGCAATTCGGTATAACTTGATGCGGACGGAGACCCGCGATAAAACTGCGCCTGACTGACGCACAAGCGCCCCCAAAGCCTAGCTCTAGCTCGCAGCGACACCGAACCGCAATCATAGCGCACTCAAAAGCGCCCACAAAGCTTCATACGCTAGCAAAATTGCAGCTTTTAATGACCGCAATGTAAAGACAATGCGATGCAAAGACAAATCGCCGCGCAGGCGCGGATGCCGCTTTAAATCTGCGGCGCGGGTATAAATTTCGCTTTCAAAATGGGGCTTCAAAAGCGCAAACTCCGCTATGCGGTCTTAATCCGCCGCAGGCCCGCACCGCCCTCAAACGACATAAAATTCTGCCGCGCCCCAAGCGCTTAAACCGCGCAACGTCCCGAGCCAAATTTCATCGCAGCGCAGCGGCAAATTTTCACGAAACGCCGCCGCCTGGTAGCCCGCTAGCCCTTCTTTAGCTTCCTAAGCTCGCGCAGAACCGCCGCTTTGTTCTCGCTATCTTTTAGCGCATCGTAGCACTGCGCGAGAAGCTCTAGCGCGTGAGCCAGAGCCTGCTTGTAAGCCGGCAGCTGCTGATATGCCAAAAGTGCCGCCGCATCGTCTCTCATCGCCGCGAAATGTCTCAGCGCCGCAGACGGATCGCCGCGTATCATCGCGATCTCGCCTAAAATTTCGTGTCCGTCGTAGCCCGAGTGCTCGTAGGCGGTGCCGCGCATGCCCTCGTAGAGCTTTACCGATCTGTTCGCGTAATCCTGCGCCGCGGCTAGATTTTTCTGCGCATAGCTCGCAGAAATTTTACTCGCGCCCGCCTCTTTGTAAATAGCCAAAAATTGTCGCGCGATCTGTAGATAAAGCCCGCCCGTATCGGGCTCCGTCGCATCCGAAAGCTCCGCTGCGGCAAGCAGATGCTCTAGCGCGGCGGCACACTCGCCCAGCCCCGCATACAGCTGCGCGTAATCCCGCGCGAGCGAAGCCCTACGCGCGCGCTCGTCCGATCCGTCCTCTATAAACGGGCGCAGATGCAAGCAGTGCGCCTCCCATTCGGCCAAATCTCGCAGTGCACGACGCTTGGGCTCGGGCGCCGGCTCATTCAAAGCGGAGCCAGCCTTAGCGCGCAGATACTCGCACGCGCCGCTAGCTCTGCCTTCGGCCTCGTAGGGATCGGGTGTGAGCGTTTGCAGTCGGGCGAAAATCTCCTCCGCACGCACGGGATCGCTCTGTAAAAACATAGTCCAAACAAACAGCGCCCGCCCATACTCGCGCACAGCGCCCTTACGATCGCCGCGAGCCTCGTAGATGCGCCCGAATGTATAAGCGCTCTCGTAATTTACGGCATCGGCATATATCTCCGCCACCCCGCTTCGCATGGAGTTTGCGTCCGTCGCCAGCGAGACGGCGGCGTCGGTATCGCCGCGCTGCAGGGCGATCCGCGCACGGACAAATCTGCTAAAAATCCGCCCTACTTCAATGCGCTTTAGCTCGCTAAGCTCCTGTGCCCGCACGGCAAGCTCTTCGGCGCGCGAGATCTCTTTAGCAAGCAGCGCTCGATCGGCATTTTCTAGCAATCTCCAAATTTCGCGTATAGAAGACGCGGTGGAATTTTTAGCGGAGACATTCGCGGAGGCTCTGTTTTTTGTCGCGGAAATCTCGGACGGGGCGGAATTTTTGACGGCATTACCTGTACCGGTAGAATCGTCGGCATCCTTTACGATAGCACCGTTTGCGGCATGGGCGTTTTCGGCGGGCGGCGGGACCTGCGTGCAAGCAACGAGAAACAAGCCGAGCGCGACGTAGGGTAAAATTTTCATAGATGGCCTCCGAAATTTTAGCCCGATTATAGCAAAACAAAGTTTAAATTCCGCGGCGGAGCCTGCATCTGCGTAGAACGGCGAGCTAGCCTAGATGAAATTTTAAAATTCTACCGAGCGACGTTCGTAAGCCGCGCGAGTTTTGGTGCGGGCTTCGGTGCGGCTCGATAGCAAAATTAGCAATCGCGTGAGTTTTGAGACTTTGGCGCGGCTCGGTATGACTTGATGCGAACGGGGCTCGCGATAAAACAGCGCCTGAGGCTATTTCTTGCTTGCGCACGCCTACGCTCACTCGCGCAGATGACGGCTCTTTAAAACGGCTGGTTTGAAATTTTAAAATTTAGCCGTAGCTGCCGGCGAGATTAAATTTAAACGCTGCGTAAGCGTAGTGAAGTTAAAATTCGCCTGAATATTTTATATAAACGGAGGGCAAATGGGCATTTATTATGATCTGGCTAGAGGCTGGTTTATGTTTCTGCTACTTGGCGTGATTTTGCTCAATAGCGTTTATGTGAAGGGTAATTATATAAAGCATTTTTTTGATTTTAATGTATTGATTGAATCTATGAAAGAAACCAAAGAAAATTTAAATTTTGCACACAAATTCGTAGGCGTATTTTATTGCGTAATCTCATTTATTGCCTATTTTTGCATTTATTTGGGACTTTTTGCATTAATATTAAAAATATTTGTTTATTAAATTTTGAAAAATCAAGGAATTTCAAATGAACGATACGAAACCGAACGAGCCGCTACTAATCATAAAAAGGGCGAGGCGTTTTTACGGGCCTTTTTATGCGGTAGTTAAAATTTTACAATTTTATATCGCCATTGTTTTTATAATGCTCGATAAACCTTATGCGCCTATCGTAGGCTGGGTGATGCTGATCGGTCTTTTTTATACGACGGTTATTCCAAATTGCTTTAAATTTATTGCGTGCTACGATGATCGCATAGTCGTGAAATATCTTTTCTGGGAAAAAGTTATCATGCTTACAGATATAAAGGAATTCACCGCATATAAAATTCCTATATCATTTAAACAAATTTTAGCCATAAGACTTAAGCCTAAAATTTATGATATATTGATTTATCTAGGCTCAATCTCTATACCGATGGACTACATAGCGAGCGATGATTTTGAAAAGCTGGAAATTCTACTAAAAGAACGCAATGTAAGATATTTCAATTTTAAAAATTTTAAATATGAATAAATTTTATATGAGGAGCTAAAATGGGTTGCTATCGTGGTTATCAAACTATAGAAACAGGCGGGTTTTTTAATTTCGCCATAAAATTTCTTGTTGCAATATTTTTTGCGATTGTTCTATTCGGCTGCGACGGTAATGAATGTCGCAACGAATACAATAATAAGGCGTTTTCTATTATAACTGATAATTTAAAGGATAAGGAAAATAGAGATTGGACGTGCGGGCCTATTGACAACTATGAATACTTCATAAATTTTTACGGACCTAGCAACGATGATTTAGAAACTTTATTAAAGAATGTAGCAGAAGCGGCACAAATTCCAAATGTCAAAATTACTATATCGGTTTATGAGAGATATTGGAAATGGGGCAGCAAAACTCCGCCACCATTTAGCAAGAATATATTAACCGTAAAATTAGACACAAAATCAAATTAAGGAAAATGAAATGCTGAAATTTACAAAGTGTTTCTTTTTGATAGTCGCCGCATTTATATTATTCGGCTGCGACGGCAGGGAATGTCGAAATGAGTATAACGACAAAGCAGAAGAAATAATATTTGAAGGAATAAGAGATTTAAATCATCTAGGCGGTTCTTGGTCTTGTGGAAAAATTACCGATAGATATGAGAGCATAGTAAACATTTATGGCGCTAGAGATGATGATATAAAGTTGCTCTTAAATAATTTTTCAAAAGTTACCGACATACCAAATGTTAAAATCACGATAAATGTTTATAAAGGCATAAGGTTGGCAAATAAAAATTTGCCGCCAAATGATGAGCCTCTATTAATCTTAAAATTAAATACGCAATTCAAATAAAGCAGAATAAAATTTCGGGCGGCGCAAACCGCCCGAAACGTAGCCCGAAATACCGCGCTAAGCCCTTACTGCTCGTAAAAGCCGCTCGATTTGGAGATCGTGTCGATGTAGATGTTTTTGGTCTGAGTATAGTGCTCCAGGATCATCTTGTGCGTCTCGCGACCGATGCCCGATTCTTTGTAGCCGCCAAACGGCGCGCCGGCGTGGATCTGGTTGTAGGTATTGACCCACACGCGACCCGTCTCAAGCAGGCGTGCGACCGTGAGTGCCTTTGCGATGTCGCGCGTAAATACGGCACCGCCTAGTCCGTAGAGGCTGTCGTTCGCCATGCGGACGAGCTCGTCTTGATCTTTAAATTTAATCACGACGCCCACAGGACCGAAGATCTCCTCCTGCGCGACGCGCATGTCGTTGCGTACGTCCACGAGCAGCGTAGGCTCGACGAAAGCCTCTCCCGCGCTATGTCGCTTGCCGCCCACGGCGATCTTAGCACCCTCCTCTACGCCGATTTTTACGTACTCTAAAATTTTATCGGCTTGCTTTTTGTTGATCTGGCATCCCATCTGGGTGTTCGGATCGAGCGGATCGCCCACCTTGATGCGCTTAAATTTCTCCACGAGCGCCGGTACGAATTTATCGTAGATGCCCTCCTGCACGAAGATCCTACTTCCCGCGCAGCAGACTTGACCTTGGTTGAAAAGGATTCCGAGCTGCACGCCGTCGATCGCAACGTCGAAGTCGCAATCATCAAAGATGATATTCGCGCTCTTACCGCCAAGCTCAAGCGTAGCGGGGATGATCTTTTGCGCTGCGGCTAGCGCGATGCCTCTGCCGACCTCGGTCGAGCCCGTAAACGCGAGCTTATCTAGCCCTTTGTGAGTGCGGACGAACTCGCCTGCCTTGCTTCCCTTGCCGGTTACGACGTTGATGACGCCCTTTGGAAGCAGCGGCGCAATTAGGCGGATGAACTCCAAAATGCTAAGGCTAGTCTCGGAGCTTGGCTTAAATACGCACGTATCGCCCGCAGCAATCAGCGGAGCGAGCTTCCACGCGCCCATCAAAAACGGGAAATTCCACGGCACGATCTGTCCTACTACGCCGATCGGCTCGCGTAAAACGACGGATAGATAGCGCTCTTTTAGCATATTGGCGCTACCCTCTTCGCCCAAAATCACGCCCGCAAAATAGCGGAAATGCTCGATCGACCACGCTACGTCGACCGCGCGCGTCTCGCGGATCGGCTTGCCGTTGTCGATAGTCTCTACGGTGGCGATGAACTCGGCGTTTTGCTCTAGGACGTCGGCGATCTTATTTAGCAACGCGCTGCGCTCATAAACGCTGGTGCGGCGGAAGCTCTCAAACGCCTTGCGGGCTGCGGCGACCGCTCTATCGACGTCCGCCTTGCTAGCATCTGCGATCTTTGAAATTTTCTCGCCGGTAGCGGGATTAAAAACGTCTAGGCTCGCGCCGCCTTCGGCATCGACGAACTCGCCGTCGATGAAAAGCTTATAGCTTGGTTGGATTGTAGCCATGCTTACTCCTTTGTGAAATATGACATTCGCTATTATATATCCGCGGCGGTTAATGCGGCATAAATTTCGGAGCGAAAGTCGGTTAAAATTCTGCGGTGTGTAAATTTGAGAAGCAATGCAGCGCCCGCGAAATTTTAAAATTTGATCTGCGTGCGCGACAGCGGAGGCTTTTAAGCAGCTTTAAAGCGGCGTTAAATTTAAGCCCTCGCGAGCGGCGAAATTTCAAAAGGTAACGTTTATGAAACGAGAGCGGAAATTAGGCTATGATAAAATTTCAGAATTCGGCTTTGCTAAATTTTAAAATTCGGTTGCGTTGAAATTTTAAAATTTAGCTCCGTCGGAATTTTGAACTCGGCTTCGTTAAACTTTTAAAATTTTACGGGATTAAATTTCTAAAGCATTTTTTGAGATGGAATTTCTACAACTATCTTTCGCGCAAACTTTGCAAGCCACTAACGCTCGCCTGTAAAGCTCGCTTGGACACTGGGACATCCGAGCAAGACGAAAGTGCGGCGCCGAAAGACGGCATTACAATTAACCTCAGGCGTTTCGTAAAAGCATATACAGGCAGCGTAACCCGCCCTACTCGCAGCCCTCGGGCGCAGCGGGCGTAACCGCTCTAGCGCGCAGCCTAAGCTCGTGTGCACAGCTTCGGACGCAGAAGTACACCACTCTAGCGCGCAGTCGGATGCGGGGGGGCAACTGTTCGCCGCTGCTCGTGCACAACTCAGACTCAGAAGCGAATCGCCCGCGCCGCAATTTAAACGCAGTAAGCCAACCGCTCGCACCGCAGCTCACGGTTCGTTCGAGCACAGGGGAAGATAACTGCTCTGTGTGCGTCAGGCTCATTCAAGCCAAAAGGCGCACGAAACTCATGTTATCGCAAGAACTGCGCGCTTTGAATTCGTTTGAGCAGAGGAATGCAAACCGCTTAAAATTTTAAAATTTAGGCTCGAAAAAGGTCTCTTCGTGTATGTTGGCGAAAGCGGCTTGCAGACTGATAAAAAACCTCGGATGGGCCTTTTCGTACTGCACCAAAAGCTCTTTCGTAGCGGCGCGTGCGGTAGGCTCCTTGCCGCCGTATTGCCTCGCGGGACAGACATCCTCCTCGCGCATGATCGGAAGCTCGTTATCTCTGGCACAGGCGGCGATTTGGCGCTCGCGCGTGAGAATGAACGGACGGATGATCACAAGCCCGTTTTCGGCGACATAGCGCGGAGCGAGGGTGCGGAGCGCGCCGTTGAAGGTAAAATTCATAAAAAAGCTCTCCGCGGCGTCGTCGAGGTGGTGGGCGATGGCGATCTTATTAAAGCCGTGTTCGAGCGCGTAGGAGTAGATGTATCCGCGCCTCATACGCGAGCAAAAGCTGCAAAACGTGGTGTTTGCGCGGATCTTTTCCTTGCCGAATTCAAAAATTTTAGTATCGATTATCTCGTAGGGGATCTCGTGCTCTTTAAAATGCGCGCTTATCTCGCGCAGATCCTCGCCGATGCCGTAGGTGACGGTGACAGCTCGAAACTCCCAATCTAGCGGGCTTACGATTTGGAAGTGCTTCAGCACGTGCGCCAGGCTCATGCTGTCTTTACCGCCGCTAAGAGCTAGTAAAATTTTATCGCCGCGCTCGAACATCTTGTATTTGGCGTTGGTTTGTCCGACGCGGCGAAGTAGCTTTTTGGAGAGGTTTATCATAACCTTTCGATCATTTTTAGGACAAAATTTGCGCTCGTCTGCGCGCTTTTTACCATAAACTCGTCAAAATCGAACTCGGCTTTGTGCCCCGCCTCGTCGCTTATCGCGCGCAGCACGCAAAACGGCACGCCCAGCGCGTCGCACACCTGCGCCACGCTCGCTCCCTCCATCTCGACCGCGCTCGCATCAAACGTCCGCTCGATCCAGCTCTTACGCTCCTCACCGCTTACGAACTGATCGCCGCTAGCGATGACGCCCGATTTTAGCGTGATGCCTAGCTGCTCGGCGACGCTTTGCGCGATAGAATTTAACTTCGCGTCGGTTTGGACTGAAATTTTACTTCCGGGCACGAATCCATGCGGATGCCCAAACGCCGTGATATCCAGATCGTGCTGCACGAGCGCGGTGGCGTATAAAATTTCGCCGATTTTAATGCCGCGCTTCAAAGCCCCCGCAACGCCCGTAAAAATGAGCGTGCGCGCGCCGAATTTCTCGATCATGACCGTAGCCGTTAGAGCAGAATTTACCTTGCCGATCTTCGAATATGCGATCAATAGATCGTGGCCGTTAAGCTTAGCGGCGTAGAATTTATTATTCGCATGCTCCACAGCCTCCACGCTCACGCCCCGCTCGCGCAGCGCAGATAGCAGCGGCTCGATCTCTTCGGGCATGGCGCCCAAGATCGCTACTTTCATCCGTTATCCTTTGCAAATTTCAGAAACTCATCTAAGCTCGCAAGATCCGTGATGCTGAAGGTCGGCTTCTGCGTGATCTTTTTGTTTATCCCTTTTAAAACCGCCGCGCCGAACTCGACGAAGTAGTCCGTCTCACCCTCATAATTTTTGATGCTTTGCTTGTAAAGCACGGGGCCGATAAGCTGGGCTTTCAGCAGCTCTAGCGCTTCGGATTTCGTCCTGTATACTCGCGCCGTGGCGTTAGCGATGACGGGGGCAAAGCTCTCTTTTAACGCGGGGCGCAAAAATTCCAAAAGCTCGTCGCTGACGCTTTGTAGCATAGGGCAGTGGCTAGCGACGCTCATATTCAGTAGCATTGCACGCTTTGCGCCTGCGGCTTTAAACTCGCCCTCGAGTGCTGCCAGATCATCTTTTTTGCCAGCGACTACGATCTGCCCGTCGCAGTTATAATTCGCCGCCCAAACCTGCTTGCCTGCGCTCGTCGCATCTGCGCAAATTTTCTCGACCGCCTCGTCGGCAAGAGCCAAGATCACCATCATTCCGGCGCCTTTGCCCTCGCAGGCGCTCTGCATTAGCCTGCCGCGAATATTTACTAGCTTTAACATCTGCTTCGGCTCTATGCCTCCCGCAGCACTTAGCGCGCTAAACTCGCCCAGCGAATGTCCGAGCAAAAACTGCGGAGCGATGTTAAGCTTTTCTTGTTCCAGCCTTTCTTGCAGCGCCGCAAGCGCCATCATGGAATTTAATGCAATCGCAGGCTGCGTAAATTCCGAAACGTCGAGCTTGTCGCCGGGCTCAAACAGTAAATTTTTAAAATCGATGTCGGTAAAACTTGAAGCCTCATCCAAAAGCGCGCGCGCAGGATCGGAGTTCTCGTAAAACTCCCTGCCCATGCCTACGCTTTGGCAGCCCTGTCCCGGGAAGATAAAAGCAAATTTCATAAAAAAAGTCCTAATGCTCGTGATGGTGCCCGCCGCAGCACTCGTGATCTTTCCCGTGATCGTGACCTCCGCAGCATTCATGACCGTCTGCATGCCCATGGCCTCCGCAACACTCGTGATCCTCTGCGTGATCGTGTCCGTGTCCGCCGCAACACTCGTGCCCCTCGTGATGATTATGTCCGCAGCCGCAGCTGTGAGCACCCTCCGGCTGGCCGGTAAGAATTTCATCCGCCGTCGCTTCTCGGTTCTCGACGATTTTTACGTTAAATTCCAGCTCCTTGCCCGCAAACGGGTGGTTAAAGTCGATAGTGACGTCCTGCTCGCCGATAGCTTTGACGCTCACGCGGGTAGTCGCGCCGTCCTCCGCCTGGCCGAAAAGCTCCATACCAACGACCAGATCAATGCCCGCAAACTGCTCTTTAGGCAGGATCTGCACGGCGTCCTCTCTATACTCGCCGACCCCGTCGCCCGGGCTTATACGAACAGTTTTGCTCTCGCCCGCTTGTAGATTTAAAATTTCATCTTCCAGCTTTTGGATGATTTGATCCTTACCGCTAAGAAAGGCGATCGGGTCGGAGTTTAAATTTGATTCTAAAATTTCGCCGGTTTTGCCGTCTTTTAGCTCATAATGCATCTTTATAACTCGGTTGTTAGCCATAGTTTTCTCCTGTTTAGAATTTTATTTTGAGTTTGTATTTAAATTTAGATTATCTAGTGGGCGCGGCTTTGGCTTCCTTGGAGTCCGGATATGAAGCCTTTAGCGCTTTGTAGAATTTATCTGCGCTGTCTTTATCGCCGATCTTATCGAAGCTAATCGCGGTGTGATAAAGAAGTTTTGGGGTGTAGTCTTGGCTCTCGTTGTGCGAGATGCTCTTTTTGTAATAGTTTATCGCTTCTGCGTATGAGCCGGAAAAATATGAAATTTCGCCCAGCATATAGTTTGCCTTTGCCGGCTTGTAATTTTTGGATACTAGATAGGTGTAGCGCTCTTTTGCGCCGGAATAGTCTTTTTTAACATATAAAGCATCGGCCTCTTTCAACACCGAAGCCTGATCTTTTGATTTAAAATCGGAGTCTGTTTTTGTACTAGCAGGGGTTGAAGCAGTGGCTGCGTCTAATTCAGCGTTTTTTTTTACGCTGCCGCCGCTGCCTAATTTTTTATTAATCTCTGCGATTTGAGCTTTTATAGTGGCGATATCTCGTTTCATCTGATCTAGCTCGCTGCTGCCTTGGCTTTTGCCGGTAGCGCGAATTTCCAGATCCGCCACTCTACTTTCAAGTTTTGAAATTTGGGAATTAGTGCCTTCAAGCACTGTTCGCAAGCCTTCTACGCTCTCGCGCGTATTATCTACGCTAGACTGCATCTCGCTTATACGCTTGCGATTGTCGCGCAATACTTGCTCATTCTCGGTAAGTCCATAAGAGCTTCCGGAGTCGATACTGCCTGCGCTAAATGCGGAAGTTTCGGCATTTAAAAAGGTGGCAGCTCCTAGAAGAGCCACCACCGTGAAATTTTTAAATTTCAAATTAGAAACCAACTTTGAATTCGTCGCGTCTATTTTGAGCATCGCACTCTTTAGAATGCTCTGTGCAAACCATGTTGCTCTCGCCGTAGCTTACTACGGAAATTCTGCCCTCACTTACGCCTTGAGCAACCAATGCATCTTTAGCTGCAGTAGCTCTCTTTAGACCAAGAGCGTAGTTGTACTCGTCAGAACCCCACTCGTCGCAGTTACCCTCAACTTTAACAGTTAGAGCCTCTGCACCTGCTTGGTTGAATAGAGCTGCATTGTTATTGATTGTGCCTTGTTGATCGGCTCTAATATTAAATTTATCAAAGTCGAAATAAACTGTGCCTACCTCGCTTTGGATCTGAGCGGCCAAAGCAGCTAGTCTGTCTCCATTATTTGAGTTTGAAGAATCAACCTCTGGAGTTTTTTTAGAACAACCGCTCAATAATAGAGCAGCAACTGCTATCGAAGATAAAACTAAATGTTTCATTTCCTATCCTTTCAAAAAAATTGAAGTCATTATATCATAGAGTTTTTTAATATTTTACCAATCAACGGACTGAATTTTACCGATTCTTAACGGAAATTGGAAGCTTTTATTCTCATTAACTCTGATAATGCCTACCGAACTGCCGCCGCCGTCCTGCTTGATGAACATGATGCTACCGCCGTCGCTGGAAAATCTAGGAAACATATTTTTTCCGCTGGCTGTTAGCTGGCGTATCATATCGGTTTTGGTGGAGATTAAATAGATATTGAATCCGCCTCCGCCGTCGCGACTGGAATAAGTAATATAGTTGCCGTTGGTGCTGATGGAATTATTGTTTTTGCCGTGATATACGAGCTGCTCTACATTTCCGCCGTTTACGCTGGTAGCAAATACGTTCGGATAGCCCAAACGATCGCTAACAAACGCTATGCGCGAATCGCCGTCGATGAAATTTCCATTTACGTCGATGCCGGGATAGTTTGTGACCTGCTTAGCGGAGCCGGAAGCTATATCGTAAACATATACGTCAGGTTGATCTTTAGGTGCGTTTGTAATGAGAAGCTTTCTACCGTCTGCGCTGACATCCGATGCGATCGTCATGCCGTGGCCGGTAAAAATTTTACTCTTGCTGCCGTTGGATAGATTAAATTTATAGATAGCGGGGGTATTTTTATTGACATAGTAGGTGTAATAAAATTCATTCTGAGCCGCGCTTGCCCACTTAGGGAAGATATTTAATCCGCCGCGAAGCACCACCTGCTGATAGGTAAGCGTATAATCTGCTACCATGATCTCACTCTCGCGCGTCGAAGTATAGCGCGATAGAAGAATCATCTCCTTCATCCAATCGACGTTTGAGTACCCTAGCTGTTTGACGATCTCAGATACCGCCATATGCGCTAAAAACGGATACTTTTCGGCATTTGAAAGCGTAAAGCTCTTCTCATACATTACCCTGCCGCTGTTTGCCTCAAGCACTTTGGCTTTTAGACTCATCGGCGAGCTTTTCTCGCTTACCGCGTAGCGCACGATAAGAGCGGCGCCGCTAGAGCCAAGATTGGCGGAAGCGTCCGCATCGTAGCTGCTTTGCAGATACTCGTCGCTAACTTCGAAAGTAGCGCCGACCTTTAGGTCGCCCACCATCAGTTTAAAGAATTTATTGCTAAATTCCGAATTTGGAATGTTTGATGCATCTTGAACGACGATTTTAGGTAAATTTACTCCTTCGTTCACGATAGACATCGTCGCATCCACGGCAAAAAGGCTGCCGCAAAATGCAAGAATCATAAGCAGTTTTTTCATCTTTTCTCCTTTAAATTTAATTTGATTTCATAATCTCGGATAATCTCATATTAAGTTCATGAGGTTTATTATCCGGTGATTTTGAAAAATTTTGCTCTGAAAGCCCTTTTAAAAAATCATTAAGCTTTTGATTAAATTTTATATCGCGCCCTAGCTCGATGATTTTATAATCTGTTACTCGTCCGTCTGCGCCGAAAGTAACCTCAATCATCGCACTATCGTTAGTAGTAGGATCTTGTTTTAACCATAGATCTTCCAGCTTTTTTGCAATCTCACCGTAATAAGCCTTTAATTTAGAATTTTGAATTTCGGTGTTTAAATTTGAAGAGGTAGAATTTTTAGCAGAATCCACATCTTCTGCAAAAAGCATACAGCAAAACACAAAAATACTAAAAAGTTTTTTCACTCTTTTCCTTATAAAATTCTAATTCGACTTCATCACGTCGGACATCTTAGTCTCGATCTCATGCGACGCTCCGTCCGGAGACTTCGGGAAGCTCTGTGTCGAAAGATTATCCAAAAAATCCCGCAGTTTCTGGTTAAATTCCGTCTCGCGTCCGAGCTCTAGAATTTTATAATCCACAACCCGTCCGTCTGCACCGAAAATTATCTTAATCGTCGCATCATCTTTCGTGGTCGCTATGTACCTGCTCCATAAAACCTGAAGCTTCTTTTCTATCGCGCCGTAATAGGCGTTGTACTCGCCTGTCCTTTGAGTCCTGCCGCCGAGTTTTTCGGATTTAACGACGGCATTTTTAGATGCCGCTTTGTCCTTGGCACTAGAGGTAGCGGTTTCTTTATCGGACTTTTTATTGCTCTGAACCGCATCGCTAGCTTTGGCGCTTTCTTCAAGCTTCTTATTGTCCTTCGTCGTATCCGAAAAAAGATCGCTCAAGCTCGGTTTTTCCTCTTTTTTCGGTTCCGGCTTCGCCTCTTCCTTTTTCTCTACCGTCTTTTCAGCCGGCTGATCCTCTACCTTGGGTTCGGGCTTAGGCTCTTCCTTCTTTGGCTCCGCCTTAGGCTCCTCTTTTTTAGGCTCGGGTTTTGGCTCCTCTTTAGGCTTTTGGGGCTCTTGCGTCTTACTAGGCGGCGGTGGAGCGACGACCTGCGCCGTAGTTTTTATCTTATCCTCCTCTACATCTTTTATTTGCTTGTTATCAAGCTCGCCCTGCTTCGTCTCTTTGGCGATTTCAGGCGCGGAGGGTAGTTTATCATCTATTTCAAAATCAAAAGTAACGTCCATATAATCGTTTGGATTGTCCGTATATTTTTTAAATTTTTCCTGCGGTCTGGAAATTTGATAAAGTAGAATAAAAACAACCAGCAGGTATGTAAAAACGGCGATCAGAAACGATTTGAAATTATCGTATCTAACCCCCGTAAAATTTGAATAATTAGCCATTTGTTTGAAGTGCGACTTTCGTAAAACCCGCTTGTTTTAAGGTCTTTAAAACAAACATAACGTCGTCGTAAATAAGCCTTTTATCGGCTTGGATGAAAACGGGCTTGTCTAAGCTATACTTGCCCGTGCCTTTGATAAGTACGAGATTGTCTGGCAATTCCGCCAGGCTCATCGAGTTTTGATCGATATAGACTTTGCGATCTTCGCCTATGCGAACCAGTAAAAATTCCGCCGTATTTTGCGAAACTTGCGCCTTTGAGCCGCTAGGCAGCTCAATCTTTTCGTCGTAGATTATCGCCGTTTGCGCAACCATCAAAATCGCCAGCAGAACGAGCATAATATCGACAAGCGGCGTGATATTAAGCTCTGGATTTTCATCGAAATTATACATTAAATAGCTTTTCCGGTGTTTGCTTTAAATAACAAAATATCCGCCGTACGGCTGATGATACTCATCACTTCATAGGCTTTGCGCTTGATAAGCAGACTAAAAGTATAAGCGGGGATCGCTACGAAAATTCCGCATCCGGTAGCAACTAGCGCCTCGCTGATCGCGGGAGCGATAGTCTCGATACCGGAATTTCCGCCGCCGAGCTTCGAAAAGGTATCTAGGATACTAACGACCGTACCGAATAGCCCGATAAAAGGCGATGTAGAAGCGATGATAGATAGCCAGGTAAGTCCGCTGGTGGAATCTCGCTCTGCCTTGCCCTTATAAATAGCGAGAGCCTCTTTTGAAATTTTTTCGGTATTTATCTTTTGGAAGATGGAGCCGGAAAGTGAAATCCTGCCGCCCATTAAAAGGGATTCTAGCGCTTTAGCTTCGCGATGCTGCCATGCGCTAAGACCCACGTATCTGGAAACTAAGATCGTAACGGTAACGATGAAATAGATGGACAACCAAGAAAGCACGAATATCGTAATAAACGTGCTTCTCGTAAAATAACTTAAAATTAAATCTAACATACTTAACTTTGCCTTGCGAATTCGTCTACTCTAGCCATAATCGCCGCAGAATTTGCCGTATCCGAGCTTATTGATGCAAGCAGATCTTTGGCTCGCTGCAAAGACTTCGCGACCGCATTTTCGTTATCGCCGCCGATAGCTACGGCTTGAGTAGCCAAGATAGTGGTTTTTTCTTCATCGACTTCCAAGAATCCGTCATTTACCAAAACAAGCTGCTTTTTGCCATCTCTATCCACGATCTCGACGACTCCGCCTTCGCTTTTATCTTTAAGTCCCGTTAGTAGGCTCGCATGCCCGGGCAAAACGCCTAGCTCGCCGGTAATACCTGGCAGCTGGACGGATTTAACTTCGCCCGAAAAGACCATTCCTTCGGGCGTAACGATATCTAAAAGCAAAAATTCTTTCATCTTAAAATTCCTATGCTTTCATCTTTTCAGCTTTTGCCACTACCTCGTCGATATTTCCTACCATGTAAAAGGCATTTTCCGGCAGATCGTCGTATTTGCCCTCTAAAATTCCCTTAAATCCGGCGATAGTCTCCTCTAGCGAGATATATTTGCCCGGGCTTCCGGTAAATACCTCGGCGACGAAAAACGGCTGAGATAGGTAGCGCTCGATCTTTCTAGCGCGCTCGACTACGAGTTTATCCTCTTCGCTAAGCTCGTCCATACCTAAAATCGCGATGATATCCTGCAAATCTTTGTATTTTTGAAGTACCGCTTGGACGCCGCGAGCGACTTTATAATGCTCCTCGCCGATGATTTGCGGATCGAGCATTCTTGAGGTCGAATCAAGCGGATCGACGGCAGGATAAATTCCTTTTTCGGCGATCGCTCTGTTTAGAACGGTCGTCGCATCAAGGTGCGCGAAAACGGTCGCAGGCGCAGGGTCGGTAAGGTCGTCCGCAGGCACGTAAACGGCCTGAACGGAGGTAATGGAGCCCTTCTTAGTAGAAGTAATGCGCTCTTGCAGTTTACCCATTTCGCTAGCAAGCGTAGGCTGATAGCCGACCGCCGATGGAATTCGTCCCAAAAGCGCGGACATCTCCGAGCCCGATTGCGAAAAACGGAAGATATTATCGATAAACATCAAAACGTCAAGCCCTAGCTCGTCGCGGAAATACTCAGCCATCGTAAGACCGGTTAGCGCGATACGATTTCTCGCCCCCGGCGGCTCGTTCATCTGACCGTAGGTCAAGGCGACTTTATCCAAAACGCCCGATTCTTTCATCTCGTTATAAAGATCGTTTCCCTCTCTCGTTCGCTCGCCGACGCCCGCAAATACGGAGTAGCCGCTGTGTTTGAAAGCGACGTTGTGAATTAGTTCCATAATGATGACGGTCTTGCCGACGCCCGCACCGCCGAATAGTCCTACCTTGCCGCCCTTTGCGTAAGGAGCAAGCAGATCGACGACCTTGATGCCGGTTTCAAAAATTTCGCTCTTAGTGCTTTGGTCTTCAAAGCTTGGCGGATCCCTGTGGATCGACCAGCGAGTTTCAAATTTCTCATCCTCGCCCTCGTCGATCAGATCGCCGGTGACGTTAAAAATTCTACCCAAGACTTTCTCGCCCACCGGCACCGTAATAGGCGCGCCGAGAGCCACGGCCTCGAGTCCTCGCTTTAGTCCGTCGCTCATATCCATAGCGATCGTGCGGACGCGGTTGTCTCCAAGGTGCGCGGCTACTTCGAGGACAAGCCTTCTGTGGCTTCCTTCTACGTCAAATTTAACCTCGATAGCTTCGTTGATTTTCGGTAAATAGTCCTTAAAATCGACATCGACTACGGGACCCATTACCTGAGAAATTATTCCTTTCATCCATTCTCCTTTCACTTCATTGATTCCACGCCGCTTATAATCTCGATAAGCTCGGTCGTGATAGAGCCTTGTCTGGCTTTATTGTATGCTAAATTTAGCTGCGATACGCGCTCTTTAGCGTTGTTGGTCGCATTTTCCATAGCGTTCATTCTAGAGCAGTGCTCCGCGGCCAAAGAATCAATCAGCGCGTAATACATGCTGTAGCTAAGATAGCTCTGGATTAAATTTAGCATTAAAATTTCTTCATCCTCGGGGGAAAGAACCTCGATCTCCATAGTGGAGGCGTTTTTTATGGAATTTTCATCTATACTAGGCTCGCCGATAGGTACCAAAGTATTTACGCGCATCTCCTGAGAGATCATATTTAAATAGCCGTTGTGAATGAGTATGACCTCGTCGGTCCTACCTTCGTTAAAATCCTTAACCGCGGCTTGAACGATCTCGTTGGCCTTATCGGACGACGGAGAGGAGCTCACGCCTATATATCGCTCCAAAAGCTCGACGCCTTGGAAATCAAAATACTCTATTCCCTTTTTGCCGACGGCGCGAAGGCGGACTTTGATCTTTTTAGCTTTAAATTCCTCGATCAGAGCCTTAATCTTTTTGATGGTGTTGATATTAAAACCGCCGCAAAGCCCTTTGTCTGCGGTGATAAATAGCAGATCGACCACCTTTACTTCTCGCGTGGTATCGAAAATTTTAAGCTTTTCGTCGTTGCCCGCATTGCCGGCTACGTACTCTTTCATATGCGCCGAAATTTTACTCAAAACCTCATTGATCTTTACCGCATAAGCGCGCGATCGCATCGCCGCCTCTTTGGTATTTTTGAGCTTAACGTTAGAGACCAGCTTCATAGCCTTGGTGGTCTTCTCCGTATTTTTAACGCTCTTTATCTGTAGCTTTATATCTTTTAAATTTGCCATAATTTAGCCCTTTTAAGCGGCAAACGTCGCTTTAAAGTCATTTAACGCCTTGATTAAATTTTCTTCCAGATCTTTTTCTAGGGTCTTTTTGCTTCTGATCTCTTCAAAAATTTCAGGATATTTCGCCTCGATATACGGATAGAGCTCGGCTTCAAATTTACCGATCGAGCTTGCAGGTATGTCGTCCAAAAATCCGCGGCTTCCCGCAAAAATGATGACCACTTGATTTTCGACCGGAAGCGGCGAGTAAGGAGGCTGCTTTAAAATTTCGACCATTCTTTGTCCGCGATCCAGCTGCTTGCGGCTGCTTTCGTCCAAGTCGCTCGCAAACTGCGCAAACGCCTGAAGCTCGCGGTATTGAGCAAGATCTAGGCGCAAGGTTCCCGAGACCTTTTTGATCGCCTTAATCTGCGCAGAACCGCCGACGCGACTAACGGATAGACCCACGTTGATCGCCGGACGAATTCCTGAGTTGAATAGACCCGATTCTAGGAAAATTTGACCGTCGGTGATTGAGATGACATTTGTAGGGATATATGCCGAAACGTCGCCTGCTTGCGTCTCGATGATAGGAAGCGCCGTTAGGCTACCCGCGCCCAATGCGTCGCTTAGCTTACTGGCGCGTTCAAGCAAACGGGAGTGCAAATAAAATACGTCGCCCGGATACGCCTCGCGTCCCGGCGGGCGGCGCAAGATAAGCGACATCTCGCGATAAGCAACCGCGTGCTTGCTAAGATCATCGTAGATGATAAGCGCGTGGCGGGAGTTATCTCTGAAATACTCGCCCATGGTGCAGCCCGAATAAGGCGCTAGATATTGAAGCGCCGCCGCCTCGCTAGCGTTTGCGGCGACGACGATCGTATAATCCATCGCGCCGTATTCTTCAAGCTTTTTAACGACTTGCGCGACGGTGGATTGTTTCTGTCCGATCGCTACGTAGATACAAACGACGTCTTGACCCTTTTGGTTGATGATGGTATCGACGGCGACGGTGGTTTTACCGGTTTGGCGGTCGCCGATGATGAGCTCGCGCTGTCCGCGGCCGATCGGCACTAGTGCGTCGATCGCCTTAAGGCCGGTTTGAAGCGGCTCATGGACGGATTTACGAGCCATGATGCCTTTGGCCTTTTCTTCGACGAATCTAGTATCGCTGGTCTCTATCGCGCCTTTGCCGTCGATCGGCTCGCCTAGAGCGTTTACCACGCGTCCGATCATAGCATCGCCTACCGGCACGCGAAGTAGCTTGCCCAGTCTTTTTACGCTGCTTCCTTCGTTTATGCCGCTAGTATCTCCCAAAATAACGATACCGACGCTGCTCTCCTCTAAATTTAACGCGATGCCGCGAGCTCCGTTTTCAAACTCAAGCATCTCGTTGGCCATTACGTTTTTTAAGCCGTAAACATTGGCAACACCGTCGGCAACGGAAACGACCCTGCCCGTCTCCTCGACATCAACGCTAAGATCAAAGCTCTCGATTCGCTCTTTAATTATGCTACTGATTTCATCTGCTTTAATTTTCGCACCCACGCTCTACTCCTTTAAATTGCTTTTAAAATATATTCACTCATTTTTTGTTTCAATCTATCGACAGAAAAACTAATCTCAAAACCCAAATCCTCGACCTCTATCTTGATACCGTCAAGCTCGCTTTTTACCGGCTCAAGTTTAATGTCGGCGTTAAATTTCTTTGAAATTTTATCCTCTAAATCTCTGATCTTTGCCTCATCGATATCGCGGCTACAATAGATCTTGCCTAGATATTTATTATCCAAAGCGGAGATGTTTTTGCGCAGATCCTCAACTATCTGCGGGATCAGCGCAATGCGTCCATTTTTGGCCAATAGCTTGATAAAATTTACAATCTTTTCGCTTGGATTTTTTATAAACGACGTGATCAGCTCCACCTTCGGCTCATCCTTGAGCATCGGGGATTTGATTATGTCTTGAAATTTAGGAATTTTAAATGCGCTTGCGATGCTCTCTAGCGTCTGCAAAAGCGCGCCGAGCTCATCTTTTTTATAGACTTGCATTAGGGCGTTTACGTATCTTTTTGAGGTATTGTCTAACATCACACCGCCTTTTTCTCTACGATTTGAACTAATTTGTCTTGATCAAATTTAACGCCGCTTTGGGCAAAAACGTCTTCTAAAATTTCGCTAGTGACCTCTTTTGCGATCTTGCGCGTCTCAAAATCCTTCTGCTCGTCGTAAGATTTTTGTAAATTTGAAATCTCTTGCTCGGTAGAGCTTTTTATCTTTTCGGCGGCGAAGATTATCTCTTTTTTGGCCGTTTCGATCAGAGCTGCACCTTGAACCCTGGCAGCTTCCAAATCCTTTTTGGCCTGCTCTTTGCGCTCACGCGATTCTTTTAAAATTCTTTGATTGGCTTCCAGCCTGGATGCGATACCGTCGATCCTGGCGCGATATGCCGCTTTTGCGGGGCCTTTTAAAAGATAAAACAAAATTCCGAAAAATAAAACGAAATTTATGGTTCTCCACACGACGTCGTAATCTTTCGCTCCATCGTGCCCTCCGCTTGCTAAAACAAGCGCCGGAACGATAAACAAAAATAGATATTTTTTCATATTCGCCCTTTAAATTCTAGCCAAGGCGCCGCTTAGCGCGTCTTTAAATTCAGGAATTTTGATTTGCAAATCGCTCTTTAGGCTCTGTTTTTGCTCATCCAGACCGCCTAAAAATTTATTGAAATCATCTTCCATCGCGGCTTTTTTCTCGGCTATCTCTCTGCTTGCGGCCTGTTTGGCACTATCCATCGCCTCTTGTTTGATCTTTGCGGCCTCAAGTCGCGCCTCTTCCAAAACTCTGCCTATCTCGGCTTTGTTTGAATCGGCGTCCATTGCGTTCTTTTTGGCATTTTCCTCGTCCTCTTGAATGATGGCTTCGCGCTTTTGCATATGTAAAAGTAGCGGTCTATAAAGCTTAATATTTAAGAAATAGATCAAAGCTAAAAACACTACGATGGTCGTTGCCATGGCGGTCAAACTTACATCTAGCATCGCACCTCCTCTGGGTTGGTTTTAAACAAAATGCGTATTTTACAATATGAAAAATTAAAATACACTATAAAAGGCTATCCGATTCGCTTTAAAAACTCGGAAATTTGCAAAATTTCATTAAATTCTATTGAAATTTTTCGATCTTTAATGCTGATTTTTCCAAATTTATCGAGCTTGCTCTTAAGCTTCAAAAGCTCGGGCCTAAAGTTTTCAAATCCGCCGCGAGATTTTTTATCCCTCGGCTTTGTTTTGTCTTTGAGCTTTTTTACTAAATTTTCGGTATCTCTCACGCTTAGGCGCTGCCCTAAAATCGTATTTAGAGCCAAAATTTGATCCGCTTTTTCAAGCCCCACGATCACTTTGGCGTGTCCTTGCGAAATTTTATCGGCGCTTATCGCATCTTGCACCTCATCGCAAAGGCTTAGTAGGCGAAGCGTATTGGTGATCTGCACGCGGGATTTTTTGATAATGTCGGCAAGCTCCTCTTGGGTGATCCTATACTCGCCGATCAGCTCCTTGTAGGATTTGGCAAGCTCGATCGGGTTTAGATCCTCGCGCTGGATATTTTCGATAAGGGCAAGCTCCCTTAAATTTTGAGATTTTATGTCCGCGACTACGGCCTTGATTTTGCGCTCGCCAAGAAGCTTCGTCGCTCTTAAGCGTCGCTCGCCGGCGATAAGGACGTAAGAATCGTCCTTTTGAATGACGATAATAGGCTGAATAAGCCCGTGTCTAGCGATACTGTCGCTTAACTCTCTTAAGGCTTCTTTGTCGAAATTTGAACGCGGCTGATATGGGTTGGGCTCTATTTTATCTACGTCGATTTCGATGATTAAATTTTCCGCGTTTCCGCCTTCAAGCTCTTTGTTGTACGAACTCTCGACGTCCTCTAAAATAGCGCCTAGACCGCGTCCGAGCGCTCTTTTTATCTTGCCCATTTTTGCTCCATTATGGATTTGGCAAGGTCTTGATAGGCGATGGAGCCGGCGGATTTTTTATCGTATAAAATTACGGGTTTGCCGAAGCTTGGGCTTTCAGCCAATTTGATATTGCGCGGGATGATAACCAAATCGTCGGTTTTGCCTATGCGAAAGAGCTTATCGTCGAAGTATTCTCGCAAATTTGCAACGGTTTCTTTTGCTAAGTTGTTTTGCAGGCTGTACATCGTCGGCAAGAACCCACGAATTTTTAAATTTTTATTGACCGTTTGCTTAACGACCTTTACGGTATTTAAAATTAGCGCAACGCCTTCAAGCGCGTAGAATTCGCACTGAATCGGAATGATGACGCTATCGCTTGCTGCTAGGGCGTTTACCGTGATGCTACCTAGCGTTGGCGGCGAATCGATAATGATAAAGTCATATCTATCGGCGACTTCGGAAATTTTATTTTTTAGCGTTAGCTTAAAATCCTTCTCCTCCGATGCCTCGCGCTCGATACCCACTAGACCGATGTTTGACGGTACCAGATCCATAAACTCAAGCTCGGTCTTTTGGATCACCTCGGACATATTCTTGCGCCCCGTTAGGACGTGGTAGATGTTAAACTCAAAATCGCTGCGGTTAAAGCCAAGCCCCGTGGTGGCGTTTGCTTGCGGGTCGATATCGATTAGCAATACGCGCTTTTTTTTGCTCGCCAAAGATGCGGCGAGATTGACCGCTGTCGTCGTTTTACCGACGCCTCCCTTTTGATTTGCTATCGTAATTATTTCACTCATCTTAAAGCATACACCCTTTCTTCGTTTATTATGATCGATCCGTCATCGCAAAGTTTCGCCTGCGCAAGCGAAATTTTTTCGCCGCCCAAATGGACGCTAAAGCTTTGCGATTTTTGGAATTGTAACGAAAAATTTCTAAAAATTTGCTTCCACGAGATTTTATTTTCATATAGCGCGAAAAAGCCCATTATAGCGTCTTTTGCGCTGATTTTTACATCTAAAATTCCCGCATATTCGGGTGCGCCGACTAGATTGATTCCGATGCCGCAAATTAAGTTATCTTTAATCTTATTCGTCATCGCTCCGCCGATTTTACGCTCGCCCAGATAAAAATCGTTGGGCCATTTCAGCCAAAGCTGCGAACCGAGCGATGCGAGAAATTCACGCATGATCATCGCAAAATATATGCTTGCCGACTGTAGCGGCACGTCCGCGGGCAGATCCGTTTGGGTTATGCAAAACGAAAAGGCAAGATCGCCGCTCGCGCCCTCCCAGTCGTTGCCTCGCGAGCCGATACCTGCTATCTGACGCTCTGCCGCGATCGCGAAGGGCGGCTTTACTCTACCCTCCCGCACGGCATCCACCAAAAACTCCTGCGTGGAGGGCATCTGCTCTACGAATTCTATCTGCAAAATCCGCTCCTTGCGTACGACACAACGCTCGCCTTACGATATTGCAAACATTTAAATTCCGCGCTGCGATAAAATTTTGCAAGAAGACAAAATTTAGGATAATAAAATTTTACGACATAGCGGAATTTTGTGCGATGAAATTTAGCGATTTTACTAAATTTTTCGGTGATACGGATCTTTTTGACAGCACGGCAATAAAATTTTAAAGCTCCGCCTCGCAAAAATTCTGCGGCACGATCATAGAATTTTAAATGGTGCGTGTTCGGTGCGACACCGCAAGGTTCGCAACCGCCAAAGCGAAATTTAAAGCTCCTGCGAGCGTAAAATTTTAGAGCATAGAAGCGAGATTTTAAAATTTTATAGAAATGCGATTTCAGGGCTTCGTCCAGAAATTCCGCGAAGTAAAATTTTACTTCGCGATCACGGCGATACCCGTGGCGGAATTTTTCCGCTACGCTAAGAGTACGGCACAAAACGCAAGCCTTCAAAACCCAACCTAGCATAGCAGATCGCCGATCTTTAGCCGCTTGCCGTTTAGATACGCACTAGCATCCACCGGCTTTTTGCCCGGCTCTTGCACCTTCATGATCTTGACCGCGCCCTCGCCGCAAGAAACGCAAAAGCCGAGCTTATCGACGCTTAAAATTTCGCCCGCTCGTTCAAATTTACGCCCACAGGATTCGTGCAAAAGCTCTAGTTCTAAAATTTTAAGTCCGCCAGCTAGATAAATCCCGGGCCATGGCGTTAGCGCACGAAATTTATTATAAATTTGCTCCGCACTCTGCTCAAAGCCAAAAAGCCCGTCGGATTTGCTTATCTTTTTGCAGTGCGTGTCCTGCGTGCCGTCCTGCTTTAGCGGCTTTAAATTTGCAAAATTTCGCAGCACTCGCACGATCAGCTCACCCGCTAGATCACCCAGTTCGTCAAACAGCTGCGCCGCCGTTTTATCCTCGCAAGGCGTGTAGGCAAAATCAAGCATATCGCCCGTATCAAGCCCCGCGTCCATCAGCATCGCCGTCACGCCAGTCTGCTTCTCACCCGCCAAAATCGCGCTTTGAATAGGGCTCGCGCCGCGGTATTTGGGCAGGATCGAGGCGTGCAGGTTTATACAAGGCGCGATATCAAGCACGGCCTGCGGCAAAATTTTACCATATGCGGCAACCACGATAAAATCAGGCTTTAGCTCTTTTATCTGCGCTGCGACCGTCTCGTCTCTTAAAGTCCCAGGCTGAAAGATCGGCACGGCGGGCAGGTGCTGCTGCGCGTAAGTTTTCACCTCGCTTGGAGTTAAAATTTGCTTCCTGCCGACAGGTTTATCGGGCTGCGTAAACACGGCCGTGATCTCAAATTTCGCCTCCGCAAGCGCACGCAAAATTTTAGCCGCATACTCTGGCGTACCCATAAAAACTATATTCATTCTTTTCCTTTAAATTTAGCCAAATCACGGCGCGAGCAATCACACGGGCGCCGACCGCGCTCGAAATAAATTTTACGCAGATCGCAAAGCAAGCATGGTCCGCACTCGCTCGCGCGAAGTAAAATTTATACGCGTCGCACAAACCAAACCCCGCGCAAAAGGCAGCATTATCGCCGTTTTTTGTGCTTATTTGACGGCGGATTGATTTCCATCTCCGCCTTTATCCTTCCACGGCCAAAAAGCGCACGGATCTTCGGACCAATAAATCTTTACAGACGGTTTCGCCCCCAGCTCGTCAAGGCTAATCTTGCCGTCATGATTAGCATCGAGCCTCTTAAATTCCGAGCCTGAGCGCAGATTTAGCTCTACTTTCAGTCCGGACGGCACCTCGCTCGTCATCCACTCCTGCAAGCTCAGCGCGCCGTCATGATCCTTGCCGTTAAAGTCCATAAAATTCGGCACCGGATCGGCGGGATCGCAACCGTATGCGCCGAAGCATAAAAATACTAGAATAAAAATTTTATTCATTTCGCCTTCTTAAATTTTATCTTTTTGCGGCGTTTGCGAGCGATAAACATAAAATTTAACAGCGTATGCGGGCGCGCTTAAGGCCTACGTTTGCAAAAGCCATCTACGGCGCGGCTTTTGGCGCAATCTACAGCTCCTTTTTCAGTAGCTCAAGCAGGTTAAATTTTAGCTCGTTTATATTTTGTCCCGTCGCCGAAGATATCGGCATCACAAAAAACGGCTTGGCGGCGTCAAACTCATAAATATCTTGTTTAAATTTCATCTCGCCCGCCGTGCCCGCGAGCTCCAAATGCGACAAAAACGCGTCAAATTTTTCCTGCAAATTTTCGGCCGCGTCCGCGCGAGTTAGAGCGATCGCATAGTCTCTTTTTGCTAGCTCTCCCGAAAATTTCGCCGTCTCGGCCCGCAGCGCGTCAAACTGCTCTTCAAGGCTACGGTAGTTCTCAAGATCAAGCATAAAAAGCAAAATTTTGGTGCGCTCGACGTGTTTTAAAAACTGCACGCCAAGCCCGCGCCCCTCGCTAGCTCCCTCGATAATGCCCGGGATATCGGCCATGACAAAGCCGCTGTATTCATCCACCTCGACGAGGCCCAGCTTTGGCGTGAGCGTGGTAAATTCGTAGTTTGCAATCTGCGGTTTGGCGTTTGAGACGGTCGAGATAAGCGTGCTTTTACCGACGTTTGGAAAGCCCACAAGCCCCACATCAGCGATGAGTTTTAGCTCCAGCCGCACCTCGCGCGTTTCGCCTTCTAGACCTTTTTGCGCATATTCTGGGGCTTGATTGATCGAGCTTTTAAAGTGCACATTGCCAAGCCCGCCTTTGCCGCCTTTTAAAAATAGCTTCGTTTCGCCGTCGTTTAGCATATCAAGCACCAGCTCGCCGCTATCCTCGTCGTAAACGCTGGTGCCGGGAGGCACGATGAGATAGAGATCCTCGCCGCTTTTGCCCGTCTTTTTGCGACCCTCGCCGGGCGCGCCGTTTTGTGCTTTAAACTCACGTTTTCCCTTGTAGGATGAGAGGGTGTGGGAGTTTTTATCGACTCTGAAATACACGTCGCCGCCGTCGCCGCCGTCGCCGCCGTCGGGACCGCCTAGGATGACGAATTTTTCGCGACGGAAGCTGACGCAACCTGCGCCGCCGCCCCCTGATTTGACGCTAAATTTTACGCTGTCTATGAACATAGCTATCCTTAAATTTAAAACGGCAATTATAGCCAAATGAGTTGAAGATAATTTTTAAACGGATGAAATTTTAAAAGAGGGGCTTGCGCCCCCGAAGATTTTAGCAATATTTACGCAGCCGGATAAACCGATACTTTTTTGCGGTTTTTATCTTTTCGCTCAAATTTTACGATGCCGTCGATCAGCGCGAAAATCGTGTGATCGCTGCCCATGCCTACGTTGCAGCCCGGGTGCGTCGCAGTGCCGCGCTGGCGGATGATGATGTTGCCCGCGCGAACGAACTCACCGCCGAATTTTTTAACGCCCAAGCGGCGTCCGATACTATCTCTGTTATTTTGGGTTGAGCCTTGACCTTTTTTGTGTGCCATTTCCTATCCTTTATGCGTTGATCGAAACGACTTTGACGCGGGTGTATTGGCGTCTGAAGCCGCGTTTTACTTTTGAATCTTTGCGCCTGCGTTTTTTGAAGATAACGACTTTTTTATCCTTGCCTTCGCAAACGACTTCCAAAACCACCTTGGCACCCTTTACGAACGGTGCTCCTACCTTTAACTCGCCGTCGTTTAGCGCTAAAACTTCGCTAAGCTCGAGCTTTGCTTTCGGCTCAGCATTAAAATGGTCTAAATTTAGGTAGTTGCCCTCTTCGACCTTATACTGCTTGCCGCCGTGTTTGATGATAGCATACATCAAAAATCCTTTAAAATTTGGTAGCCAAAAAGGCATTTGCCGTGCAAAATTTAAAAGCCCGTTTGGTATGAAAGGTTACAATATTATCTCAAATTTTATAAATTCCTACTGAAACGCCTCGTAAAATTCCTGCGAAATTTCAAATTTAAAGGGCGCGAATTAATTTTAAACTAAAGATAGATGTGCTACTATCGCAACAATTTATTGAAGGAGAAATTCTTATGAAAAATTTAGCGGTCGCGCTCGTAGCAGCCTTGTTTCTGCTCGGTTGCTCCAACTGGAATATAGCTAATCAGCCAAGCGGAGCGCGCAATCAAGCAGGATCTCAAACTTCCAAACCGGGCCTAGGCGGAGTAAACGACAAAGTCCAAGAGGTTCCGAATAACGGAGGTGGCGAAATGATCGAAGGCGAAATACCTTCGACGACGATAGCCAATACCCCGAAAGATCGAAGCGATGCATTTCACATCAATCAAGTAATCTCGGCATGGAATAAACAACCAGACTCCATCAGAACCGCCGCAGATAACGGCAATATCTATACATGGAAAAACTACAAGCCCGGCTGCGACGTATCTCTAACTAGCGATTCGGAAGGATACGTATCAAAATCCGCCATCAAATCGGCTCTATCTCAGTGCCTATAATTAAGGCTTATCCGCAGCGTCGAAATTTAAAGTCTTTGTAAAATTTCGACTTGCGGATGAATATATCTCGTCAAGCATATTTAAGAATTTATCAAGCTACTCTTAAAAATTTACTATCCGTATTGTATAATCGAGCATTTCAACCAAAGGAGCGAAATATGAAGAAAATTTTATTTGCAGGTGCGCTTTTAGCGGCGCTAGGTAGCTACGCTATAGCGGGCGAGCATATCAAGGTCTATCATGACGAAAGCTGCGGTTGCTGCCATAACTGGGCAAAATATATGGAGCAAAACGGCTTTGAAGTAGAGATGATCTCACTAGCCGATGAATCGCTTATCCAGAAAAAAAATGATGTAAAGCTCCCGCTAGAACTCTCTAGCTGCCATACCGCAATCATAGATGGCTACGTAATTGAGGGGCATATGCCGGCCAGCGAAATTCTTGCGCTGCTAAAAAATAAGCCTAGCGATGTCATAGGCATAGCTGTACCAGGCATGCCGCTAGAAGCACCCGGTATGGAGCAAGGCTCACAGCCTGAGATCTACGACGTGGTAGCGTTCAAAAAAGACGGCTCATACAAAAGTATCGCTACATACAAAGGTAAAGAAAAAATCAAATAATTTGTCACTTTAAAGCGGCAAATCGTCCTATAATCATCAAAATTTATCGATTGACGGATTTGGCTTCGCCGTTTTCCTTCTGACATTAAGCGTTTCGGTTTTATGCACAAACAGGCGCCTACTAAAATAATTTTAGGCTAGCTATAATAAATGGAGTTAAAATTTGAATGGATGGGCTAATAGGGGTCGAACCTATATTCACAAATCCAGAGTTTGTTGTCCTGCCATTAGACGATAGCCCATCGCGAAAGCGGCATTTTATACAATTTTGCTTTAAAAAATCATAAGAACGGAGGAAATTTCAGAATTTTGCGAAAATTTTAGGTCTAAATTTACAGGTCGCGCTGCAATAAGATCTTAAATTTAACCAGCTTAGGGAATTTAAATTTCAAGCGGCGGATCGAAACTGAAAATATTTGAAATGAAATTTAAAATATTTGCGCCGGAGCTTAAAATTTAAAAAATTTATTTCTAAATGGAATTGAAATTTTGTAGACAGCTCGCATCGCGCGCAGAACGCGCCAAATAGAGCCCTTAAAATAAATATGAAAGCACTGCAGAACTCTCGCCGTTTATCGATTAGCTGCAGATAAATATAAAATTTTGTCGTCAAAATTTAGCCAAATGCTGCGCTACAAGCTCTTTATTTCGGCTATGGGGTAAAATTTTATTATTTAAGCTTAGCGCAGATTGCAGTGCGGCGAAATTATCAACGCCCGCTTTCAAAGCTCTAAATTTAGAAAATTTACGCCGCTCAAACCCGCTTTAAAACTTCTGGTATGAGCCTTACGGCCTCTTTTGTATCCTCGCATACGAATTCGCAGCATGCTTCAAGCTCTGCGGCGATGCCGTAGCCGCAGCACACGCCGACGCTTCGCACCGCGGCGGATTTTGCCGCAATGGCGTCAAGCTGCGTATCTCCGATCATAAAAACTTCGCAAAAATCGCAAGATTCGTCTAAATTTACGGCGCAGGTTCTGCTAAAATTTTTACTTAAAACTTTGGCGGAATTTTTACCCGAGTTTTCGTTTAAATTTTGGCTAGGATTTTCGCTGAAATTTTCGCCCGAAATCCCGCTGTAAATCCCTAAATTTTCGAGCGCCTTTAAGATCGGCTCGGCGCTTGGTTTGGGATTTTGCACATCCTCGCGCCCAACGATGGTGCCGAAAAATTCCGCAATGCCCAGATGCTGCAATAAAATTTTAGAAAATTTCGACGTCTTGGTCGTCACGACGCCTAAATTTGCAAACTCGCTCGCCTCTTGCACCGCCTCATGCGCGCCGCTTAACAGAACGGTCTGATCCAAAAATATCTGTTCATATCGTTGTTTGTAGGCGAGCACGAAATCCTGCACGTCCTGTGCCGCGCCCAAGCGCTCAAACATCACCTCTAGCGGGTGTCCGATGAGCCTTTTGATCGCTTCGTCGCTAGGATCCGCCGCACCAAAATGAGCAAACGCGTAGTGGAATCCGTCCAGTATGGCGGGCGTGGAGTCGATGAGCGTGCCGTCCAGATCAAAAAGTAGAGTGGTTTGAAATTTTCGCATTTTAAAATTTAATTTGGATATAAAAAAAGCGGAGCCGAAGCCCCGCTTAAGAAGTTTTAGAAAAGATTATTTTCTAAATTTAGCGTCAACGCGTCTATTTTGAGCGCGACCCGCTTTTGTAGAGTTTGTAGCGATAGGCTTAGACTCGCCGTAGCCTACGGAGCTGATTCTGCTAGAATCTACACCGAAACTCTTAAGCGCGTCTGCAACGGCAGCAGCTCTGCGCTCGGAAAGTTTTTGGTTGTGAGCATCTGAGCCGGTGCTGTCTGTGTGACCCTCTAAGATTACCTTATAATCAGGGTGAGCCACCATTACATCGCTTACATTTTTGATCTGATTCATAAACTCAGGGGAAATTTTTGAGCTATCGGTAGCGAAATTTACGCCTAAATTTAATCTGATAACTTTCTCGCAGCCATACTCATCGACTACTACGCCGGCAGGTGTGCCAGGGCATCTATCGACATTGTCGCATACGCCGTCGTTGTCAGCATCTTTGCAAGCTGTAGAAACAGGAGCAGGAGCTGCATCTGCATGTCTCTTGCCGAAATCTACCGCAAAGCCTAGAGTATAGAACAATACGTGGTTGCCGTCGTCAAATCTGATAGCATCGCGTGCTTCAAGTTTTGTAGCGAAGTTGTCGGTAATGTAGTATTTTAGGCCTAGACCGTACTGACCGAAACCGCTGTCTAGATCGCCGTCATTGTAAACGTTTCTAGTGTAGTCCATATATCCGACACCTAGCAAGCCGTATAGTTTGAAATCATCGGTGAAATTTACCAAATCTTTTACCGCATTGATGTGGTAGTATCTAGCGCTAGGCTTAGCGTTGCCAGCTCTGTAAGCTAGATCCTCTACACCGATATGGCGAGAGTAATCGAAACCTGCTTCTAATTGATCGATGAATGAATTCTGTAGGTTTTTAGCAAGGCGTAGACCGAACATAAAATTCGTATCTAAATCCATATTTCCCTCATGAGTCATTCCGCCAACAGTAGGAGTAATCTCCCAATGGTAATCAGCATCTGTAGCGAGCAACGCGCTAGATGCACATAAGCTTAATGCAAGTAAAACTTTTTTCATTAAACATCCTTTCAAATAAAGTTGGTTTGATATTACCATAAAATTTTTAAAGAATTTACAAATGTGCGATAATTTTGCCGCAAATTTTGTAAAAAAACCATTATCTCTTTGAAAATTGCGGGCTTCTGCGCGCTTTGCGGCGACCGAATTTCTTTCGCTCAACCACACGACTATCGCGAGTTAGCAGACCTTTCGGCTTAAGAGCCGCTCTAAAATCTTTGTCCATCGCGGCAAGCGCCTTTGAAATTCCGTGCTTTAGCGCATCCGCTTGAGCCGAATATCCGCCGCCCAAAGTCTGCGCGGTAATATCCATCGACGTCTCTTGTTTAGTCGCTAAAAGCGGCTGAACGACCCTTAGTTTGATCGCTTCGTGACCGCCTAGCCAGGTGTTTAGATCCATACCGTTTACTACGATCTTGCCGCTTCCCGGTTTTACCCAAACCTTAGCTACGGCAGTTTTTCTCTTTCCGGTTGCGTAAATTGTCGCCATGATTATTTTCCTTTTTTAGTTGTTTGCGCAGTATGAGGGTGCTCGCCGCCTTCATATACGAATAGCTTTTTGATCATCGCCTTGCCGAGCTTCGTCTTAGGAAGCATACCGCGAACCGCAAGTCTATAGAGCTTTGCGGGGTTGTTTTTAAGCAGGTCTTGAAATTTCACGCTCTTTACGCTTCCGAAATAGCCCGAGTAGCTGTGATAAAGTTTGTCGTCGCCTTTGTTATTGCCGGTAAATACGGCTTTTGAAGCGTTGATGATAACGACGTAGTCTCCGCAATCCACGTTTGGAGTGTAGCTTGGTTTGTGTTTGCCGCGTAGCAATACGGCGACTTCGGTAAGCATCCTACCGAATCTTTTGTCGGTCGCGTCGATAACGACCCAGTCGCGCTTAACTTCGCTAGGCTTTGTAATTTCTGTCATGGTTTCCGCCTTATTAAAATTTGAGCTGTGATTATATAGAAATATCCTTATGTATAGCTTAATTTAAGCTATATTTAATCTATCTGCGCTCAAATTTCATCTAAATTTTAAAATTTTATCCCTCCTCATTCACTTCGATCAGCTTAGCGCCCGCAGCTTCGAGAACCAGCACGAAGGCGCGCGCCCGCGCATTCGGATAAAACTCGCGGATTACGCTTTTATATCGCGCCACTTGAGCTTTGTTTTGCGCGAGGTATTTTTCGGAGCTTTTGTAATCAAAAAGCAAAATTTCATCCTGCCTAAAGCACGCTAGATCCACGCGCAAAAGCTCACCCTCCGCGCTTTTGATCGGCATCTCTTTATAAACTTGAGCGCCCTTTATCAGAGCTAAAAATTCCTCGTTTTTGCTTAGTCCTAGCGCCCGCGCCGCGATATTTTCAAAATCCGCATCATTTAAAAATTTAGCATAGCGACCTCTTGCCAGGCTTACTCCTCGCAAAATTTCATCCGCCGTAAAGCCTTCGCTCATCTCCAGAGCATAGTGCAGCGCCTCGCCGAAATATATCGCGCTTAGCGCCTCCGCTTCGCCTCCGCTAGCTTTTTCTTGCGCGCCTTGAGGCTCGCCCGCTACGAGCGCGATCTTTTTGCGCGGCGGCTTCTCGCTCGTTTCCGCAGGGCTTGGGATCACGTAGCCGTACTGCAGATCAGCGATGTCCAGCCACTCCAGTAGGCCAGCGTCTTTGCCCTTTTTGGCATACGGGCTAAAATAGCTGTAGTTGTGGCCGTTAATGCCCTCTTCTGCGCGCTTTATGATGATTAACGACCGCTCGGCGCGGGTAAAGGCGACATAGAGCTTGTTTATGTCCTCCTCGCGCTCAAGCCGCGCGCGATCTTGCACGACCTGCTTAAACTCCTCATCTAGCGCCTCTCTGTTTTTAAATTTATAAAAAATTTTCCATCTATGCGCGCTATAATCGTAGCTCGTGATAAATTTAGATCGGTCCGTGCCCTTGGAGCCGATATTATCGCAGACGATGACGTGCGGAAACTGCAGCCCCTTGGACTTATGCACGCTCATTATTTTGATGCCGCTTTGCTCCTTTGAAAACGCCTCGTTCTCGCCGCCGTAAAACAGATACTCGCTAAAGCTGCTAAATTTTGTAAGCGTCTCAAAAAACAGCAGCAGATCGGCATCTGCGTAGTTCAGCTCTAAAATTTCGGCGATGAACTCGGCCGTTTTTTGCGCGCCTTTTTGCAGATCGACTTTGATCTTTTTAGGCCGCCTGCCTAGGATTGCCCCCACATTTCGCAGATAAATTTCATCGCCGCCCACGCAAAATTTCGCGTACTCTATCACCGCAGCCACCTGCTCGCTACACTCTAGCGCCTTGCTCGCGCCGCTTGAGACCTCGTAGTCCGCGCCGAGCATATCTTTGAGTAAATTTACGTGATCGTTTTTCCAGCATAAAATCGCGATATCGCTCGGGCTCACGCCGCACTCTTTAATGAGCCTGCGCGCCTGATCCGCCGCGCCCGCTAGCACATCATCGTAAGAAAACGCCCCCACGTAGCCGTAATCGTCTGGCTCAATCGCAAAAAGCTCAAAGCTAGGATTGTTTAGCGGATAGGCTTTGATCTTTTCAAGCACGGCTTCGCCCAGATCGGCGCTCAGCTCGTTTGCCGCCTGCTGATCGAGATAGCCTTCAAATTTATCTCTGAAAATTTCATTTACAAATTTCACGACGAGCTTTAAACTACGATAATTGCGCGGCAAGCTCTGCGCCTGGATCTGCGGAAATTCATCCTTTAAAACGTCGAATATCTCCTTTTTCGCGCCGCGAAATTTATAGATGCTCTGCTTCTTATCGCCCACGTAAAAGAAGCTTCCGCACCGATCGCGCGCGCCCACGCCCGCAAGCGCCTCGGCGATGAGCGGTAGCATGATCTCGTACTGGCAGACGCTAGTGTCTTGAAACTCGTCGATGAGGATGTGAGTGATCTTCGAATCGAGCCTGAAATACAGAAGCTCGCGGTTTTCGCGCAATGCGGGCGAGCTCGGATTTAGCAGCGAGTGCACGGCGTTTGCGACGTCTTTGAAGGTGAGCTTGCCGCTTTTTCGCTGCACGCTTTTTTTTGCGGCGGCGTAAATTTTGATCAAATTTCTAAATTTAGCCAGATGCATCGCATTAAGGCGCGCGATCTGCCGCACAATCTCGCTTTTTAGCTCCGCTAGCTCGCCGTCAAGGTGCGCGATCTTTTTAAGCTCGCTGCGATTATAATCAAAGCTGCCGTTGCAAAGCGCGGAAAGCACGTAGCCCGAAAGCTCCGCCAGATCGCTCACGCAGCTAAGGCCCTTGATAGAGCGCTCGCTTGTGCCCGCATCTATCGCCGCGCTTTTTAAATTTAATAAAATTTCATTGACGCGGCCAAGATCGGGTGCGGGCAAAGAGCTGCTCTGGCTTACTTCGATATCGTTTTCCCAAAAGGCCTCCAGGCTCTTTAAAAACTGATCTTTGCTCATTGCAGAGCTGCTTACGTAGCCCACGACCTCCCTTAAAAGAGCGCCGTCTTTACAGATCGCGCTTAAAAACTCCCGCTGCTGCACGCCTAGTATGCTTTCGTCGTTTTCAAATCCGGGATCGATGCCGCTGTTTAGCGCGAACGAGCGCAGAGCCTTTGCAAAAAACGCATCGAAGGTAAAGACGTTTAGGCTCTCGTTTAAAAATTTAGGCAGTAGGCGCTGCTGCGCTGCCAAAACCTCATCCGCGCTCATATTTAGATCCTCGCAAATTTGCGCTAGCTCGGGGCTTGGCACGAGGGCGCCGTCGCGCGCGATAAGCAGATTTTGAAATTTCTCCACGATGCGCGTTTTCATCTCGGCGGCCGCTTTTTTGGTGAAGGTAAGCGCTAAAATTTCATTGATCGGCTCGCCTTTTAGCACCAGCTCGATGAACCTTACCGCGAGATTGAAGGTCTTGCCGCTGCCCGCGCTCGCTTCAAGCGCCAGATAATTTTCAAATTTTGCCATCGATACGCCCTTTGCAAATGATCTTGTAAGCGCAGTATTCGCAGGTTTTAGGCTCATTTGTGCGCGTAAAAACCACTTCGTGCGCAAACTCCTCCTTAAGCGCGCTTAGTTTCTCGCGCAGATCCTGAAGCGTCGGAGTTTTTGTGCCGGGACGCACAAAGCCCTCGTCTCCTAGCGCCAGATATGCACTCTCGCATTCGTGCCCCAGCAGCGCCTGGTAGAAGCTTAGCTGAAAGCTTTGCGGCTTGCCGCTGCTGCTTTTGTAATCGATGATAAATTTGCCGCCGCGCCCGTCCTCATCGATGCGGTCTATCCGCCCGCTCAGCCATACCCCCTCAAACTCGCCCTCGCACCGCTGCTCGCCGCATGCAAAGCTCCAGGTCTGCTCGTGCTGTTGTAGCAACGGGGCGATCTTTTTGATCTTTTGCAGCTCCAGCTCCGCATCAAATCTGCCGAGCCCCGCATCTGCCGCAATAGCGGAGTAAATTTTGCTAAATTTATCGAAGTTAAATTTAACCCCCGCAGCGCAGTAAAACCGCTCAAAGCTAGAGTGCAAAATCGTGCCTCGCAGCGCGCCGTCCTCGCCGAAGTTTAGCCCCTCCGCAAGCGCTGCGATATATTTGTAAAAATACTGCCTCTTGCACGACAAAAAGCTATCGAGCCTGGAAAACGAAAGCGGATTTTCAAAAAAATCGTGCCGCAAAATCGGATCGTCCTGTCCGTGCAAAGCGGGCAAAAACCGCCTCTCGCCGAAAAGCCGCAAGTAATCCTCCTGCGAGAACTCGCAATCAAGCGCCGCATCAAAGCTTTTTAGGAAGCGCGACGGCGATTTTTCGCTGTTTTGAAGATAGCAAATCGCCGTTTTTTTCGCGCCCAAAATCAAGCTCGCGTAGTAAAATCTTTGTAAATTTTCGCGGTCCGCATGGCTGATGAGCCCCGCTCTTGCGCGCAGCGCGGCGTTTAGAAACATCTCGTTTTCCACCCGCTTGGGCACCAGATCGTCGTTAAAATCGATGATTATCACGCCGTCAAACTGCAGCCCGCGGCTCTCCAAAAGCCCCATCGCAGTGACCTTGCCGCCGCTAACGTCGTCGAGTTTGAGCCCACCTAGCTCAAGCAGAAAAAGATCGATCAGATTGCTAAGGCTTAAGCTCTCGCCGCGCAGCTTTCGCAGCAAAATTTCGATCAAATACAGAGGCTCCTTGATCTTTGCCTCCAAAACCGCGTCGTAAATTTTGGGTAAATTTAAAATTTTACGGATCAGCGCCTCAAAGCTTTCAAAGCTCTGTGGTCTATTAAAATTTAGCTCAAACTCCTTAAAAACCTCGCACTCAAGCCCGATTAGGCTAAAAAACAGATCGAGTTCCGCGGGCTTTGGCCGCTCGTTTTGACGGCTGTTTTTGCTAAGACTTTCGCTGCACGCTTTAAAATTTTTATCGCCGTATTCGCCGCGAGATCTGAAATTCTGGCTGTATCGCTCGTAGCTTTGCTCGAAATTTTCGCCTTCCGCGCGAATAGAATTTCCCGTGGTTTTTACGCCGTAATCCACGCCAAATTTCGGAGCAAGCCCCTCTTTTAGGCACTGCGAAATTTTTTCAAGCGTGACGTAAAATAGGCTATCTTTTACGCTTCTGCCCATCGCGAAATTTAGCATGCGGTGCGAGCCGCGGGTCTTTGTGATGCGCTCGTCATATAGCCGCAGCGTGTCCGCAAAGCTCTCGTCGGGCAGGATCACAACGATACGCTCGGGCGCGATGCCTGCGCGCACGAAGGATGAAATTTTTTCAAAAACGTAGCTCGCCTGCAAGCTTCGCAGCTCAAAGGAGCGATAAACGATCTCGCCGCCCGCGCCCAGAGGCTCTTCGCGTAAAATTTCGCGCGAGCTTAAATTTACGCTATATCTTTTGCCCGGCTCGAACTCTATGCCGCAAATCTCGCTGATAGCGCGCACGGGTTTGGAATTTAGATTCGTGGATTTGAAATTTAAAACGAGCGTGCTAAGCGCCGCCGCGCCCTTTAAAATTTCAAACTCGAAGGCGCTCGGGTTGCCGTCAATGTCGATCTCTATGCGCTCAAAGCCGCGCAGATAGGCCTCGTTTAAGCGGTAGCTCTGCGGCGCGGTGATCTCGTCGTAAAAGCCGTGCGAATGCAAAAGCTGCGAGTAGCGCTCCAAAAGCTCGCGCAAAATTTCAAAATGCTCGACGTACCACGCGTAGGTGTCGCTAAGATCGAGTGCATCGACGCTGAGCTGCTCGGCTGCGAGCTCTTTGAAGAAGCTGAAAAGGTAGCTGCGGTTTTTCATAAACTCGTAAAATTCCAAAGGAAATTTCAGTCTCTCGCCCGCGCCCAAGCTCGCCGCCTCCTTCATAAACAGCACGCGATCCATCTCACCGCAGCTAGCAAGGCCCGGCACGAAGATCGCTTTTTCATAAAATTCCGCCAACGTAATCCTTGGAGCTAGCACGCCGCCGCTTTCGCGCTGCACGGCGGCCTTTAGCGCTCTTGAGCTGGTGTAGACGAAAAGGTTTTTGGAAGGTAGCGCGTTCAAATTTAATCCTTGCATTGAGTGATCTGCGCAAATTTATCGCGCAAAATTCTGCCCGTAATTTTAGCAAGAATTTTTTATCTTTGGCTTTGATCGCAAAGACGCGCTGCGGTTAAAAGTCTATCTTGTAGCCCAGACTAGGGACGTTTCTTACGATCTGCTCGCCGATCTTATCGCGGATGCGTTTTACAAAGGTGCGAAGCGCCACATCCGATACGGCGCCCTCCGCCCAAACGTAGCGCTTGATCTCGTCGTAAAGCACCAGCTCGCCTACGCGGCTTATCAGAAGCGAGACGAAAGAGAGCTCCTTTTTGGTTAGCACGATCTGCTGCCCGTCTCTTAGCAAAACTCGCCTGAGCAGATCAAACGCGTATCCCGTTCCCAGATCGATAAGAGAGATGTTTTGTAGCTTAGCCTCCATCAGGGCGCAAATTTTTAGCGCGAACTCCGCGGCGTCAACGGGCTTGAAAAAATATCCCTCCACGCCGATGTCGATGACACCTTGAAGCTGGGATTGCTGGCTAAAACCGCTAAGCACGAAAATAGGGGTGTGCGGAAAGATATGTTTGATTTGGCGTATCATCTCAAGCCCGTCCTCGATCGGCATCAAAATATCGGTAATTACGAGATTCGGACTAAATTTTTTAAATTTTTTAACCCCCTCAAGGCCGTTTTGAGCGTCGTAGACGTTATTAAAAATATCCTCGAACGTCCTATGTAGCGAGGCTAGCAATTTGGCGTCGTCTTCGACCAGTAAGACGTCAAGCTCCTTTAAAACACAGCTCATAGCAGACCCTTCAAGGCGAAATTTCAAACGATTAATTCTTTCAAATTCTTACTTTTACTAAGCTTAAAGAATTTTATAAAATCACATGCGGTTAAATTTTGCGGCGGAAGCGGACGGAATTTTATCTGCGGGTGGGGCGGGTTTTGCGAGCAAGAGCGCAGGAATCTCGCGATGAGCGCTATGAAATTTCACGGCGGGGGCGCGAAATTTCATCGATGAGGGGGAGTGAAATTTCGTAACACGGAGGCGTAAAAATTTTAAAATTTACAAATTCGACAGGCGCTAAATTTTAAAATTTTAATCCGCCGCAAATTTTAATTCCGCTCGGGCGAAATTTCACGGCGACGGCGACGGAATTTTGGAAGCAAACGCGTGTAGGGCTTCGCTACGCGGTCGCGCGAAATTTTATTTTAAGCGAGCGGTTTTTGGCGAGTAGCAAAACGGCTCGTCAAATTTTTAAACGACTTAAGCGAGGGTAAGAGCTGCCGCGCGATCTGTTTACGCGCCCTAAACGCACCAAGCATCGATCTTTAAAGCGCATGAAATTTCGTCGCGAGCGCGCCGCTTTAGCTCGCGATTATCGGAGCGCGAAGCCAGCCCGCGATACGTTGCGAGCTTTAAATTTAAAACTCTCCGCAAATTTAAAATTTTACCGCGCAGTCGCGGTAAAATTTAGTGCAGGCAAAATTTCAAAAACTATAAAATTTCAAGAAATTCTTTGAAGATATACTTGCTCTCGGTAGGCCCTGCGCTGGCTTCGGGGTGGTGCTGCACCGAAAATACGGGGTACTCCTTGTAGCGCACGCCCTCGATCGTACCGTCGAAAAGATTTCGGTGCGTGATCTCGCAGATCTGCGCGATGGTCTCGGGTACGTTGTAGTTGTGGTTTTGCGCGGTGATCTCGATCGATTTGGTGCGCAGGTTTTGCACGGGGTGGTTTGCGCCGTGCTGGCCAAATTTCAGCTTGTAGGTCTCATATCCCATCGCGTTGCTTAGCAGCTGATGACCCAAGCAAATTCCAAAAATCGGCACGCGCGCTTCGACCATCTTTTTGATCTGCGCGATCTCCTCTTTAAGCATGCGAGGCTCGCCCGGGCCGTTTGATAAAAACACGCCGTCGATCTGCCCCTCTTTAAATTTAGCGATCAAGCTCTCCGCTTTAACGTCGTGCGGAAAAACCTCTACTCCGAGCCCTAGATCGCAAAGCTCGTTTAGGATGTTTCGCTTGACGCCGTAATCGATCACGGCTATCTTTTTGCCGCAGCTTGCGGGCTGGGCGTAGCTTCCGCGCTCGGCATTCCAGCGACCCGATGCGTGCTTATACGGCGCCTTCGTGCTTACGATACTTACGTAGTTGATCTCCTCTATGCGCGCAGACTCGCTAAGCGCCTTTTTAAGAGCCGCCTTATCGCTGATCTCGGTCGAAACAAAGGCACGCAGGCTGCCCTCGTCGCGCAGCATTTTGGTTAAAAATCTAGTGTCGATGTCGTAAACGCCGAATTTTCCGTTTTGCAGAAAATAATCCTCCAGGCTCATCTGTGAGCGGAAATTTGAAGGCTCGTTGTTAAAATTTCTTACGAAAATTCCGCTGGCATGGATTTTGGAGCTTTCCTTGTCGTTTTCGTTGATCCCTACGATACCGATTTCGGGCATCGTAAAGATAATGAACTGCCCCGCGTAGCTGGGATCGGAGATGATCTCTTCGTAGCCCGTGGCGGAGGTGTTAAACACGAGCTCGCCGAATGCGCTACCGCCCTTGCCGAACGCCTTGGCTTGCAGATAGATGCCGTTTTCTATGTAGATATACGCATTCATTACAGCATACCCCGTTTTCTTAGCTCCTCTTCGTAGAGCTTTTCAAACACAAGCTCGTATTCTTCGGTACCTGGGATCAATTTTTGCTTGTAGCCCTCGATCTTTTCATAGACCTCGTCTTCGATCTTTTGGTAGCTTTTCAAATACTCCTCGATCGCGTTATAAATTATCGTCTTTAGCCTGTTTTCCGAGACTTTGTAATCGATCAAATTTTTCTTCCAGACGGTTTCTAAAATTTTATGCGATATGGTGCCGTAGCGATCCTCAAAATTTAGCTCGAAATTCTCGTCGTTTGCGATGTGGCGTTTGATGAGCCAAAACATATCTTTTTTATTCACGCTCATCTCATCTAGTTCGCTTATGCGCTCATCTATCAGCTCGTTTGCGCGCTCGTCTATCGCTCTTTCTTTTTGCAGATCGCCCCTTATGATCTCGTCAGCTTCCTTGGCGACGGGCTCTATGCCCGCACCGAGCGTAACGCAGCCCGAGTTTAGCAGATCCAGCGCTATTTTATGCGCGATATATGGCACGTGTGGTAGTCGTATTCGCATGATCGTTCCTTTAAATTCAGTTCTATGAGCGGTCGCGCCGCCCGCAACGGGTAAAATTTTAAAATTCCACCGGGTTTATAAAATTATCGTGTCGCTTCTTTCGGGACTGGTGGAGATGAAGCCCACCTTCGCGCCGCTTAGCTCCTCTATTTTGCGGATATAATTTTGCGCGTTTTGCGGCAGATCTTCAAATTTTGAAATTCCCTTGACGCTGTCCCAGCCGGGCATCTGCTCATAAACCGGCTCGGCAGCTTCCAAATCGATCGGAAAATAATCGATCTCCTCACCCTTGTAGCGATATGCGCGGCAAATTTTAATGCTCTCAAAGCCGTCTAAGACGTCAAGCTTCATTAGCGCGAGCTTGTCGATGCCGCTAAGGCGCACGGCGTATTTCGTAGCCACTCCGTCGAACCAGCCGCAGCGACGCGCCCTGCCCGTCGTGGTACCGTACTCTTTGCCGATCTCTCTCATCGCCTCGCCTTGCGGGCCTTTATCCTCGGTAGGAAACGCGCCGTTGCCCACGCGGGTGGTGTAGGCTTTTAAAATTCCCATCACCGTGCCGATATCTTTCGGTGCGAGCCCGAGCCCGCTGCAAGCCCCGCCCGCAATAGTCGTCGAGCTCGTGACGTAAGGATAGGTGCCGTGATCGATATCAAGCAGGCTTCCTTGTGCCCCCTCTACGAGTACGCGCTTGTCGTAATCAAGCGCCTTCCACAGCATGTGCGTGGTATCGGCGATGTATGGCTCAAGCGCGCTTTTATATCGCTTTAGCTCATCGTAAATTTCAAGCTTGCTAGGAATTTTAACCTCCGCTTTTTCAAAAACGCTCTCATGCGCAGCAAAGTCGCGAGATAGCGCCTCGGCGAGCCTTTCAGGCTCCAAAAGCTCCGCTACGCGGTGTCCTGTGCGCGCGATCTTATCGGCATACGCAGGTCCTATGCCCTTACCGGTGGTGCCGATCGCAAGCTCGCCCTTGCTCTTTTCGCGCGCCTGATCGATCAGCGAGTGGTACTGTAAATTTAAAAACGCCTTCTCGCTTATGAAAAATCTGCCCTTTAAATTTTCAAACTGCGCCATCTCGGTAATCAGCACGTCGGGGTTGATCACGACGCCGTTTCCGATGATGTTGATGATGTTTTTATGAAGCACGCCGCTAGGCACCAGATGCAGCGCAAATTTCTCGCCGTTTATAACGATGGTGTGGCCTGCGTTGTGCCCGCCGCTGCTGCGACATACGAAATCGTAATTCGCGCTTATCATATCTACGATCTTGCCCTTGCCCTCATCGCCCCACTGGGCGCCGATGACTACGTCAACTTTGCTCATTTTTCATCCTTTTGCATAATTTTTTCTATCAAAGCATCCACTAGCAGCGCAAAGCCGCTGGATTTTAGCCCGTCAATCTCGTAATTTCCGCCGTTGCAATACACTGCGCCCGCATCCAAAAATCTAAAAAATAGCGCGTCGTAATAACGCATTTTAGAGTAATACAGCAGCGAAACGCGGATACGCTCGTAATCCACGCCTAGGTTTAAAATTTCATCTAAGCAGGGCTTTAGCTCTTCAGGCACCTGCGCGCGCAGAGCCTGCACGTCCTTTAGCGACGTGGCGCGGGCCGTAGCGTCCAGCCAAGGCAAATTTTGCCCAAGCAGCGTCTCAATCTTGCCCTTTTCAAAAATTTCAAGCGGCAGGTTTAAAATTTCGCAGATTTTTTTCGGAATTTCGATATTGCTTAGCTGAAGCACGGGCATAAGATCAAATTCTTTAAAAAACTCCTGCGCGATTTTAATCGCAAGGGGCAAATTTTTCTCTCCGATTAGCTCCGCGCCGATCTGATAAAACTCGTCGCTTGGGTATTTGAAGGTCGGCTGGACGTAAAATAGCCGCCTTAGCTTATCGTCTTTCAGCCGTTTGCGCACGATGCGTACGACGTCCACGGTGCTGTCTGCGCGAAGCGCAAGCTCGTGGTTCGTGGGATCGGAGAGCTTAAGAAGCTTCTGCGGCGCGACGCTTAGGTGTTGATGATATGAAAAATATGGCGTTAAAATTTCGCTAAAGCCGTTTTTAACGAGGATTTCGCTCGCTTTATTTTCCAGCTCGCGCTTGAGCTGCGCGCTCTTTCCGAAATACAGCCTCGAGCCGTTTGGTATCTCGTGATCGAAATCGGCGCTAACGCTATCTATCATGCTGCCTCCAAATCGCTTATAAACTTCTCTACTTGCGCCCTAAAGCCCGAGATGAAGCTTGCCAAAGCGCGATAATCAAGCGAAAGAATATCTAAAATTTGCTTACGTATTTCTGTAGTTAGCGCAAATCTTTCGCTGCCCGCACTTTGAGTTTTATTTAAAATTTCGCCGAATTTCGCTCTATAGCTTTCAAACTCGCCGGGACTAAGATCGCCCGCATCGGCGCGCGAAACAAAGCTTAAGGCAAGCTCTTTGTAATCAAGCGCATTTAAAAAGCTAATAAACTCATCTTTGTCGATAGCTGCGAGCTTGGGCGTATCTTTAAAACGCGCGATGAAAGCGTCTATCTCTTTGCGATCCAGAGCCTTGGCGATAAAATTTCCCTGCAGATAGTTAAATTTCAAATTATTTAAAAGCCGCAGCGATAGCGCATTTTCGACGCCTTGAGCACCTACTGCGAATCCAAACTCCCGCTTTAGCTTGCCCGTGATCTCCACCATCGCGCGGATGCCGTCCTTTTTCTTGCCGATATTAAGGCAAAGGGCGCGATCGATCTTGATAAGATCGAAGGGCTGATTTGCCAAAAACTGCACGTTTTGCGCGTTTGCGTTATTAAGCGCAAATTTAATTCCAAGATCCGCGTAGCGCTTGCGCACGGGGATAAAACTTTGATAGCTTTCTTCGCTAAAATCGGTAATCTCAAACATCAGCTCCCCGCGCCGCTCGCCCGCGCTTCGCAATCTGCGCGCTACCAGACCGTAAAATTCGTCGCTTGCAAGCACCGTAAGACTCACGTTTATGGAGCAGTTTGCGCCAGTCTGCTCGTTAAATTCCAACATCTTGGAAAAGGCAAATTTAGATATCAAAAGCTCAAGCTGCGGCTCGCCGATGATAGGGAGGAAATCCTGCGGCAGTAAAACGCCTAGGCTGCCGCGCTTCCAGCGCAAAAGTAGCTCGTAGCCGTAAATTTGAGCTCCGCTGATTATCGGTTGATAGAGCACGAAAAACTCGCCGCTCTCTATCGCCTGTCTAAGCCCCGCCTCGCTCATCTCATCATCGGTAACGGGGGCGCTTTCAAAGATAAAATAGCGGTTTTTGCCGCTCGTTTTAGCGCGGTACATCGCCCTATCGGCGCGCGATAAAAGGCCCGAAAAATCGATCTTTTCGCTACCGTCGTAAAACGCCGCGCCTACGCTAATACTCGCGCTGATCTCGTTGCCTTTAAGATTAAATTTCATCTTTGAAATTCCAAGCAGTCGCTGCAAAAGCATATGCGCGGCCTGCTCGTCTTTTAGATCGCCGATGATGGCGCCGAACTCATCGCCGCCGAGGCGCGCCAAGATATCTCCCTTGCGCAGTAACCCGCTCATCGCTTTTGAGATCGCCTGCAAAAACATATCGCCGACCTCGTGCCCATAGGTGTCGTTGATCGCCTTAAAGCCGTCAAAATCAATGAAAAGCACAGCCATCAATTTGCCGCTGCTGCCCGCGTTTGCGGTATAGCCCTGCGCGGCTTTCATAAAATACACTCTGTTCGGAAGCCCCGTAAGCGCGTCGTGGTGGGCGATCTTGGCTAGCTCGCTCTCCTTTTGTTTGATCTGCGAAATTTCGGTAAACATCAAGATGTAGTTTGAAACTAGCGAGAAATCGTCCTTGATCGCAATCGCCGTAAATAGCGCAGGGAAGGTGCCGCCGTCCTTTTTAAGCCCGTAAATTTCATCTTTATACGAAACCTGCTTGCCGATTAAATTTTGCTTTATCTTCTCCAGCAAATCGCCGTCTTGCGCGAGCGTGAAGAAATTCGGCTCCTGCCCTATCGTCTCGCTTTCGCCAAAGCCGGTAATCTCGTAAAAAGCGTTGTTCGCGCGCAAAATTTTGCCCGTCTCGTCGGTAATCAAAATGGCTTCGAGCGAGCGCGAAAAGACGTTGGCGTTTAAATTTAGCTCAAGCTCCGTTTCCTTGCGCGAACCGATCTCCTCAAGCGTAGTTTTTATCACTCTGCCCCTGCCATTTTCATTCGAGGTCACGTAGCCTTGCAAGCTGACCCAAGTATATCCGTTCTCGCCGTTGCGCAGGCGGAATTCACAGCGGAAATCATCTCTTAGCCCCGCCGAACACTGCCTGATCATCGAATTAAAATTTTCAAGATCGATGTAGTAGATCTCGTAGGTAAACTCGCCGAAGCTCATCTCGGTGTTAAAGCTCTTGCCTTTGTAGTTTAAAATTCTTAAATAGTTTTTATCGAATGAAATTTTCTGAGCTTCAAGATCGATCAGGCAAGCCGAGTAGTTTCTCGTATCGATGACGGTTTTGTAAAAGTCCAGATCGTCCTGCAGCCTTTGCAGCGCGCGGGCGCTCTCGTCGATGTTTTGAAAATAAAACGCCACGGTGCCCGCGGATTTTTTAGCGTAGGCGCTTACATCGTAGAGATAGCTTACGTTGTCGTTGTGGCGGATCTTGTAACTTTGCGCGAAACTTTGAGTCTCGCTTTTCATATCGGCTAGGCGGTTGATGATCTCGTTGCGCGCCTTTTGCGCGTCTTTGCCGCTTAGTAGATCCCAAAATTTAATTTCGCCGCTTAAAAACTGCGCCGCATCGTAGCCCCACGCCTCTTTGATATTTTTGCTCGCATCTATGATCTTGCCCGAGGTGTAGTCAAACACCAGCGTAACGATAGGCGCGTGGTTTAGATACTCATATTTTTGCTTGGTCTCGTCGTAAAATTTGCGGTATCTCGACGCATCGAGCACTACAAACAGCGTCGAAATTTTACTTCCGTCGCGCACGTAGGATTTTTTGACGTAAAGATCCCTCACGCCGTCTTTGGTATCGTGGCGAGTAACGACGTAGTTTTCTTTAGCGTAATTGGCGCGCTGTGTCTGATAGGCGTAGTCGTAAAACGAGCCCGATTGCAGCGCAAAGATATTGCGTCCCACGACGTCGTCGCCGTAAAGCTCGCGCGCGCCGTTGCTGGCGCTTTCGATCGTGCCCGCGACGTTATCGATGCTTAGCACCGAGAGTGAGCTGTATTTCAGCGCGTCTTTAAAACTCATGCTAAAATCGCCGTGGCGCACGGCGGGCTTTAAAATTTCATCCAATTTTCGCGTGATCTCATCTATCGGCGCGACGGGCTCGAGCGCCGAAATCCCACGCAAAGCCGCGTGATCGTTGCTAAGCTCAAGCGCCTCTTTTAGCGCCACTAGCGGCGCTAGGACGCGGCGCTTTAAAAATTTAAAATTCCAAACACCCAAAGCGATGCAGAGCGCAAACATCGCCGCAAGCGCCAAAATCATAAAATTTCTCGCATTTAAACAGCTGCTTGCGCGCTCGATCGCCATGACGTAGATCGCATCGTCGCTCAATCTTCCGCCAAGCTCGCTGCCGTTTAAATTTGAACTGGCAACGCTCGCAGAGGGCGAAAACTCCTCAAAATATATAAGGCTTAGGCTGGAGTTTATATCCGCAAACATCGCTTCGCGCGTGCTTTTCAGATCAAAGCCAGGCCCTAAAAGCTCAAATAAATTGCCGCTAAAATTATAAATTTCGCCGCCGCCGTTAAAGAGTAAAATTTCGCCCAGCCCCGCTAGTTTGGAGTTTAGCATATTCGTATTGGCAAAGCCTAGAAGGTATTCATCCGCGCTTACGCGCTTGATCAAAAAATATCTCCAAGCTCCTTCAATACGCATATATCGCGATACCAGCTCGCCCTCTTTCATATCCGAGGTAAAATTTGAAATTTTGATCTCGCCTAAATTTTTTATCCTCGCATCGCGGCTGTAAAAACTTAAAATTTCTTCCCCGTTTTGCGCTGCGGCATCCGTATCCTGCGAAGCTCCTCTGCTTTGTGCGCCGTCCGTGCCGCCCTCCAAAACGCTTGCGCCGTTTGGCGAAGCGCTTCCGCCGCCCGAAGCTTTATTTTGCGAGGCGTCATTTTGCGAACCGTTATTTTGCGTGATGGGGCTTGGAAGCGGGCTGCCTCGCACGGGGCTTGCGTCGCTTACCGCATCATCGCTTTGCACCGCGCTATTTTTAACGCCCGGCGCGCGGACGAAAAATATTGCATCGAATCTCTTGCTTTCGCGCGCGGCGTTTTGTATCAAGGCGGTGTAGATATTTGAAATTTCGGAGTCGTTTTTTAGCTTTAAATTTTGTGCGGAGAGGATGTTGTTTTTTAAAATTTCAAGATCGTTTAAAAGCTCGCGATTTATGTCCCTGCTTATGCCTCTTGCTGCGTTTATCCGCACCGCAAGCTCGTTTGCGATCTGTGCGCGCATAAAAAACGCCATGCAAACGCACAGCAGCGCGAGCGTCGCAAGGCTTACGAAAAGGGTGGCGTAAAATCGCTTGTTTATCGAATTTTTTCTATTTTCCATCGCTAAATTCCAAATTTTGAAGGATTTTAGCAAATTTCGTTTTAAAGCCGATTTAAGCTTGTATTTTTGCGCCTTTTGCGCCCAAAAAATGCATAATCAAAAGCACGGCGAAGCTAAAGAGCAGCATCAGCGCCGAATACGCATGAGCCTGCGCAAAATCGAGCGTCTCGGTCGCTTCGTAGATCGCGATGGAAGCGACCTTGGTCTGCTCGCTTACGCTGCCGCCGATCATCAGCACGACGCCGAACTCGCCCATTGTGTGCGCAAAGCAGATCACCAAGGCGCTAAGCAGGGAGTGGCGTATCGCGGGTAACGCGACGCGAAAAAGCTTGGAAAAATAGCCCTTGCCGAGCGAATCGCACGCCCAAAAAAGCGAGCGAGGAAGCGAGCGAAAGCCCGAAACCAGCGGCGAAAACATAAACGGCAGCGAGTAGATGCAGCTCGCAATCACGAGCCCGCTGAAATTAAATACGAGCCTAAGCCCGAAGTGTTTGTCAAAAAACTCGCCCAGCACCGAATAGGGCGATAGAAAAACGAGCAGGTAAAACCCCAGCACCGAAGGCGGAAGCACCAGCGGAAGCGAGATGATCGATTCGATCACGCTTTTGCCTCGGAAATTTTTTCTCGCCATAAAAAACGCGAGCGGCACGCAGATACAAAATAGCACGAATGTCGCAATCAGCGAGAGTTTGAGCGAGATCACGAAAGGGGTGTAGTCTAAATTTGACAAAATTTCAAACATCTGCGCTCGCTTTAAATTTAAACGCGGAATTTGGCGGCAATGAGCCTTGCGGCACGGCGAGATTTAGGCGCATGAAATTTTGCGGCGCGGCTATTTTGGTTGCGCGGTTTCGGCGAGCGCTTTTTTTCGGCGTTAAATTCCGTCGTGCGAGGGCGCTTTGCTGCGCATAGCCTTGTTGCCCCAGACTTTGCCGTGCGGATCTTTGCGGATCAAAATTTTGCGGCGTGAAATTTTGTCGCGCGGAATTTCGCAGCGTTAAATTTAAAGGCGCAAAGTTTCGTGGCGCAGGAATTTTGCACGATAAAATTTTAGCCGAAGAAGCTCCCGCCGCGGCAAAAACTGCACGCAAGGCTGAGCGCAAATTTAACGCAAAGCGGTGTTGACTAAATTTAAAAATCGACGCCCATTTCTGCGAAGCAAATTTTAAAATAGACGCGAATTTGCGCGAATAAAATTTAAAAGCCGAAATGAAATTTTGCAAGGCAAGCAAGGCGGATCCGAAAATCGCGCGAGCTCGCCGCGTAGAGCCCGAGCCTTTAAAATTTCCAGACATAAATTTTACGTAAAAATTTAAAGCGGGACGCGACATCGTTAAATCTTGCTGAGGCTTACGTTGAAGGCCTTTGCGCCCACTTTGACCTCATCGCCTATTTGCAGGCCTTGGGCTTCGTGCGCGCTTAAAACGACCTCGCTTAGTTGGTTGCCGATCGCTACGACGGCGATTTGCACGGCATCGCGAGCTTGCAGATCGACGATCTTGCCCGCGAAAGAAAATTTCTGCGAGCCGCTCGTTTTAAGAAAAATTTCATTCGGGCTCGCGCTACGCACGACCCTGCCGTCGTGCATCTCATAAACCGTCTCGCAAAGCCTGTAAATTTCGCTCACATCGTGGCTTACCAAGATCACGGTCTGATGAAACTGCTCGTGGATTTTAAGCAGATAGCCTTGGATCTTCTCTCGCATCGCAAAATCAAGCGCCGAAAGCGGCTCGTCCAAAAGCAAAATTTCGGGATCCTGCATCAGCGCTCTAGCGAGTGCGACGCGCTGTTTTTGCCCGCCGCTAAGCCCGCCGACGCCGGCGGAGGCGTGCGAGCCAAGCTCCAAAAGCTCGAGCAGATCGCGCGCTCTTTTGAGATCGTTTTTGGCAAAAAGCAAATTCCCCAAAACGCTCATATTTTCAAAAAGCGCGTAGTCCTGGAACAAAAAGCCGATCCTGCGCTTGCCCGCACTCATAAAGTCCTTGCCCTCTTGCAGCACGCGATCGCCGTCTTTTAAAAAGCCGCTGTCCGCCGGCAAAAAGCCCGCGATGATGCGCAGTAGCGTGGTTTTACCGCTGCCGCTGCGCCCGTATAGGCAGACGAACGAGCCCTTTTTTATCTCCAGCTTCGCATCTATCGCGAAATCTTCGCTAATTTTCTTCTTACAATCAATCGTTATCATATTTTTGTATATAGATCGCGCTGCAGCTTACGTATGCGTAGAGCTCGTCGCCTACGCGCAAACCAAGCTCGCGTGCGCTTTTAGCGCTAATTATCGCTTCAAATTTCAGCTCGCCCTCAAGCGCGGCGACGCATAAAATTTCACCTAATTTCAGATCTGAAATTTTAACCCTTATCTCGTTTTGAAGCGAAACGTCTCTCAAGGGCGCGCGGGATAGCACGACGTCGGTATTTTTAAAGCCGATCCGCACGCCGTCTCCAACCGCCGCACCGGGCTTTAGCTCCAAAAATACCCCGTGGAATTTCGAGCCGCTTTCAAGCAGAAATTCCACCTCGTAAATATCCGCAGCGCCCTTTATATCGCTAATTTTCGCTTTAAACATTAAAACTCGTATCCGTATTTAGCAAAGATCTCTTTGCCCTTATCGCTTAGGATAAAATCATAAAACGCCTTGGCTTCGGCGTTGTCTTTAGCGCGGTTTAGCACAACCATGCCTTGAGCTATCGGCTCGTAGAGGTCGGTACCGACCAAGACGAAATTTTCGCCCTCTTTGCAAGGCTTGTCGTTGCAGCCGTCCTTTGCCATCTTAGGCGCATACATCGCGCTAGCCGCGATAAAGCCGACGTCGGAAGCTTTAAGCGCTTGCGAAAGAGCCTCGCCGATCGATTTTGCTTCTACGATTTTGCCCTTGATCTCGTCGTAAACTCCTGCTTTTTGGAAAGCCTGTACGCTTGCGGTGCCGTAAGGAGCGGTCTTTGGATTGGCTACGGAAATCGTTTTAACGCTAGGGTCTTTTAAAATTTCAAGCCCCTTGCTAAGATCTACTCCGCGCACGCTAAACATCGCCACTTTGCCTTTGGCGTAAGTTTTGGCAGGCGCCGTCGCAAAGCCCTCTTTATGTAGATCGTCTGCAAATTTCATATCCGCCGCCATAAAAATATCAAACGGCGCGCCGTTTTTGATCTGCGTGCTAAGCGCACCGCTCGCACCCAAGCTCACATTTAACGTAGTTTGCGGATGCAGTTTGGCAAATTCCGCCTTGATCTCGTCAAACGCATACGTCGTGTTCGCGGCGGCTGCGACGCTGACCTCTCCGGCGCTTAGCGCGCCTGCCGTTAAAATTCCTAAAAGCACTGCTTTTAACTTCATTTTAAAATCCTTTCGAAAAATTTTGGCTCTCGCCGAATGTTTAAATTTCAAGCGGGGCTCGCGGCGGTAAATTTAGAACACTCTTTGAATTTACGCCGCAAACGCCCAAAATCAGGCGCCAATAATGATCTCGCTAGGCTCCACTATCGCAGTAACCTCATCGCCTACGCCAAGAGCCATCGCCGTCGCCGATTCTCGCGTGATGATCGACGTAATAGTTTGATGCGAGTTTGTATTTAGGCAGATCTCGGCATTTACCGCGCCGATTTTTACCTCGCAAATCGTGCCCTTTATCTGGTTGGCGGAGCTTACTCTCAGATCGTCCTTTCCGTTTTTTGCGATGATGACGCTAGGAGCCTTGAATAAAAACAGCACCTCTTTGCCGACTTTGAGATCCAGGTTTTTCTCGCTTTCTACCGTTATCATCGCGCATAGCGGCTCGCCGCCTGCGAGCTTGGCGATAATTTGCGAATTTACCGCTCCGGTTTGGATCTCGGTGATCTCCACGCTTAATTGATTTCTCGTAGAAAGCTTCATACCGATCTTCTCTAAGCTTAAAAGGCTCTCTTCGGTGATCTCGTCAAGCTTTAAAATTTCGCTCAAAAACGTCTCGCCTGCATGGCTGATAGCATCATAGGCGCGGATCAGCTTGTGAGCGTAAGGGGTGAGCTCGGAGCCGCTATTTTTCTTGGTGCCTTGAGCGCGGACGATGAGTGGCTTTTTGCTCGCGTTGTTGATTAAATTTAGCGCGTCCCAGCCGTTTTTATACGACACTCCTACGATCTCTGCGGCCTTTGTAATGCTTTTAGTTTCGTCCACGGCCTTAAGCAGCTTAATATGCTTGGCTAAAAGCGATGCTTCGTTGCCGAGCAGGAATTCCAGAGCAAATTTTGCATCCATTTTCATCCTTTCTTGTTTACTTTCACGTGATTTTATAATATATCCTCTGATATATTTCTTAAACGGCTACAGGCTTTATTCTGCGGTATAAAGAGGGAAATTCTATACGAAATTTTACCTTTATTGACAAAATTTCTTTAAACTTGTAAAATCGCCACTTTGATTTATAAGGAAGGTTTGCAATTTGAAATTTATAAAAATTCTATTTCTAGCCGCAGCGCTGGCGCTTTGCGGCTGCTCGCAAAAGCAAGACGCGGCGCCTAGCGGCGATACGGATGGTTTTGACGAGGAGTTCGCGCAGCGTGAGGTTTTCGATCCGCTTAGCGGCTATAATCGCGTTATGACGAGCTTTAACGACGCGTTTTATTCATACGTACTAACTCCCGTAGCCAGCGGTTACGACTACGTGATGCCGGATCCGATCCAGGGCGCGTTTTCAAATTTTTTCCACAACGTCTTGTATCCGATGAGACTCGTAAACAACCTGCTGCAGGGCAAATTTGAAAATTCTTGGGACGAGACGAAGCGATTTTTAATAAACTCGACCGTCGGCTTCGGCGGACTTAACGATATGGCGGGCAAATACTACGGGATTTCGCGCCACGACGAGGATTTCGGGCAGACGCTCGGATATTGGGGCGTGCCGGCAGGTCCGCACATCGTCTGGCCGATTTTAGGACAGAGCAATCTACGCGATACTTTCGGAATGGTGGGGGATTATTTCACAAATCCGATAAACTATATCGAAGACGGTACGGTGCGAAACTCCGTCAACGGATTTAGAATATTTAATGACTACTCGCGCGATCCGGAATTTTATGAAAAAATGACCAAAGATGCGGTGGATCTATATCCGTTTTTACGCGATGCTTACGAGCAAAATCGCGATAAACTAATAAAGGAATAACAATGAAAATTTTAAAAGTTCTAGCGCTTTGCGGAGCGCTTTTGATTTCGGCGCACGCTATTAGCGATGCGGATATCGAGCCTGTGATGAGCCAGAAGGTCGCCGAGGCCGTAGGCATTATGCGAAGCGGCGCACCTAAAGATGCAAAGCCCGCGAAAATCTTTGCGCTTTTCGACGGCTATTTTGATTATAAGATGATGGCGAAGCTCTCCCTTGCGAAGCATTACGCTAGCCTTAGCCCGGCGCAGATCGCGGAATTTAATAAGGCCTTTGAAGCGCATCTAAAGCGCTCGTTTATCGAAAAGCTTTCGCTTTATACCGATCAGGATATGAAGGTGCTAAGCAAACAAAGCCCGAGCGATAAGCGCCGCGTGCTAAAAACACAGGTCATTGGCGAGCAGAAAAACTACGACATAGATTTTAAATTTTATCCTAACGGCTCTGATTGGCGCATCTACGATGTCGATATCGTGGGCGTTAGCCTAATCCAAACTTATCGCTCGCAGCTAGGCGACGTAACGCAAAATTTGGGCTTTGACGAGCTCATAAAACGGCTAAATTCCACCGTCATCAATAGTGGCGAATAGCGGCGCGCCTAAAAGAGCGGTATTTGAAAAAAATTTTTCGCCTAATCGTCGCGTTTCCGAAAATCACGCTTGCGCTGTTTACGGCGCTGGCGCTCTTTTTCGGATATTACTCCACAAAGCTCGAGATCGACGCTTCGACCCAGACGCTACTGCTTGATAACGACGAGGATCTTCAAATTTGGCGCGAAGTATCCAAGCGCTACGAAACGCCGAATTTCTTAGTCGTCGCCTACACTCCTGCAGGCGATCTTTTAGCACCCGAGACGATCCGCAAGATAGCGCAGATGGATGCCGCTTTTTCTAAGCTGGATTTCGTCGCTAGCGTCACGGACATCACGAATGTGCCGCTTTTGCTAAACAAAAGCGAGGGTATGAGCGAGCTGCTTAAGCACATACCCACTCTTACCGACGCAGACGTAAATTTAACCGCGGCTAGACGCGAGCTTTCTACAAGCCCCTTTTATGCGTCAAATTTAGTAAGCGCCGATCTTCGCACTACCGCAATTTTAATAAATTTAAAACCGCAGACCCGCTACGAGGAGCTTTTGCGCCTAAGAGACGGAGCCAAAAGCGCTCTAAAGCAAGCGGAGCATGAGGGCAACCGCTCAAAGGTCCAAATTTCACAGCTCAAAGATACGCTTAAAGTTGCGGAACAAAATTTCAAATCCTACCGCGACGAGCTGCGCGAAAAGGATCACCGCGACATTGTGGCTTTGCGCGCGCTGATCGCGGGCTTTGAGAAGGAATTTGCGGGCGATCGGCTATTTTTGGGCGGACTAAATATGATCGCCGACGATATGGTAGGCTACGTCCGCTCGGATCTAACGACCTACGGACTCGGCGCCTTGGTGCTTCTGTTAGCTTGCTTTTGGCTCTTTTTTAGACAGGCGAAATTTATCCTGCTGCCGCTCATCATCTGCGCGTATTCGGTCGTGCTCGCAGCCGGATTATTCGGCTTTTTGAGCTTTGAGGTCACGGTGATTAGCTCAAATTTCATAGCGCTTCAACTCATCATCACGGTTTCGGTCTGTATCCACCTAATCGTCGCCTACCGCGAGTTTAGCGCGCGCTTTCACGCCTTTTCGCAGCGTCAGCTCGTTTATGCGGTGCTGCGCGAGCGCGCAAGACCCTGCTTTTTTGCAATCTTTACGACCGTTATCGGCTTTATGTCGCTAATATTTTGCGATATAAAGCCCGTAATTTCTCTGGGAATTATGATGAGCGTAGGCATCAGTATCTCGCTAGTTACGGCATTTGGAGTATTCGGCGCGGTTATGTCGCTTCTAAGGCGCACGCACAATAACCGCAGCTTCGAGCAGCACTTTAAATTTACGCTTTGGTGCGCCGAAACGGCGCTACGTAGCAGAGGCGCAGTCTATGGCGTTTGCGCTGCGGCGGTGATCTTCGGGCTTTACGGTATCTCACAGCTGCGCGTCGAAAACAGCTTCATCGGCTATTTCAAAAAAAGCACCGACATCCGCGCGGGTATGGAGGTCATCGACACAAATCTCGGCGGAACGATCCCGCTTGATATCGTCGTTAAATTTAAAAGTGCAGGCGGCGCAGATCCTGCCAGCGGGAGTGAAAATTCTGCAAGCGGTAGCGCGAATTCTAAGAGCGGCGAAAATTCCAATCTCGCGGGGCAAAATTTTATCGCGCAAAATTCCGCCGCTCAGAATTCTACCGCCACGACACAAAATTCTATTGCAGAAAATTCCATACCTCAAAATTCCGTCGCCGCGGCGCAAAATTTAAATGATAAAAATTTGTCCGAGCAAGGCCCCGCTGCGGCAACACAACCAAGCGACGCCGCAAATTCGGATCAAACCCACGCCACAAATTTAGAGCAGAATTCCACCGCGAGCGACGATTTTGGCGATTTCGAAGCCGAGTACGCCGCCAACGAGAACAAGCCGCAGTATTGGTTCACATCCGAAAAGATGCGCATCATCGGCAAAATAGATGATTTTTTGAAGGACAAAAACGTTACGGGGCACGAGTTTATCGGCAACGTAGGCTCTCTCGCATCGCTTTTAAAGCTCGGCAAACAGATTAATCAGGGGCGCGATCTGGACGATCTAAGCCTTGCTTTGATCTACTCTGAAATGCCCGCAAACTACCGCGAATTGGTGCTTTCGCCCTTTGTAAATATCGAAGCGAATGAGGCGCACTTTAGCATCCGCACGATAGATAGCGATCCGAATCTCCGCAGGGCGCAATTTCTAGCCGATCTTAAGCGCGATCTGGACTCCCTACTCGCTAAGGATAACGTCACGGTGCAGATTAGCGGCATAATGGTGCTTTACAACAATATGCTTCAAAGCCTGATGAGCTCGCAGATAGGCACTCTGGGTATTACCGTGCTCGTGCTTTTCGTGCTTTTCGTGATCATCTTTCGCTCGCTTTCATACGCGCTTATCGCGATCGTCGTAAATTTAATTCCGCTTTGCGCCTGCTTCGGCATTATGGGGGTTGCGGGCATTCCACTAGATATTATGAGCATCACGATAGCGGCGATTAGCATCGGTATCGGTGTGGACGACGTCATCCACTACATCTACCGCTACAAGCGGGAGTTTGCGCGCAGCGGCGATGAGGCTGCGGCGATCCGCGCGAGCCACGCAAGTATCGGATACGCGATGTATTATACGTCGTTTGCGATCATTTTGGGATTTAGCGTGATGATGATGAGTAATTTCTGGCCTACGATCTACTTCGGCCTGCTGATATGTCTGGTGATGAGCCTGCTGCTTTTAGGCGCGCTCATAATCTTACCTTCGCTAATAATGAGCCGAAAGGGATTAAAATTTAGCCTCTTTAAAGCTAAATAAATTTTATCTCGCTATAATTCCCGCATTTGGAGAGGATGGCGACCTGGTGGCGTCTGCGGACTTCAAATCCGATAGGAGGGCGGTTGACCGTTTTCCGGGGGGTTCGATTCCCTCCCTCTCTCGCCGAATTCTTTCATCAAATTTTACTTTTACGATTCTTGATCTCTAGCGCTTTGCAAATTTATCTCAAATTTAAGCTCTAAATTTATCCATTATTAAACAGAGATGGCTAGCATTATTCGTTAACTTTTCTTGAAGGAGCGAGTATGAAATACGTATTGGGCGCTGCGCTTGCGGCATTTATTTTTGCGGGATGCGGCGATGACGATGTAGGGCTTGTCAAAAACTACACCTTGCCAGATTTTAAATCTATGAGTATCGGCGCGGCGATCGAGGGCTCGAAAATCTGCAAAAATATCACGTGGAGCAAAGAGGAAAACGGCGGATTAAAGACGGTTAAAATGGTCTGCGACGTGGATGTAGAGCAGAGGCTTAAATCATATAAACAAGAGATGTTAGACTCGTCTTTAAAAAGAGTTATGACTTTTTATGAGGGCAAGGCTTACGACGCGCAGGGTTTGCTTAAGCTGGCAAAGGAATACTGCAAGTTAAACGAAGTCAAATTTCAAGAAACGCTTAAAACCAAAGGCAAAATAGAATTTGAAGAAGAATGGAAGTCGGTCGATTGCGACGACAAACTAAAAGGGGAGATACTAAAAGAAAGCAATACCGAAATCTACATAGACTCTATTGTGGAGCGCTTAAAAGCAGCCGCTTATTACTCGCAAATAACGGCAGAGCAATTGGACGCAAGCTTCGGACATAAAGAAGATGGGTTATCAAAGCTTGCTATCGAGCTAAATTTTATCGTAAATGCTGATAAAAGCGTAAGTCTGTCCGATAAATTTAAACTCATCACGAACGGCAAAGAAGATCCCGTAAATAAAACGAAGTCAAAAGATATCATTGCAGGCTTCTACGAAAGATAGCAAGCGCCTTATTTCGCGGCTAAATTTGATGAAATTTTAAAATTTAGCCGCTTTTTTTATATCAAAATTTCATTCAAAATTTCAGGCGTGGTTTTAAATTTAAAGCGCAACGGAAGCAGTTTCGCCCGCCGCACCGTGGAATTCTGCGCCGAATACAAGCTTATTTATCGTGTCCTTGCAGATACGCAATCGCGCTAAGTGCGGCAACCGCGCCGTCGCCTGCCGCGCAAACGACCTGTTTAGGCGCATCCTGTCTCATATCCCCCGCCGCAAATAGCCCACTAATGCTTGTTTGCATCTTTAAATTTACCGCGACCTGTCCGCCCGGCGTGATGTCGCAGATGAACTTGCCGCTTTCGTCTTTTAGTACCTCGTTTCGCACGTCAAGCCCCACGAATACGAAGATCCCAGGTAGCTGCAGCTCACGCGCGGCGCCGCTGGTTTTATCCTTCACGACTATGCCCGTCACGCCGCTTGTATCGCCCTTGATCTGCTCTACGAGCGCGCTTGTAATGAGCTCGATATTCTCACTTTCGCGCACCTTTTGCACGGTCGAAGGCGCGGCGCGAAACTCGTCTCGGCGGTGGATCAGATAGACTTTAGAACAGATTTTAGCTAGATACAGAGCCTCCTCTAGCGCCGTATCGCCGCCGCCGAGGACGGCAACCTCTTTGCCCTTGTAAAAAAACCCGTCGCAGGTCGCGCAGGTGCTAACGCCGCGACCGAAGAACTCATCCTCGCCCTCGATCCCCGCGCGGCGCGGAGTAGAGCCCGTAGCGACGATAACGGCGCGTGCGCGACGCGTTTGATCGCCCTCGAGATAGATCGTAAAATTTCCGTCGCCGTCTTTTGAGACGCGTAGCACGCGCACCATCTCATGCTTCAGCCCGAAGCGGAAGCACTGCTCCTGCCAAGGCGCCATAAAGCTCATCCCATCAGTCACCGCAGCAACGCCGGGATAGTTTTCCATCTCGGAGCTTGAGGTGATCTGCCCCCCAGGCATCCCCATCTCAAACATCACGACGTCTTTTAAACCGCCTCTTGTAGCATAAAGCCCCGCCGCTAACCCCGCAGGGCCGCCGCCGATAATTGCTAAATCTAACATTTTTTCTCCTTAATTATTTTATTAAGTAAAGCCGCGGGCGTTAAATTTACGAATTTAATTAATAAAACGATGAGTGGAAGGGAAAAGGGCGAAAGCCGCCCTTTTAAAATTTACAGAAGCGAGTTTAGCTTGTCGGCTATGATCTGCTTGGATTGCGCGCCGATGAGTTGAGCTTTTAGCTCGCCGTCTTTGAAAAATAGTATCGTAGGGATCGAGCGGACGCCGAACTGCACCGCAAGATCCTGCGCTTCGTCGGTATTTACTTTGCAAATTTTGGCCTTGCCCTCGTAATCGTTCGCAAGCTCCTCGATGATCGGGGCGATCATACGGCACGGCCCGCACCAAGGTGCCCAAAAATCGACTAATGCGACACCCTCTTTAGTAACGTCGAAATTCTCCGAAGTAAGCTCTATATACTTTCCCATAATGTTCTCCTTGTGTTAAAATTCTGCGGATTATAGTTAACTATCTTAAATAAATAATAAAAATTCTAATTTAAAAAGATATGTTGGCGATAAATTTTATCTGTTTTGGATAAACTTCCACCACGTCGATCTGCCACGGCTCGTCCGTATCGCAGCTCATCAGATAAAATTCCGCCGCCTTTAAAATTTTAGCCATCTTGGCGCTAGTTACGCGCTCTGCGGCGTCATAATCGCCGCTTGTAGCTTTTACTTCTACAAAGTGCAAAATTCCGTCTTTGCGCGCGACGATATCAATCTCGCCGAAGCGGCAGCGGAAATTTCGCTTTAAAATTTCAAATCCTTCGCCGCGTAAAAATTCCGCCGCACGGTCCTCGCAAGCAAAGCCGAAAAGATATTCTTTTAAGCTCAACTTAGCTTTCGATCCTGATCATAAAAGGCTTTTGCGTAATAAAATTTTCGCCGCTAATCACGCTTATAGCGCGCTTTATGTCCTTCTCGCAGCACGTATGCGTCGTGAAAAACAGCGTCACTTCCTCGTCCGTTTTGAGCTTAGGCTTTTGCAAAAAGCTGTCGATCGAAAGATCGTTTAAACTCATAATGTTCGTAAGCTTCGCAAGCACGCCCTTTTCGTCGCGCACGCGCAGCCTGAAATAGTACTTCGTGCGGATCTGCTCGCTAGGCAGAATTTGCATAAAATTTTCGCTCGGCAAAATTTTATAGCCGAGCATCGGATTTTTGTTATCGCGCGCAATGTCGATGAGATCGCTTATAACCGCACTTGCCGTAGCGCTTCCGCCAGCGCCCGGGCCGTAATACATACTCTCGCCGACGCAGTCTCCGTAGATGCTCACGCCGTTCATTACGCCATCGACTTTTGAGAGCATTTGATCCTTTGAAATGAGCGCTGGATGGACGCGTAGCTCGACTTTGTTGTCGCTCGCGCGCTTAGCTACCGCAAGCAGCTTGATTATAAAATCAAATTCGCGCGCAAAATATATATCCTCCTGCGTGATCTCCTCGATCCCCTCGATTAGGATATCCTCCGGGTCGCCGTGCACGCCGTATGCGATGCTAGCTAAGATCAAGAGCTTATGCGCCGCGTCGAATCCGCCGATGTCAAAGCTAGGATCGGCTTCGGCGTAACCGAGCTCTTGAGCTCGCTTTAGCGCATCCTCAAATTTCTCATTTTTTTGCATCATATTCGTAAGGATGAAGTTGCTCGTGCCGTTTACGATGCCGATGATCTTTTCGATACGGTTGGCGCTTAGCCCTTCGCGCAGGGTTTTGATGATCGGAATTCCGCCAGCCACGCTCGCTTCAAATCCAAAAGGCGTATCGCCCGCCAAAGCCTGAAGTTTGTAGCGATGATAAGCCAAAAGCGCCTTATTTGCGGTAACGACCGCCTTTTTGCGCTTTAAAATTTCACTTACGATCTCATATGGCTTTTCTACCCCGCCCATAAGCTCTACAAAAACGTCGATATCGTCGCGCTCGATGATACTCCCAGCGTCGCTGCTAAGCGAAATTTGCACATCGCGCTTTTTACTCGTATCGCGCACGAGTCCTATTACGGGCTCTATGCTAACGCCCGCGCGTGCAAGAATGATATCTTTATTTTTAATCAAAATGTTTGCAACTTCGCTACCTACGGTGCCGACGCCCAAAATCGCTACCTTCATCAGATCTCTTTCAAATATTTTTTTATATTTCTAGCGGCCTGGCGGGTTCTATTTTCGTTTTCGATAAAAGCGATCCGCACATAATCGTCTCCCGCCGCGCCAAAGCCAACGCCCGGGCTTACGGCGACGCACGCCTTGGTGAGAAGCTGCTTGGAAAACTCCATACTCCTTAGATGAGCCGCCGCGGGCGGCAATTTCGCCCACGCAAACATCGACGCGCTAGGTTTAGCGATCTGCCAGCCCGCGTCCGCAAAAGCGTCGATCAAAAAATTCCTACGCTTCTGATAGGTCGCGCGGATATCCTCTACGCACTCTTGCGGCCCGTCTAGCGCGATCGTGGCGGCTACTTGGATCGGCGTAAACATGCCGTAATCAAACCAAGATTTGATCTTTTTAAGCGCGGCGACGAGCTTTTTGTTGCCGCTTACAAAGCCCACGCGCCAGCCCGCCATATTGTAGCTTTTAGAGAGCGTGTACGCCTCGACTGCGACATCCTTCGCACCCTGAACCTCAAAAATGGACGGCGTTTTGTAATCGTCAAAAGCGATCTCTGCGTAAGCGATGTCGCTGATGATATAAAACCGCTCCTGTCGCGCCATCGCCACGAGCCGCTCGTAGAAGCTCTTTTGTACGACGACGGTGGTAGGGTTATGCGGGAAATTTACGACGACATATTTTGGGCGCGGAATGCTCTCGTCGAAAGTTTTTTGCAGATCGATGAAAAATTTATTCTCGTTAAAATTTAAATTCTCATCATAGGCAAGCGGGATTTTAACGACGTTGCCGCCCGCGATGATGAAGGCTTGAGTATGGATCGGATACGCGGGATCGGGCACCACTGCGACATCGCCCGGATTTACGATCGCGCTAGTTAGATGCACGAAGCCCTCTTTAGAGCCCATCACCGCGACGATCTCGCTTTCTGGGTCCAAGATCACGCCATATTTGCGCTTGTACCAATTCGCGCACGCAAGTCGTAGCTTGTAGATGCCCTGGCTTACGGAGTAGCCGTGCGTCTTGTCCTTTTGCGCGCTTTCGCAAAGCTTGTCGATTATATGCTGCGGCGTCCTGCCGTCGGGATTGCCCATCGAAAAATCGATTATATCCTCACCGGCTCTGCGCGCCGCCATTTTTATGGCGTTTACTTCGGCAAAAACATAATTGGGCAAACGCTCGATTTTTGAAAAACGGATTTCGTCAAACATCTCAAACCTCTTATTTTAAAGTAATTTTCAAGCCATATTTAAAATTTCGCGCCTTAAACGCAGCGATCTGCTCATGCTGCACGGAGGCTAAATTTCAAGCCTTTATAGCGGTGCGGCGGCGCTTTTATATCGCTAAGGCGATTTTAAAATTTAACCACACTAAAATTTTAAAATTGCCGAGGCATTGATCGTTTAAATTTAGCGCGTCGACACTTTGCGGCGACATTTAAATTTACGTCAGCTCAAAACGATAACGATCAAAGCTGCCGTTTTTACGCCGCGTCCTCGAACGATGCTCTTTAAATTTACCACGCTACAGCAAGCGCCCGCAACGCTTGAAATTTTATCCGCACTGGTAAATTTTCCTACGCCGTTTAAAATTTTATCCAAGGCGGCGCAGTTCGAACCTTTAAATTTACGCTCGCGGGTTTAAATTTAAACTGCGCACCACAGCGAGCTGAAATTTTACCCTCTGTCCTCTGCGGCAAAATTCTACGAGCAAAAAACCTCGCACGAGAGCGGAGACTTTACCACTTCTTGCCCTTGTTTAGGCGCAAAAACTCGTCGGTTGAAATTTTAGTGACGTTGCCGTCTTTGACGCGGAGCTTTTGAGTATTTTTTTCGTTGAAGCTCACGTTGCCGTCCGCCTTGCCGACCTCAAACATTCCGTGCCCGGTGGCGATGAGCAGATCCTCGTCTCCTTGCGAAGCGACGACGTAAGGGGCATTGATGACCATCTCGCGCTTCTTGCCGCTTTTTAGATCGATGATACCGATCCACATTTTGCCGCGCGGATTAAGCACGATATCCTTGCTGGGCGCAGGTACGCTTTGCGTGGCGTTTTCGTCGGTGGAATTTTCCTCCGTTTTGACGCTCGCGCGCTCGATCCTGATAGAGCGGTCCAATGCATTTAGAGAGCTTAAATTTTCATCCGCCGCCAAAGCCGCATTTACGTCCGTTTTAATGGCGAATTTATCCTCCGTAACATTATGCGAAACGACGTCGATACCGATGTTTTCAAGCTTTTTTTGGGTGTTGTTTACGATTGGGGCGTCCGAGTAGGTGGTTTTATTCTGCTCGCTGAAAACCGAACTCCAAAATTCGTTGAAGCCTTTGTAAAGTCCGAAATAAAAGATCGCCGCGATCAGCAAAACCGTGATCAGCAGCCACACGAGCCAACTGCTGCTACCGCCTCGCTCGGGGCTCATTTTTCTAGTATAGACCTGCTCGACTTTGGCTTTTTTAACGGGCGCAAAGCCCTCTTTTGCGATCTCGAACTCGCTCATCCAGTCCGATAGATCCAGCCCGAACTCGCGCTCTAAAATTTTAATGTAGCCCCTCACATTAAAATTTGCTAGCTTCTCGAAGTCTTTATTGATGATGTATTCTAAATTTTGCGCGTCGATGCGCGTCGTGCGCGCTATCTCGATCAAATCCATAGATTTTAATTTATCTAGATCGCTATTTTTTGGCTGCTGTGTTTGCTCCGGCTTCTCGATTTGTTCCGCCTGCTCGTCCGTATTATTTGACTTCTCTTCTATTTCTTCCATTTAAAATTCCATCGCATAGTATCGCAAATGCCGCGCTTACGTTAAGCGAATCCCAGCCTTCGCGCATCTTTATCGATACCGCGCGGTCGCATTTTTTAAGCGCCCTAGCAGGTATCCCCTCTTCTTCGTTCCCCATTACGAGTGCGTTTTTCGCGCCGAGCTTTAACTCCTTAAAGTTCGTCCCGTCCGCACTCGCGGCATAAATTTCAAAGCCGCTTTGTTTAAGCTCGTTTATCACGCTAAGCCCGTCTGCGACCTTAACAACGTTTAGCTCATACGCCGCGCCCGAGCTAGCGCGCACTACGCCCGCCATATTTAGATTATTTGCGACGACGATCACGCTATTTGCACCCAAAGCATAGGCGCTGCGCATTATCGCGCCGATGTTTCCGACGTCGGTAAGCCCATAAAGGATCGGCACGAATTTATCGTCTTTGACGCTAGCTAGATCGCCGAAGCTAAACTCCTCCACCTCGGCCAAGAAGCCTTGATGGTTGCCGCCGCGAGCGAGGGCTTGAGCTTTTTTCGCATCGGCGCGCTCGATCTTTACACCGGTCGCGGCGATCTTTTTAAAAATTTCTTTCTCGCACTCCTTAGCAAGGATAATGCGGATAAATTTCTGCGGATGCCGGTTTAAAAGGTGCAAAAACAGCTGCTTGCCGTAAATAATCATTTTGGGATTTTAGCGAAAAACGGTTAAAATATGACTTAGCGTATCAAATTTTTATATATTTCTTTGGCGGGTTCGCCGTTTAATTTTGAGAGTAGTTTTGCTTTTATTTTCGGCGCGATCTCAAGCGACAGAATGTCTTCTTGCGTGATTTTTTCAAAGCTTTTCTCGCCTGCGCCGTCAATCACGACGCACCATTCGCCGTTTAAATTTGCGCTTTTTAGCTCCAGCAAGAGCTCCGCGGCGCTACCGAAAAATTTGGTTTCAAATTTTTTCGTGGCTTCCTTAATCGCAAAAATTTTGCGCCGCGCGTCGATCCCCGCGATCTGCTCTATAAGCTTTACCACGCGCTTTGGGGATTCATATAGCACGCATGGATAGGGGCTCTGCATTAAATTTAGGATCTGAGCTTTGCGCTGCGCGCCGTCATTATTCAAAAAGCCTAAAAAGCTAAATTCTTTCTCCACTAGTCCGCTTGCGGCGGCTGCGAGCAGCAGAGCGTTTGCGCCGCTAAGCACTTCGTAAGGCGCGCCGCTTCGCTGCGCAAATTTTACGAGCGCAATTCCCGGATCGCTGATGCAGGGCATGCCGGCGTCGCTTGCGTATGCGCAAACTTTTTCGCGCAGAAGCGACGAATCAAAGCCCGCGAAAAACTCCGCTTCGTTGTGCGTGTGCAGCGAGTAAAACTGTGAAATTTTAAATGAAATTTGAAATTTATCGGATAATAAGTTTAGAAGTTTTTTTGAAACCCTCGTATCCTCGCAGATTAGGATTTCGCAGCTTTGCAATACCTCAAGCGCGCGGCTCGAGATATCGCTTAGATTTCCTATCGGCGTAGGAATGAGATATAGCAACTATTTCATTCCGTATTTTTGCTTAAATTTCTCGACGCGGCCCGCGCTATCTACGATCTTCTCGCTGCCTGTGAAAAACGGATGGCAGTTGGAGCAGATATCGACGCGGATCTCAGGCTTGTTCGAGCGCGTTTTAAAAGTGTTTCCGCAAGCGCAGGTAACGGTCGTTTCGACAAAGTTTGGATGGATATCTTTTTTCATTTTTGATCCTTTTTGATGATTTTAAAAGTTTGCGATTATACAACTTTTTTATCTAAAAAGCAAATTTAAAGGGTTTTAAAAAACTCTCGGCAAAGCGTGGATTTTCTTTTTGAATATGCTTTTTTGGATGCAAAATTTTAAAATTTAGCGCATTTTGCAAGTAAAATTTTGATTTGTTGCAGCCTGCTATGCGTACAAATACAGCGCGCAAAGATACGCCGCAGCAATACGCGCCGCGCGTTAAGCCGCTGATAAACATAACAGGTCGCGCAAGGCAAAATTTAAATTCCAAAATTTAAAGCGCGCGGCTTTTAAATTTTAAAATTTGCCGAGCACTTAAAACATCAGCTTCGCGCAAGTTGCAATCAGCGCGGTGTTTGAGCGCAAAATATAAGGGCTATTAAGCGCATAGGCGTTTTTAAATTTCTCCCTTTCGCGCGGCGAAAATCCGCCCTCGGGGCCTACAAACGCGATCTCATCGCCGCCGAAAATGTCGATGTTCTTGCCGCCAAAATCGATCAGACTTACGTTTTCATATCTTTGCGCTAGCTCGTCCGAGCCGCCCAAAACCTCGATTTGCATGATGGAATTTCGACCGCATTGCTGCGACGAGTTGATCAAAATCCGCTCCGTCCTTTGCAGATCGAGCCGCACGTTTTTCTGCGACAGATCGGCATATACCAAAACAAGCCGCCCGACGCCCATCTCGTTTAGCGCAGGCAGGTTCTTTTCGATCACGGCGCTCTCGACGACCGCCCAAGCGACGCAAAAATCGTGGCTCGGCATAAAAACGGAGCTTTTAAAAACCAAATTTAGAGCCGCACCTTTACGCGAAATTTCGGCGATCTCATATAGATAACTCGCCCCGTCCTTTAGATTTCGCACATCTATGCGCTCGCCCGCCCTTGCCCGCCTGGCCTTTAGGTGTAAAAACTGATCATTCTGCAAAACTAGGCTCTGTTCGCCTGCAAGCTTATCGTAAAAATATACCATCAAATAACACTCGCTATCAAAATTATCGCTAAGCTTAGCCCCAAAATCACCCGCATTTTGCGCTGATACGGCGCGAAATTTTGGCTCAGATACGCGATTTTTAGCCGCTTGTAAGACGCCGCACTAAGTATAATCATCTCTAGCGCTGCGGCCGCCATGAAGTAAATTTTAAAGCTCAGATCAAAGCGCAGTACCGCTAGCATCACGCTTCCGCTGATAATCAGCGCCGCGATACACGAATAATAGATCGGCAAAAACAGCCTGATGCGCCTAAGAAATCTAAGCCCCGATCTGCTTTTTTGCTTTAAACTTTCAGCTTGCGGCGCGGAAACGGCGGAATTTAAAGCCTTGCCGCGAGGGCAAAATTCTGCCGCCGCGTCTATTTTAAGCTGGGTAAAAATCAGATAAATTATCGTTAAAATCGCTGCAGCTAGCGCGAAAAATTTATGAAAACCCAGGGCGCTTTGATACAGATAATCCATCACTTCCGCCAGGGAGTTAAATTTGTGAAATAAAATTTTGCGCGGCCAGAGCCAAAACAACCGAATTTCAACGCAAACTTTTTCGGCGCGAGATAAAACAGACCTACTCCGCGCCTTTGAAATTTTAAAAACCTTTCAAAGTAGCTGCGGATATTTATTGCATTAAAATTTATCCTGCTGCCTTCTAATCGCTGTTTCGCGCCGTATCTCTCGCGCCAATAATGAAATTTTGCGGATAGAGCTTTATAAAATTTAAAATTTCTTTGCGCAGATCGCACGGGCAAAAATGACGCTAAAATCGCGCTTGCGTGCTGCATACGAATCACGTAAATTTTAAAAATTTTCAAATTTAGGCGCAGATTTTTCAACGCTCCGCCTTATTCGGTCACCGGAAGCGGCGGCATATCGGCGTTTATATCGACTTTGGGCTCGCTAGGCGCGATAGGCACGTCCTTCGGCACCTCGCTATCCACAGGCGGCTTTTGCAAGGCGTCCTTTTTCTCATCGTCGCAACCGCCCAAAGCAAGCGCGCAGACAAAGATCGCGCACGCAGCAAAAACGCGCACAAAACCCGCGCCAAATTTAAATAAATTTCTCATCAGCAGTCCTTTGGATAGATGATTTTTTCGCCGCGCAGTAGCTTTTGCCAAAGCTCCGGCTGCCTCCACTCCTCGCGCACGGTGGGCGAGAATTCTATCTCATCCAGCGCGATCTCGCCCATCTGCGCGTTGTAGGCGTCCTCGCGGAAGCACTGTGCGTAGCCGGTGGCCGTTTCGTGCACGATGACGCTGTGAAGCTTTACTTCGCGCTCGCCGTTTTGCATCTGAGTCAGGCTCAAAAGTCGGTCGATTAGAACGAAAAAAATTCTACAAAACTGCTCCGCACTCGGATTTAGCGGTATCTGTACCCAGCGCGCGCTGTGTTTTTTAAGATCCGCGATATAGCTCGCATCGTCACGCGCGTAGATCGTCGTAGCGTGGTCAAAACTATCGATAAGCTCGCGAATACCGAGCTTCATATAGCCAAAGTCGTAAACCATACCCGCCTCATCTAAAAAATTTGAGCTAAGCAAAATTTCGCATCTGTAGGAGTGGCCGTGGATGCTCGTGCGGCACCGCTTCGAGCCGCACAGGCGCACGATGTGAGCGTTTTCGAATTCGTATAATTTCCTGATTATCATACCCCGTCCTTCTCGCCCCAAATTCTAATGTGCAGGCGATCGGAGTAATTATAGCCGTTTTTTAGGCAAAAATCCACGCAAAATTGCGCGCCGCTTTCCAGCTCGCGACGATCTGCGCCGCGCGGCATGCAATAAACCTCGCTCTCGCACGCCGCTAAAATTTCTCTGATCTCGGGCTGCGCGTCAAACTCGGGCGAGATGACGAACTTGTAAAAACTATCCTTCGCATTTTGTTTTAAATTTCGCAGCGCGGCGAAGTTTAACCTGCGTTCGCGCGGCTCGGCGGAGTTTGAAAGCTTAGGCGAGACCGCAAAGACGGAGCTTTTGTAGGCGGGAAATTTTTCAAAATCCACAAAAATCGTGCCGTTGGTTTCAAAGTGCACCGCGTGTCCGCGCGCGAGCATCTCGCATACGAACTCGTAAAATAGCGCTTCTTTATAGTGCAGTAGCGGCTCGCCGCCGGTGATAACGACGATCGGCTTTTGATAAAGCTTAGCGCTCTGGGGCAGGGCGGAGCTTTGCGGATTTAAATTTAAAGAATTCTGCGCTGCAGAATCTAAAGAATTCTCGCTCGTTAAATTTAAAGAATTTTCTGCGCTACTATTTGGGCGGGGAGGCTTTTGCGCGGCGGTAGAATTTAACGTATCGCTTTCAGAAAAAGACTCGGCGGCGCAAAAACCTAGCGCAGAGCACACGGGCTCAGAACAGGACAAATCGGATAAATTTGGAATTTTATTCAAAAGCTGCGCTAAATTTAAAATTTCTTCGTGCTCAAAGTGGCTCGTAAAAACCGCGCGAACCGTATCGCAGCCGCGCAAGATCTCGCCGGTCTTTGGCGAAATGCGTTCGCCGCCGAAGCCCTCGCAGCGCAGATTACAGCCCGCAAAGCGAAAGAAATATGCGAGCCTGCCTGCATATTTCCCCTCGCCCTGGATACTTAAAAAGCTCTCTACGAGCCTCATCCGCCCGTCTCGTAAAATGCGCGGCTTGAAATTTCATTCGAAGCGTCCGTTTGCCAGCGATTTTTTTCGGGTTTATTCGCTAAAATTTTAGCCAAAATTTCGGCGGCTGCGGCGATGTCGCCCTCTTTCACCGCCTTTTTGATACTTAGCGCGTCCTCGAAGTAAAGACAAGGGATCAAAAGCCCCTCTGCGCTTAGTCTGATGCGGTTGCAGCTCTCGCAAAAATCGTGCTTGTGCGGATCGATGATGCCGAAGGTGTAGCCGTCCCCGAGAGCGTAAAGCGACGCAGGCGAGCTCTGCGATTTCGGCAGAGCGGTAAAGATAAATTTACGCCTTAAAATATCTAAAATTTCACTCGATTTTAAGCCTGTAAGATCGCCGGCATGGGTGTTTTCCATAAATTCTATAAAGCGGATTTGACAATCCTTCTCGCGGGCAAATTCCAGCAAATAAATAAGCTCGTCGTCGTTGATCCCTTTTAGCGCGACGGTGTTTAGCTTAACCTTTAGCCCCGCTTCAAGCGCGGCGTCAAGGCCCTCTAGGACGTTATAAAGCACGCCGCGCTGAGCTATAAATTTAGCCCGCTCCGGTCGCAGCGAGTCAAGCGACATATTGATGCGTTTTAGCCCCGCATCTTTAAGGGGGCGCGCGTAGTTTTTGAGATAATATCCGTTGGTGGTAAGCGCAAGATCGATGTCCGGGGCGTAATCCGCGATCATCTTTATAAAATCCTCGATCCCCTTTCGCACCAAAGGTTCGCCGCCGGTGATACGGATCTTTTTTACGCCGCCGTCGATCGCAACTTTGACGAATAAAAACATCTCCTCAAAGCTTAAAATATTCTCTCGCGGCACCCAATTAAACGGCGTACTCGGCATGCAATATCTGCATCTGAAATTACACCGCTGCGTAACCGAAATGCGCAAATAATCGATCGTTCGTCCAAATTTATCAATTAGCATATTTTGCCTTAATATCAATTTGCGGCGATTATATAAAAAACAAAGCGATTTTGCAAAATTTTATTTTTATATTGCTCTCGTTATTTTCTTACCGAGCCGATGAGCTCTTTAAGCTGATCTAGTAGCGGTCTGATCTGCTTTTCTACCCGCTCGTCGATCATCGTAGGCACTACATCTAGTCTCTGCTCTATAGTCTCGTCGATTACGTCGGCAATCGCGTTTATATCGATATTTGGAGCTACTTTGCCGCCCGAATCGATCATCTCTTTTAGCTCCTCGACCTTCTTTTTAAGCAGATAGTTTTCCTGCATAGCGTCAGTCAGCACCTGATCGAAGCGTTCGAATTTTTTATCCGCTTGCTTATCCTTAAAATATATGACGAAAAACATCAAAAATATAACGACGCAGAGTCCTAAAATGATGATAGTGTTAAGATCCATAGGGGTTCCTTAAAATAAATTTACAAAAACAAAAGCAAAAAAGGCGATGCCCAAGTAGCCGTTGAGCGTGAAAAACGCGCGATCAATCTTGTTAAAATCTTTCTGCACGATCCTATGCTCGAAGTACAGGATCGTCGCGCACGCAGCCACGCCCAGATAGGCAAAAAAGCCTAAATTTGCCGCCGCGCAAAACAGTAGCCAAAAAAGCACCGCCACGGCGTGAAAAATTTTGGAGATAAACATCGAGGCTTCCTTGCCGTAAAGCGCAGGAATGCTGTAAAGCCCAGCCGTGCGGTCAAATTCCATATCTTGAAGAGAATACAGCACATCAAAGCCGCCTACCCAAAATACTACTCCAAAGCACAGCAGCACCGACCATAGCGGAATTACGCCGCTAACAGCGATCGCTCCCGCAATCGGCGCAAGCCCTAAGCAAAAGCCGAGCATTAAATGCGCGGTCTCGCTAAAGCGCTTAAAATATGAATACCCGCCCAATGCCGCTAAAATCGGCACCGAAAGCTTAAGCGCCAAAGGATTTATAAGCGCCGAAACCGCTATAAAAACCACTGCATTTGCGATGATGAAAAGCAGTAAATTCCCGCGTCCGATCCGTCCGTCCACGCTAGGGCGCGAGGCGCAGCGCGGATTGGCGCGGTCGATATCCTCGTCCAAGTAGCGATTTAGAGCCATTGCGAAGCTTCTCGCGCTCACCGCGCATAAAATCCCCAAAAAAAGCAACTTCCAGCCGAACCATACCGAGCCGCTTTGCAGCTTGCTTGCAGTAATCATCGCCGTAAAGATAAACGGCAGCGCGAAAACCGAGTGTTTAAAAACTATTAATTCGTTGATATCGGATAAAATTTCTTTAAATTTAGCCATTTCGCCCCTTATTTTGGGCACCATTGTATCAAAAAAAAGTAAGAATAGCTCTAAATTTGATATAATTTGAACGAAAAATTTACGAAAGGAAACGCCTTGAGCCAAAATCAAAACTCGCACGCAAGCCCGCAGATCGCGATCATCGGCACCACCGCAAGCGGCAAAAGCGATCTCGCGCTAAGTATCGCGCGCGAAATGGACGACGCCATGATTTTAAGTCTCGATTCGCTCTGCATTTACCATGGGATCGACATCGCAAGCGCCAAGCCAAGCGAGGAGCAGCTGCGCGAGATCAGGCACTTCGGCGTAAATTTAATCTATCCAAACGAATACTTTAGTGTCGGCGAGTTTATCAAAGAGTACGCGGCCGCGCGGGCTTTTGCAGAGCGTAGCGGCGCGCCTTTGATAATCACTGGGGGCAGCGGATTTTATCTAAAAGCGATGCTAAGCGGGCTGGTGCCGAAGGTTCCCGATTTTAAAAGCGAAATTTCAAACGATGAAATTTACGCCCTAGCGCTGCGGATCGATCCGGAATTTGCCGCAAAGCTTAGCGCGGCGGATAGCTTTCGGTTAAGAAAATGGCTAAGCATCTATAAATTTTGCGGCGAGGCGCCGAGTAAATTTTTGCGCGAAAACACCGCCGCGCCCGTCATTTCGGATATTAAAATTTTTGAGATCGACGCGCCCAAGCAGTGGCTTGCGCAGCGCATCGAAGCGCGCACGAAGGCGATGTTTGAGCGCGGGCTTTTAGAGGAAGCGGAGTTTTTATTCGCTCGCTATGGCGCGGAGTGTAGGGCGCTAGGCTGCATCGGACTAAAGGAGTGCGGGCAGCTTTTGCGCGGGCAGATCTCGCGGGCGCAGTGCGAGCAGCTCGTAAGCCTGCACACGGTACAGCTTGCAAAGCGCCAGCGCACCTTCAACCGCTCGCAGTTCGCGGATAAAATTTCGGCGCCGCCGCAAGAGCTGAAGCGTGAAATTTTAAAATTCTTTCGCTACGAGATTTAAAATCGAAATTTATCAAAATTTGTGCTCTTGCTAGAAAGCAGCGGGGCAAGGGAGTAAAATTTAGATTTAAATTTTACCGCGCCGGTCGCATCTTTGAAATTTTGCGGGTATGTTCCGAGCCTTGCATGGCGCAGAATTTCGATTAAATTTAACCGCCTTCGCAAATATCAAAGCTAAATTTATCGTTGTCAAGCCTACTGAAATTTTGATTTTCCGCGCTTGCATTGCGCTTGAAAATAAAGGCGTAGCCGTATTTCTTGGAGTGCCGCGAGCTGTTTTTTAGCCCCAGGGCGCAAAGCTCGTAAGTGCCGCTTTGCAAGCCAAGCTTAAGCGTGGAATTAAATTTTCGTATCTTGCCCGCAGCGCCGCTTTGACACTCATAGCCTAGCTCGAGCTCGCCGCTTTTTAGCTTATCGAAGCGGTACTGCAAAGCATCGAAGCTCGCCAGGATCGCGGAGCCGCTTTGCGGGGCGAAATACAGCCTATCGCGCTTGAAAGCTACTTCGTAGCCCACGGGCGGCACAAACTCCTCATCCGTGCAAACGAAGATCTCATAGCTGCGTACCGTAAGCGGGTAAAAAGGCAAAGCTTTAGCGCCCTTTATGGCGTCATAAAATAGCTGCTTGTGCGCGTCCCAATAGCTTAGAAGCTTTTTTGCTCTGCATTTTCGCTCCTTTAAAAACTCACTCAAATCGCGCACATCAAGCAGCGCAAAACCGTAGCCGTCAGCACTTAGCTCACCCAAAAACATATCTCTCCTTGTTGGCAAAGCGCGATAGGTTCAGCTCGCGCTTAAATTTTAGCTCAATATCCGCTTAAAAAGACGAAATTGTTTACCGCGCCGGTTAGGAATTTCACTAAAAACGGCGCCAACACGCACGCCACGCTAGCTAGCACGACGGCGAATTTTATCTGCACCGAGACTGCGCTCAGCGAGCCGTCAAGCTCCGCGTCCTCCTGCGGCTCGTGCAAAAACATATGCACGATGAGGCGCAGGTAGTAATACAGCGCGAGCGCGCTATTTACCGCCATGATGACGGCGAGGGCAAAGTAGCCCGAATTGACCGCGGCGCTTAGCAGATACATCTTGCCCCAAAACACGCTAAACGGCGGAATGCCCGCAAGCGAGAGCATAAAGATCGCCGCGCATAGCGCAAAGAGCGGATGGGTGCGGATCAGCCCGTCAAATTTCTCAAACGGATGCTCGAAGCGAGCCGCAAATTTAGAGCTTTGCGTGCAAATTTCGGCGCCGGACTCGCAAGTTTCAGTGCCGAAAAGGCTCGCTTCCGCGCCGGGCTCGGTCGCTTTCAAATTTGACCCGCTTGTTTTAGAATTTTGCTCGCTCGCTTTAACGCTCCACTCGCCGCAGGCTGAAATTTGTCCGTTCGCGCCTAAATTTAACTCGCCGGTAGAACTCGGCTCATGATTTTGCGAAAAAACGAGCTTCGCGTTTGAGACAAAGCTCTCGCCGTTTGCATTTAAATTTAAAGCGGGGTTTCGGGTTTTAAATTTTAAATTTAACGAGCGGGCGCGCCTTTGCCGCACGCACCAGATGAACGCAAACGCGCCGAGGTTCGCCACGGCGTATAGGATCCAGTAGGTGAAAAGTGCGGCGTTTGCCTGCGTCGAGCCGATCACGATCGCGCAGAGCACGAAGCCCGCGTGCGAAACGGAGCTAAAAGCAAGCATCCGCTTGACGTCGCGCTGCACGAGCGCCATAAGATTTGCTAAGCTCATCGTAGCCACCGCTACGGCGTAGAGCACGATGTTTAGCCACTGCACGCCGATGCTTTGCAGCGCTTCAAACAGCCTGATCGCAATGACAAAGCCCGCGATCTTGGGCACGACGGACAAAAAGCCCGCCATAGCCGAGCTCGCGCCCTCGTAAATGTCGGGCGTCCAGGTGTGAAACGGGATCAGCGAGAGCTTAAATCCTATCGAGACGATCATAAATGAGCAGGCGGCGAAAAGCAGGACATTGGTTTGTAAATTTGAACTCTTGGCGATCTGCGCGATGTTTGAAATTTCCATAGAGCCGGTCGATAGAAAAAACATCGCCGCGCCGAATGCGAAAAAGCCCGATCCCAGCGCGCCCATTATGAAGTATTTTAGCGCCGCTTCGACCGATCTGGCGCGGTTGTGAAGCGCGATTAGCGTATAAAGCGCCAGCGAGCCCGTCTCAAGCCCAACGAGGATCATCATTAAGCTTTCGCTCGCGACCATAAACTCATAGCCCACGAGCACGAATAAAAATAGCACGAAAAACTCCGCCGTGTGGTACTCGTGCGCGCTTCTTGCGCCCAAAGACAGAAAGATGAAAAATATCGAGCCTGCGAGCATAATAAGCATTGATAGCGTCGCGATTCCGTCCACCAGCATTACGTCGAAAAGCCCGCGTATGCCGCTGTTGTATCCAAAAACGAGCCCGAAGCCGAGAGCTAGCGCCAGTATCGTGATGACGGCGTAAAATTTATACGATAGCGTGCGCGCAAAAAGCGAAACCGCGAGCATCAGCAGGGCCAATCCTCCAAGTATCGCCATAGGCGCGATCGAGGCTAAATTTAAAAGATTATTTTGCATCGCTTCTTACCTTAAAATTTGCTTTTTCCATATAGGCGCGAGTCGCGGTCTGAGAGGCTTTGTTAAACATCAGCTCAAGGCTTTGCGTCACGCTAGGCTCGATACTCTTTAGCATCAGATTCGGCGCGACGCCCAGCACTACCACTAGCACGCAGATCGGGACGATAGAGCAAAGCTCGGTTCTGTTTAGATCGCTTAGCTTTTTATTCTCCTCATGCACGAGCGCGCCGAAGAAGGTCTTTTTATAAAGATTCATCGAATAGATCGCGCCCATTATGATGCCGAGCCCGCCCAAAAGCGCATAGCTGAAGCTTATTTTAAAAATCCCTGCAAGGCTTAGGAATTCTCCCACGAAGCCGATCGTAAGCGGAAGTCCTATCGAGCCTAGCAGCACGACGCAAAAACAAAACGCATAAAGCGGCATCACCCGCGCAAGCCCGCCAAACTCGCTAAAAAGCTTCGTATGCCTGCGGTCGTATAAAAAGCCTACGAGCATAAAAAGCCCGCCGCTTACGATACCGTGGCTTATCATCAAAAATACCGCACCGCTCATTCCTTCGCGGCTCATTGAAAAAATTCCAAGCATTATGACGCCCATATGCGCGATCGAGCTATACGCGATAACCTGTTTGATATCCTTTTGCGCAAAGGCGATAAAGCTTGCATAGATGATCATAACGATCGCTACGGCGCACATCATCCCGCTAAAATGCACGCTCGCGTCGGGAAATAGTGGCAGCGAAAATCGCACGAAGCCGTATGTGCCCATCTTAAGAAGCACCGCGGCAAGCAGAACCGAGCCTATCGTAGGGGCTTGCCCGTGCGCATACGGAAGCCAGGTATGAAAAGGAAAGCAAGGTGTCTTGATCGCAAAAGCGACCGAAAATGCCAAAAATAGAGGAATTTGCGTGCTAAGCGGCAGCGACAGGCTCTGCCAGTTTAGGATATTAAAGCTATACTCGCCCGTAGCCTCGTGATAGAAATAGCTCATCGCTACGAGTCCAACGAGTAGAAACATCGAACCTAGAAAGGTGTAGATGAAAAATTTCACCGCGGCGTAAATTCTCTTGCCGCTGCCCCACGCGCCGATGATGTAGAGCATTGGAATTAGCGAAAGCTCCCAAAAGATGTAAAACAAAATCGCATCCAGCGCCACGAAAACGCCCACCATCGTCATCTCTAAAAACAAAATGCAGATGATTAAATTTTTGGCGCGCTCTTTAATGCTTAGACTAAGCAACGCCAAAAATGTAACCAGCGTGCTTAGGATCACCAAAAACAGCGAAATTCCGTCCACGCCGATGAAGTAGCTGATGCCGTATTCGCTTATAAAAGGGTGCAGCACGCTAAACGCGATACCGTCCACCGGCTCGTAGAGTATCCACAAAACAAGCGAAAGCACGAACTCTATAAAGCTCATCGTAACGGCGTAGGTCTTGATGCTCGCTTCGTCGATCAAAAAGCCCAAAACCGCAGCTACCGCCGGAAAAAATATAACCAAACTTAAAAAGTATTCCATGCCTACCTCACAGCGCAAACGCTAAAATCAGCAAAATGAAAGATCCCAAAACCATCCACCTTAAATTTGCGCTCAAATCTCCGCTATTGCTTGCGCGATCCGCACCTTCGCCGCTTTTTACCGCGATGCGAGCGATCAGATCGACGCTGGCGTCTATGATCGCGCCGTCGCATTTAGCACAGATCTCGCTAAGCCTTTCGTATCCGCGCACGATCACGCGCTCGTAAATTTGCGGGATAAAATACTGCGCGATCAAAATTTTATAAAATTTGCAGTTCTTTAAATTTTGGCTAAATTTACCCTTGCCGTATGTCCAAATCGTGCCGATCGCCACCGCGCTTATCATCGCTAGCGTTAGGGCGATCAAAATTACCTCCACGCCGTGCGGGATCGAAGCTTTAAAGCCCGGCAGTATGCTAAGCACGAACTCAGCAAAATCGTGCTCGAAAAAGCCCGCGATTACCGCAGGCACGGCTAATACGCCCATCGCAATGAGGGCAAAGCCTTTCGCCTCGTGCGGATGGTGGGTAAATTTTTGCTTGCCGAAAAACACGAGCATTATCAGACGCACGCTGTAAAACGTCGTCATCGCAGCGCCCGCAAACAGCAGCGCCCAGATAAAATACGCGTCCGCGCTCCACGCCGCTTCTAAAATTTTATCTTTTGAGAAAAAGCCCGCGAACGGATAAAATCCGCAAAGCGCAAGCGAGCCTATGCACATTAAAATCGCCGTAGGCCGCATAAACTTATATAATCCGCCCATATTTTGGATATTTAGATCGTCTTTCATCGCGTGCATTACGTTGCCCGCGCCCAAAAATAGAAGCGCTTTGAAAAACGCATGCGTAGCCAGATGAAACAACGCAATCCAATACGCCCCGAGCCCCGCGGCTACGAACATATAGCCAAGCTGCGAAAGCGTGGAGTAGGCGATGATCTTTTTAAGATCGTTATGAACCAGCGCCATCGATGCCGCAAAGACCGCCACGAAAGCGCCCAAACAGACGATAAAGCCGCTTACTTCGGGCGCGAGCGCGAAAATCGCGTTTGCGCGGATCACCAGATAAACGCCTGCCGTAACCATCGTCGCTGCGTGAATAAGCGCGGATACGGGCGTCGGACCCGCCATCGCGTCGGCAAGCCAGGTATGAAACGGAAACTGCGCGCTTTTGCCCATCGCGCCGATAAATAAAAGTGCGGCGATCAGAGTTAAAATTTCAGGCTCCAAGCCCGCTGCGTTCGCAAATACCACCTCGTACCGCAACGAGCCGAAATTTAAATATATTAGAAAAATTCCAAGCAACATCCCAAGGTCTGCGATGCGGTTCATTATGAAAGCTTCGTTGGCGCACCAGCTGTAACCCTCCCTATCATACCAAAAGCCTATTAGCAGCCACGAGCAGAGTCCGACCCCCTCCCAGCCGATGAAAAGTCCTAAAAAATTATCGCTCGTTACCAAAACCAGCATCGAAAAAACGAAAAGCCCCAGGAAGCTGAAAAATTTAGCGAAGTTTTCATCATCCCACATATAGTAGATCGAATACACGTGCACGACGCTGGATACGATGCCTACGACCACCATCATCACCGCACTTACGCTATCTATGAGAAAGCTAAATTTTGCGTCCAAAAATCCGGTGCTTATGAAATCGGCTAAATTTACGCTGATTAGGCGGTTGTCAGAGACGAGCTCCATCAAAGCAAGCGACGCGATAGTACTTAAAATCACCAGCGCCGAGCAGATTACGCCAATAAACATCTTATCTTTGGCGCGAATGAAAACGCCTGCGAAGATCACCGAGGCAAGCGGTGCAAAAAGGGCGATTAAGAGCCATACAAAAACGGTATCAAGCATCCGGCCCGTCCTTAGAAGGATTTTTAAAATTTACGAAGCTGTCAAGTTCGATGCTGCCCGTTTTCTTATACCACAAGATGAGCAGCCCAAGCCCCACGGCCATCTCGCTCGCGGCGATCGCTACGATGAAAAGCGCAAAAATTTCGCCGTTTATGTTGTCGTAAAATTTCGCCACGGCGACGAGGGCTAAATTTGCGGCGTTTAATAAAATTTCGCTCGAAAAAAAGAGCATTATCAAATTTCTTCGCTTCATCATACCCGCAAGCCCGAGCCCAAACATCATCGCAGCGACGATCAGATAGTGATTTAGACCCATTTTATCCCTCGCTCTCTTCGTAGCTCAGGCTCGCGTCCATCTGCTTATGCGCAAGCACGATAGCGCAGATCATCGCCACGAGCAGCATCACGGCGGCAAGCTCGAAAATCGCCAGATATTTCGTAAAAATGATCATCCCAAGCGCCTCGGTATCGTCGGTGTTTAAAATTTTAAGCGTTTCTACGTTGTTTGCGACCACTGCGCCGAGCACGATAATCACGAGCAAAAATGCGATCACGCCGCTAAGCGCGAAAAATAGCCTTGCCCCCTTTTTCGGCTCGCTTACGTTTTTATCCGCGCCCAAAAACATCAGCGCGAAGCCGTAAAGCACGATCACGGCGCCAGTGTAGACTATGATCTGCACTACGCCCAAAAACTCCGCATCCAGCAAGAAAAAAAATCCGCTCATAAAGACCATACCGCCGGCCAGCGCGCTAAGGGCGTAAAGGACGTTTTTGCTAAAAACGCTGATACCGAAAAGCGCCAGGCAAACCGCGCTGAAAAAATAAAATGCAAGCGTTTGTATCATTGCTCCTCCCCCTGCGCTGAGGAATCCGGCGCGGAGCTTTGCGTGAAATTCTCAGCGTCCGCGGCGGAATTCTTTTTAGAATTTGCCTTAGATTTTTTACCTCGCGCGGCGGAACTCCCCGAGTCTTGCATGGCGGAATTTTCTTTAGAATTTTCCGTAGAATCGCCGTCCGTAGCAAGCTCACCGACAGAATTCTCGACGTGCGGCGCAACCGAATTATCTTTAAAATTTTTACTTTGAGTGGCGGAATCTTCGGCGCTCTGCGGAGCGAAATTTTCTTTAGAATTCTCCGCCAAATTTTTACTATCCGTAGCGGAATCTTCAGCGCTTTGAGAGGCGAGATTTTCTTTGGAATTTCGCTGTGAATCAGGCGCGGAATTTTGAGCGTCCGTAACGGAATTTTCTTTAGAATTTTCGGCGTCCGCGGCGGAGCTTTTCTCTAAGCTTGCCCGCCCGACGTCTTGCCGCTCGGCTAAAATTTCGCCGCTTAAGCCCGCGCCCTTTGAAAATAGAATTTTATCGCTAGCGGCGCCCTCTTTTTTAGAGCTTTCCGCGGCGCTATTTTTTAAATTTGAATCCGCGCTCTTTAAGTTTAACTCATCGCTTGCAGCGTCGCTTTTTATATAGGCGTTCGGCGTCACCTTGATCCGCGCGCCCGCATTTTCATCCAGGCTGCCGTAGCCTGCAAACTCCTGCGCCGCGCCGTTTAAACATAAATTTTCGCCGCGAATCAAAAGATCCTCTTTAAATCCGTAATACGCTCGCTGTTCGCTCGCAAGCTCATATTCGCAGCCGTGCACGATAGCGATCTCGGGGCAAACGTCCGCGCAGAGCCCGCAATAGACGCAGCGCCCTAAATTTATCGAGTAGTTATCTACCTTTTTGCGACCGTCGCTGCCGAGGCTGGTCTCCATCGCGATGCAGTTCGCCACGCAGATCTTCTCGCACAAGCCGCATCCGATGCAGCGTTCGCTGCCGCTTTCAAGCAGGCGCATAAGCTTGTGCACGCCGCGGTATCTAGGCGGCATGACAAATTTTTCCATAGGATACCGAAGCGTATGCGAGCCGCCGCGCTTAAACATATTTCGCAAAACGACCCACAGCCCCACGAAAAGCTCGCCATTAAAGGTGCGGGCTAGGAATCTGCGAAGCTTATCGCCGCCGGATTTAATAGGGGTTCGTTTATCGATCTGGGCGTATCTTGCCATCGCACCCTCCTTAAACGATCGCTAGCGCCGTAATTAGCACGCAAGCAAGAGCTAGCGGCATGCAGACTTTCCAGCAAAGCCCCATCAGCTGATCGGGGCGCAGATGCGGCCACGCCGCGCGCGCCCATAGGAAGCAGAAAAACACGAGGCTTGATTTTAATACCATCATAACGCCGCCAGGGATAAACCAAAACGCGTTGAATCCGCCCAAAAACAGCAGCGTCGTAGCGACTGAGTAGGTTATGATATTGGCGTATTCGCCGATAAAAAACATACCCCAGCGCATACCCGAATACGCCGTACCAGCGCCCGCTACGATCTCGGTTTCGTTTTCGGTAAGACACAGCGGCGTGCGGTTGCACTCTACAAAGGCTGCGATAAGAAAGAGCGCGAAGCAGACGGGCTCTTTCCAGATAAACCACTTGTCAATACCGCCGCTTTGCGCGCTTACGATGTCGATGAGCGAGAGCGAGCCCGTGATCATCACGATAGGGATCAGGCTAAGGCCGTTTATCACCTCAAAGCAGGTGATCTGCAAAAACGCGCGAAACGCGCCTATCGTGCCCCATTTATTGTAGCTCGCAAGCCCTCCGATCAGCAGTCCGTAAACGCAGGTGCCGCTAGCTCCGAGCAAAAATAAAATTCCCACATTTATATCGCTTAAAATCGGCTGGATGGTTCGCCCGCCGATCGTAAACTCCGGCAGCAGCGGCACTACCGAAAGCGCCACGAAAGCGCCCGTAGCCGAGATTATCGGCGCGATTTTAAAAAGAAGCTTATTCGCCCGCGCAGGGATCGCGTCCTCTTTGGTAAAAAGCTTTATCATGTCCGCGCCAACCTGCAAAAGCCCCGCAGGCCCGACCATAGAGGGCCCGATCCTGCGCTGCATAAAGGCAAGCACCTTGCGCTCGGCATAGGTTGCAAGCCCCGAGAGCAGCGCGATGACGGCTAAAATCACGAGCGCCTTTAAGACGGTGGCTACGAAATAAAATGCACTATCGCTCATCTGCCCTCTCCTTTGGAATTTGAAATTTTCTTGATTTTCACACTTGCGTAGCGCGAGGTTTTGAAAAATATCTCGCCGCGCAGTTTCTCATCAAAATACGGCAGATAGGCCCCGCTAAAGCCTGGATCGATCTTTACGCTAGCGACGATTTCGCAGTTTAAGCTTACGAGCCCGATTGCGCCGCTTTCGCTATTTTCATTACCGGCGGCATCGGCTTTATGAGTACCGCTTGCACGATCCGCTTTTTTTGCATGGCTAGCGCCGTCCTTGTCGCTTTCTTTATCAGTAGCGCTAGCTTTACGTACGCCGCTAGTTTTTTCATTATGGCCCGCGCCGTCTGCTTGGTAAATTTTAATGACGTCGCCTGCGCTCACGCCCAGAGCTTCGGCGATACTAGGGCTTAGATACAGCGCGCCCGCTTCGCCCAGAGCGCTGCTTGCGCCGCTAAATTTATTGAATTGATGCAACGGATTCGCCTCATAGATTAAAATTTCGCCCTCGCCTGCTCTAAGCGGCGCGGAAAGCGAAATTTTAAACTCCTCCTCGCTAGCGGCAAACTCCTCATTTCGTAGCTCATATCCGCGGTGGTTTGCGCCGCCGTTGTCGTAGAAATTTTCTAAATCGTCAAATTTAATCGGCTCAAAATCCGCGCCCAAGCTTGACGTATAGCTGATCGCGTGTTCCGCGCAAACTCCCAGCGCACAGGCGATATCGTTTAGCTCGTAACCGCCATAATCAAGCGCCGCATTGGTAGGCACCACGCGCTTGTCGTAGTTCGTAAACGTCCCCTCTTGCTGTACCAAGCTCGGTGCGTCCAGATCCGCTTCCAGCACGCCGAAGCTAATATCGCCCGCTTCATTGTAGCCTAGCGTCTCGCCCGCATTTTCTTGCGCGCTAAGCTCACAGATGAGCGCGACGCCCAGGCTGTTCGTGCGCGGCGGCACCACTAGTACTTTAAATGGCGTGTAGCGCTGCACCAAACCCGCCAGGCGCGCGAGCATAGCGCTATTTAGCGTGCGGATAAAATCCTCGCCGATGATAAGCGAAAAATGCTCCTTTTTGGCCAAAATTTCATCTATTTTTTGCTCGTCCAGACCCAGCGCGCGGGCGAAATTTGAAATTTTACTTTCCGCAGGATTTTCGGAATTCTGCGCGGAATTTTTTGCGGAATTTTCGGCACCGCTCGCACTCGCAACGTTCCCAGCGCCATTTGCCTCCGCAGAATTCTCAGGATTTTGCGAACCCACGGATTTCTCGTATAAATTTTCCTTCGCCGCGGCGCGCGAAATTTCAAATTCCGCCGCGAGTTTCGCATCCAGCCACTCAGGTAGATCGCGCCCGAACTTTTGCAAGATCCAAAGCAGGATCTGTGCCTCCAAGCCCGCAGCGTGCGGCTGATGGATAAAATTTTTGCCAAAACCCTTAATGCCCTCGTCGCAAAACGGATGAAAATAGATCCCGCTTGCCTTATTTAGCTTGCAGGCGCTATTTACCGCATAGCCCAGATTTGGCGTATCGCTGCGTAAAAACGTGCCGCAAACTACGATGAAATCGCTGTTTTTAATCGTCTGCGAATCCGCATTATAAAATTTCGTACCGCTAAGCTTAGAAAATTCGCGCAGGAATTTTTGATACACAAGCGCTTCGTCGTTAATCAGAGCGAGCTTAAATTTTTGTCGCAAAAGCTCTAAAATTCGCGCCTCTTCGTTGGTAATGAAGCTATTAAATTTGATATTTTTAATCTCGCCGTCCTCGATGCCGCGCACGATGCGGTTAAAAACCGCTTCTTTTTTGCTCGCTTGCTCGTTTGAAAAATCCCAGCCGAAGCGCGCTCCTGCATGCAGGACGCTAAAATTTATGTCGCTACTAACGCGATAAATTTTTTCACGTGCGTCGCCTATACCGCGGCGCTTGACCTCGTAATAAAGCAGCTCGCAGTCGCTGCTGTGCGGATTGGAAGCGGGGATTTGGCGCAACTCCCAGGCGTTTGAAACGTATTTAAACGCGCTCTCTACCAGAGCCCCCGTCGGGCAGACCGCTGCGCTCTCGCCGTAGTTTACGCAATCATCCTCATCGTTAACCCGCGCGATTAGGCTTTTTTGAAGTTTGTTCCATACGGCGTAGGCGTCTTTGAGCATCGCGTCCTTTTGCTCCTTACTCGGCGCGTCTCCGCCGCGCGGAACGAGCTTAAACGCATCTACGCCCAGGCGGTCTTTCGCGGCGGTGATACAGCGCTCGCAAACGATGCAAAGGCTAGGATCGTAGCTCAAATAACCCCAATCCTGCACCTCGCGCGCCGTATCGCGGATAGCGTAGCTTTGGGCGTTTGTGCGCATCAGATGGGCTAAATTTTGAAGTTCGCACTCGCCGCTTTGATCGCAAACCCCGCACGCCATCGGATGGTTGATGCAATAAACCTGCGTGATCGCCTCGCGCTCAGCGTCGATCTCGGGGCTGCGGCTGTAAACGACCATGCCGTCCTTGGCCTTGGCGTTGCAGCTATAGACGCGCTTGCCGTCCGCTTCGACCATACAAAGTCTGCATGCGAGCGTCGGCGTACCGCCGCTTAGATAACAAAGCGCAGGGATAAAAACGCCGCAGCGACGCGCGACCTGCAAGATATACTCGCCCTCATCGCACTCGCAAGCTTTACCGTCGATCGTGATCTTTGCCATTTTAAACCTTAGAAATTTCGGCTAATTCGAAATTATAACCGCCAAAGCCCTGACCGCCCGAGCCCAAAAGTGCAATCGTGCCCTTTAGCTCCTCATCCAAAATAAATTCTTTTTCCAAATTTAGATGCGGCGTTTTGATGCGGACGCGATCGCCATCCTTGATCTTTGCGACCATGCAAAAATACCTTCCGCCGATTAGCCGCTCGTCCGCATCGTGTTTGAAAACCACGGCGCCGTCGAAATTCTCAGGCTCTTTAAGGGGACTTAAATTTGCCCGCTCTTGTGCGCCCAAGTCCGCTCGCTCGCCGCGTAAGCTTAAAATTTTAATCTCGAACTTCGCCGCTATGAGAGATATAAAAGCTTTGATATTTTCGGCGTCGGGATGGGTTTTAATAAGCGCGTCGTCGATCAATAGCGCGTCGCAGCCTCCCCGTAAAAACTCCGCGATCTGCTCGATCTCCTCCTCGCCCACGCTGCTTTCGCCGCTTAGATACTCCAGATCAAGCTCCGCAAAATAGGGCTCGTCGCAAAAACTAGCGCAGATTAGCGCCAGCACGAAGCTTTGCGCGCCGATCTCGCATTTTATCAACTCGCCCGGAAGATGCGGATCTTGCAGCGGCGATACGCTTAAAATTTCAGCGCTCTTAAAATCTTCTGCGAGCGCGGGATTTTGCAGGCTAAGCAGCGACGCGAAATTTAAAATTTTCATCCTCTCCCCTTTTTGGCGACGACCATCCAATCTACTTGGTTATAGCGGATCGAGCTTAAAAGCGTGGAATTTAGCCCCTCCACCAGATCGGCGCTCTTTTGAACCGCGCTGAAATCGCCCATCTCAAACATAAAGATCATCGTCTCGCCGCGAGCGGAATTTTTTAAAATTTCGCCCATGCGGTTTAAAAATTTATCGCCCAGATGCCTTAAATCGTAACGCTTCATCGATCCACCTCGCCTAAGATAATATTAGTGCTGCCGATGATCGCCGCGGCGTCGGCAAGATACTGCCCCGGTAAAATTTCCTCATAGACCGCGCAATGCCAAAAGCTCGGCGTGCGGATCTTAAGGCGGTACGGGCGCCTTTCGCCCATCGAACGGATATAAAATCCAAGCTCGCCCTTAGGACTCTCGCTCGCGGCGTAAATTTCGCCCACGGGCGGGCGTAAGCCCTGCGTAACCAGCACGAAATGCTGCATCAGCGAGTAGTTTTGCGTCATAATCTGCTCTTTGCTAGGATTTACGTAAGCGGGATCGATCGCTAAAATTTGCGGATCGCTCAGCGGATAATGTTTCGCGCACTGGCGCAAAATTTTAAGGCTCTCGCGCATCTCCGCCATATAGCATTTATAACGCGCGTAGCAGTCGCCCTCGCTCGCATACGGCACGTCGAAATCAAGCTCGTCGTAGATGAGATAGGGCTCTTCTTTTCGGATATCCCACGCATGCCCGCTAGCGCGCAGCGTTACTCCGCTACAGCCGCAGCTAAGGGCATCTTCGTGCGAGATTACGCCCACGCTCTCGGTTCGCATAAGCCAAATTCTATTCGTATCGAGCATATCTTCAAATTCTTTAATATCGCTCGGAAATTCGTCGCAAAATTTCAACATCTCTTCTAACCAGCCGTTAGGCAGATCCAAAAAGACGCCGCCGATTTTGATATTATTGTGCGTAAGGCGCGCGCCGCAGTATTTCTCTATGAGATCAAGTATGTATTCGCGCGAGCGAAAGCAGTAGAGAAACACTGTCATCGCGCCGATATCAAGCGCGTGCGTGCCCAAAAACAGAAGGTGCGAGCTGATACGATTAAGCTCCAGCAAGATCGCGCGGATGATCTGCGCGCGGCGCGGCACTTCGATGCCGCAGAGCTTCTCGACCGCGGCGCAAAAGCCGTAGTTGTTCGAGCCCGATGCGACATAATCGACGCGGTCTGTTACGGGAACGAATTCCGCGTAAATCATATTTTCCGCCATCTTTTCGATGCCTCGGTGCATATAGCCCACGCCCGGACGCGCACGCACGATACGCTCGCCGTCAAGCTCCAGCACTAGCTTTAGCTGGCCGTGCGCGCTTGGGTGCTGCGGGCCGAAATTTAAGATCATATTCGCGCCCTCGCGCTCGTACTCGATGTTTTCGAAAAACGGTCTTAGCTTGCTTGGATTTTGCATTATTTTCTCTTTGTGATGATCTTGTAAATTCCGCGTTTAGCGCGTTTTACGAAGCGCACGCCGCCCTCTTCCTGATATTCTTGTAAAATTTTTTCTTGCGGCCGCGGCTCGCCGTAACCGCCCTCGTGATAGAGCCGCGTAAAGTTAAAGGTATCTTTTTCATCCACGAATGCGGAATTTCGGTTCTCTTCGCCGATCCGCTCGCGCGCGCCAACCCCAAAAATTTTATCCACCTCGTACCACTTGGCAAACTCGTCTCCTTGCAACGGATAGGACTTTAAAAGCGGGTGTCCGAACCAATCATCGGGCATTATTAGGCGCGCTAAGTTCGGATGATTTTCAATCCAAACGCCCATCATATCGTATAGTTCGCGCTCCGCCCAGTTCGCGCTTTTGTAAATACCCGCAGCGCTTTGTAAAAAGCTCTCATTCGGCACGAAGCACTTTAGCCGCGCGCGGCGCGCTCTTTTGATATCCAAAAGCTGATAGAAAACCTCGATGCCGCCGCGAGCCTCGGTAAAATCCACACCGCTTAGCTCGCATAAAATTTCATATCCGGCGCTCTTAAGCGCGCGTAGCGCCGCTAAATTTTGCGCAGACTCCACATAGAGCACAAGGGTGTTAAATTCCACGTATGAGTTTAAAATTTGAATGCCTTCAAGCGCGTCCAGATCGTCTTTAAAATCGCTCGCGCTTGCGTCTAGCTTCTGCGTCTCCTCGGGGATGAAAAATCTGTCTTTGTAGTAATTTTTCTTGCTCGCATCGTTTTTTGGGCTATATTTTCTCATCAGATCAGCCTTTTTGCCTTTTGTGCGCGGCGCGGAGTTTGGGTGCGGATCTTTTTTTGCAGCACCATCAGCGCAAACTGCAGCGTCTCGGGGCGCGGCGCGCATCCGGGCAGATAGATATCCACGGGCACTATTCGGTCGCAGCCTTGAACGGTCGCGTAGGTATTAAACATCCCTCCGGTATTGGCGCAGCTGCCCATACTGATAACCCATTTGGGCTCAGGCATCGCGTCGTATAGGCGGCGCGTAAACTCGGCGTGCTTTTTGCTAAGCGTGCCCGCGATTATCATCACCTCCGACTGCTTTACGCTTGCGCGAAATATCGTGCCGAAGCGGTCGAAGTCAAATCTGCCCGCACCCGCCGCCATCATCTCGATCGCACAGCATGCAAGCCCGTACGTCATCGCCCACAAGGAGTTACTCCTGCCCCACGCGATCAGCTTATCGACGGTGGTGAGAACTACGGGAAGTCCGTTTTCGCGCGCGTAGCTTATCTTATGCTCTGCCAATTTAGCGCTCCTTTTTTCCAGGCGTAGATGAAACCGACGCCTAATAATACGATGAAAAACGCCATCTCTATAAGCCCGAACACGCCTAAAATTTTAAAATTTACCGCCCACGGAAACATAAAGATAATCTCGACGTCAAAAAGTATGAAAAGCACGGCTATCAAAAAAAAGTGGGAGTTCATTCGGTTGGGCTGTTTGACGGCCTCGGGTCCGCTTTCGTAAATTTCGCCCTTTAGTCGCTCGTCGCGCCTGTCTGCCAAACGCGAACCTACCAAAGAGGATAGTTTAACGATGAGCGAAAAGACGCAAAAGGCTAGGATTAGCATTACGAATATTCCGAAATACGGGCTTTGCAGCGGAATTCTAGACATTTTTCGCCTCGGTTTTAAAATTTAATGTGGATTGTAACGAAGTATTGATTTAATAAAGCTTAGCGCGCGCCACTAAATTCGCTTTTAAAAGTAAAATTTATATACCTCTCTCGTGCGATTTAGTGGGGATTAAGGCGCGTGTGGTAAAATTTCGCGGATTTTAAGGGAGAGCTATGAAATCTAGCAAGATAAGTCTCATTTTCTACGGCATATTCTGCGGCGTAACAATCTATTTTCTTATCTGGGGATTCGGTTTTATAGGAAGCGGCGATAAAATGCTATTTTTAGTTTCGGTATTTTTGGGCATCTTTATGGCCTTTAATATCGGCGGAAACGACGTGGCAAATTCCTTCGGCACTAGCGTCGGAAGCGGCACTCTTAGCATCGCGCAAGCCCTTTGTATCGCAGCGGTATTTGAAGCAAGCGGCGCGGTAATCGCAGGCGGCGAAGTAACCTCGACGATCCGCAGCGGCATAATCGATCTTAGCAAAATGGACGTGCATCCTAGGGATTTTATCTATGTAATGATGAGCGCGCTTTTTGCGGCGGGGGCATGGTTACTTTTTGCCAGCAGAAAGGGTTTGCCCGTATCTACTACGCACGCTATCATCGGCGGCATCGTGGGCTCGGGACTTACGCTAGGCGCCCTGCTTAATACCGCAGAGACTTCCGCATTGTGGCTAGTGCAGTGGGATAAGATCGGCAAAATAGCGATTTCTTGGGTACTCTCGCCGATTTTGGGCGGCGTGATCTCCTTTGGAATTTTCTGGCTCATCAAACATTATATTTTGGATTACAACCGCTACGCTCAAATAAAGATCGACCGCATAAAGCGCGAAAAAAAATCCCTCCGCAAGCTGCACAAAAAGACCTTCGAGACTCTGGACGACATTCAAAAGATCGCCTATGCAGAGGCGCTAAATCACGATATTTACGCGATGCGCGATCCCGATTTTGATCCAAGTGAGCTGGATAGCGAGTATTATAAAAAGGTGATCGAGCTTGACGCTAAAAAAGAGAAGCTAAAATCCCACAAAGCCCTAGAATACGGAATCCCTGCCGTAGCCGGTATCGGAGCTTTCGTAATCTCGGCGATGCTGATATTTAAGGGGTTGCATAATCTAAATTTCGGGCTTACGAATTTTTACAACTACCTCATCATCGGTATGTCGACGCTAATTACCTGGCTTTTGATGTTTATTTTCGCTAAAACCCTGCGCCGCTCAAATTTAAACAAATCCGCGTTTTTGATGTTTAGCTGGCTACAGGTACTCACCGCTAGCGGATTTGCATTTTCTCACGGCAGCAACGACATCGCAAACGCCGTGGGTCCGTTCGCCGCCATCATCGATACGATGGCTACCGGCAGCATAAATCCGACCTCCCTAGTGCCGCAACAGATTATGATAATGTTTGCAGTAGCCCTCATAGCGGGGCTTTGGTTCATCGGCAAAGAGGTAATCGCCACCGTAGGCACCAATCTTACGAAAATTCACCCAGCCTCCGGCTTTAGCGCCGAGCTCGCAAGCGCCGTCGTCGTCATGGCGGCATCGGTGCTGGGGCTGCCGATCTCCTCGACCCACGTGCTAATCGGCGCGATTTTAGGCATCGGCTTGGTAAATCACAGCACGAACTGGTCGCTGATGAAGCCGATCGGGCTAGCGTGGATCATCACCCTACCCGTCTCGGCGCTGCTTTCGGCATTTGCATTCGTGCTTTTGCGCCACGTATTTTAGGCTAAATTAAAAATCCGCTCTCTAAAATTTTAAAATTTCGCAAAATTCTACGCAGGCTAAATTTTAAAATTTTACGGCGCCGAACCGAGTAAATTTTATAGCTCCTCTTGCGACGCATAACCGCGCAAAACCCGCTCGCAACGGCGCAGATCCCGCCTGCCGCCCTGTAAAATTTAATAAAATTTTAGCTACAATCGCCCTTTTAAATTTAGGAAAGCTATGAGTAAATTTGAAATTTTCAGATCCACCCTTGTCGTGATGATGGGCTACGTGCCGCTGGGGCTGGCGTTTGGCATCTACGGCATTAGCCAGGATCTGCCCGTCTGGGCGCTCGCGCTGACCTCGCTGCTTATATACGCAGGCAGCGTGGAGTTCGTGCTGATCGCATTCATCGCAACCCACGCCTCGCTCGTAGATACCTTCGTTGTGGCGTTCTTGCTAAATTTCCGCCATTTTTTCTACACGATGTCGCTGCTGGACGAGCTGCGCTTCGTGCGTCATAAAATTTACGCCGTATACGCCCTTACAGATGAAACCTTTGCGCTGCTTAAAGCGCGCGCTTTTTTGCGCCCCGAGGAGCTTGGCGGCGAGCGACCCGTAACGCCGCAAAGACTAAAAGAGCTTGATCTGCTCTATAATCTAACGGCAGTTTTAAATCAATCCTACTGGGTTGCGGGCGTCGTTACGGGGGCTGTTTTGGGGGCAAGCTTAAAGCTTGATTTTAGCGGGGTCGAGTTTAGCCTGACGGCGCTTTTTGCGATGCTAACCTATGAGGTTTTCAAAGCAAATCCGCAATACAAAGTGCTATTTCTTGGCTTTGGTTGCGCGTTTGTGGGGCTTTTTATCTTTCCTGCAAAATACTTTTTATTCGGCACTCTGATTTTCGGCACAGGGGTTTTGCTGCTCTTTCGTAAATACTTCGAGCGGTCTTCGCGCGCGGGACGCAAGCTGCAAAAATTCCTAAAAAGGGGTAGGTAGTGAAAATTTTGCCCTATATCTTTCTAGCCTCGCTCGCTACGATTTTGACGCGATTTTTGCCGCTGCTGCTTTTTAAGAAAAAGACCGCGAGTCCAAATTTATCGTATCTGCAGAAAAACTCGGGCCTTTTGATAATGGTCGTTTTGACGATCTACGCGCTTAAAACGATGCTGCCTAGCTTTTCAGGCGAGCGGGCTTTTAGCGCGGACGTGCTGCGAACGGCGATGCTGCTATTTTGCCTAATTATGGCGTTTGTCGTGCATGCTAAATTTCGTAATTCGCTCGTGACGATAGCGCTTCCTACGCTAAGTTATATGGCGGCGCTGCGCTTTTTATTGAATTATTGATAAATTTATAAGTTAGTTTTCGATAAACTTCGAAAATTAATTTTTAAGTTTAAAAAAAGGCTAAAGTTTTATGAATTTTATCAGTCAAATGGTGCATAATTTCGCTAAAAAATACGCCGCCGAAACTATGCAAAAATCCCTATACAACTCCCTTAGAATCGACATCACGCAGGAAAATATCGCTAAAATTCCAAACCCAGATAAAAAATATATGCTCTACATGCACGTGCCCTTCTGCCACACGTTTTGCCCGTACTGCTCCTTTCACAAATACGCCTACGAGCGTGGTGCGTGCAAGGCGTATTTCAGCGCGCTACGCACCGAGATGCAACGCACGAAGGACGCAGGCTACGACTTTGAGACGCTTTATGTAGGCGGCGGCACGACGCTCATCGACGAGGATGAGTTAGCGCGCACGCTGGAACTTGCAAAGTCGCTTTTTAGCATCAAAGAGGTCTCGTGCGAGAGCGATCCCAACCACATCGAGCCTGAGAGCTTGCTGCGATTTCGCGGGCTAATAGACCGCCTAAGCGTGGGAGTTCAGAGCTTTGACGACGATATTTTACGCAAAGCTTCGCGCTACGACAAATTCGGCTCGGGCGAAATTTTGCAAGAAAAGCTATCCCGAGCGGTCGGAATTTTGCCGATTTTAAGCCTGGATTTGATCTTTAATTTTCCGTTTCAAACTCGCGAAATTTTACTTCGCGACATCGAAGCGGCAAAGGCGGTGAAGCCCGAACAGATCACGCTGTATCCGCTGATGAAATCGCCTTTGATGCGCGATCAAATAGCGCGAAGCCTCGGCGTTAGCAACATAGACCGCGAGGAGGAGTTTTACTCTATCATCTGCAAGGAATTTGCAAGCTGGCACCGCAGCAACGCATGGGCCTTCGCTCGCGAAAAATCAAATATCAACGACGAGTATGTAGGCACAAATCACGAATACGTAGGCATCGGAAGCGGCGCGTTTAGTTTCTTAGGCGGCAGGCTACTCGTAAATGCGTTTAACCTCGAAGACTACGCAAGCAGGGTGCGCAAAAACGAAAGTACCGTCATCGCCACTTGCGATTTTAGCAGATCCGAGCGCGCGAAATACCTCTTTTTGACCGAGCTTTTTAACGGCGAGATCGATATCGCTAAATTTAACGCCGCGAACGATCTAAATTTGCGTCGCGAACTGGGCAGAGAGCTTAGCCTGCTAAGGCTAGCAGGAGCCGTACGCATCGAGGGCGAGATCATCCGCACGACGGAATTCGGCGCGTATTTGTGCCTTGTTTTGATGAAGGAATTTTACACCGGCATGGACAAGGTGCGCGCGGCGTTTCGCGACGATGCCAAGATCAAGCGCGCAAAACAGCTCATCATTATGGACGAAAGCGAATCCGCCGCAGCTGGCGCGGCAAAAGGCGAGATAGCGTCGTAAATTTTGTGCCCGGCCACCGTTACTAGCGCTTAGACGCACCCGCGACTTGAGCGCAAATACCGTCTGGCATTTAAAACACAAACGAATTTTTGATTTCAAAATTTAGGAAACGCCGCGATGAAACGTAGAGGAATTAAACTATTCATTTTATTTCTGTTTTTTGTCCTTGTATTTGAGCTCGTCGGCAATCTTTTTAACTTCGGCCGCTTCCCGTTTCATAAGAGCTGCGAGGCGTTTATGATGATAAACCGCCATATAACCGGTAATTCAAACGATAGGTGCATAATGCAACTTATGGAGCAGGGCAATAAAAGAGATCTTTCGCTATATTACTATAAAACTAAATTTAATCTTGAGGAGCCATTGTCAGAGCTGGACGAAAAAGCTATAAAATTTTTAAATATTCCAAACTCGAAGATAATCACCGTAAATAAAGATGGCTTGGAAAAGAAATTTTTAATAAGCGATTAAATTAAATAGCAAAGAAGCCCTGCTTCAATTGCAATATCAAAGCCTAACAAATTTAGAATTTTAAAATTTATAAAATTAAAGGAGGAGCAATGAATAATCTAAAACTCATACAAAACTGGTACGCTTCCAAATGCGACGGAGAATGGGAGCATCAATATGGCCTTACGCTAGAAACGGTCGATAATCCCGGTTGGTTGATTAAAATCGATGGCGAGAGCGGGAAAAAGCCGATCAAAATAAATATCGATAGAGATGACGAGGATTGGTTTTTCATCAATGCCACGGAAAACGAACTCAAAGGAAGTTGCGGAGCCGAAAATTTAGAGGAATTATTGGAGTATGTGGTAAAATGGCTAACGGATTAAAATTTGACGGGAGCATTATGAAAGAGCTATATAAAATTTATCTGAAAGATAGTAAAAAGAGCTTCATAGCTACCGGAAATACTACTCATTACGACGGCAACAAAATTCTGCCGCAGCCGTTTGCTTTAAGCATCGTTCAATACGACGGCGACAGCGGATTTTATCTGTTCTATCTTGACGAATCGGGGAAAGAGCAAACCGATACCTATCATGAAAGTATAGAGGATGCGTTTAAGCAGGCTGAATTTGAATTTGGCGTGAAGAAAGAGGATTGGATAAAGCTTTAGATTATGCAAATAAAATATCGGCAACCGATTAAATTTAAAAAGGAGATACTATGAAATTTAAAATTTTAAAACCGAATGAACTATACGGATGGGTTTTTAACAAAGATGAAGAACTTTATAAGGCTTTAGGATTTGATTGCTGGATGGATTCGTTTATTCGCATATTAGCTCAAATTCCCGGTACCAGAAAAAAAGATATTTTGGATTACCTTGAATATGAAATCTTTGATTGGTACGAATGGTTTGAACTATATGGGATTATCCGAAGCGACTATATGCTAGCGGACGAAGATAACCCTGAAATTTCAGCCTATCCGACATATGCGGGAGAGTATTTCGGAGTAATGGGCCAGCTGTTTTTAGGGGGTATGATAGACTTCGGCATAGAGGGCGAAAATTTAAGAAAGGAATGGGCTGACTTCGATACGAATTTATCCAAGATCGATCTAGGGATGTCGCTTTATGAGAAGTGGATCTATTTTAGAGATAATTTCTTTTTTGGGTATAAATTTTTAGAGGAGGATAACATAACTCCCAAAGCAGAGATAACTTGGAAAGACCCTAACACATGGAGCAGATTTAGCCATTGGATATGTATGACTAAGGCGGGCAAAGAGTATCGTGATAAAATTTTAAAGCCGAGGCTTTATGAAAAGTATAAGGATGTGGTTATAGAGGTGTAATTTAGCGATTACAAATAACGAAAATTTATTATGAACATGTTTAATCTAGCAAGCAAAAGGGGCTTATATGACTATCTTACCAATATCAACCTTCGACAATGATTTACAAAGAGGCGATATTATAAAATTTAACGACGATGAGCTTATGGTCTGCGACGAGCGATGTTTCTGGACAGAAAATCCTTGCCTTTTAAATTTAAAAGATACCAGATATTTTGAGCTTCCTAGCGAGATGCTATCAAGCAAAGCGGGGTTTGTCGTGGACAAGGAGCAATTGATTCGTAATTTAGCAAATTTCGGCATCAATGCGAGCCCCCAGGAGGTATTTATATGCTCCGATAATTACCTTAGTAGCGATGAACTAGGGGATTGCGACGAAACAATCCCCGGTTTCAGACTGATAAAACCCAGGGATAAATTCGGACGCAATAGACGCATAAAGAGAAATCTAATGAAAAAATTTAGTATTCCTCTCTTGAAATTTCGCGGAAAGATCGAGGTTGGAGATATTATCGAATGTAGAAAATCCTGCTATCCGTACGAGAAAAATGTAAACTTTATCGTAGTAAAAGCAAAAGACGATGATGGAGTAAATTTTATAAAATTGATCGTAATTAGCGGCTACAAGGCGGGCTTATGGGTTTTGCCGTTTTTATTTGAAACGGATAAAAACACAATAGAAGCAGACTGGCTAATTAAAAATTGGAAATATATTTTTTATAGATGCTGCGATATAAGGCACACTTATGTAAATTTACAAAACCGAAAAGAGGTTTTAAATTTTACCGATAAGCAGTTGGAAAATTTTATAAAAATGAAGCAAAAGAGATTAAAATTTAAAAATAAAAGGAAAGGCTTTTGAGCAAACTATTGATAGTAACAGATATGAAAGATATAAATTTAGTAAGATATGTTGCCGTCCAGGGCAGAGTTTGCAAGGAAGCCGATGTCCATAATAGAGCGCTTAAAGAATTAAGAAAAATGGAATTGGAAAATAATAGGACTAATGAGTAAACCGGGTTTTGTGGAACATAAAGAGAGATATGAAAGAAGCGAAATTTACAAGACGGCTTTCTTTCTTTACCCTTGCTCTTTTATCGGCTGCCGCCCTATTTCCCCGATACTCCGTCGCTTTGTAAAATTTCAGACGCTAGATATACGCGCATTCAATTACCGCACGAATTTCTAAAACTCCGCGTGAAATTTTAAAATTTCAAACTGTTTGCGTATTGCGAAATTTCAAATTTCGCGGATTAAACTCCGCGTTAAGATTATCGTCTTAAGCAAACAGGCTCCAAGCGCGACAAACGAACCTCTAAATTCCACCGCGCGCCCGCTTTAATGCAAGCAGCCGCTTCGCGCGAGCGGGCACTTTGCGCGCAGCTTTAGACTACGCAGGCAGCAGCGCGAAGCAACCGAAAGTAGCTATACGGCGAAATTTACGCCAAAACCTCGCCGCGAGTTTTATTTAATCACCTTGCCTAAAATCCCGGCACCTTTGCCGACGGCGCTACTGCGAAGCGCGCTTTCTTTTTCCCTCATCACCGCAAACAGCCCATCCAGCGTCTTTTGCGTGATGTAATCGTTCAGATCCTCGCCCTGCTTAGGCAGATACTCGCTCGCGCCCAGCCCGCGCGCGATGTTTTGCACCGCTTCATTGCCCGCGATCTTGTTTTGCGCGAAGGAATTTAGCCCGTTATACGCCGTCGCGAAGCTGTTTTTGCTCATCATGTCGCTTACGATCGGTCTGAAAACCGCCCGCAGCTTCGCGCCCGATTTACTCTGCAAATACTCGCTAAGCGCGGTGTCGCCGCCGCCGATGAGCTTTTTAATGTCCGCATCGCTCATAGATTTCAGATCTTGCAAAAATATCTTGCTCGCACCGCTAACCGCCTTGGTAGCGGCATCGTTCATACTCACGACGAGCTCGCGCTCCCATTTATCGCCGCCCACCTTTCTCGCAAGCTTAGCAGCAGCTTTCAGCGAAGGAGGAAGCTCGATTTTAGCGGTCTTGCTGTGGATGTAGCCCTTGGCGAGCTCGGCTACGGCGCGATTCGTAGCCGAGGCAAGCAGGTCTTTGTAGTTTCCGCTCTGAGTCGCACCGAGCACGTCCGCGCCCTGCTTTAGGATATCCGTCACGTCCGCATGCGCAAGCGACAGTACCGCAGCGGCGAGTAAAACCATAAATTTTTTCATATTGCAACCTTTGGATAAAATTTGCGCCATTATGCCAAACTGCGGTAAACGCTCAGCCCGTGCTTGGTTTAAATTTACGCGCTGTGCGGGCGAGCTGAGATAAAATTTAGGCTAAATTTTAAAGCGGCTTCGAGTTAAATTTTAAACGTCAAATTTCAAAGCTAAATTTAACGGGCAAAATTTACCCGCCAAATTTAAAGATAAAATTTTGCGGCGGCGGACTTTGCATGCTTGCGACTAAATTTAAAATTGGCGCTATGACGAGCTAAAATTTTAAAACCGCGCTGCTTGGTGCTATTTAAATTTACGCGGCGCAAACGATGCCAACGCAAGGCACATAAAGCAAATTATAGCGATGAGCGGCTATATCCTCAGCATAAACGATTGAAATTTTATCAAGCCCGCCGCAGCCAAAAAGCTCGCCGCAAATTTAAAGAGTTTAAATTTAAAAGCGAGCTGCCGCTTTTGACAAAATAAAGCGAGTTGAGCTTAAACCAGACCTTGATCCAGCATCGCATCGGCTACGCGGCGAAAGCCCGCGATGTTTGAGCCTAGCACGAGATTGCCCTCCGCACCGAATTCCTTCGAAGTCTCGTAGCTGGTACGAAATATGTGGCGCATGATCTCGCGCAGCTTGCTATCGACCTCCTCGAAGCTCCACGACGCCATCTGCGCGTTTTGCGCCATCTCAAGTCCGCTCGTAGCCACGCCGCCCGCATTCGCCGCTTTCGCAGGACCGAAAAGAAAGTCTTTTTGCGTGAGCATAAAATCGACCGCCTCGAGCGTGCTGGGCATATTCGCGCCCTCGCAAACCATGCGGCATCCGTTGGCGTAAAGAGTTCGTGCGTCGTCCAGATTAAGCTCGTTTTGCGTAGCGCTCGGAAATGCCGCGTCGCACGGCACGCTCCACACGCCGTTGCGGCCTGCGGGATAGGCGCTTGCGGGGGTAAATTTTGCGCCGGGACGCTCTTTGGCATATTCGCAAAGCCCTACGCGCAGCTGCTCTTTTAGCTTTTTAAGAAGCGCCACGTCTATTCCATCGGCGTCATAGATAAAGCCCGTGGAATCGCTTACCGTAACGGGCTTAGCCTGCATCTGATAGAGCTTTTCGGCGGTGTAGATCGCGACGTTGCCGGCGCCCGAGATCGTGCAAATTTTGCCGTGCAGCGAATCGCCCCTGGTAGCGAGCATCTCGTTTGCAAAATAAACCGATCCGTAGCCCGTAGCCTCGGTGCGCGCGAGGCTGCCTCCCCAGCTTAGCCCCTTGCCCGTAAGCGCGCCGTCAAATCTGCGGGTGAGCTTTTTATACGCGCCGTACATATAGCCGATCTCGCGACCGCCCACGCCGATGTCGCCTGCGGGCACGTCGGTATTGGAGCTGATTAGGCGGTGAAGTTCCAACATAAAAGCTTGACAAAATCTCATAATCTCGCCGTCGCTCTTGCCCTTGGGATCGAAATTTGCGCCGCCTTTTGCGCCGCCGATATTAAGACCCGTGAGAGAATTTTTAAAAATTTGCTCAAAGCCTAAAAATTTTAAAACGCCCAAATTTACGCTCGGATGAAAACGCAAACCGCCTTTGTAGGGGCCCAGGGCGGAGTTGAACTCTATGCGATATCCCGTATGCACGCAGGGCTCGCCGCCGTCGCTCATATAGACGACGCGAAACATCATCGTGCGCTCAGGCGCTAAAATGCGCTCTAAAATTTTGTTTTTCACATATCGCTCGTCGCGCTTTAGAAGCGGTATGAGCGAGTATAAAATCTCGGTCGATGCTTGGATAAAGACCTCCTGGCCGGGATTAGCGCGCTTTAAATTTAGCAGCAAGCCGTCGATGTAAGATTTCATAGCCCCTCCTTTTGAACCGGATTAAAATTTAATTTTTTGGCTTTGGCAATAAATTTTTTCAGCGCCAGCTCCTCGCGGACGCCGATCTTATAACCGATAAATTTTAGATAATTTAAAATTTCGCGCTCTTTTATACCGCGCGAAAGGGCGTAGCTTTGCAGAATATATCTTGGAATTTTAATGCGCGAACGCAAAAATTTCGTCGCCAGGCGTGAGTAGGCTTTTTCGTTTTTCACGCAGCACAGCCGCCCGAAAACGAAAGGCAAGCCCGTGCGCTGCTGCCAAATTTCGCCAAGATCGTAGAATTTATCCCTACCCTGCGAAAGCAGCGCCTTTAGAGCATTATCGCCGATCAGCACCTCGCCGCTAAGATCCAGCACGCGAGCTAGCATATTTGAGCTCATCGACGCAGGATCGAGCCTGGGCGCCGAGTTTTTGCGAACGAGTACGCTTAGCACTTCCCGCTTTGCGACGATTCCAAGAGGCAGCCTGCGGTATTTTGCGTGGCGGCTTTCGATGCTGGAGATTACCGCGGCATCTATCCTGCGGCTATAAAGATCGGCGCAGAGTTTGCTCGGCACCCCTTTTTTAAATTCTATCGATTTTTTAACGTAAGACGGCAGCGGAAGGGATTTTAAAAATACGTGAAAAGGGAGCAAATTTAGATAATCGATTTTGCCTAATAACATAACTTTCTCCGAATTTAGCGCAGAAAAAAGGGCTAAATTCCGGCGCTAAATCGGAATTTAACCAAAAATTTTAAAGTTTATTTGACCTCGGTGATCGGGATAGATTTGTATTTGCTAAACTCCACTATGCCCTCACCTTTTTTGAAGTGAATGCTCACTCCGTCTTTGTTCTCCATATAGATGCCGTCTGCGGCACGCTCGCGCTTGAGATTGTAGCTTTTGCCGCTATCGTCCTCTAGTACGGCGGTATTGAAATCGTCGTTTGAGCTAAGCGATAGTTTTTTGCCCCGCTCATCGACGAAATAGAAGGTCTTTGCGTTCTCTTTGGTTATGGTTTTTTCGCTCTGTGCTTGCTTATTCATAGCGCTATCCGGGGATTGGCGGAGCTGGTTTGAGCCGCATCCTAGCAAAACTAGCGCCAAAGCGGCACACGATAGAACTTTAAACATATTTCTCCTTTAAATTTAGGTTACACTCGTTGATGAGTGATTTTCGGATATCCCAAAGCTTTTGAGAGAGATCCACTTTGTAGCTCTGCGGATGGACGTTGCGAAGGTGCTCAAGCCAAAATTTGCTCTTCTGCTCCTTGCTAAAACGCGCGATCTCGCTTACCGTGCGGCGGATGCCTACGAATTTGCCCTCCCTAAAAACGGGACGTAAGAGCTTATGCGCGCTGAAATTCGTTAAAATTTTACGCTTGTAGGTGTAAAGCGGATGAAAAATTTCAAGCGGCGCACTCTCGTCTATACTCTCCCCCTCAAGCGTGATCAGATCGGCAAGCGCCATGCCGTTATCTTTGTCGTAGAGCCTAAAGACCTGTTTGTAGCCGGGATTATTGATCTTGCGCGGATCGTTTGAAATTTTGATCTTAGCCACGATCTCGCCATCTTTTTCGATACCGCTTAGCTTATACACGCCGCCTAGACTCGAACTGTCTCCGCCGGTAATAAGCCTCGTGCCGATCCCCCAGCTATCAATTTTGGCGTCGAAAAGTTTGAGCTGATCGATCGCGTATTCGTCTAGATCATTCGACGCAGTGATCTTTGCGTCATTAAAGCCCGCAGCGTCGAGCATCTTGCGCGCCTGCTTGGTCAGATACTCCAGATCGCCCGAATCGATGCGGATTCCAAGCGGCTTATGACCGTTTGCGCGTAGCTCCTCAAAAACCTTGATCGCATTCGGCACGCCGCTTGCGAGAGTATCGTAGGTATCGACGAGCAAAAGCGTGCTGTTCGGATAAATTTTAGCGTAGGCGCGAAACGCCTCCAGCTCGCTATCAAAGCTCTGAATCCAAGAGTGCGAGTGGGTGCCGATCGCGGGGACGTCAAATTTCTTTGCGGCGAGCACGTTTGACGTGGCACTGCAGCCCCCTATAATCGCAGCTTTTGCGCCGTAGATGCCCGCACTTCGCCCCTGAGCGCGGCGCAAGCCAAACTCCATCACCGAATCACCCTTAGCGCTAAAATTGATGCGCGAGCTTTTCGTGGCGATTAGAGTTTGAAAATTTATAGTATTTAAGATCGCAGTCTCGATGAGCTGCGCCTCCATGATATTTGCCTTGACGCGAATTAGCGGCTCGTGCGGAAATACGATCTGCCCCTCATCCATGGCGTAAATTTCGCCGCTAAATTTAAAGCCTCTTAGAAATTCCAAAAATTCAGGCTTAAAGAAATTTAGACTTTTTAGATATGCGATGTCATCGTCGCTAAATCTGAGATTTTCGATATAATCCACGACCTCGTTTAAGCCGCAAAATATCGCATAACCGCCGCCGTTTGGGTTTTTACGATAAAAAACGTCAAAAACCGCCGTCTGATCGGGCTTCGTAAAAAAATAGCCCTGCATCATGCTAAGCTGATAAAAATCGGTAAGTAAAGCCAAATCTTTCATTTATGCCTCTTAAATTTAATCTCGCCTCGTGTTAGAGCAAAAAATCATAGCTTTTTGGCTTCTAAGCTTTTTTTATAAGCCGCAGCGTCGAACTCTTTGACGCGAGCGACGCCGTCATCTACCGCAGCTTTTGCAACCGCCGTCGAGATCACGGCAAATACGCGCGGATCGAAAGGATTTGGGATCACGTAGTCTTTGCCGAATTTTAAGTTATCCTTGCCCAGCATCTTGCGGATTTCTGCAGGAACCTCTTCACGAGCAAGATCCGCCATCGCGCGAGCAGCAGCAATTTTCATATTTTCGGTAATCTTTTTGGCTCTTACGTCAAGCGCGCCGCGGAAGATATACGGAAAGCCCAAAACGTTATTGATCTGATTTGCAAAGTCGCTTCTACCCGTGCCTACGATCGCGTCGCTTCTTACTTCCTCGACTTCGCTTGGATAAATTTCGGGTACCGGATTTGCAAGCGCAAAAATGATTGGATGCGGTGCCATAGTCTTTACCATCTCTTTGGTTAAAACGCCCGGCTTGCTAAGACCCAAAAACATATCGGCTCCGTTAATCGCATCAGCCAGCGTGCGATCTGCGGTATCTAGGGCAAATTCTTTCTTCTGCTCGGTAAGATCGGTGCGGCCCTTGTGGATCACCCCTTTGGAATCGAGCATTATGATATGTTTGGCGCCTAAATTTTGATACATCTTCGCACACGCGATGCCCGCAGCGCCCGAGCCGCTGACTACGATCTTCATATCCTCGATCTTTTTGCCGCTGATAAGGGCTGCATTGATTAGCCCTGCGCCTGTAATCATCGCGGTGCCGTGCTGATCGTCGTGCATAACGGGGATATCGACGGCTTTTTGCAGCTCGCGCTCGATCTCGAAGCACTCGGGAGCTTTAATATCCTCTAAATTTATACCGCCGAACGTAGGCGCAAGCGCTTTGCAAATTTCAATTATCTTTTTAGGATCTTTTTCGTCGATCTCTATATCGAAAGCATCGACGCCGCCGAATTTTTTGAACAAAACCGCCTTGCCCTCCATTACGGGTTTTCCGGCGATCGCGCCGATATCTCCAAGGCCTAAAACCGCCGTGCCGTTAGTGATAACAGCTACGAGATTGGCCTTATTCGTGTATTTAAACGCGGCCTCGTGATCATCTTCGATCACCTTGCAAGGCTCTGCGACGCCCGGCGTATATGCAAGCGCCAAATCCTCCGCAGTAGCGCAGGGCGTTTTTACATTCGTTCCGATTTTACCACCTATGTGGTACTTCAAAGCTGCTTCAACGTTTACTTTAGCCATTTTATAATCCTTTTTTGATTAAATTTGAAATTCTCGTTTTAACTTCGTCGCTTCCTAAAATTTCACAAATTTCAAAAATCGACGGACTTACGCTTCCTCCCGTGATCGCAACGCGCAGCGGCTGAGCAAGATCCTTTAGCTTGGCGCCGTTTGCGTCCAAAAATCCCATCGTCCTTTCCTCGCACTCCTTTGCATTTAAATTTGCGCTTAGAGTATCCGAAAATTTTGCGAGTAAGCTTAGCGAACTTTCGGTTACAAATTTCTTATACGCCTTCTCGTCATAGCAGCTCGGGCGATTTAGAAGGATTTTAATGCTCTCGGCCATCTCCACTAGCGTCTTTGCGCGCTGTTTGTACTGCTGCGCGATGAGATGTTTTTTCGCGTGCGAGCGGATATCGACGCCGAATTCCACAAGCTGCAAGACAAGCTCATCATCGCCCGAGTTTTTAATATAATGCGCATTTAGCCACTCAAGCTTGGTTTGGTTGAAGGTGCTAGCGCTCTTGCTAATATGGTTAGGATCAAAGTATCGCTTCATCTCCTCCATGCTAAAAATTTCATCATCCCCGTGGCTCCAGCCCAGGCGTACTAAAAAATTTAGCAGAGCTTGCGGCAGATAGCCCATGCGCTTGTATTCCATCACGTCGGTAGCGCCGTGACGTTTGCTCAGTTTGCTACCGTCGGCGCCGTTGATCATCGCGACGTGGTAAAATTTCGGAATTTTAAAGCCTAGCGCGTTATAAAGCACGATCTGCTTTGGGGTGTTGCTTAGATGATCGTCTCCGCGGATCACGTCTGTGACGCCCATCAGCGCGTCGTCTATCACGACCGTGAAGTTGTACGTAGGCGTGCCATCAGAGCGCGCGATGATGAAATCGTCCAAAATATCGGCGGCATTAAATTTTATCTCACCCTTGATGCCGTCACTAAATTCTATCGTGCCGCTAAGCGGGGATTTGATGCGGATTACGGGCTCGATCCCAGCAGGCGGCGTGCCGGTAAAGTCGCGATAGCGGTTATCGTAGCGCGGGCGCTCTTTGCGAGCTTCCTGCTGCGCGCGCAGCTCGTCCAGCTCGTCCTTGCTCATATAGCATCTATACGCTTTGCCCTCATCTAGCAGCTTTTGGACATATTGTTTGTAAAGATCGAAGCGTGAGCTTTGATACACGATCTGCCCGTCATAGTCCAGATCGCACCACTTAAAGGCCTCCTCGATTGCCTTAGCAGCCTCCTGCGAATTGCGCTTCAAATCAGTGTCCTCGATACGCAGCAGGAATTTGCCGCCGTTTGCTCTAGCGTAAAGATAACTAAAAAGCGCCGTTCTAAGTCCGCCGATATGTAAATATCCCGTAGGACTCGGCGCAAAACGAGTTACTATCATAAAATTCCTTTGCAAAAATTACCATTTAATGTTATAATCGCGATCTTGTAATTATAAAGCAAAAAGACTAAATAAAGGTTAAAAATGATAAAGAAACTGCTTTTTTCCGCAATGATCTGTGCTGTTTGTGCAAATGCCGAAGTAGTAAACGGCGTCATCGCCGTGGTAGATAATGAGCCCATCACTAACTACGAGCTGGTAAAGGTCCAGAAATTAACGGGCGCTTCACCGCAAGCCGCGATGGAAATTTTAATCGGACAAAAGCTTCAACAATCCGAGATCAAGCGCCGCGGCATCGCCGCAAACGACGCGGAAGTAGATGCTAGGCTAAAAGCGATCGCCGAGCAAAACAAGCTAAGCTTTGATCAGCTAAAAACCGCAGTAGAAAGCCAAGGGATGAATTACGCCGATTTTAGAGAAAATGTCCGCCGCACCCTGCTTGAAGAAAAGCTCTATAACTCGATATTTGCAGACATTCAGCGCAAAACCACCCCCGAAAACGTCAAGAAATTCTACACTCAAAATAGCTCTTTGTTTACGACCTTCGACAGCATCACCCTTACTCGCTATATCGCAAAATCTCAGGCTCCGCTCGATAAGATCCGCGCAAACCCGAAGCTCCGTCCGAGCGACGTTTACGTGATGCAAGGAACCCTAAAAGCAAACCAAATGGACGAGGGGCTAAAATATATCGTCACGAACGTCGAGCAGGGCAAATTTTCGCCGATCATCCCTACGCGCAACGGCTACGAGATGTTTTATGTAAACGACAAAAAGGGGCTTCGCACGCTTGATTTTGACAGCGTGCAAGACAGAGCGATCGAAGGCTACGTAACCTCCGAGCGCAAAAAAGCGGTCGCCGAGTTCAACGACAGACTCCGCTCAAACGCCAATATCCGCATCATCGAGCGCCCGCAAGCCCAGCCTCAAAGCGGCAAAGACAAGGGCAAGGCGAAGGTTCAAAAGAGGAACTAAATTTTAAATTTTATCCGCCTATCCGACGTGTCGCGCCAAATTTGTCCCTGCGTGCTATGCAATTAAATTTAAAGGCATTCCATTATAGTAATCAGCGATTTTACCGAACTTAAAAGTAATCCTAGAAGCGGCGGTATAAGTGCACGGGACTTTGGCGCGAGCAAATTTTGCTCCCACATCGATGCCGCCTCAAAACTCGTCGCCGTTTGGAGCGATAACAACAGCGGCGAGGAGCTAAATTTTGAAATTTACGACTTTGATCGCGAGCTTAAATTTAGCCTTTAAAAGCCGATCATCTACGCGAAGTTCGAACCCCGCGCGGCTCAAATTTGACTAGCGCGTCGCGACGGCAACCAGCAAATTTCGATTTTGATTTATGGCTACAACGGAGGGTTAAAGTCTAATTTGGCTCTGCCCGATGAGCTTAGAAACTCGGACGTATGGATGGACGAGTTGCCGCAAATCGGCGGCATGGCGGTAGATCTCGGCGCGGGACAAGACGGCAGCAGATCGTTTTTGCTACGCGCGGACGGAAGCGAGCTAAATTTGACCGCCGAGCTCGAAGAGGGCTTTAGTTTTTTGTTTGCGACCGAAGGCAAAGGCGGCGAAAACGACGAGCTTGAACAAAAATGCGCGCAGGATCACGAATGCAAAGATAAACAAAACAGCGAGCTAAAGCGCCGACAAAAGCGCATGCAAAAACCAGAGCAAGAGCATGAAAATAATCAAAAATGCGAGCGAGCGAAGCGGTGTTACTAAATTTATACGAGCAAGAGATCGCCGTCGTGAGCTACCCGCAGCTAAAGCCGCTACGTAAATTTAGCTTCCCCAATGAGCCCACGCTGGACGGCGAGACGCGGGAGTTTATGCTGGGCGGTATCGTGCCGCTAAATGAAAAAATTTGGCTCGTGCGCGACGACGGCTGCTTTCGCCACTATCTTTTTGATGCGATAAAATTTGAGTTCATCGCAGAGATTGCTCTGGCGGGCTTTGAGCCAAAAATCGACGGCGCGGGCGAGATAACATCGCAAATTTGCGATATCGACTACCGTAAGGGCAAATTGATCTTCACCCACTACGAGCTAGTGGGCGACAGTCAGCAAACGTGCGAGATAAATCGCTACTTTGAGGCGGACGCCGCAACGCTAGAGCAAATTTTTACTACAAAACGGGCTTGCCCGCTTAAAATTTAATATTATCCGTTTTTATTGCATAGTTTAAAATATATATCTTTTATCTTTTCTGCTTGAAATATGAGCGGAATATCGTCCGTTGCTAACAATAGCGGCCAGCGCCCGACGACACCGCCGACAATTAAATCCGTTTTGTAAAAAGTATTGTTCTTTAACCGATCCTCGTCAAGTATCTTTATCGGTAAAACACACGAAACTTCCCTATATTGCTCACACTCGGTACATAATTGACGGCGTACCAAGTTAGGGTTATTGCCGTAATCATATCTTACCTCGATATCGCATTGCAGAAGATAAAAATTTTTTGAACGCGGAAGTTTGATAAATGATAATCCACTTAAACTGTATTTATTGTATATATCGACAAATCTTTGCGACACGACAGTCTCTCCGTCCCAGCAAGAAGAATAATCGCATCTCTTTTTTTAGCACAAATGTTTCCGCAGCCGCCATTGCCGCTTCATAGCGATTGACGATTAGTTTACATTTGGAGCAAAATTTCAATAACTCTTTTTCGTCGCCGTAAAAACAGGCATTGTTATCAACGCCGCTTACTTTATAGTATTTCACCGTACCCTTCCCCAAAAGCATTATTAATACAAAAATTTTAATCTTCGGCGATTTTTATTTACAAAAGCTTTTTGCCGTATCTTCATCTGCAACTCCCTGTTAAATGCTTGAACTGCGGCGTTTCTCGAAAGATTCACTTCTCGCAGCTATCGATAGTAGCGTCTTTGCCATTATCAAGCCATAAAAACTTTAGGTTTTTACATGTATGAATATCTGTTATATTTTTATATTCGTCCAGCAAATCAAAAGCTCTTCCTAAAAATAAAAGCGCTATTGTATTACCACGATTCGCCATGTTTAAATTTCTTAATGATCCTACGCGTTAAATTTACTCGCGCCCCGTTTAATCGTATTGCCTAAAAGCAAATTAAAATTTTAAAATTTCATCGCGGCACGGCGCTAACGGAGGCTGCTTGCGCTACTTGCCGCTTAGATACTCCTGTAGCGTTTTAACTTCAAGCGCGGATTCGTCCTTTATCGAGCAGATCGAGCGCGTAGCGGCGATCGCCGCCTTCATCGTCGTAAAATACGGCAGTCTAAAGCGCAGCACGCACGCAAACCGACTACAAACCGTCGCAAACCGCCCATACGCAAATGACTGCGCAAATTTTAGCTCGTAGTCGCATAAAATTATAGCTAAGTCGAGCGTGCGATTGCCCGACTTAGCACGTATTTGGCCGGCGCCGCGCACAAAATTTAGTTTAGCCGATAAAGCGTATTTTTGCCGTCCTGATAGGATAAAATATTCATCGCGCCGTCTTTAAAGAATATGCTTCTAGCGTTTGTTATCTCGCTCGGATAAGCAAGCGTCTTTACGATCTCCTCGGTTTTTGGATCTATGATCGCGATAACGTTGTGATTTTTGCTAAGCGCGTAAAGCAGGCCGTCGTGATAGCTCATCGACGTGACGTAAAGATCGCCTAGGCTCTTACCCTCTTTGAGCGCGGCTTTTGGGCTAAACTCGCCCGAGAGCGTGCGGTCGCTCAATAAAATTTTAGAGATGACGAACTTTTGCGCATCTTTGTTGTTAGGCACGGTGGCTAGGTAGCAGTACGTCCCGTCGGTAGCGATGCTTGCGACGTGGTGAAATTTCGCCCTGACCGTATCGATCCTGCTGCGTCCGAGCCCTTTGCCCTGCCCTTCAAATTTATCGTTACCGCGCACGAAATCGGCGTATTGAAGCGCTTCGTCCGCGCCGCCGTTTTTCGCAAATCTCAAAAGAGTCTTGTTAGAACCCATGAGCATGTATTTATCGCCCATGAACGGGATCACGCCGATGATCGGATCGATCGTCGCCGAAAAATACGGATCGATCTCAAAATCGCTCGTAACTTTAAAATTTTCGTCCATAAAAAACACTTCCCACTTCGAGCTCGCGACGAATTCGCCGTTTATGAAATCAAGCGAGTTGATAGGCTTAGCAAAACTTATATCGCTCTTTGAGGCGATGCTTAGATTTTCATCAACCGCCAAAGGAGCGTTGCTCGGGTCGTTGTCAAATTTCACGCCCAGCTTCTCGCTAGCGGGCGCAAAGGCATAATCCGGCGCCGCGACCTCTCTTTTGCCGCGAAACGAGATGTTTTTCCAGTGGTTTTTATAGCCGCTATCGTCCCAGATGATATATTTTGGATCAAGCGTGAAGCGCACCGGATCGCCCTGCCCGTAATACGGCGGAAGGCCCGTGCTGACGAAAGCTTGAAAGAGGTTCGAAGCGATTATGAGCGTGCAGACGACAAAGGCCGCGGAGGTGAGCTTGCCGAACCTTCTGATCGTCTCGCCCTCCATCTCCTCTTCAAGCGCGCTAAACTTAGGCGCGAAAAAGAATATCGCTCCGAGCATCACTACGACCGCCCAGAACACTATCTCCGCCCAAAAATAGGTATGGATACCGAAAACCGCCAATCCAAAGCCCTGATCTAAATCCCTGTGCGCGTGTATGCCGTAGTGCGCGAAGGACTGCCATAGTCCAAAGCCCGCCATCAAAAGTAGCATGGCTAGGTATCTGGCCTTTAGCCCGTATCTGACGATAAAAAGAGCCGTGACGCCGATAAAGATCATACCCTCGCGCTGTCCCCAGCACAGCGTGCACGGGCTGTCCTTGAGCACGTAGCCGAAAAAGAGATTTGCTATCCCCACCGGCAAAAGGATGATCAAAAATCCCGCCAAGCACATCAATGCGTAGAAAAATTTTGCCTTTTTGATTTCGTTCATACCGCGCCCCTTACAGATTTATCGTCGTTAGCAGGGCGCCTGATTTGTGCCCTATGTATAAATACGCCATAAATAGCCACGAGACTACGACTAAACCGAAAGCGAGCTTTTCTTTTTGCGGTTTTGCTATGATAATAATCATAGCTATCAGGACCAACAAAAGCTGCAAAAATTCCATCTTTTCTCCTTGTTTTGATTTGTTTTGGAATGACAATTTTATCCAACCAAAACTTAAATTTAATCATTGTGTTTTATATAGCGCGCAGAGGCAGCGGGCAAAACGACGCAACGACAAAAAGGGCGACGCCGGTAGTGAAGCGGATAGCGCGGTTCGCAGCGAAATTACGATAGCGGCATTAGCTAAGGAGGGGGCGACAAGAAAGCTGGATGGCGAGCGGATGAGCGACGCAGCAGAAGGCGGCGCGACGACAAGAAGGACGATGGGCGGGAGCACAGACGGTACGATAGCGAGAATAGGCGGCGCAGCAGCAAAAGCGCAGCGGCGAACGAAGCGGCGCAGCGCTATAAATTTTATCATCCGCATAAGTTGCACTCGCATTTAGTCGCGCAAATCAGGTTTTAAGCTTAAATTTCTTAATGATCCTGCTTAGCTTGCTTGCGTTTTTTACGCCCGTATATCCGCCCTCGCAGTATTTGCGCGCTAAGCTTCGCATCGTTTTCGGCGTCCACGTCCGCGCCGCTTGAAAGCAAAATTCTAAAAATATTTTCGTTTTTGCAAAAACATGCGCGCTGTACCTGCATAAAGCCCTCTGCCCCCGCCAAATTTACCTCTGCGCCGCGATCTAGCGGTATCGCTGCGGCATCGTCGCGGCGATAGCGAGATTTAAAAGCGTCTCGCCGCTAGCGTCTTTTTGATCGGGCGAAGCGATTTCGGCGCTAAATTTGCCGCTTTTTTGAAGCTTTTCATAAACTCGCTTGGGCGGATTTTCGCAGTCCGTATCCCGTAGCTGCACCAAATAAGCGCCGAATTCAAAGCCTTCGAATTTCGGCTCATACGCGTCGCTTCGTGAAATTTGAAGAATTTTATACTCGCTTGGGCACAGTACCTGCCCGTAGCGCTGCCGGTAGGCTTCGTAGCGGAAATATATCGCCCAAATCCCCGTCACGACGCCCGTTATCTCGCACTCTTGCGGCCTTGTGCCTCGTATGAGTGGTCGGCGTCTTTAAATACGAAGTGATCCTGCGCGCCAAATTTGCTCACGTTCCATTTGAGCGTACCTCTGATCTTGAAGGGATCGCCGCGGCACCGCCGGCCGTCGTAATAAATTTTTAAATCCGCCGATCTCTCCTTTTGCGCAAAAGGACCGCACCGAGCCTACACTCAACCGCTAGCTATGAGAGCGCAAGTAAAATTTAATCCCCAAAGGCGCTTTTTTATGCGCCAAATTTGCGCAGCCGTAAATTTAAATCTAAAAGCGGATTAGAATTTTAAAATTTCATCGCGGCGCGGCGCTAGCGGAGGCTGCTCGCGCTATCTGCCACTTAGATACTCCTGTAGCGTTTTAACTTCAAGCGCGGATTCGTCCTTTATCGAGCAGATCGAGCGCGTAGCGGCGATCGCCGCCTTCATCGTCGTAAAATACGGTAACCTAAAGCGCAGCACGCTTTGGCGAATCTTTGCGGCATCGGTGGAGTTTGATTTGCTGTCGCTAGTGTTGATGACGAGCGAAATTTCGCCGTTTTTGAGCTTGTCCTCGATATTTGGGCGACCCTCGCTGATTTTATAGACAAACTCGCACTCCACGCCGTTTTCGCCCAGTAGCTTGTGAGTGCCGCTCGTAGCGGCGATACTAAAGCCCGCGCCCGTAAGTGCGCGTGCAAGCTCCACGGCCCGCAGCTTGTCGTGATCGGCTAGCGACAAAAATACCTTGCCGCCGCTTGGAAGTGCGTTGCTTGCGCCGATTTGCGATTTAGCAAAGCTTTTGGCGAAATTTTCGCCGATACCCATCACCTCGCCGGTGCTTTTCATCTCAGGCCCCAGGATCAGATCCGCGCCTGCAAGCTTGTTGAAAGGAAAGACGCTCTCTTTAACGCAGATATGGTTTTTAATACGCGGTTTTAAGATTTCCTTCTCTTCGACCAGCACGCCGAATTGGTCGTAAAATTTCAAAGCCTCGCGCAGACCCCCTTGCCACATTACGCGGGTAGCGACCTTTGCCATCGGAATTCCAGTCGCCTTGCTCACAAACGGCACGGTGCGGCTCGCGCGCGGATTTACCTCGATAATGTAAAGCTCGTTTTCAAAAATCGCGAATTGAATATTCATAAGCCCCACGACGCCGAGATTTAGCGCGATCTCTTTGGTTTGGCGGCCTACCAGATCGATCATCTCCGCACTTAAGCTAAGCGGCGGCAAAATACTCGCGCTATCGCCGCTGTGAATGCCCGCCTCTTCGATATGCTCCATTATCGCGCCGATATATACGTCGCGCCCGTCGCAGATCGCATCGACATCAAGCTCGGTCGCGTCAAGTAAAAATTTATCTATCAGCACCGGCGAGTGGTTGCTCACGCGCACCGCCTCGCTCATATACTGCCTAAGCTCCGCTTCGCTATGCACGCGCCGCATCGCGCGACCGCCGAGCACGTAGCTAGGGCGCACGAGCACGGGATAGCCGATCGCTGCGGCCTTTTCGATCGCCTCGGCTTCGCTTACGGCGGTATCGTTTTTCGGCTGTTTGACGCCGATACTTGCGATGAACTCACTAAATTTCTTACGATCCTCCGCCACGTCTATCGTGCGCGCGCTCGTGCCGATGATCTTGGCCCCCACGGTACTTAGGCGCTTGGCGAGCTTTAGCGGAGTTTGGCCTCCGAAATGCACGATCACGCCGTCGGGGCTCTCAGCCTCGATGACCGCTCTAACGTGCTCAAAATCGATCGGCTCAAAGTATAAAATATCGCTCGTGTCGTAGTCGGTGCTGACGGTTTCTGGGTTGCAATTATACATTATCGTGGTGATGCCCATATCGCGCAGAGCGTAGCTAGCGTGCACGCAGCAGTAGTCAAACTCGATGCCCTGTCCGATGCGGTTCGGACCGCCACCGATGATGAGGACCTTTTTATTATCTTTTGAAATTTTACGGCTTGCGATGGCGGGCGTTATGTTGGTGCTGGAGTACAGATACGGAGTAAGCGCCGCAAACTCGCCCGCGCAGGTATCTACTTCGTTGTATTCAAGATCGATGCCCTGCCTGGCGCAGGCAAAATGGATGTCGTTTTGCGTAAGGCCCAGACTATCTTTTTTGTTGATCAAATTTGCGATCATCTTATCGCTAAAGCCCCAGCTTTTGGCCTGTCTCAGAAGCGCCGCATCGTTGATGATCTCCATATCGATGCGCTCTTCAAATTTTACGATCTGCTCGATCTGGCTCAAAAACCAACGATCGATCTTGCTAAGCTCGTAAATTTGATCCACGCTCATGCCCGTTCTAAATCCCTGAGCGATATATAAAATTCTATCTTGCTGCGCGTTGCGAAGCCCGAATATGAGATCTTTTTCGCTTAAATTTAGCTCTACAAATCCGAAGTAGCCCTTCTCCAGCGAACACAGCGCCTTTTGGATACTCTCTTTAAAGCTACGCCCGATCGCCATCACCTCGCCGATGCTTTTCATCGCAGTGCCGAGATACGGGTTTGCGCCGGGAAATTTCTCAAACGCAAAGCGCGGAATTTTAGTCACGATATAATCGATCACGGGCTCGAAGCTCGCGGGCGTGCCGGTGATGTCGTTTTTGATCTCATCCAGGCTAAAGCCTACCGCCAGCATCGTAGCGACTTTGGCGATCGGATAGCCCGTGGCTTTAGACGCGAGAGCCGAGCTGCGGCTTACGCGCGGGTTCATCTCGATGACGATCATCCGCCCCGTTTGCGGATTTACCGCAAACTGCACGTTACTGCCGCCCGTATCCACGCCGATCTCGCGTAAAATTTTAAAACTCGCGTCGCGCATCGCTTGGTACTCTTTATCGGTGAGCGTAAGAGCGGGCGCAACCGTGATGGAATCTCCCGTATGCACCCCCATCGGATCGAAATTTTCGATCGAGCAGACGATGATGCAGTTGTCCTTGTGATCGCGGATCACCTCCATTTCGAACTCTTTCCATCCAAGCAGGCTCTCTTCGATCAAAATTTCATTTATAGGGCTCACGTCTAGCCCATTTTGCGCGACCTCTTTAAACTCGTCGATATTATACGCTACGCCGCTGCCTGCGCCGCCTAGGGTGTAGCTAGCGCGGATAATGAGCGGAAAGCCGATCTCATTTGCAGCGGCCATCGCCTCTTCGATATTGTAGGCGTATTTGGATTTAGGCAGATCCATTCCGATCTTAATCATCGCCTCTTTAAATTTTACCCTATCCTCGCCCTTTTTGATCGCTTCAGGCTTGGCGCCTAGAAATTTCACCCCAGCTAGCTCGCCGCTTTCGTAAGCCTCCATCGCGACGTTTAGCGCGACCTGTCCGCCCATAGTAGGCAGGATCGCATCGACGCCCTCGCGCTTTATGATACGCAAAATGCTCTCTTTGGTGATTGGTTCGATATAAGTGGCATCCGCAAAATCGGGATCGGTCATAATGGTAGCGGGGTTAGAGTTTATTAGCACTACGCGGTATCCAAGGCTCTTTAGCGTCTTAGCCGCCTGCGTACCGCTGTAATCGAACTCGCACGCCTGCCCGATTACGATCGGACCGCTGCCGATCAGCAAAATCGTCTTAATATCATCTCTTTTGGGCATCAATTTTCCTTTGTAACGACATACAAAAACGCCGGCATACTCGGATTTACGTACGGCTCTAGTACGGCGCTTTTGTATAACTTTCCGTTTTGAATCTCTTTGACCTTCCCCACCGGCACGCCGGCAAAGAAAATTTCATCCTTCCCGCTCGTAAAGACCTCATCGCCCACCTTGGGATCGAGCCATTGCGGGATGTATCTGACTACGAGCTCGTTTTTTTCGCCGCCCGCGACGCCCGGAATTTGAGCATCTCCTATGAAAACGGAGAAGTTGCTCTTTTCGTCGCGCTGCAAGATCGCAAGCGGGCGCCCGTCTTTATTCACTAAAATTCCTGCGGTCTTGCCCTCGCTGATGAGGCCGTAGACCTTGCTCGGGTTGAAATTTTCAAAATTTACGAAGAATTTGTTGTAGTCGTTTAAATTTGCATAGCTCATCGCCTTTACGAGCTGAACCTTGGGCTCGTAAACGGAGCTGTTTTTATCGATCAAAATTTTATTCAGCTCGCCCGCAAACGTGCTAAGCAACATCGCCGATTTTTTCAGCTCGGCGTTTTCTTCTCGTAGAGCCTTGATCGTCTCGGCTTGGTTAAAATGCTCATTCACGGCACTTTTAATCCTGCCGCTTACGCCGTAATACACCTCTAAAATTCCGCCGGAAAATCCGATAAATTTACCGTGGATATATGAGCCGAACGTAAGCGAAACGGCCACTAACAAGACTGCGACGAGAAGCAGTTTGAGATTAGTCATTTGCCGTTTGTTTTAATGTTTTGATCTCTTCTAGGGCTTTACCGGTGCCGTTTGCTACGCACAGAAGCGGCTCGTCCGCGACAAAAACCGGAAGCTTCACCGTGTCGCTTAGATACTTATCCAGTCCTCGAATAAGCGCGCCGCCGCCCGTTAGCACGACGCCGTTTTCGACGATATCGGCGGCGACTTCGGGCTGTATGCTTTCTAGCACGAATTTCAGCGCGTCCGCGATCTCTCTTATCGAATCTTTGATCGCCTCTCTTACGTCTTCGCTAGTAAGATCGACCGAGCTTAAAAGCCCGCTGATCTGGTCTTTTCCTTTAACGGCATAGGTTAGATCTTTTTGCTGCTGTACCGCCGTGCCGATCTTGATCTTGATCTCCTCGGCGGCGCGCTCCGAGATAAGCAGGCTATATTTTTCTTTGACGTAATTAACGATGCTTGCGTCGATCTTATCGCCCGCGACGCGGACGGATTTGGCGCTGATGATGCCGCCTAAAGAGATGACGCCGATCTCGGTGGTACCGCCGCCGATATCCACGACCAGCGAGCCGCGCGCTTCATTGACCGGCAAACCCGCACCGATCGCCGCAGCCATCGGCTCTTCGATTAGATAAACCTCTCGCGCACCCGCTATCATCGCGCTTTCTCGCACGGCTTTGCGCTCGACCTGAGTTAGTCCGTAAGGTACCGAAATGATAATACGCGGGCTTACGAAAAAGCGGCGCTTGTGGGTCTTTTCGATAAAATACCTAATCATCTTCTCCGTCATATCGAAATCCGCGATAACGCCGTCTTTCATCGGGCGCACCGCTTCGATGTCGCCCGGAGTTCGTCCGAGCATCTCTTTGGCTTCGGCGCCCACGGCGATGATCCTTTGCTTGCCGTAGCGCTCATTTTGTACCGCGACGACGCTCGGCTCGTTGATGATGATGCCTTTATCTTTTAGCAGCACCAGCGTGTTTGCCGTGCCCAAATCGATGCCCATATCCCTTGAAAATAATCCTAGAATCGAATCAAGTAACATTTATCCCCCTTAAATTTATGCAGTTAAATTTTGTTTTACAAGTATCGGCTTAGAGACGCCGTCTACGACCTCTTTCGAGATGATGACGTCATAGCCCTTAAGCTCAGGCAGATCAAACATAATATCGATCATGATCTCCTCGATTATGCTGCGAAGTCCGCGCGCACCGGTTTTGCGCTTGATCGCAAGGCTCGCGACCTCTCTTAGCGCGTCGTCATCAAATTTTAAATTTGCGCCGTCTATCGCAAAGAGCTTTTGATATTGCTTTAAGATCGCGTTTTTCGGCTCGGTTAAAATTCTAACCATCGCCTTTTCGTCGATCTCATTTAACGTAGCCACTACGTGCAATCGCCCGATGAGCTCGGGGATTATGCCGTAATGCACCAGATCGTCGGCCTCGACCATGTTTAGTAAATTTAGGCTCTCTTTTTTACTGCGCTTGGTTTGGTTAAACCCTAACACGTTCTGCCCGATGCGGCGGTTGATGATCTCGTTTAGCCCGTCGAACGCGCCGCCGCAGACGAACAAAATATTTGTCGTATCGATCTGGATGAAGTCCTGATTTGGATGCTTGCGGCCGCCCTTCGGCGGGATATTTACGACGCTTCCTTCGATGATCTTAAGCAGCGCTTGTTGTACACCTTCGCCGCTTACGTCGCGCGTGATGCTGCGGTTTTCGCTCATTCGCGCGATCTTATCGATCTCGTCCACGAAAACGATACCGCGCTGCGCCTTCTCTACGTCGCCGTCCGCGGCCTGTAAAAGGCGGGTGAGGATATTTTCTACGTCCTCGCCGACGTAGCCCGCTTCCGTTAGGCTCGTAGCGTCGCTAATGGCGATCGGCACGTCCAAAAATTTCGCCAAGGTCTGCGCCATAAGCGTCTTACCGCTGCCGGTAGGTCCGATAAGCAAGATATTTGATTTTGAAATTTCGGTATCGTCGCCCTTCGCGTCGGTCTGCCTGAAAATTCTTTTATAGTGGTTGTAAACGCCGACGCTAAAAATTTTCTTAGCGCGCTCCTGGCCGATGACGTAGCGGTTTAGAACCTCCATCAGCGCCTTTGGCTTGATAGCCTCGAAATCGATCTCTTTATTTTGATTTTGTACCGCCTCATTTTGACCCTCGCTGCCGTGGATAGCGGCATATGCCATATCGATACAATAGCTGCAGATAGCCGCCGTACCGTCGTCGTTAGGATAGATACGACGCCCGTCCGCGCCCGTCTCACCGCAAAAACTGCACTTATTTGCCATTAAATTTTACCTTTATCTAGCGGAATTCCGCGTTTTGTGTTGATTATAAACTCGCACATCTTTCGCACGTTTTGATCGCTCGTCTCGTTTAATAAAATTTGCGCCTGCTCCTTTAAACCCCCGCCTTGGTTGAATAAAAATTTATACGCCCGATTTATCGTCTCGACCGTCTCTTTATCGAAGCGGCGGCGGATGCCCGTTAAATTTAGCCCGCGAATATAGGCGCGGTTGCCCTCAGCCAGGCAAAACGGCACCACGTCCTGACTAAGCGCGCTAGCCCCTGCGATCATGCAGCTCTCGCCGATTTGGACGAACTGATGCACGGGGGTAAGCCCGCCGATAACGGCATAATCGCCCATTACGACGTGGCCTGCGAGCGTGGCGTTGTTGGCTAGGATTATGTTGCTTCCCAGCACGCAATCGTGTGCGATGTGGCAATACGCCATCATAAAGAGATTATCGCCGATGCGCGTAAATCCGTCGCCCTTATGCGAGCCCGAGCTGATCGTGCAAAACTCGTGAATCGTAGCGTTTTTGCCGATGACCAACCCCGTTCGCTCGCCCTGCTTAAAACTCATATCCTGCGGAATTTCGCCCACGATCGCGTATGAAAAAATTTTAGAGCCCTCGCCGATTTGCGTATCGCCGATGATACGCGCGCCCTGTTTGATCGTGCAGCCATCGCCGATTTTAGCCTGCGCGCTTACGAAAGCATACGGCTCGATCACAACCTCGGCTCCGATCTGCGCGCCGTCCTCGATGATCGCCGTGTGGTGAACTTTAGCCATCATTTATCCATTATCATTGCTTGAAGTTCAGCCTGTGCGGCCAGTGTGGCGCCGTCGTTGATGTAGGCTTCGCCCTTTAGCACCCAGATGCGTCCGCGATGTTTGATTACGCTGATTCGATACTCAAGCTTGTCGCCGGGGCGGACGGGGTTTCTAAATTTAGCGTTGTCGATACTCATAAAATACACGACTTTGTCGCTTAGATCGACGCCGTCTTTCTCCATGCTCTTAAACGCCAGCACGCCGCCCGCCTGCGCTAAGCCCTCGATTATCATTACGCCCGGATAGATCGGGTGGCCTGGGAAGTGACCCTGAAAGATCTGCTCGTTGTAGGTTACGTTTTTATAGGCTTTGATACTTTCGCCTATGCTGAGCTCTTCGACGCGATCTATCAGCAAAAACGGAAAACGATGAGGTAGGATGGAGAGGATTTCGTTTATATCTATCATTGATCTGCCTTTTTTAGAAATTTTAGAATCTTATCAAATTCTTACTAAAATTTCCCTAACGTCTAAAAATATGCGCGAGAGCCCGTAAATTTGAACTTTGGCGGCTCTTATCTCGTCCGTGACGATGATCGGCGAGAGCGAGCCCGCAGCGCACAGGGCGGCGCGAGTTTTATTTTGGCGCGCGAGACTCGGCGGGTTTTTTAGCATCTCGGATACGCTTTTGAAATTTGATCTTGAAATTTCGTTAAATTTCGCCATGCTTAAAATTTTAATCTCGCCCTTGTCGCTGCAAAAAATTTCGCACTCCCGCTCTATGCTAAGCTTCACGTTTTCGCGCATAAAATGCGAGCCAAATAGCACAAACGAGGGCACTGCACGCCCGTCAAATTTAATCCATGCACGGAGCAGGCGGTAGTTTAAAAACCGATCGCGCAGCACGCTAAATTTAACTCCTTTTCTTTCGAGCGAGCAAAGCTTTTTGTAAAATTTCAACTTCTCCTCTACCGAAGCGGGCAGGATTTGCCGATCGAGCGGCGACATTAGCTCGTAAATTTCGGCGCCTTGGGCTAAATTTCGCTTCAAATCCGCCGTCAGACTTCCGCCCGAATTTCGTTCAGCCCTTCGCTGACCATCTCGCTGTGCCGCAAGCGCGTAGATGCAGCCGCAGTAGTTTTGATGATAGAGCGCGTCTTTTTTCGCGAGCGCAAACTGCTCGTTCGTGCCGCCGTTTTTGCGAAAATCGGGCGCGATAAACTCCAGTCCGCAGCGCTCGCAAATACGCTGTAGCGAGGCGCAAAGCTGAGAGTGCGATTTTTTGGGACTCATAAGAAGCGTCGTGGTGATTTTGCGCTCGCCCAAACTTAGCGCGAGCTCGGCTGTTTTTTGCATGCGAAAATCAAAGCAAAACTCGCAGCGCGCACCTTTTTCGGGCTCGTTTTCAAGCCCGCGCGCGCCGTCTAGCCAGCCCTGAAAATCATACTCGCCCGGGATAAATTTAATCCCTAAATTCTCGCAAACCCGCTTTGCGTCGTGCATTCTAAGAACATATTCGCCGCAAGGGTGGATGTTTGGATCGTAGAAATAGCCTATTAGCGGCTCTTGCGTGAGCTCTTTCAAGCGGCGCAAAAAATAATCGCAATCGACTGAGCAGCAGATGTGAACCAGCAAAATTTAACCCTTTGCACGAAATTTTTGATATAATTTTACGCTATCAAAATTAATGAGCGGAAAAATGAAAAATTTTTTTATAAAACACTGGCGTAAGTTTGCTTTCGGCGTAAGCGGGTTTGCGCTATTTTACGTGCTTGCGGGCTTTTTCGGCGTGCCGCTTTTTATCGAAAAAGCGCTGCCTAAAATTTTAGAGGGCAGAGCAAGCTTTAGCGTGCAGAATGCTAAATTTAACCCCTTTACCTACGAGCTAAACGTCACCAAGCCGGAGCTTAGCACCTTTAAGCCGCTGTTTAGCGCCGATGAGATAAATTTAAAAATCGGTTTTTCGAAGCTTTTTAAAAAGACTCTCGCGGTAGAAATTTTGCATCTTAAATCCCCTAAATTTCACGTTGAGCGCGAGCAAAACGGCACTTTCAATTTCGAGCCGCTACTTTCGGAGCAAAAGAGCGAAAACAAGGATGAAAACTCCAGCTTCAACGTCACGCTGAATAATTTTAAGATCGAGCGCGGCTCTCTGGGCTACGTAGATAACTCCCTGAAAAGGCCGTTTTCGCTCATCTCGACCGAGCTAAATTACGAGATCAACGGACTAAATTTAAAGGACGAAACGATCGGCGAGCACGATTTAAGCGCTGTTTCGCGTACATACGACGCGCTGAGCTTCGATGGAGCCATCGACCTGGCGCCTCTTCGTCTGCACGGCAAGGTAGGTATCTCGCGGCTGAAAATCGATCCGTTTTGGCTATCATACCTCGATCCTAGCGGCGTGCGGTTTAAGAACGGCTTCCTTTCCGCTACTCTAAATTACCGATTGAGCCTCGATGAAAATATAAAATTTGCGCTTGAAAACTCAAAGCTCGAGCTGCAAAGCCTAGAAATTTTGCAAGATCAAAATTTAATTTCGCTAGACTCGCTAAAAATCCCGAGCTTCGAGCTAAATACGGACGTTTCGAATGAAATTTCAGGCAAAGTGATGATTCCGCAAGTGCTAGTTTCGGGCGCAAAATACGATATGAACGAAACTAAAATTTCCACGGGTTTTGAGGGCGCGCGGGTCGCGGATTTTGCGTTGGATTTTAATAAAACGGGTGCGAACTTGCGGCTAAACTCCGCCGTAAAAAGCGTAGATCTAAACCGCTCAAGCTTTGCAAACCCGCAAATTTCGGTCGTCTCAAACAATACTAAAATCACGGAAAATTTCTTGAAATTTAACGCCGAAGGTAACGATACGGCCCTTCATACGGGCTTTGGCGCCTTTAGTATCGCGGATACGCAGATTACGCTCGCGCGCAGCGATAAAATTTCGGTCGCCGCAACCGAGCTGGGCGCATTTAGCTACGACAAAGAGGGCGCGCAAAACGGCGTAGGCCTGGAATTTGCTAAAATTTCAAACTCCAAAATCGCAAACAAAAACGGAATTTTTAGCGGATTTGAAAGCTTCGGCGTGCAGGGAGTGAAATTTAACGTCGCGGATCTAAATCTCGGCGTGGATAAAATTTTGCTAAACGCGCCGTTTTTTAACTCGGAGGTGGACGCTGGCGGAGCAAAAAGCATAAACGATCTGGCGATTTTAAGCGCGATCTCTAAAAATCACGCGAGCTTTAAAAAAACGGCGAGCGCGGGCGATACAAACCCTGCGGATGCAAACTCTACGGCAAGCGGCGCAAATTCGGATTCTAAAAAGCCCGCCAAAAGCCCCGCTTTAAAATTTAAGATCGGCGAGGCCTCCGTAACCGGCGCAAAGGCTAAGATCGACGAGAGCTTTATCGTTAAAAACAACGTGCACGAGATCAAGGATTTCAGCGCCACGCTAAGCGGGCTAAGCTCGAATTTCGCCGAGCCTTTCGGTATCAAAGCAAGCCTTATCACGGGCGAGATCACCGCTAGCGCGGACGGCAAGGCTAGTATCGCGCCGCTTAACGTAGGCGTGAACTTCAACCTAAATGCGCCGAACTTGGGCGTTTTTAACAAATATGCGGCGGAATTTATCACGGGCTCCATCGCGGGCGAGCTCGCTACGCAAGGGCAGCTGAAGCTTTCAAACGCCTTCTCGCTCGAAGCAAAGCTATCGGGCAAAGGCTTGGCGCTAAGCTCGGGCAGGGATAAAATTTTCTCCCTTGCGTCGCTGAATGTCGCGCAAATCACGCTAAGCCCAAGCTCTCTCACGCTAAACAAGATCGCTCTTGGCTCACCCGCGGCAAATATCTCGCTAAATAAAGACAGGCGTTTAAATTTGCTCTCGCTGATAAAGCCCGGCGCGCAGGCAAAACAGGCCGCAAAGCCTGCCGAAGCTGCGCCTAGCAGATCCGCAAAAAGCAAGGCAAACTTTGCGTGGAGCGTAAAAAATATCTCGCTTAGCGGCGGAGGTTTAAATTTCACCGATGAGAGTCTAGCAACGCCCTTTAAACTGCGCATCAGCGATATGAAAGCAAGCATCAGCGAGATCAGCCCGAAGCGGGCGGCAGATATTAAGTTTAGCTCGCTCGTAAGCGGAAGCGGGTTAGCGAGCATCACGGCGCGCGCCTACCTTCTGGATTTTAAACGCAAAAGCGATATAAACGTCGTTTTAAAGGAGATTCCGCTTGTGCCCGCATCGCCCTATACCGCCAAATATATCGGCAATGAAATCGCGGGCGGTAAGTTAAATTTAAAGCTCGCCTACAAAATCGACGATGGCAAGCTAAACGCAAGCAATGATCTAAATTTAGACCGCTTCGAGCTCGGCAAAGAGGTGCAGAGCAAGGATGCGCTGAGCCTTCCGATCGGTCTAGTCGTATCGATCCTAAAGGACAGCGACGATCAGATCGATATTAGCCTGCCTCTAAGCGGCACGCTGAGCGATCCGAAATTTAGCTACGGCGCACTCGTTTGGGGCGCGATCAAAAAGCTGCTATCTGACATCGTGTTAAGCCCGTTTAGATTTATGGGAAAGATCGCGGGCGTAGATACGAAAAAGCTCGAAAGTATCGATTTTGAGGCGGCGAGCAGTGAAATTTTAATTAGCGAAAGCTCTAAAATAGATGATTTAGCCAAGGTCGCAAAAGCCAAGCCCGAACTCAAGATCATCCTAAACTCTGCATATAACGAAAAACTCGATACTCACGAGTTTAAAAGGCGATCTCTGCAAAACACTCTCACGCTGATGTCCAATAAACAAGGTCTCTCCACGGATGAAGCCATAGCGGCGCTTAAGGTCAAATACGGCATCAAATCCGGCGGCGATGAGGCGATGGAGGAGCTGATAGGGGTGCAGAAATTTACCCGTTCGCGTCTTGATGAGTTAGCCCTTGCCAGGGCGACTGCCGTGCAAGCGGCACTCGTGCAGCGCGGCGTAAGCGCCTCTCGCATAGAGATCAAAAAGCCGAGCGAAGCCGAGCTCAAACAAAACAGCTTTATCCCGCTAAGCCTCGGCGTAGAGAGGTAGTGTAAGCAAAATTTGGCTATACTAAACGGATTAAAATTTAAGGAGCGGCGATGATAAATATAGGAATCCACGGCGGAAGCGGCAGAATGGGCACGATGATCTACGAGTGCCTGAAAAATTTCGATCAGGCGCGAGCAAGCGTAATCTACACGGTCGCGCCGCTTGATTATGCGCCTAGCTGCGCCGTAACGAGCAGCTACGACGAGCTTTTTAGCGGCTGCGACGTCGTGATAGACTTCACGATCCGAGACGGCGCGATAAGCTTAATGAAATTTGCGCTTTCGCACCCAAAGCCGCTTTGCATCGGCACGACGGCTCTGGGCGAGGAGGGCGAGCGGCTACTGCGCGAATGCGGCGCGAAGATGCCCGTGCTGCATGCTACGAATATGAGCCTGGGCGTCGCGGTGCTAAACAAACTCGTAGCGTTTGCCAGCAGGAGTTTGCGCGATTTTGACTGCGAAATTTTAGAGATGCACCACCGCCACAAAAAAGACGCCCCGAGCGGCACGGCGATGAGCCTTGCACAAAGCGCCGCGAGCGCGCGCGAGCTAAGCTTAAAAGACGTGCGCGTAAGCGGTCGCGACGGGCTCATCGGCGAGCGCGGCAAGGACGAGATCGCCGTGATGTCGCTGCGCGGAGGCGATATAGTCGGGCGCCACACCGTGGGATTTTACGGAGATGGCGAATTTATCGAGCTAAATCATACGGCAACTTCGCGCGCGACCTTTGCCAGAGGCGCGATAAAGGCCGCAGTTTGGCTAGCGCCCCAAAATAGCGGGCTTTACGGTATCGACGACTGCTTAGGAATTTAGACCTTTGCGGCTAAATTTAAGAGGAAAAGATGCCAACCAAAGATGAAATTTTAAATTTTTTGCGCGAGCTAAAGCCCGAGCTTGAAAGCTTTGGAATTTACAAAGTCGGTCTATTCGGCAGCTACGCCAAAGATCGAGCGAATATCGCCGAGAAGTTTAAAATTTCAGCCGATCTATTTGATGAGGCGCCGGCAAAATGCCGGATGGCGAGCCGTCAATGATAAAACAAAATATAGACAAATTTCTAAAAAATAAAATTTAAGAGGTTAGAAAATGTGTGCAATCGTGGGAGTCATAAATTCCGAAGGTGCGGCTAAGACCGCGTATTACGGGCTTTTTGCCATGCAGCACCGCGGCCAGGAGGCAAGCGGCATCAGCTCGAGCTTCAACCATCATATCAAAACGATCAAAGCCACGGGACTCGTGACGGAGGTTTTTAGCCCCGCAAGTTTTGAAATTTTAAAGGGCAACATCGCGATCGGTCACAACCGCTACGGCACCGCGGGTGCAGATAGTCTAAAGGACGCACAGCCCGTTGCGGGCAACTACGCTCTGGGAGAGATCTCGATCGTTCATAACGGAAATTTAATCAACAAAGACGAAATTCGCCGCAAGCTCGTAAGCGAAGGCGCGATCTTTCAGTCCAACATGGATACCGAAAACATCCTCCACCTCATCGCGCGCTGTAAACAGGAGCATCTAAAAGACCGTATCATCGAGGCGCTGAATCAGTGCGTGGGTGCGTATTCGCTTCTGATCCTGAGCCGCTCGAAGATGTTTGCCGTGCGCGATCGCTACGGCGTGCGTCCGCTCAGCATCGGCAGGCTCAAAGACGGCGGCTACATCGTCGCGAGCGAGACCTGCGCGTTTGATCTCGTAGGAGCCGAGTTCGTCCGCGACGTAAAGCCCGGCGAGATGGTGATCTTCGAAGAGGGCAAGGATGAGTTCAGCTCGGTTCAAATTTTAAAAGCCGCGGAGGCTAGAATTTGCGCGTTTGAATACATCTACTTCGCGCGCCCAGACAGCGTCGTAGAGGGCAAAAACGTATACGAGGTCAGAAAAAAGCTGGGCGCTGCGCTCGCGCGAAAATGTGGGAGTTTAAAGGCTGATTTCGTCGTGCCCGTGCCCGATAGCGGCGTGCCGGCGGCGCTTGGTTTCGCGCAAGAGAGCAAGCTACCCTTCGAGATGGCGATCGTGCGCAACCACTACATCGGCCGTACCTTCATCGAGCCGACGCAAGAGGTGCGAAATTTGAAGGTCAAACTCAAGCTAAACCCGATCGGCGCAGCACTTCACGGCAAAAGCGTCGTCGTCGTGGACGATAGCATCGTGCGCGGCACCACGAGCAAAAAGATCGTCGAGCTTCTGCGCCATGCGGGTGCGGCGCACGTGCATATGTGCATCGCAAGCCCGGAGCTAAAGTATCCCGAGCGCTACGGCATCGATACGCCGAGCGTGCGCGAGCTGATCGCCGCAAATATGAGCACGGATGAAATTTGCAAATTTATAGGCGCCGATAGCCTCACGTTCCTTAGCGTGCCTGAGCTCGTAGAGGCGCTTGGGGGCGAGCGCAAATACTCGCTCGTAAGCTTCGACGGCGATTATTTTATCAAGGATTAACGGGGATTTCGTATCGCCGCCGCTACTTGCATCTCTTTCGGCGTCGCGATCCGATGGGTAGCGCGTTAGAATTTCAAATTTATCGCGCTGCGATATATGAGCGAGCGTCGCCTCTTAATTTATGTAGCCTTGCATTTCAAATTTTATCGTGCGAGTGCGACGGGGCGGCATAGATGCGATTTTAAAATTTTATCTCGCCCATCCCGCCGCGTGAAATTTTGTCGCAAAACGGTTAAAATTTTGAGGCGCGCTAAATTTTACAAGCTTTTAACCGCGCAAAATTTCGTCTTGCGGACGCGGAATTTGCTGCGCCGCATAAAATTTACCGCGACATGCGTCGTAAAATTTTATCTCAAAGCGCTTGAGAATTTTTCGCGACGATTGAATTTAACGTGAGGCGTTGTAAAATTTTACCGTAAGTGCGCCGTCTGAGGCGCGGATGCGAAATTTTTGCAACGTAAATTTAAACTAAAGGAGCCAACATGCCAAAATTTAAAATCAAGCGCGTTTATGAAAAACTGAGTGAAAACGACGGATTTTTGGTGCTTTGCGATAGGCTTTGGCCGCGCGGCGTGAAAAAAGAGGCGCTGCCGATCGATATGTGGGCGAAAGAGATAACGCCGAGCACCGAAATACGCAAGCTTTTCGCGCACAAGCCCGAGAATTTCACCCATTTTAAGGAACTTTATCTGGCCGAGCTTTCGCAAAATCCCGCCGTGGAGGAGTTTTTGAAAGCGATCAAAGATGAGCCGCTAGTTACTCTACTGTACGCCGCAAAGGACGAGCACTGCAACCACGCGATGATTTTGCGCGATTTCTTGCAAAGCAAGGTGTGCTAAAGGCGCTGTTTTGCAAACCGAGCGGCGAAATTTACGCCGTAATTAGGCAAAAATTTTGAAATTTTACAAAAAGCGGGGTCGTAATCCAAACAAAATCGCTCAGATTTATATATGCAAATTTAGAACTTGATTAATTTTTTAAATTCATTTTTTGCTACGCGAGCTGTAAATTTAAAGACGCAATCAATATAATTTCGCAACAAACTAAATTAATTTCTTACATCCGGCATTTTTAAATTTCATTTAAGAATTTGCCGCTAATATTCGCCCATATTTTTTTAGAAGGAGCCAAAAATGGCAATCAGTGCAAGAAATCAACTTAATGTTGTGATCACAGAGGTAAAAACAGGTGCGGTAAACTCGCTAATCGTAGGCAAAACCAAGGGCGGCGACGTGCTAAAAGCAACCGTCACGACCGATTCTGAAAAAGGTCTAGATCTAAAAGCCGGCAAAGAGGCGGTATTTTTATTCAAAGCCCCAAGCGTCATCATCTCCAAAGGCGAGAACGATCTACGCTTAAGCGCGACCAACCAAATAAAGGGCAAAATCACCGCCGTTAAAGAGGGCGCGGTAAATGCCGAGATCAGCGTCAGAAGCGCCGGCGGCGAGAATTTAAGTGCAACCGTCACAAACGAATCGGTTAAAAATTTAGCGCTTAAAAAAGATGATGAAGTAACCGCAATTATCAAAGCTACTCAAATCATCGTCGGCGTGAAATAATCAGCCGTTCAAATGGGGCGACATCCACGCCCCTAAATTTTCAAATCCTAAATTTCAATAAAATTTTAGCTGCGAGCGGGGATGCCGCGGATATTCTTTAAATTTTTCAGCGCCACATTTAATCACATCTATTTAGTTTGCGATAGAGTTATATCTCGTACAAATCCTTGCTAGCGCCTTTTAGGCACAGCGCGGAAAATAAATTTGACGATCGCCGCCTGCAAAAACGCGCTGCAAAATACTACAAAGTTTTTTCGCGCTCGCGACGCAAAGCAAACTCCTGCGTTCGCCTAAAATTCTAAAATTTGTCTGGCGGTTAGGCTTTGTGCGCCCTCCTCTTTTACGCTGCAAAGTATTAAATTTCGCTGCTCAAAAAAGGCCTCCAGCCGCTCGCTCTCGTCTAGAACGATCTCGCTTACGATCCGCCCGACGCTCGGCAAAAAGCGCCAAACGCCGTTTTCGCTCTGCAAAAGCAGCGACTTTTCGTCCGCGCTAAGGCGCATCTGCTTAAATTTAACTCCCGTATCCCACTCTTTCCGCCCTCCATCCGCGCCGAGCATTAAAATTTTACCCGAGAGTGTCATCCGCGCGCCCTCTCCGTGCCCGTCGCAAATTTTAGCGGGGACGTAAATTGCGGGGTGAAAGTACCAATTCCCCGCATTATCAAGCTGCGCGGCGTCAAAGGTACCGACCTCAAAGAGTATCTCGACCCTACCTTTTGCGACGTCGTATCGCTGCACGCAGCCCCGCACCGGCGATGCGATGAGATAGCGCTCACCGCTGCCGCGCAGTAGCAGGCGACAGCCCTCATCCTTCAGCCGCTTTTTGCTCACGCCGCCCTGCGCGTAGTTAAAGGCCGCAACGCTGCCGCCCGAGCGGTTTAGCAAAACAAGTGTGCCCTGCTCGTCCCCCGCGACGAAGTCGGAGTATTTGGGCACGCCTTTTTCGTACTTTTCATCTATCTGTAGCGAGCCCCTGTGTAGGCGGTAAATTTTACTATCGGTCACGGCGAAAATATACTGCGCGTCTGCGCTAAAATGCATGCAGCGCACGGCATTTCGAAGTAGCGCGCTAGCCGTTTCCTCGCCCGTAGCAAAGCTCATGCGGCGCAGGCGCATAGAGGCGTAAGAGCTGCCCCAGCCGTCCGCGACGCAAAATACGTCCGCGCAGAACGGATCCTGCGTAGGCGCAATGCCACCGAATATGCCGTTTTCAAGTCGCTTCCGCCATAAAATTTCGGTCCTGAGTTTTAGCCGTGCCATTTTTCTCCTTTGCGCGCACCGAGCGTAAATTTTATAAATCTGCTCGCCACGGGCGAGTTTTAAATTTAGCTCGCGCAAAATTATATCACGAGCCGCTAAATTTAAGCCTCTTCGCGCAGCTCGTTTCACATGCAGCTGCCGCGTAGAGCAAAATTTCATCCAAGCAAGGATAAATTTATGAAAAAAGATTAAAATTTAGCCGCGATTTGGGCTACCAGCCCGAAAATTTCAAAAAAAGGAAACGATATGCAGAGAAAAACACAGATCGAAGGCGAGTTCAGCACAGAGGATCGCGGGCGCAAAATCACGCTGCAAGCGGGAGATGCGGCGCCCGAGTTTAGCTTACAAAACGCTGACGGCGTGAGCGTCGCGCTAAAGGATTTCGCAGGCAAGAGGGTCGCGCTGTATTTTTACCCCAAGGATAACACCCCCGGCTGCACGACCGAAGCATGCGAATTTAGCGCCGCGTACGATGATTTTATCGCCGCAGACTGCGTGATCGTAGGCATCAGCCCCGACAGCGCCAAATCCCACGCGAGCTTCATCGCCAAGCAGGGCTTAAAGCACATCCTGCTGAGCGATCCGCAGCACGAGGTAGCCAAGCTATACGGAGCGTGGCAAGTACGCAAAAACTACGGGCGCGAGTATCTAGGCATCGTGCGCTCGACCTTTCTGATCGGTGCGGACGGCAAAATTTTAAAGGTCTATAAAAGCGTCAAGGCAAAGGATCACGCGGCAAAGGTGCTCGCGGATCTGCTAGCTGCGGGGAAATAAAGCGCCAAGCTAGCGTTTTGAAATAGGGCCCCGGCGCATTTGGGCGCTAAATTTTAATATATGAAATTTATGCACTGAATTTACTATGGAATTCGGCGTCAAATTTAGGCGCCGAAGCTTCGGCATTAAAATTTGGCCTTGAAATTTTATCTTAGAATTCCACCGCTAATTTGAAAATGAAATTTCAAAGCGGAGCTCTAAGTGCAATTTTAGCGGCAAATTTTATCGCCCCAAAATAAAATTTTAAAGGAAAAATATGAAAAATTTAATCATTCTAGCTCACCCCGACATCGAAAATTCGCTCATAAACAAACGGTTTTTAAAAGAGGCTGCCGCGCAAAGCTTCGCCGTGCGCGACCTAGCGCGCGAGTATCCTAGCGGCGAGATAGACGGTGAGCGCGAGCGCGCGATAATCAAAGCTCACGACGCGCTGGTGCTGCAATTTCCACTGCATAATTTCTCCTCGCCCGCGATTTTAAAAAGCTGGATCGATGCGACGATGACGTATGGATTTGCCTACGGGCGCGCGAGCGAGGGCATGCCCGGGCGTGCAGTGGCATTAGCGGTGAGTGCGGGCATCAAGCGCGCCGACTACGCGCCTAGCGGGCGGTATCATTTCACGATGGAACAGATTTTAGCGCCGTTCGAGCTCGCATTCCGCTACTATTTTCACGCGAACTGGCGTGGATTTTTCGCGTTTTACGGCGCCGAGGAGACGCCGGGTGTGGATTATCAAAGTAGTGCCGAGCAGATAGAAAAAGGCGCGGCGGAGTACGCGGAATTTTTAAGAAATTTAGGCGCAAAGAGCGGCGCGGGTAAAGAATTTTAAGTTAAAAGCAAGCTGGGTTTTGGGGCTAAATTTTAAATTTAGGCTTTTTTGGGGCACACATTGCGCCTTTAGAATAAAGAAAGCTGCGATGAAATTTCAAACGGGATGCTTAAATTTAGCCCTCTCCGCTTGCCGCAGGAATAAAATTTTGCCAAAGAATACAGCCTACTTCGCGGCTCATCTAAATCGTCGAAATATAAAATTTACCGCAGCCTGAAGCGACAAGCTGCAAGAATGCGCGGTCGCGCTGCCTGCAAATAGCATAAAGACGCGACAATAAGCGAGCTGTAAAGCACGGGGCGCGGCAAAATTTTACAACGCGCCTTTTTGAGCTTGCTAGGCCGCGCGCTCGGTAGAGTAAAGCAAAATTTCATAACCGCGTGGGATTTTGCTTAGCAAGCTAAAATTCCGCCTTACTAAACAAAATTCCGTCCGCTAGATAAAATTCCGCTGAGCAGAGTAAAATTTCGCGGCGGAATGAACGAGCTAAATTAAAATCTGCGCGCGGAGTAGAAAGCGCCCTAACTAAGCTTGCGCCGCCGCCAGCGTTATAATCCGCTTAACCACTTCGCTCGCCGCTTTTAAAGAGCCTACGGGCAGGTATTCGTAGATAGAGTGGAAATTATGCCCGCCGGTAAAGAGGTTCGGGCACGGCAGCCCCTTTGCGGAGATGACGGCACCGTCGTAGCCGCCTCGCATAGGCTTGATCTTGGGCTCAATATTTAGGCTTTTAAAAGCCTGCTTTGCAAATCTTATCGCAGGCGCGTCGTCGTTTTTCAAAAAGTTATAGACGTTTTTGTAGCGGTCATTTAGCGAAATTTCGATCCGATCGCCCCAGATCGCGCGAAGCGCGTCCGCAGTTTTTTGCAAAAATTCCATGCGCTGCTCGTATCTTTTCTCGTCAAATTCCCTCACGTCGATCTTTAGGACTGTCTTTGCGCTGTTGCCGCTAAGCTCCTTGACCCAAAAATAGCCCTCCCTGCCCTCTGTGTACTCGGGCGCCTCGCCCGCGGGCAGCAGCGAGATAAACTTATGCGCCAAAAGCAAGGAATTTACGAGCTTGCCCTTGGCGTTCATTGGATGAGCAGACTGGCCTTTGAAGGTAACGACGCAATCGCCCGCGTTCCAATTCTCGTAGATAAACTCGCCGATGCCGCAGCAATCAAGGCAGTAGCCAAAATCCGCGCCTACCTCGCTTATGTCCAGCGCCTTTGCGCCCCGCAAGCCCTGCTCCTCGTCCGGCACGAAGCAGGCGATTATCTCGCCGTGCTTGATCTGCGGATTTTGGACGAAAAATTTCAGCGCATTTACGATCGCAGCGATCGCCGCCTTATCGTCGGCGCCTAGCAAGCTGGTGCCGTCCGTTACGATGATCTCATCTCCTTTATAATCTTGCAGCTCCTCATTTTCGCTCGCTTTGAGATAAATTTCTAGCTCTTTATTTAGGCAGATATCGCCACCTTCGTATCTTACGATCTGAGCTTTGGTGTCGCTGCTCTGCTCGGCGCTGGTATCAAGATGGGCAAAAAACGCTATACTCGCAGCGGGCGCGTCTAAATTTGAGGGAATTTTAGCGATTAAAATCGACTTCTCGCTGAGGCTGATATTTTTTATGCCCAGAGCTTCGAGCTCGCTTTTTATGAGGCCTGCAAGCTCAAGCTCCTTGGGGTTTGAGGGCATTATGCCCGCTGCACCCGCGGCTCTATTTGTGGTGGTGTTGATCTTAGTGTAGTTTAAAAACCTCTGCACGATATCCACAAATGAGCCTTTTATAAAATGACAAATGCGATGACGCAGACGGATATAAACATCCCTAGAGCCGTTCTCTTGGCGATCTGAATAGGACTTACCATTGCAAGTCCCGCGCAAACGATACAAGCGCCCGCAATCGGCGATGCGCTCCTGCCTAGCGCGCCGCTTATCGCAACCGCCATACCGAGCTTATCTTGCTCAAAACCCAGCGCGTCGGCGTGCACGGTCACGGCGGTATTAAACGCCATCGACGCCGCATCTCCAGAGCCCGTTACGACGCCCATAAAAAACGGCACGAAGGTTCCGCCGAATTTTACGTAGCCCTGCTCGTTCTTAAGCCACTCGATTACGAAATCGATCGCGCCGCACGCGCTAAGTCCCGCGACGAAGACGCCCGCAGCGATGATGATACCTATAATCTCGGCATACGCGCTACCCATGCCTTTGAAAAATTCCTTCGTAATTTTTTGAGGATCGGTTAGAGTAACGGCGATGGTGAGGATAGCGCCCAGTAGCATCGCTTCGGCGACGCCCATCTTCGTCCATTTTAGGAAAGAGACCTGATTTAGGCTCGTGCCGCCGATTACCAAGATCACTAGCGGCACTAACGGCATAAGCGCGTATAAGACATTTATCTTTTGAGGCTGCGCCTCTAAATTTGAACCGTCGGCGGAATTTGACGCGACGGAATTTGCGCCGCCCTCTCTTTGCACTAGATAATTCACCCCCTTGGTGTAGTCTTTGCAAACTATCGCCGTTATACTCATTACGATCAAAACCACGATCAAAGCGGTAATCGCACTGGAAAACTGCACTCCGATGACGTCTTGAACCGTGTAAGATGGGTTGTGTGCCTTTACCATATCGGCGACAAATACGTTGTGCGCCGAGCCCGGGCTTAAAACGCTACCGAAAGTGCCCGCAAATACCGCAGCTCCCGCCATCTCTGGTTTAACGCCCGCAGCCATCATCACGGGGATCAGCGTAGCGCCGACCGCAGCCGAGCAGCCCGCAGCGGAGGGGATAGCGATATTGATAAAATATGTAAGCGCCACGACGATAGGGATCAATAAAAATCCGATATTTCCAAGAGGTCTGGTTAGTAAATTTACGAGCGCGCGGTCGCAGCCGGTAAATTTCATCACGAAAGCAAAACCCATGCTGGCGCAGATCGCCTTAATAAGACCTGCTTTAGTCATATACGAGGTAAAGGCGCCCAGCCCGTCCAGCGGCTTTAGACAAAGCACGCACAGCATCAAACCCACGCCGATAAGCACGGTTTTGGTGTCCTTTTTCATGATCAGTAAAGCGACGACTGCGACTATACCCGCAAGCGCCAAAAGCAACCTAAGTGTCTGCACGATAACTCCTTTTAAATTTTAAATTTACTTCCCACGGCGATGCGCGAGATCTCTTTTTTATACCTGAATTTCAGCACGTCCGCATGCCCCATCACCTCGCACTCGTTTCCGTTTATCAAAAACGCGCTACCCTCGGGCATAGCATAGACGCTGTCGTTTTGATTGACGATCAAAAACTCCTCCAGCCGCTCCTCCCTGCTCTCGCCGTTGTGATTTAAAATTTTACCGCTTATGAAGTGCGGATTGATCTGATACGGAAAGATCCCAAGAGCTACCGGCGAGGGCGGAAAGACGATCGGCATATCATTGGTAGTCATCATCGTCTTGCCCGCGACGTTTGCGCCCGCAGACCAGCCGAAATACGGCGTGCCGCTATCCACGGCCTCTTTGATCGCGCCTAAGAGATCAAATTTATAAAGCTCGTTTAGCAGCACGAAGGTATTGCCGCCGCCGATGCAGATCGATTTGGCATTTTTAACGGCTGCTTTCATATCGGCAGATCGGTGGATCGATCTGATATTGTTGCTCTCCAAGCACTCCGCTACCTTCTGCTCGTATTGCTCGCTTGTGCGCCTAACGCCCGCAAACGGAATGAATAAAATTTCATCCTCCCAAAGACTTCCTAAAAATTCCCTGATCCACCCCTTGCAGTGGTTTAGATAGCCGCTGTCTTTATAACTGGAAGCGCTTAGAAGTAGTGCTCTTTTCATGCCGCCTTCCTTAAGCTTTGCCGTTTAGCTTATACGCGCAGCGCAGATACACGTCCACCCCCGCAAGCAGCGAGTCCTCGTCAAAGTCGAATTTGCCGTTGTGATGCCCCGCCGCAAGCGTCGTGCCGATCATCAGATATCCGCTTTTGCCGCCCGCATCTTGCACCGAGCGCATAAAATGTGCGAAGTCCTCGCATGCACCGAAGCTTAACTCCCTTACGATTTTATCATCGTCGATAAACGGCGATGCCTTCGCCGCATCCTCGTAAAGCTGCGTGGTGGCCTCGTCGCTATCGCCGCCTGCGGTACCGCCCGTAACCTGCACATCGTAGCTAACGCCGTAAATTTTAGAAACGCCCTCCACTATGTCCATGCATTTGGACTTCATAAACTCATTCAGTTCCGTGCTCTCGCCGCGCGTCTCGCACGCGAGATAGCCGTTAGGCGCGATGACGTTGCGCCCTTCGCCCGCGCGCAGCACGCCGACGTTGATACGCGTGACGCCGTCTGCGTGCCTGGTTATGCCGTGCATATCAAGCGCCATTTCGGCTGCGGCAAGCAGGGCGTTGGCTCCGTTCTGCGGTGCACCTGCGGCGTGAGCGGACTTGCCTTTTAAGCTTACATCAAATTTAGTGGTCGCAAGTAGCTTTTTGGTACCGCAGATGATGCCTCTCATAGTGTTTGCCTGAAAGCCGATATGACCGCCCAGCAGATAATCTACGCCCTTGGTGACGCCCGCAGCTTCCATGCCTACGGCGCCTCTAGTGCCCTCCTCGGCGGTTTGGAAGATAAATCTAAATTTACCGCTAAAATCGTCTAGGCTCTGCGCGATCAGCTTTGCTAAAGCAAGCCCCATCGTGATATGCCCGTCGTGCCCGCACGCGTGCGTGATGCCGCTGATGTCGGAGCGAAAGCCCTCCTTAAAAGGGCGATGATCTGCATCCATGCTCTCGGTCACATCCACGCCGTCTATGTCAAATCTAAAAGCGACCGTCTTGCCCGCGCGCCCCGTGTCTATTTCGGCTACGAGACCCGTTAACCCGTCCTCCATCGCATCAAGAAATTTTATCTGATCTGCGTTTAGCAGCTCTTTGGCGCGCTGCTTTGCCTTCTCGCAGGCATCCTTGCTACCTACGCCCTGCCTCGCCTCAGCCTTTACCACCTCGCGACCGAGCTTTATCTCATAGCCCAAGCGCTGCATTCGATCTGCGATAACCGCGGTCGTAAAAAAGGTAAACCAGCCCGTCTCGGGATGCGAGTGAAAAAACCTGCGATCCCCGATCATCTCGCCTTTGAGAGCCTCTACTTTTTGTGCGATAGCATCCATCTTCTCTCCTTTATTCCTTGGCTAAGCTTAACATCGCCGCGGCTAAAACCTTCGTAACAGCAAAGGCGTCGTGCCAGTTTATGCTCTCATTTACGTTGTGGCTGATGCCGTCTTTGCACGGCACGAAAAGCATCCCCACGCGATCCGCAAGCTCCGTCATATTCATCGCGTCGTGTCCCGCACCGCTAGGAAGCCTTAGGCTTGGAATTTTAAGCTCGCCGGCACAGCTCTCAAGCAGATCTATCATCTCCTCGCTTAGCTTTACGGGGCGATCTTTGATGAGATTTTTTAGTTCAAATTTGCACCCTCGGCGAGCGCAAATTTCACCTATCGCGGCGCAAATTTGATCGTCCGCCGCCCTGAGCGCATCCTCGTCTATATCGCGTATATCAAGACCTAGCGTGCAGGCGCCCGGGATCACGTTTAGCACGCCGGGTAGCGCGTTTGCATAGCCCGCCGTCGCGACCGTGGTTTTGCCCGTCTTTGCGATCCTCTCCGCGCTTAAAATGATCTCGCTAGCGCAGGTCAGGGCGTCGCAGCGCATATCCATCGGCGTAGCGCCGCTGTGATCGGCTCTACCCTCGATCCGTAGCTCGTATCGCACGGGTGCGGCGATACCCGTGACGACGCCCACGGGGATACCGAGTCGCTGCAATACCGGCCCCTGCTCGATATGAAGCTCGATATAGCTATGAAAGCTGGATTTGGGCAGGACGCAGCTTTTTAAATTTGCGGGATTTAGTCCGAAATCTTGCATGGCGTCAAATAGCGAAATTCCGTCCCGATCTTTCAGCTCGCCTAGCCGCTCTTGCGAGAGCTTGCCGCTAATTATCTTGCTGCCTACGGTCGCCATTTTAAAGCGGCTTGATTCCTCGCAAACAAAGACGATGAGCTCCAGCGGTCGCGTAAGCTTTTCTCCGCTATCTCGCACTGTGCGGATCGCCTCCAAAGCTGCCATGACGCCCAACGTGCCGTCGTAGAAGCCGCCCTGCGGCACGCTATCGATATGCGAGCCAGCACTTACGGACGGCAGATCGGGATTTTTAACGCCTCCAAATTTAGCGAAAATATTGCCCGTATCGTCGATTTTGATCTTGAAATTTTCTTTTTGAAGTAGCGATATGAGGAGATTGCGCGCCTCTTTATCCTCGCGCGAAAATGCAAGCCGTGTAAGCCCGCCGCCCGCCAAAGCCCCAAAGCGGCTTATCTGCTCAAACTCGCTTTTAAGACGCCGTGTGTTTATGTCCATAAATCCCCTTTTTTAAAAATTTATGAGTACGGCATTTTAATATCAAATTTATATAACGAAGCTGAAATTTGACTATCGCGGCGGCAAATAGGGCGCTAAAACGGCGCGAGCAGAGCCGCTTTAAGATAACGCTATAAATTTTAAATTTTGCCTTTTGGGCTTTAAAATTGCGACGCGCCTGCTTAACTTCAGACTAAACGGATATAATTATCGCAAAATTTAACGAGGAGCGTAGATGAAGCAGGGCTCGCTAGAGGGGCTTTATGAAAAGCTAAGGCAATTTGATAGGCTGGCGGATAAGGAGGAGTGTCTATTTGACGCGATAAGAGACGCCGTAGAAGCGGAAAATTTCGAATTTGCCGCGCAAATTTGCGACTTTGTGCTAAACGAGGAATTTGAAAAATTCGGCG